>NZ_CP098252.1:600000-1200000 GCF_027116575.1 Oxalobacter aliiformigenes | reverse complement strand
TCGCGCCAAGTCATTCAGGAATTGAATCTGCCTCCATTCGTCATGCCTCTGCTGGGATTGTGTATCGGTTATCCCGCCCACGATCCCGGACAGAAACCGCGTTTGCCGCGGCAGGCCGTGTATTTCGAGGAACGGTACCGGACTTCCGGTCTGGATAGCTGTCTGGACGAATACGACAGAACCTATGCGACATATCTGCAAGAACGGGGTGAACGCACCGGCAACTGGACGGAACGCGTGGCAAAATTTTACAGGACGCCGTACCACTACCGGGACGTGGCGGATTCGCTCAGGCAACAGAAACTTTTTTCAGGAAAAATCACCATGGATGGACAAGCAGACAAACCGCTACGGCCCGGTTCAAATCCGTGAAGTTTCCCATTTGTCCGGTCATGTCCGTCCCTGATCGATGATCCCCGGGAAAATCAGGCAAGAATGCGAAAGAAATGTATCTTCCGGATATATTTTTGCGGATTTTATACTGGTACCTGACCGGAATCGTCAGCAATATCCATCCAGTATCCATCAACACATCGAGGCGATAGCATGATGAAAAAACGAACCAGACACATGCTGATCGGGTTGCTGATCGCAATCGGCGCCATAGCAACAGTCAATGCACAGGTCATCCGGCAAACAAACAGAGGTAATATGGAACATCAGAATCCGGTCAGTGAATGGGACAAGACGTTCCCAAAAAGTGACAAGGTCAACCACCGCAAGGTGTCTTTCAAAAACCGTTACGGCATCACGCTTGTCGCCGATCTTTATGTCCCGAAAAACGCAACGGGCAAGTTGCCCGCCATCGCTGTCAGTGGCCCTTTCGGCGCCGTGAAGGAACAGGCTTCCGGCCTGTATGCACAGGCAATGGCCGAACGCGGTTTTCTCTCTGTCGCTTTCGATCCTTCCTATACGGGGGAAAGCGCCGGTACGCCCCGTTATGTCGCTTCTCCCGATATCAATACCGAGGATTTCAGCGCCGCTGTGGATTTCCTGTCATTGCATGATATGGTCGATCCGGAACGGATCGGGATTGTCGGAATTTGCGGATGGGGCGGCTTTGCCGTCAATGCCGCTGCCAACGATACCCGTATCAAGGCTACTGTGGCTTCTACCATGTATGATATGAGTCGTGTGACTGCCAATGGTTATTTCGATTCGATGGATGCCGACAAGCGTTATGCGTTCCGCAAGCAGCTCAATGAGCAGCGTACGGTCGACGCACGCAACGGGGTGTATGCGCTTGCCGGCGGGGTTCCTGATGTATTGCCCGATGACGCTCCGCAGTTCGTGAAGGATTATTATGCCTATTACAAGACGCCTCGCGGTTATCACCGGCGTTCTCTCAATTTGAATGGCGGATGGAACACGACTTCTTCGCTGTCTTTCATGAATTTTCCCATTCTGGCTTATGCCGGCGAGATTCGCAGTGCCGTTTTGCTGGTTCACGGGGAAAAAGCCCATTCCCGTTATTTCAGTGAGGATACGTTCGGAAAACTCCCGGGCGATAACAAGGAGTTGATGATTGTCCCAGGCCCCAATCATACGGATCTTTATGACCGTACTGATGTCATTCCTTTTGATAAAATTCAGGCGTTTTTCAACAAGTACCTCAAATGACGGATTATCGCCAGGTGACTCGCAGGAGGCTGAATCATGAACATCAGGGCAATCGGCATATTCATGTTGTCCGCCGCCTTTCTAACGACCGCAGAATGCCGGGACAGGATACGGCCTGAACCGGTATCCCGCTCCAGCGGACCTGTCGGCAACGGCGTGAACGCAAATGGAACCGTCAGTATGAATGGATCGAAAAACATGTATTTTCAGGCAAAAAAACAGCAGGATGTCGGCATTTTCAATTTCGAAACAAAAACCGTATTGCTCAACAGCGGTTATGCCATGCCCATCACAGGTTTGGGAACATACAGCCTGTCGGATGAGGTCAGCGCAAAATCCGTTTCCGAACATCTGAAGGCAGGAGGCCGGTTGATCGACACCGCCTTTTTTTACCGCAACGAAAGAGGTGTCGGACAAGGTATCCGCCAATCCGGAATCCCCAGAGAAGAAGTTTTCATCACAACCAAGCTGTACCCGAGCCAGTACGCCAATGCCGAAACCGCTATCGAAGAAGCACTGGAAAGGCTGGATTCGGGATATATCGACATGATGCTGCTCCATCATCCCGGCGCACACGATGTCCAGGCATACAGGGCGATGGAAAAGGCCGTGAAAGAAGGCAAAATCCGTTCCATAGGACTGTCATGTTTCTACATTTCCGAACTGGACAGATTCCTTCCGCAGATCACGATCATGCCTGCCCTTGTCCAGAATGAAATACATCCGTACTATCAGGACAATGACGTGACCCCCTATATCCAGAGCAAGGGAATCGTCGTGCAGGGCTGGTATCCTCTGGGCGGACGGGGCCACACGGCGGAATTGCTCGGCGACCCGGTCATCCGGGACATCGCGCGGACACATGGCAAATCTTCCGCACAAATCATTCTCCGCTGGAACCTGCAAAAAAGCGTGGCGGTCATACCGGGATCCAGCAATCCCGACCATATCCGGGAAAATCTGGATATATTCGATTTCACCCTGTCCGACGAGGAAATGGCCAGAATCAACGCACTTGACCGCAACGAGAAACACGACTGGTATTGAAACCGCACGCTGACATGAGCATGAACCGGTGAAACCTTCTCCTGTCCCGACAACCCGGTTCTGAAGTCATCGGAATCCCGGACCGGCAAGACATCAGGTACAGGAAAGCCGGTCCATGCGGAACCGGCCGCGACAGACTGGCAATCCATCCACGTTCCCCCAAGGGGACAAAGTCACGCCAGTCCGTCCAGACCTGCTTTACAGTACGTGATAATAGGGACAGATATCCTCATAGCGCCCGTCTTTCATACGGAAACCACCCGGAATGACGCCCAGTTGCACAAAACCGAGCCGTTCGTACAGATGCCGGGCATGGATATTGGTCGCAACGACCGCATTGAATTGCAGCACGCCGAATCCCAGCCTTTTTCCCTGAACGAGTGAATCTTTCACCAGCTTTTCACCGATATGCAGCCCCCGGCTTTCCGAACTGACGGCATAACTGGCATTGCTGATATGACCGCACCGGCCGACATTGTTCGGATGGAGAATATACAGCCCGTAAATCGTTCCGCTGTCGCCGTCCTCGGCCACGGCACTGTACGACTGGCTGCCGAAAAAAGCGGCACCGGATGTCATGTCCAGCAATTCTTCCTGCGGAAAAGCGATGCCTTCTTCCACGACTTCGTTCCAGATCCGGATCATGGCGGGCAAATCGTCCGCCCGGTATTTGCGAACCCTGATTTCCATTGATTGCGTTCCTTTCGTATGCGGGCAGGCACTGTGGTACCTGCCGATTCTGTCCAAACCGTTTTTTCCGATTTCCGCAAACCGGTATATCCGGCAGCTACGGAAAATCCTTTCTTTTCAGTGCCTCCGCACTTTGCCGCCATCCGGCAGGCAACCGTTTTTTCCGGGGACGGCGAAAAAAAGCTATTCAAACGCTTTATAATGCCGGCGTCAACTGCCAGACATACCGCCAACCGTAACGAAACCGGCGGCCCGAACGTTTTCATCCTCTCTGGCATACCGGAAAAACGGACTGTTATTCCGGATACGTCCGGCAAACGACAACGATAAACGGCACAAAAACAGCATCTTTCCCGGCTTCTGCCTCCCTGACCGCCCCGGGAAATCATGTGCGGACAGGCCAAAACGGCACACCGGCAGAATAATGGAGCGGCTTCCAGAACAACCATAAGCAACCCCAAAAAACGCATATTTTCACCGGATATACGCGCCCTGTCCCGGAGTATTTCACCGGACAAAATTTCCCGGGCGAGACGAAAACAGCCGGACGCCATCCTCCCGGAGACAATCATGCAGGCACGGCCGCTGGCGGGAAAAACAGTCCGGAAAACGGCATGCGACCACCAAAACATTGGCACTACCGGCCCGTTCGCACAACCACAACACCATCCGGCAGACAGCCCGAACGGAAAGACTTCAGGATGAAAGCCGGTTGAAAACGGATCTTTTCAACCCCGTCCAGACAAAACCGCTGATAAACGGAGGAATCCATTCCCCTGACCCGTTGACTCCAATATATTCCTGTATTCCGGGATTCAACACTCCTGTTTGACGGAACAGACAGAAAACACTGCCGGCGCATACCGCCATGACGAACGGCCCGGCAAACGGGCTATCGGGCTATCGGGCTATCGGGCTATCGGGCTATCGGGCTATCGGGCTATCGGGCTATCGGGCTATCGGGCTATCGGGCTGTCGGGTTGTCGGGTTGTCGGGTTGTCGGGTTGTCGGGTTGTCGGGTTGTCGGGTTGTCGGGTTGTCGGGTTGTCGGGTTGTCGGGTTGTCGGGTTGTCGGGTTGTCGGGTTGTCGCCAGAATTTTCGCATGAAGAAACATGCCGGTATCCCTTTTTTCTTTTGGAAACGGATGCAAACGAACGGATAAAAGAATCGGGCGACGATGCCCCCTTTCCGAAATCCCGCGCTGCCGCATGACAAAAGCCGCACGGAACCGTCCGGCCGGCACTCACGGCATACGCGATGAGCCCGTGATGCCCGACGAAAGATTCACGGAAAATCCAATGGTCACGGAAAAACGGGCCGTCCGAACAGAAAAAACCGGCCCCATCCGGCAACCCGACAGAGAAAGCGGGATGACGCCCTCTTCCCCTGACGGAATACGAAGGAAACCGGCTCCGGGTGACTCGTCCCCGGTTTGACATTTCCCCGCCAGAGCGGACAGCAGGAAAAAACCGGATCAGTCCGTTTGTTTCCGCGAATGGTTCGCCTCGAAATCGGCCAGTGCCTTTTTCATGGATTCATCGCCGTTTTTCGCCGCCAGCCGGTAATACTGGTGTGCCCTGACCAGATTCTGCCGGACGCCTTCCCCTTTTTCGTAAAGCACCGCCAGCGCTTCCTGAGCCAGGGGATTGCCCCGTTTCGCCGACCGTTCATACCAGTAAACGGCCTTTTTCATATCCGGCGGATCCTCAAGGAGCTGGAGAATGGCGGAAGCGAATTCTTTCATGTCATTCGGACTGGCCGCCGCCAGCCGGGCCCAGTGCTTCGCCCGCTCCCTGTCGATCAGCACGCCTTTTCCCGAAAAATACTGAAAAGCCAGAACCCCCTGCGCCCGGTGGTCACCCAGTTCCGCCGCCTTCTCATACCACTTGGCGGCCTTGGCATAATCGACCGGTGTTCCTTCCCCGGTGAAAAAACGGTTACCCAACAGCGACGCCAGGATCCGCCGGTCGTTCAGTTCCATGCCGCTCTCGCCGGTTGCCGCCTTCTTGGCCCACCTGAACGCTTCCCGGTCGTTTTTTCCCAGTCCGTTTTCCGTCGTGTAACACAAACTGGTCGCCAGCCATGCATCACTGTGACCGCCTTCCGCCGCTTTCAGAAACCATTTACAGGATTTGCCGGTGTTTTTGTCCAGTCCCTTGCCGTCCCGATACATCACACCAAGATAACAGGATGCGGCGGCATTTCCCGAATCAGCCGACTTGCGCAGCAACGGCAACGCTTTCCGGTATTCGCCTTTCCGGAAATACGCCACCCCCTTTTCCTCGCTGGCCGATTCTTTCGTATTTTCTTTTCCACAACCCGACAGGGAAAACAACAGGCTGCCCATGATCAGAAGGCAGAATATTTTTTTCGGCATTTTCAGACTGGTTTATCGCAAAGAAGAATTTCATTCTATCATCCGGCCAGCGTTTTTTTTTGTTTTCGCCAAATATCGGGCGGGAAAACCGCCGGATACATCAACCGCGACACCGGAGGCATTTTACCGTTTCCGACAGACACTTTTCCGTCCCGATACCATTCAGATACACGAGGGACTCTCCAAAACGGCCCTGCCCTGCCGACCCGGCGCTTTCATACCGCTTTTGAAACGGGCCGCCTGTTACCGGATATTGTCCGGCAACACGAAACGTTCATGGCCCAAAGCCTGCTACACCCGGAAAGCATCCGGCCGACTCCGTTCCGGTTACGGCAAAAAAGCATGGGAAACCGCCTGTGGATGAATATCGGCCAGACAAAGCCCTTTATGGACGGGACGGCAGCACCCCGCAGCCGGGAACTTCGTCGCTGTCCGCCTTCCGGCAGGATTCCGGTGAAAAAGAAAAAAGAGACGGTGACAGGAGATATGGCTTTCATGAATTGCCGGATACCGCGATACAGGCCGATGAAACCAGTCGTGGGGAAAATCCTCTCATCTGCCGGCGTATTGCCGGGATTTCCGGAAAAGTCACCGGAAAATCGGGAAATGTCTTTCAGGATGTTTTCCATGGGGGGTCCTTTCGCCGATCGGGCAAGCGGTATGTCAACGCCATGCTTTCGGATTTCCGGAAAAGGACATGGCATGCCGACCGTCTTCCCGGATGTCGATTTCATCTTCTGTCCGGCTGACGGTCTCCTGTCCGCTTCCGGGAGAGCGACGACGCCTCATGACCCCATAACGCGTGGCATCCCACGCATGGTCTTCGGCCGTGGTGTCCACATCTTCGGGGTTGAGTTCGTCCGGCGGCAAAGCCGGTACGGTTCTCAGCCAGTGCTTGCAGGTGGCGAATATTTTCAGTTTGTCTTCGGCCAAAAGCCGGATGATTTCCTGCGCTCCGTTGATGCGGGAGCCTTTCGCATTCCACGCTTCGGCCCAGCGTACGCCATTATCCCGGAATATCTGCCCGATAGACCGGTCGGCGCCGTTTTTCGAGAAGATGGACGGGTCGGCCAGATTGATGCGGTAGGTATACCCCAGACGTTCGTCACGCTCCTCGATTTTCCGGATTTTTTCGGCGACTTCGGCCGCTGTCTCCCGGCTGCCCTGTCCTGCCTTTTCACCTGCCCCATAGAGTTCGCGCCAGAGATAGATGCATCCATCCGGATCCATGGCGAACCAGTACACCGCATAGGGTGCGGCATATCCCCAGTCCATCGCTTTCCAGACGGTCCATGAGGACGGAATGTCAAAGGGTTCGACAACATGCCGGGCGGCATCCCAGACCCCCTCAAGGAAAGAGCCGACATGAATATCCCAGTCTCCGGCAAGCCAGGCTTTTTTGCGGTTCGGGTCCGTGATGGCTTCCAGTGTCGGCAGATAGTTCGGGTCATTTTTCAGCAGATGGGTGTTTTCGTAAATGGACGAATGGATGCGCACGCGGGGCTGCTGGCCCGGTTCGTGGATCACGATACCCGGATCGACTTCGCCGATGCGGTAGCGGGCCTTGACGGCCGAATGGCCGACACCGAACGGATTGCAGGTGGCCCTGACCATTCTCGGCATCCCCGGGAACGACGACCGGCAGGTAGAAAACATCGCCTCGAAAAAGGACAAATCGCGCCAGTTGGTCAGTTCCTCGAATCCCAGCCAGGGATACTCATGTCCGTGATAGTTCCAGTAATCGTCTTCGGTGGCACCGTAACGGAAATACAATATTTCTCCCGTCGGCCATGTCCAGCGGTACTCCGACTCATTGAATTTCGCTCCGGGAAATATGGCATAAAACCAGCGCTTCGATTTCGCCACCACATCGGCCAGCTGCGGATAGGTCAGCCGAAACAGCGCTCCGCGCCAGTGCTCGCCGAATCCCCGGCCGCAATGCCGGGCAAAGGACATCAACAGCGCATCGGTCTTGCCGCCGCCCCGTGTTCCTTCCAGCAGGGCTTCGAAGACCGGACAGGTCAGAAAGGCCGTCTGGCTGCCCGGCAAGGGTTGCCAGATGACCCTGGGTACCGGCGCTTTCTTCTCTTCTTCTGTTCCGAGAGCCGGGAATGCCCTGTTTCCGGACAAACCGTCATTCATGCTCGCCTCCCTTGATGAAAAAACCGGTCCGATACGACGGAACGGGAAAACGGCATTTCCCCTCCGTTTTCCCGTTCCGTCCCCGGCCGACGACAACAGCCCGTTTGCGTCCCTCAGCCGTAAAAGCCGTCCCCGTCGCCATAACCGGCCGCCATACGGAACCTGACCAGACGCGGATCGTCATATGACACGCGGCGCCCCGGATTGTCCGCCGGCAACGCGGCATTCCCGCCGGAAAAGGCACCAGTTTCGACCAGCCCCATTTCCTCGATCCGGTCGGACAGGCGGGACAACGGGGTCGAACCGGCCGGTATCTCGCGGACACTCTCCGGGTGCCTTCCACGGGCCGGAACCGGTTGCGGATACTGCATCCGCTGCTGCATCATGCCGCCTTCATGCAGCCAGTCACGCACGGTACCGCCCGCGTTCTGGCGGGCCGCCCATCCACGCATGGCCCGCGCCGCTTCAGGCCCCGGCAACTGGCCGCCCTGACTGCCGGCCAGTTCCAGTCCCTGCCGGGGAAACACCCCGGCCGACATCCGGTAATCGTTGATGCGCCGGGCCGCGATTTCCTGCAACTTCGCGATCATCGCTCCATACATATCATCCATATTCATCGTCACATTCCTTTCATTGTCTGTGGAAAGCCGGCAAAGCGGCTTTTCCGCCCTTCCCCTTTTCCATGCGGGAAAACTTCCGTCCATTGCCGGCCGAAGCAGACAGACCATGCCGGTACAGGCCCGGCCCCGGCAAAAAAGAACCCGCCCCGACACCTGCCGGCCGATATCCGGACAGGCAGTCATTTTCGCGGCCGGACACTTTCCGTCCACTCTTCTTCCGACATGACCGCCGGAACCAGCAAAACGCCCGATTGCAGAGACTGGCCGTTCGACGTCACGTCCATCCTGTCGGCAAACAGACGCATATGCCGGCCCAGCATTTCCAGCGCCCGGTTGGCCGCCGCCGGCTCGAACATCATGCCTTCCACTTCCACCGGTTCGGCGGTTCCTTCCCGGGCATTCTTGACAATCGTCATGACTTTCACCGGTTTGCGCCCCATGCAGATATCGCGCAATTCCCGCAAATCCCCGATCACCTCGTCGGCGGTCAGTTCCACTCTTTCCTGCCGTCTTTTCATGGCGTCCGCCACCGCCTTTTTCACGTTTTCCCGGGCCAGCAGCCGGCTGGCATGCTGGCGCGCCCCGGATGGCGCGTATCCGGCGCGAACCGCTGCTTGCGTGGCGTTCAGATCGACGAGATACTCATCGACAAAGCGGCGCTGCCGGGCGGTCAGGGATGTCCCATCTTCCCCTTTTTCCGCCATGCCCTGTATATCACGCCCGTCCCTGTTCAACGTTTTTTCACCTTCCATCAACCCGTTTCTCCCTCTTTGTCCGCAATATGCCTCCGGCACCCATGCACGGCTTCCCGGATTTCCCGCCCGTCGCTGCCGGACATGCCGGCCGGTTGCCGGCGGCACACGGGCCAAAAACCGGCCTGCTTTCCCCGCCGGGAAACAAAACGGGCGACAATCCGGTCACCATACAGTCCCAGCGCACCGATACCATCCAGTCCGGCGATCAGCCGTGCCGCAACCGCCATGCCCAGTCCGTTTTTCAGTATTTCCCAGAGAATCTCCCCCTTGACGGAACCGCTCCGGCGTCCCATTTCCGCCTCCAGTCGTTCCGCCACCGACAGCCCCGCGCTTCCCGCCTCACCGCTTTGCAGAAAAACCAGCAGAGGATGCAGAAAAGACACTCCGTATAAGCGATTCAGCCAGAACACACCTTCTTTTCCATCCCCGTGAACCCGTTTTCCGGTATCGTACCCGTCTGTCCCGAACGGACGGTTCCGGACAGACAGGCACAACGCCTGCCCCATCCCGCTACCGGCCCGTGAAATTCGCACCGTCTGATGACATGTCTTTTTCAATGATTTCTTCCTGTCCATACCCGGCACGGTTTCCCGCAACCCGTTTCACCGGAAATCCGGCATACCGGTGGAGAAAAACGGAAGCATCCGTTTTTCTCCGCCCGTTTTCCCTTTTTCAGGCTTTTCACGTCCCTTTCCGGCAATCCGCGCAAAATTCCCGGTACCCGATCCCGTTTACAGGCCCATTTCGTCCATACGGCGCATGATCCGTTCGGCACTGGACATCCCCGGATTGTCCGAGATCTGGCCGGCCACCACGGGAGAACTTCTCAGCGGTTGCGGCATCATGACCGGTTTCGATGCCGGCAACGCCAGATTGTCATAAAGATATTTCACATGCTTGGCCCACATGGATCGCGGCACATTGGCCACGAAATCGTCTGCCCAGCCCGGTGCGAGCATGTACTCGAAAATTTTCTGCATCTTCAGGGGATGATCCGCTTCCGACGCATAAGGCTGGAGGCTGGCTCCCACCGTTTTCATGAAATCGGCGATATCGGAGAAAAGCTCGACGGCACGCCGTCCCTTTTCGGCTTCTGCCCGGGACCTTTCACGGGCGGCGCGCTCGGCCCGTTCCAGATTGGCCAGACGCAGCGCATGTTCCATTTTCAGCTCCCGGCGTTCCACAGCCTCCCGGATCTCCGGTACATCGGCAAACAGATCGACTCCCGGTTCCGCAATGCCCAGACGGCGGCAGAGGGATTCCCTTTCATGATTCAAGATATCCAGCGCACAATGCATCAGATGCGGATCGCCGCTGGCGACCAGCTTTCCGTAATGCAGGGTAGCGGCGATATCCCCCATATCCATGCCGGTGTCAGAAAGCATCTGTCTGAAGCGTCTGACGGCTGTTTCATAATACTCGAGTCGCGATTCCGCATCGCGGCGCGCCGCAATGATCGAACGGATACGTTCGCGGCTTCTTTCCGAACGCGCGTTTTTCACCAGTTCTTCTTCCGCCTGTTCCAGCGGATCCGGCTGGCCTTCGCCACCGGAAACGCCTTCCCCGGAAACAGCCGGATCAGGCGTTTTCCGCTGCCCGGCAAATGCATCGTCTTCTCCGGCAACGGTCAGTTCTTCAATCAGCTTTTGCACGGCCGGCGAATCGCTTGCCCTGGTTTCCTGCACCATATTGATCTCCTCGCCCGTACCGGCAGGACACTTCGCTTCCCCTGCGGCGACCGGACTGTTTTCCGGTGCATCCCGATCGGTCATGCCGGCAACCGGCCCATTCTGTTTACCTGTTTTTCTGTTTTTCATTCGGACTCCTTTTTTCCCGTTTTCTGTTTCGACCGGCACCATCGCCGGAACACGATCCCGTTTATCCGGCCGGGCGACCTGTCTTTTCCCGCTTCAATCCCGTTTTTCTTTCGGGGCCGCGCGGTTTTCGCGCTCTTTTAGCGCGTGATTCCGCGTCCCACCGCGTCCGTTTCGCCTGCCTTTCGCCAACAGTTCTTCCACCATCGGCACAACCGCTTCCAGAAGTTTCTGTCCGGCAGCCTCCGCAACGGGCACTCCTTCTCCGGATGTCGCCGTCCGCAACCCCGTTTCCACTTCCGGCCCCGGCATCCCCGCCATTTCGGCCGGTGCCTGTCCCGCTTCGCGCTCCAGCCACTGGCGCCATACCGGCGGCAAATACTGTGCGGCAACCGGCGACAGTCGTTCATGCCCGCTTGCAGGCGGCACCCGGACATTACCGGTTTCTGCCGCCGCCCGTTGCCCCGGAAAAGCGCTGCCATTTCCGGCCGGATCGTCCGGCAATCCCGACTGGCCGCCAGCCACATCAGCCTGAGGCATCGCACTGGTACCATTGCCGTCATTACCGCCGGACACAACCGGTACCGGCTGTGTCCCGCTACCGCCCTCCACTCCTTGCCCGGCCGATACGGCTGCCTTATCCCGGGCCACTTTCCTGTCCAGATCGGGAACGAATTCATCCAGATCCAGTTTGTCATCAAAACGCAGAACCGTTTCCTTCAGCAAAGCGATCAGCGCAGTCGGATTGACACCCTCCAGCTGGAACTGCATGATCTGGCCGATCAGAGGCTGTATGACGGGCAAAAGTCGCGTCCAGGATTCCTGCCTGTCCAGATCGTCCGGGATACCTGTCGAACCCGCGCGGATTTTCAGCTGGACCAGCCGGAAAATCTCGTCCTTGGACAACTGCGGCCAGTCATAGGCCAGCTCGACAATCCCTTGTACCGGCAACTCCCCCGAACCGGAAACCGGCAGCAACCCCGTCTTGTGAGGTCCCATGATCTGCTCGACCTGTTTCACATCCAGTTCCTGAATCAGGATTTCCGCCGTGTATTGCGCGATCTGCTGGAGAAAATCCTCGACCTGATCCCGGAATTCGGAAATGCGACCGGACAGGGATTGCTGGAGGATATTCGCTTCCGTGGCCGTTTTCGGCTTGACGACCGACGCGCGGGAAGCATCCTGAAGACCGGTGACCATTTCCCAGTCAACCCGCACGGCCGACGTATCGTATACAGCGGGATCGATCGGCGGATACGATTTCGGCATGATCGCCTGCTGGATCGGCTGGCCATCCGAATCGATCAATGTGATTTCTCCCAGCTCCGAATCGGAAAACCGTTTCAGCGTCCGCTCGTTCACCTCCGCACTGGCGATATAGCCGGGCTTGATCAGATCGCGATGCTCGTTGTAGCGGTCACGTACCGTGTTATGCTCGTTTTGCAGCCGCTCGGTCAGATCGACGATGGACGGCCCCACAAAACAGCCGTCCACCGTCTGGAACGGCAGCAGGAAAAAGGGATACCAGCGCTCGCCGACTTTCGGCGGACTGTACGGATCACGCAGCCAGAAATCGCACCCTTCCGCCATCGTGTAAACGCGCTGTGTCTGTTTGTCCCAGATTTCCAGCACACAAATTTGCGAATCATCCCCCGCTTCCGGACGCACTCCCTCGAAAAGGCGTCCGGAATTTCCGGTCACTTCGCCCTGATGGCGGTAAACCGTCGCCCTGTCCAGACAGAACCCGTACAAGCCCTCGGCCACCGCCTTTTTCATCGGCACTGTCTGGATCATCCAGTCCGCCTGTTCGTAATCCCAGAACTCCGCGATGGCCGGATCGACAAGCAGATGTTCCGTCATGACACGATCGATCACCAATCCTTCCGTACGTCCGACCTCGGCCTTTTCATCCACCGCGGCCACCGTCTGCCGGATCTCCTCCTTCCTGCTGTCGGCATCGGCGCCCTGACCGTTCTCCCGCCACTGCATCGACAGGCCCCGCGCACGCACCAGATTGTCCTGCGAATCCTGAATACGGGCATGAATCAACGGGTCGGAATGTATTTCCCGCTGATACATCACCTTCAGGACACCGAACGAACAGGTCAGCGCCGCCCTGACCGTCGCCTTGGCCCGCTGCTTCAGTCCGGCGTCTTCCAGATAACGGTTCGTCACCGTCTCGATCGTCTTGCACAACAGCTTCAGATCGCGCGAAGCGTGCTGCGGCTTGACGGAAATCTCGGGATTGCGTGCATAAATCCCCGGCAAAATCCCCATGATGGTACTGTGGATCAGATTGGCCCGATGCATGTAAAACCCGTCATCAGACGGATCGCGGTTCCAGTCCAGTCCGGAAACGATCTGCCGGTTATGCCGGATACGCCGGTGGAACCTGTCCCAGTGACGACGCGCCTGCGTCACCCGTTCACTCCACTTCCGGGCGAGCGGATCCGTCTCGGGTTGTTCCCTGAATTTGCTATTCATCTATTCTCCGTATTCCAGTAATGAACTCCATTACTTATACTCCACATTCAGACCCTATAAGGACTTTCATGGCACTTTTGTAACACTTTATGGTTTGCAATACTCAGAAAACGCGATTTCCATCATGGAACGTGATTCACCATCACAGAGAAGACCATATAAGGTTCGACAAAGTCAGAAAACCGGGAAACGGAAATACCCGGCGACAGGAGAAAACGAAGGCGGAAGGTACAAAAAAACCGCGCAGACTGCGCGGCAAGAGGAAAGAGCAGAAATATGGCAGATAGAGTAAAGCAGGTGTTCAGAATAACCGTTTCGGCAAAAGAGTCCTTGCGGGAACGCAAAAAAAGAGAAGATCGGAAAAAACATTCCAGATCAATGACATAGCCGTGACCGGTTCAGTCGAAAAAACCGTTTCTCGCCGCCGCCCTGTCCAGCTCTTCCACCAGATCCGGGCGATTGGCATCAACGGCCCGCTTCCGGGCTTTCAGATAATCGTCCTTCATGCTCTGCGACGGGCCGCCATGACGGTCTTCCCGGTACGTCCGGCTCCGGGACGATTCCCGTCTGCGCGAAGCTCCCTGTTTTCCGGACGTCTGCGCCGACAGTTTCCGGTCATAGGCCCCGGAAAGCGTCCTGTTTCCTCTCAGGATTTCTCCCGTTTCCTGATTGACGACATACCCGCTCTGTCCGATAGCCCTGTACGGCGCATACGGTTTTCCGTAGAGGGCGGACATTATCCGGTTCAGTTTTTCCGGATCGTCGATATGCTGCATCAGCTGCTCACGCAATTCCTGCTTCTGGAACTCGGAAGCAGCCTGCGCAAAACGGCGGATGTTCCGGTCACCCGTTTCCTGATAGGCACGATAGGCCCTTTTCATGTACTCCGGCATATCCGGATTGCGGCGCAGTACATCTTCCACTTTCTGCTTGCGCAACAGAGCTTCTTCCGACTGGGCGCCGTTTTTTTGTCCATCAACCAGCGCCAGCAAGGATCTGGGAGTATCCCGTCCTCCGGGGGCATACTGGTAATCCGGCAAAGGCGTATTTTCCAGAACGGGATCGATCAGGGCGGCATCGCCGGAACTGGCCGAAACAGAGGATACAGGCAGAATGCCGGAAAAGATCGCGGCGAGAAAAACGGACTTCCTGAAAAAGGAAAGCATCATGAATGTAGCTGTCGGATACGGATACAGTGTGTATTTTACCCGTTTGGCGAATCTTCTCAAAGCAAAAACGGAGAGAATCCGCCGCCATTTTCCCCGCAAGCCATCCATTTCTCCCTTTTTCCGCCATTTTCACGATCCTTTTTCCCACCGCACGAAACAGCCGGCAGGAAACGGACTGGCCGGCAATGGCCACCTCGGCTGAACACCTGAGCGGACAATCCGGACGGCACGAAACCGCATTTCCTGCCCCCTGTTTTCTGTCCGAATCGCCCGACGCTTTTTCCCGAGACCGCTGTCATCGCTGTTCCTGTGGAAATCCGGTTGCCGGTCATGTCATCCCCAAAAAACCGGCGGCAGCTTCCGCCGGGTGCCGGACCGCTTTTCCCGTCTCCTCCCGGATATCCTTGTCGCCCCGGCCTGACACCGGCCGATCTCCCCCGAAATCATCCCGGATGTCGTACGGACAACCTCCCTGCCCGCGAACCGTTATCCGAAAGCCACCCCTCCCGTATATTTCGCCCCGTTTTTTCAGCGTATTCGCAAAACCGGAATCCAGCAGGCCCACACCGGATTTACCGGTCAGGGCAGTACCGGCTGACGTACCCGTGACCGATCCGGTCGCTCCCGCCGCAGCACTTCCCAGGGCCGAGGTACCATACATCCCCAAAATACTGGAGCCGAGCTGCAAAAACGGATTCGCCTGTCCGGCTTCCTGAATGGCGAGCCGATCGACGTTATACATGCCATTGGCGAAATTGTTGATCCGGGAAATCTCGCTGGCATTGTCCGCCATTTTGATCGCCTCGTTCTGCCGCAAGCGGTATGCACTGTTCTGCCGTCCCAAAAGTCCGGCCAGTTCCCTTGCCGTATTCAGCTGGTTCGCATCGGAGGCCGTTTTTGCCTGCCGATAGTCCGACGACACATTCCCCTGGGTCGTGGCCGCTTCGGCATGAGCTGTCTGGGCGGTTTCGACCGGCCGGTAATAATTTCCGGTCATCTCTTCCGCGATTTTGTTCTGGTTTTGTTCACGCGTATCCTGCCGGTAATCATCGGCATTATCCATCACGATCTTTTCCGCCCTCATCTGATAGTCGCGCTGGCGTTTCAGGGCATCCCGTGTCGCCTGATTCTGCCGCGACACCGCCATACTGCTGTTTATCTGTTGCAAGGCCGCCGAAGCGACCAGCGCTGCAATTGCTCCCCACATAACCATCCTTCCTTTCTGTCATGACCGGCTGGTATTTCCGCCATAAGAACTGCGCGTCGAAAGAGAACTGCCCTGATTGCCCGTATTGAACAGGTTCGTCCCGCTTCCGTCCAGATTGTTGTAACGCAAATAGGCCTGGCTCAGTCCGCCGAAAAGATCGCCGACGGAGGCCCCGCTCCGGGCACCCTGCGCTTCCTGCGATGTCGAATCCAGACTCTCCATGGCCATCTTCTGCGCCGTTCCCGTATCGATACCGGACTGTGCCATCGAAATCAGGCTTTGTCTGGCACTTTCGTCTTTCGCTCTCAGACTGGCGGCCGCACTGTCGGCAATACCGCTGGCCTTCATCAACCCCTCGTTGGTGATTTCCTGAAGCCGGGCATTGGAATCGACATCGGCCGAACCGCCCATCAGCCCGTGGCGGGCCAGCCCGAAACGGTTGTTCCGTTCCGCATCGCCATACTGGCGGTTCACTTCCCTGGAATTGATTTCGTATACGGCATCGCGCTGGTCTTCGTACAGTTTTTCCCGCCCATCCGGTGTCACGGTTTTCGAACCGTACAATGCCCCGCTGGCAATCGCGTTGTTGATCTTGTCCCAGTCCGTATAAGTCACCGTCACCGGATCATACGTCGTGTACCGGCCCTCGAACGGTTTGGCACCGCTTCCCCAGTGATGCGTCCGTTTTATCTCCGTCCGGGTCGATGTCGGATCGAACACACTGCCGTCCGCCAGATAATACGTCTGCGACGGATCGTAACTCGTCACCCTGTTGTCCAGATCGACCGTCACATACGGCTGCGGATCGAAAATGTCGTTGATCGCCTTGACCGCCGCATCGACACGGGCCTGCCGTTCCTGCTCCATTTTTCTGGCATCACTGGAACCACCGCCCTTGAAATAGAGTCTGCGGCTTTCGACGAAACCGTTGAACTTTGTCGGTATTAACATGATTCCTCCTTCACATTCATTCTCAAACTCCGGTAAACCGTCGCAAACCCGTAACGACGGTGCATCCTCTCCATCGCCGGCGAAACCTGACACTCGATCCAGTCCGCCCCCGCCTTTTTGCAAAATCCCCTGAAAAGGGGCAAAAACCGGTGCATGAACGCCGCCAGACGCCGGCCGGCCATCGCCAGCACATTGACTGCCGTAGCCGACGGATAAAAGACAAATTCGAACGCCACGACCATAACGACTTCCCCTTTCTCGCGCGCCACACCGACCGTTATCCGGCCATCGCGCGCCAGCCTGTACAAATCCTCCGTCGTGAATTCGCCATGAATGGCCTTTTCAACCACCCGTCCGAACTCCGGAGCCACTTCCGCCCAGACCGTGTCCACCTCTTCGGGCCGTACAAACACCAGATTCACAATACCCCCAGCGGTTCGTAATAAATCGTCAGCGCATCCAGCTGGAAAGGTTCTCCGGTCAGATTCCGGAAACGGGGCGCGAATTCGGTTCCCGTCACCTCCAGCGGAATCAGGCCACCCCCATAGGTATTGCCCACGACCCGCACCTCATCGGTTACCGCTTCCACATTGCGGACATCGAAGCGCATGGAAAAACAGCATTCCCCCTGCATCACCAGATCGACGCCATAAACCCGTTTCAGCACCCCCGGCGCCTTGAAATTCATGTACGGCAATTCCAGAATCACTTCATATTCCTGCCCGTCATCGGTATGCGACTCCTCATCCAGCCGGTACACATCGTCGCCGCTGCGCAGATACAGCACCCCGTCCAGTTCATCCATCGCATCGACCGTGAAAGGCAGTTCATACCGGCTCCAGGCCGCGATCTTCGACGTTCTCGATACCGAATACACAAACATCTGCCGGTCGATGGCGCACAGATACTGTCCGGTTCCATAGAAATACACCGCCTTCGGCGTGCTTTCCAGTTTCTGCAAAACCGGCCTGACCAGCGTATCGACAGGCGAACCGATATCCAGATCGTCCAGACGGGCCACCAGTTGCTGTGTGGTGATCGAGCGGAAACCGAAATCCGACAGGAAATACAGATCGCCGGCAACCGTCGCCAGTGACTGCGGATAAGACGAACCGACATTTTCGACCGTCTCGGCCAGACTCATCGCCGTCGGATCGGGATCGACCACCCACACCTGTGCCCCGTCCCGCATCAGAACGACCAGATTGCCCCGGTAAAGCCCCAATGCGTTCGCTTCCCGGTTGCCCAGTGCATTTAAACCCGTCGGCAGAAAGCCGGCATCATCCGCTTCCGTCCAGACCGTCGGATCGCCCGTCTTCGAATAACGGACCGTCGATCCGTCCGGCGAAATCGAAAAAATCTTCGAGGCCGTCTTGATCGCTGTCCGGGTATGCGGACAATTCGCATCGGTGATCTGGGTGATTTCATCGTCTCCCAGATAATGGTGCCGGCACACATCGCCGTGCTGGGCCGAAACGTACAGATAACCGTTGAACACATCGACATAATGGACATCCGTGACCGCCCTGTGTACGGCGACATGGGATGTCTCACTGTTTTCATCGTCCGTCACCTCTTCGGCGCACACCAGTCTTTCCGCCTGAAACAGCGGATTTTCATGAACGATTTCATCCGGCCCGCCGTAAAACGTATGCAACTTGCCCAGCGCGGCAGCCAGTCCTTTCGTCCCGGCCTCCAGCGTCGCGATTTTCACGAAACCGGGACGCTTGGCCGTGGCCAGACCGGTCGTGACATAGGCATTTTTCATTTCCCGCAAACGGTTGGCGTCAGAGACTGCCGCCGACTTGCGCAAATCGATTCCCAGATCGAACTTGTTAAACGTAATCGTCGCCATACCTCACCCCGCCATGAAACGGTAATCGCCACCTTCTCCGGTCACCGTCCTTTCCGAACGGTATCCCCCGTTGATGAAATACCGGCGGTTTTCATGCTGCCTGACCCGCTCGCGCCGCATCTGCGCATTGAAAAGCGCCGCCACCGACTGGGAATCCGGATGACGGAAATGCGCCTTGGCACTCACCAGCGCATACAGCAGCACCAGCCTGTCCGATACACCCGGACGGTCGGACGACCGCGCGAACCGGGGACGGCAGGCGATATATTCCACCAGCAGTCCGTATCCCGACTTATCCGGCACCGGCCAGAGCTCGATCTGCCCGTTTAACGTATCGTACTTTTCCGGCATGGCGCGCCCCTCGTCTTCCCGGTCTTTCTCCGAAATGCCCTGCGAAAGCGGTATCCGCATTTTCCCATCGATCAGCCAGACCGATCTCACCAGTCCCGGATCGATATTCTCGTCTTCGGTATCGTTGTGCCAGTCATACAGATACGACCCCTGCTCCAGACTGATGACTGTTTTCTTGCGCATGGGGGTCGGATTGAGCTGATCGTAAACATATTCATGCGCTTCCTGGAGAAACGAAATCATCAGCGGATTGTTATTGTTCGAAGCCGGCCCCTGCGCCACAAATCCCAGACGCGCTTTCAGCTCGGCCAGCAATTCCCCCAACGTACGATGCCGCTGGATCAGACCGTTCATGCCTCTTCTCCTTTTCCCAGATTGACCATCATGCAGCGGTTTTCCAGCCGGTCCATGCGATCCTGCACGGAAAAAAGTCCCTCCTGCATATCCTTTTTCGCTATCGCGACCGTCCTGCCGATCCGCTCCAAAGCCGCCAGCAGGCGATACCCGAACCAGACCAGCCCGGCAAGCTGCAACACCAGCAGACCGACCGCCACCTGCATCGACGTCACCATCGATCCAATCATGATTCCCCCCTCAACTCCGGCGGGCACTGCAAGCGGTTCTTTTCGGACAGGTACGCGCTTTCGCAATGGTTCTCTTGCCAGAAGAACAGGCTATCGATCATTTTTCGCAGCAACCCCCACCCTTTTCCCTCGTGCCTCTTTCTCCACGCCACCGACGAGATGGTTTCGTCCGCCCAGCCTCCACAGATCGTGTTGACGAGCTGGTCGATGGCGATGGGGATCTGTTTACACCGTCTGGACATGTTCATCTGTTTCCCCTTCCGTCTTGTCGAAGCGGATGGTGATGGCGTCCAGTTCATCCACTGTGGTGGCCGCTTCGATCAGTGAGCGGTATTGCCATTTGATCTGATACAGCCGCTGGCTGTTGGCGACGATTTCACGTCTCATGGTTTCCAGTTGTGCCCTGGTGACCTCGTGGAACTGGTTGTTGTAATCGCAAAACAGGGTGGTGTCGGTGTCGCTCATGACCAGTGTCAGGCCTTCGATGTCACGGTTGGCGGTTTCGTTGGCGTCGATTTCGAATCCGAGCGAACTGGTCAGATGAGCCATTTCGGAGGCGTCCTCAAAAGCCGTTGATAATTCCGAGAGTTTGTTCGCCCGTTCTGTTTCCAGATCACGGACGAATTCCTCAATCTCACCAAATTCTCCGGACAGGGCCCGCCGGTATAATTCACGGCCATGTGCTTCGACGTCATCTTCCGTAGCACCGAATGGCAGAAATCCCATGTCCTGTATTTCTTCGAATTTGACTTCCAGCTGGATGATCTTTTTGTCGGCAGCAATGTATTTCGGATTTTTCGCTTCGATGATGTTCATGGCATTTCCTTACGCTATTCGTTGCCACATGGTGATACCTTCGGACCAGATATTATTTGCACCAATATTGCGCCATGTGCCGCCATACCGTTGAGTTTGTTTACCCAAGGCTGAAGCGCTGGAGTCAAGGAATCCACATATGCCGTAAACGGCACTGGTAGTTCCGTTGAGTGCTACCTCTCCCCCTTTTCCATAAAGAAAAGTTCCGACGCCTCCGGCTCCGGTATCTCTCGACACGGGGGTCGATATGCCTCCTACCGATCCGGCCGAGTTGGCATAGCCTGCGGAATTGGCATAGTTCGCGTTTCCTGCGGATGTGATGAATCCACCGGGATTGCTGGAATCGTAAGGGGTAAAACCCAATGCCGCTATCACTTCCGAAGAGTTCAGTTCAGAACGGATTGTTGCTGATGATTTGTTTTCTACATTACCGAGTCCCAGTTGTTCTTTTGTCACGGCATGCGGGTTGTTTTTATCTGACAGATGGGCCGCTGTTTCCGGCAATTCCGACACTTTTTTCCATGTCCCGTCGCCTGCAAGAACCTTATCTTCGTCTCCTGCCATTGGCGGGGGGACGGTTCCGGATGTTCCGTTTCCGGAGGATGTCGCTCCCGACATGATGTCAACTTCGGGGATTTCCGAGATGGCCTCTGCCACTTCCGCCGATGTCGCGAAGTCTTTGTTGTTGGTTTCCGCATCATAGGGTATGTAGCCCAGCGCTCCGGCTATCGTCTCCGGTGTCAGACCGGGGATGATGGCGTCGTGCAGGGCTTCATCGACTGCCGCTGTTACCTTGCTGTCGATTTGCGCGGTTTCGGAAAGGGCCTGAGCCGCCTTGCTTTCAGCCTGTTGTGCCTGTGTCTGCGCGGCTTCGGCTGTCGCAACTGCCTCTTCCGACTTGTCCACCGCGTCGGACGCCGTCTGCACCGCGCTTGCCGCATGCTGTTGCGCCTCTCGGGCAATGGCTGTTGCCGCATCGGCTACTGCATTGGCTCCGGCCAGTGCTTTTTCCTGTACGTAGTCCAGCACTTCCTGATCGAGTGAATCGGTCGTGATGGATGAGGCCCGGATTTTCCCGTCGTCGGCCTGAACGAGCGCCAGATTCGTCCGGATGTCGTTGATCGAGTTCGATGCCCTGTCCAGTTCGGCGTTCAGCGCCGAATGATCTGTCTCGTTGCCGAAATCATCCGCAAAATTCTTTTGCCTCTCATAGGATGGGGGTTGTGCCATTATTCATTCTCCTCCGAAAAACTGATGGAAAGCGATTCCAGTTCCACCACCGATTGCGCTGCCTCAATAGCTTCACGCAGTGCCCACTTTCTGGCATAAACAGCCCGGGCATGTGTGATGATCTCGATCTGCATGATCCTGAGCTGATCCAGAGTGACTTCATGAAAAGTATTGTCATACGCACAAAAAAGCACACTGTCTTCCCCGTTCGCTTCCATCGCCACGATCAGACTGGACACATTCCGGTTCGCCGTTTCATCCGCATCGATCTCGAACCCGACCGATGAGGTGCAATGCGCTTCCCGCAATGCGGTATCGAAAGCCGCTTCCAGTTCAGCCAGTTTTTCCGTTCTGGCTTCTTCCAGCGGTCTTTGCGGCGCATGGCCTTTTTCGTACCATGTGCCGTCATGGCCCTGCTCGATCTGGTCTTCATCGTATGTTCCGATTTGTTCGACCGAATACTGCGGCATGAAGGGCAAGGTATTCTCCAGCCTTTGCCTGTCTTCATCGATCAGGATGAATTGGTGGTTTTCAACAATCCCGTATTTCATGGCTGGCTCCCTTCTGCATAAAAGAATCCAAAAGTCGTTTCTTCTGACAGATTGTTGTATTCAACGCGAACGACGTCACCTTTTCTTACTGGCATAAAATGTTTTTCAGCGCTACTTGCCGGAACATTGCTCATAACTCCAAACCCGGTAGACCGATTAATAAAATTCATGTATCCGTTTGAAGCAGCCGTAGCAAATATTACTGAATAGAAATAACCGTCAGCAGGAGCCGTAACGTCTGTATTAGTAACTGGTATGGAAAGTCCCACATAGTTACCAGACGGCATCGCCAGGCGGGCTGCTTTCGCCTTTCCCGTCGCGCTGAGATTGGACAGGTTTGTATCGGCTTTTCCGGCCACTTCGTTGGCCAGTTCCGTTATGTCGATCAGGCCGGAATCGACTGCCGCATCGAAGGCCTTGATGCAGGGTAACAGGGTCAGGGCCGGCGGCTGGACGGTGTCGCTTTTGCCGTAGGTGGGGTTGCCGTGAGATGCATCAAATCTAACTACATTAGCCCCTGCCGTACCCGTTTTTTCTACAATATTAAATGTTCCTGCGTTCCATTCCTCTGCCGGATAAAAACACCCTGTTGGCTCAAAGCGCGTGTCACTGAACCCGACTGTATCACTGTATCCTACCAAATTCGGCAATCCCGCTTCTTTCACTGTTCCCGGTGTCGCGCTGCCTTCGGCGAACCGCCCGATCAGGTTCGGCAGGTTGAAGGTGGTCTCTCCATCGCCTTCTCCATAGGTGGTTCCGATGGCGGCAAAGAGTTCGGGACAGGTTTCCCGCCCGACTGCCGATCCATCGCATTTCAGGTAACCGGCCGGGGGCTCGGCCGCGGTGAACATCACGACAGTCCCGACCGGTATGCCTCTCTGGCCGGCGATTGCCGCATGAAGCGCCGCTTCTTCTGCCGACCGGTCCGCACTGGCGGCACTGCCGGCTGACGCCTGCGCCTGTTTTTCCGCTTCCCGTGCCGCTTCCTCCACAATGTCATCCGCCCTTTTTTCAATCTTTCCGTAGACGCACCGGGCTTCCTGTGCGCTCGTCTGTGCCGACCGGGCATATTCCTTCGCCTGATCGCTGGCCGTCTGAACGATATCATCCGCCCTTTTCTGCACTTCGCCGGCGATCGCCTGCGCCTGCTCCCAGGATGCCGTGGCCGCTTTCTCACTGGCCGCCGCCCTCGTCTCGCTCTCTTTCGCCTTCTCTGCCGACGATTTCGACGTTTCGGAGGCTTTCCTCGATTCATCAAGCATTGCCTGGGCATCCATCACCACACCCTCCACCAGCGAGACTCTCAATTCCTCGCTGATCGAATCCGGTGTCACCACCGACGGACGCAACTTCCCGTCGTCCGCCTGCAAAATCGCCAGATTCGTCCGGATGTCGTTGATCGAGTTCGACGCCTTGTCCAGTTCCGCATTCAGGGCGGCATGATCCGTTTCCCGGCCGCTGTTCAAGGTGAAATTCTTTTCCCGGTTATAGGCAGGAGGCTGAGCCATACATCACCCCCCGAACTGGTCCAGACCACGCCAGGACGGGTCCGTCACCACCATGACAAGACGGAAAGACTTGTTGCCGTCCGGATCGGCAGCCGGTGTATAGGTACCGCGCACATCCCCGGTCGTGGCGGCCGGTTTTTCGGCTGAGGCGGCGACAAAAGTCCCTTTCGTCGCAACGGCCGCATCGTCCTGGATTTCGCCAAGCACATGGGCCTCTGTCTGCAAGGAAACCGGCAATCCCAGTACCTTGCCGGTACCGGCCGTCAGTCCGGTCACGGCAGCGCTGGCCGAAATGGAATCGATCCGGGAAAACGCCTTTTTGCCGGTGAATGTGGTGCCTGCCGCCGACGATTCCGCCATGTCCTGACCGTATTCGTCCTTTCCCCTGACGGTCACCACCGCCGTTCCCGTCCATGCCGCGACGATATTTCTCGGCACATCCGGTTCCGTCATGGACAATACAGCGTTTTCACCGGCGCCGACTGTCTGGCTTTTTGCAATGGCATCACTGTCAGCCGCCACCGGCGCCCCGAGATTGATGTAAGCCACCCTGGCGAAAATGGCCCGGTTGATGCCCGGTATCCGGTCCGTGTCGCCGACCGTCTGGAGTTCAAGATAATATGCCGTCCCTTCCGGCAACGCGGCGCCGGACAGATTGGTCACCGTGATGTCTTCCGTGCCGAACGTCAGGCCGAACGAATAAGGTGCCTCAAGCAGCGTATTTTGCCCGAGCAACATCTTGTGGCCAGCACTGCCGGCGAATGTTCCCTTGTTGGTACCATGAGGATAGGAAATCGTGAATGTCTCTCCGTTTCCCACTTCCGAAACCAGATTGCCGCGCGAAATGAAGTAACTCATCATTCCCCCTTGTTCCTGCTTCCGGCCGTCTCCTTTCTGGAAGACACATTCACCCTGACCGCTTTCCTGTCCTTTCCGAAAACCTGTTCCACCCGTTCGACGCCATATTTGGCGCAGAAACGCTCATATTCATCCTCACTGGCCCGAAACGAACCGACCGGCGTTCCGCAACCTGCCTCGTCAACCCGTTTCCTGTCGGCATTATGGACGTTCTCGGCCCCGAAAATTTCCTGCAACAGCGGCAGTTCATATTCCGGCACCGTAACCGGCGTCACCGTGTGTGCATCGCGGCGGATGCGGATTTCATACAATGGAGTCATCACTTTTCCTTATCGCTTGAAAATGGAGAAAATGCCGCCGGAACCGGCGGCGACCGTCAACCCCGCGCCTTACGCGATGGACATGACGGAATGGGCATTCGCGCGTTTCAACACCAGCGCCAGACGCAGGTTCACCATCTGGTACAACGCCAGCACGTTATACGGACGGGTCGGCGACACGATATCCATCGAGTCGTCGTGCAATTCCAGATACTTCGTATTGATGAAATAACAGCGTTTTTCCCAGGGAATCGCCGGCGATTCCAGCGCATCCAGCGCCTCGAACTGCGGATCCCAGATGATCTCGACCCCCTTGAAATACAAACCGGTCGAAGAACCCGAACCGATACCGGCATCCAGCCGCTTGACCTTGCCGGCATCGGCGTTATTGGTCACCGTCACCCCATACTGGCGATAGGCATCGATAAAAGCGGAACCGGCCAGAATGAAGTCCGGCGAACCGCCATTGCGGATACAGCGGCGCCACTGGCCTTCCATCGCGGTTGCCAGCGCACCGGCCGTCGTAGCCGCAATCGCGGTGGCGGCATTGTTGCGCCAGTACGTCGCCGTCTCGCGGTCGATACCGCCCACCACACCGGTTTCCGGTGTCAGGGAAACCAGCGCATCCAGCCCGGTCACGGCATCCTCCGACGCCGTTCCGTCACGGTGCAGCTCCATCGACAGTTTTTCGGAAAAACCGGTACGGAACGCATCGGTCTGCTCATCCAGAAGATTCAGCAACTGGTTCTTTTCACTGACCTCCAGCTTGTATTCCCGGCGGCCACCTTCCCGCACCTTGATCCCGTTGGCAAACAGCGTATCGTGGGCGATATAAAAACCGTCCACCGCACGACGCCAGGGAAAAGCGGCGTTTTCAACGGTATTGCGCTTGTTGAAGGAAACCGGTTCCTCGCCATAGGCCCAGGCAAAATTGGAATCATGGGACTTGCGGATATTGACCGTCACATTCTGCTTGGCCCCCGCAAACTCCTTGCGCTTTTCCATCAGCTTCTTGAAAAGCGGAATATCGACCGAAACCTGATCGATCGGTTCGTTTTTGAGATAATCATCGAGCGTGGATTTGCCCAGCTCCTGCAAGTCGGTAGATGATATTGGCATCTGTCGCTCCTAATATGAAAGACAAAAAATTCCTCTTTCACACCGGCACAGGACGCAACCCCTGCTTTT
The DNA here is from genome assembly GCF_027116575.1 of Oxalobacter aliiformigenes. GTDB lineage: Bacteria > Pseudomonadota > Gammaproteobacteria > Burkholderiales > Burkholderiaceae_D > Oxalobacter > Oxalobacter aliiformigenes. Next base: position 1,173,862 of record NZ_CP098252.1, on the reverse strand, counting down.
TCAGCGACCCGGCCAGACGCGACACTGGCAACCGGCGACTTTCAGCCCGCTTCATGCGCTACCGGGACGCGACCCCCGGCGATACAGCGACAAATTACGATGTGGCGGAAAAACCGGACATTTCGGGACCACCGGGATGCGATCCCCGGCAAAACGGCACAACCGCCCCGTCAGACACCGGACTTTTCCGGAAAACGTGACACGACACGTCATGTCACCCTGTCATTATAATCTTGCCGCCACCTTTTTTTGGACATTCATGGCACTTTTGTGGCCGCAACCACCCCGTCCCCCCTGGAAAATCCGCCCGCCTCCTGCCGAAACAGAACCGGAAAACGCAAATCTCCCGCGCGAAACGGTCTCTCCCGCGAGGCCACACCATCCCCCTTCCCGCACCCGCCCCGGCCTGCCAGACGGACACGGATATCCTGTACAATGCCATACTTTACGGCAGACACACCGGCCAAAAGGCCGGCCGCCCTGAAAAAACAGTATATGACACACGAAAACCTGACAGAAAACGCCGGACTGCCGGCCCACATCCTCTGGACACTCGCCATCGTGGCAGGCGTCACCATCGCCAACCAGTACTACAACCAGCCCCTGCTGAATCTCATCCGGCACGATCTGGGCGAAACCGGTTTCAGGACCAACGTCATCACCATGATGGCCCAGATCGGCTATGCACTCGGCCTGCTCTTCGTCGTTCCGCTGGGAGACCTCTGCCGCCGGAAAAAAATCATCTTCACCAACTTCATCCTGCTCATCTTTTCCCTGCTCGCCATCGGCATGGCTTCCGGCATTTACATCATCTGGGCCGCCTCGCTCGTGACCGGTATCTGTTCCGTCATCCCGCAAATCTTCGTCCCCATCGCCTCTCAATTCTCGCGCCCGGAACACAAAAGCCGCAACGTGGGCATCGTCATGTCCGGCCTTTTGACCGGCATCCTCGCCTCCCGCGTCATCTCGGGCTTCGTCGGCGACTGGCTGGGCTGGCGCGCCATGTACTTCATCGCCGCCGCCTTAATGATCGTCTGCGCCGCCATCACCCTCAAGGTACTGCCCGACATCCGCCCGAACTTCCAGGGCACCTACGGCAGCCTGATGCGTTCCCTCGCCACCCTGATCAAAGACTATCCGGCCTTAAGAGTCTGTTCCCTGCGCGCCGCGCTGGCCTTCGGCTCGTTTCTGGCCGTATGGGCATCCCTGGCCTTCAAAATGGCACAGGCTCCCTTTTACGCCGACAGCGACACCGTCGGCATCCTCGGACTGTGCGGCATCGCCGGCGCCCTGACCGCCTCCGCCGTCGGCAAATACGTCACCCGGGTCGGCCTGAAAAACTTCAACTACATCGGCGACGGCCTCATCCTGCTGGCCCGGGGGCTGCTCTGGCTCGGCGGCGACACCTACGCCGGCATGATCGCCGGCATCATCATCATCGACATCGGCATCCAGTGCATCCAGCTCAGCAATCAGGCCAGCGTCATGCAACTGAACCCCAAGGCGTCCAACCGGGTCAACACCGTTTTCATGACCACCTTCTTCATCGGCGGCACCCTGGGCACCTTTTCCGCCGGAACCGGCTGGCAGATCGCCGGCTGGACAGGCGTCGCCGCCGTCGGCGCAACCCTGGCGACCGCCTCCCTGCTCGTGACACTGCTGACCCGGCACTGATTCCGCCCGAAAGAGCAGGAGACCGGAAAGCGGGAAACATGCCATGCCGGACGCAAGACAAACGGGAAAATGAACCGGCAACATCCGGCCGGACAGGAAACGGAGCCGGATGGCATTCATGGCCACCGGATTGTTCCGGCCAGCGATATCCCGGAAACACGCAAGGTTCCCGGAAACTTCTTTATACAGCCGGCGAACGTTTCCTGTTTTGCGGACACCGTAACCGGACAATAAAAACCCGGAAACCCGATTGTCCGGAATTTCCGGTTTTGTCCGGACGTGATTCCGTTGCCTCCGGCGACAAACCAGACCACCGCACCGGCAGAGACCATTCCACTCCCCGAACGGCAAGAATCCAGACAAAACCGGCGGATCAAACCAAGTCCCCTGCCTACCACACAGCGATCCTGTTTTGGCCGATACCGAAACATCCGCTCCCGACATACCCGCACAACAGCGCTTTGGCCAATCCTCCACCCTCCGGAACTTTCACGGCCGGCTGCCCCCCATCCTGTCAAGCACCCACTCCGCCCTGTCCTGTCGCAACGTAAAGCGGTCGTTTACCCAGACCGGCCCCCGGCGAACCAGCACCACACTTCCCGCCTCATCCGGCAAAAACAGCTCCGCCCGTTCCCCGTCCCGACCGAAAACCACAAAAGACGCCAACCCGTCGCGTCCTCCCGCATCCTGCACCCGTACGCCGCTCTCGAACACCCGGATACAGGCATCCTGCACCATACTGAACGTATACCCCGCCGCCGCCAGACAGCCATGTCCATCCTTCTTCCCACCGATCCGTCCATCGGTTCCACCGGAAACCGCACACGAAGCCACCAGCCCGGACAACACCACAACAGACAGCCAACCCGCTTTCATCCCCATCCCCCTTTCATGTCCTTCCTTCACACACCGGAACACGTCTTGTCGCCCGAAAACCCCCGCACACCCGGCCGAACCATCGCCAGCCGCCTTTGGACATCATACCGCACACCACCTCCGGAACACGCCATAATAACGACATGGAAAAGCGACAAATCGACTGGCGCCAACTCCACGACATCCTCCTCTTCGCCGACACCCCGCACTTCGGAAAGGCCACGGAAAACCGTTTTCCCCCAACCGCCGGCAAGGCGTCACCCTGCCCCGAACCGGCCGGGACACCACACCATATGCAACAGCGGAAACGGCCGTCCCTCACCATCCGTTTCCGAACGCCCCGTCACACAAAACCCCATCCGTTCATAAAAACCGGCCGCCTGCGGATTCTGCTCATTCACATCCACCCGCACCACCCCGCGGCAACCTGTCGCCAGTTCAACCAGCGCACGGCCGATACCGCGCCCGCGCCATCCCGGATCGACAAACAACATCTCCAGCATCTCCCCGCCGATCCCCATAAACGCCTGCATCGTCCCGGCGGCATCCCGTACACTCCACAACTCCGGCACCCCCAGCCACCCCGCCATCACCGACGGCACCAGCGAATCAATATCCTCTTCCGTCAGAAAAGCGTGCGTCGCCCTCACCGACCGCCTCCACAACGCCACTGCCTCCTCCAGTGCAATCCGCCGCTCATCCGGCATCATCCGCGCAACCAGACAGACCTGTCCCCCGAAAACCCTGCGCATAACGTCCTCTTCCATCCCTGTCCCTTCCAAACGGCAAACACTCCGCCGCAAAACACTGCAACACAATCCTCTTCCGGCAACCCGCCTGCCGACACAGACCGAACCTTCCTCCAGCCGCCCGGCCTCGCTCCGCAATCCGGAGACACCGCCGGAAAAGGGCACCCTGTCCGCATACCCCCGAAAAAGCGGGATCGCCTGCCGGAATCCTCCTCATCCCCCGCCACACCGGAATATACCGCATTTCACTTATGGCACTGCCCTTCATAAACGCAAAAAAAAACCTTCCGCAAAAGCCCCCTGAAAAAAGCGCAAAGACTTCCCATTCCCGGAAGATACCCGACTTCAGAGATTCCGCCATACCGACCGCCAGAAAACCGGCCTGTATAGCCCCCTCAAAACAGAATCTTCGAGCGATGGACCGTGCGATTTACCGAATCAATCGACTCCGGCCGATTCATTACACTTCCGGATTCAGTATCCCTGCACGACAAAACCATTCCAGAACCCCTGTCAACGGTACCATAACACATCAAACCGCAGAAAAATGCCGGCGACCCGCCGGTCCTCCTCCTGCCGCACCAGACACCCGCTCCCGGGAACCGGACAAAACCCCGGATACCCGGCACCTCGCCCCACCTCACAGCCGGCAACAAAAAAACCGCCATCCCGGTTCCCGTTTTCTCTCCGCCCCTCCAACAAGCGGCGACACAGAAAAACGGATCGTGCCTATAATACCCACCGAACACACAACCGGAGAAACCCCATGCGCCCAACAATCGTCTGTCACATGATGAGTTCCATCGACGGCCGCCTGAACGGCGACCGCTGGAGCGAACCCTTCGACGGAAAAAACCGCGACATCCTTTTCGCCCCCTACTACACCATCAGCGAACGGCTCTCCCCCGAAGCACACATGCTCGGCCGCAACACCGTCCAGATCCACTTCTGCCCCAAAACCTTCGACCACACCGGCCTGCCCCGGGCCGTCCGCCCCGAACCCTATCTGGCGCTCTCCCCCGCCCCGCGCAAACTCGTCATCCTCGACCCGCACGGCAAAATCTTCTACGACACGAACACCATCATGGATTCCGGCATCATCGCCGTACTGGGTGAAAACGTCTCCGAGGCCTACCTGACCCACCTGCGCGAAAACGACATTTCCTACCTCTTCGCAGGCGCCGACGGCCACGACCTCGAAAACGCAATGGAACAGATCGGCACCCTCTTCAACATCGAACGGATCGTCCTCGAAGGCGGCGGCATCGTCAACGGCCAGTTCCTGAAACACGGCCTGATCGACGAATTCAGCCTCATGATCTATCCCGGTATCGACGGACTGGCCGGCATCCATTCCATCGTCGAATACACCGGCAACGACGACGAACGGCCCGCCACCGGACAAAGCCTCGAACTCATCTCCGCCGACAAACTCGAAAACGGCGTCATCTGGCTCTACTACCGCGTCCACCGGAAAACCCCGGCCAGCCGCTAACCCCGTCGGGGGCGGGCTGCCCACCACGCCCCCGACGGGAAACCGGCGATGTACAATAAACTTTCCGCCGGACACCCGGCAACCGACACCACATCGCAAAAGAGGTCCCCATGAACTGGCATTACCGGCAACCCGTCACCATCCACTTCGGCAACGGCATGATCACCCGTCTGAAAGACGAAATCCGCCAGACAGGGAAAAAACGGGGCATCCTGGTCACCTCCCCCTCCTTCGAAAAAAACGGACTGGCTGCCCGGCTCGTCACCGACAGTGACGGCACACTCGTCACCACATACAGCGGCATCTCCCCCAATCCCGACATCAGGGAATGCGATGCCTGCATCAAAACCATCCGGGAAAACGCCTGCGACCTCGTCGTCGCCCTCGGAGGCGGCAGCGTCCTCGACTGTGCCAAGGCTGCCGCCCTTTTCTGCACGGCAACCTTGCCGGCCGGCGACTATCTGGACAGGAAAATCCCCCTGCCCCCGGACCGTCTTCCCCTGATCGCCATCCCGACCACGGCCGGCACCGGCAGCGAAATCACCCGCGTCGCCGTCCTCTCCGACCACGAAAAAGGCATCAAAACGCCCCTGGACACCCCGGCCTTCTACCCGGACACCGCCCTCGTCGACCCGGAACTGACCTGGACCGTCCCCAGACACATCACCGCCTGCACCGGCATGGACGTCCTCTGCCATGCCATCGAAGCCTACTGGAACATCCATCACCAGCCCGTCTGCGACGCACTCGCCATCCATGCCATCCGCCTCGTCTTCCGGTATCTGGAAACGGCCTGCGAAGAACCCTCCAACCCGCTCGCCCGGGAAAAAATGGCCGAAGCCTCCGTCACCGCCGGCATGGCCTTCTCCCTGCCCGGCACCACCTCCGCCCACGCCTGTTCCTACCCGCTGACCAGCCACCTCGGCATTCCCCACGGCGAAGCCTGCGGCCTGACCATCGACCACTTCATGCGTATCAACGCCACCACCGACACCGACGGCCGCCTAAACGAACTGGCCCGCGCCACCGGCTTTTCCGACCCCGGCAACATGGCCGACGCCATCGCCGAACTCAAATACCGCACCGGTCTGAAAACCGGACTGACCCGATACGGACTGACCGACACCGACCTGCACCGCCTCGTATCGGCAAGCCTTGTCCCCAACCTGAAAAATAACCCCGTCCCCATCACCGCAGCCATGCTCTACGACCTCTACGCCAGCCTGCGCTGATCCCCGGATGCGAACCCGTCCGAAAACACCGGCCAAAAACCGTTGTACCATTCACCAAACCGTAACATGCGGGCACCCCAAGCGGACAGGCCTTCCCCCGTGAGATGCTCGCATTGCCAAACCATTGAAAACACACGTAAAATAAAAACCCTTCGGGAAATCTCCCTCATTTTCATCTGAAAAAGAAGAGGTCCTCGAAAAATGCCCCTGAAACGCCCGGTTCACCGGGCCTGACAGAGGCGCAGTCGCACCCTTTACGGGTGCGTGGATTGAAACCGGACGATGATGTTTTCACAAAGACAACGACATACGAGTCGCACCCTTTACGGGTGCGTGGATTGAAACCTTTTGGCAAAAAGACCATTGCAAAACGGCCTAGTCGCACCCTTTACGGGTGCGTGGATTGAAACAGATTGACAGTATCGCCGGGAAGCACTTCGTCAACGTCGCACCCTTTACGGGTGCGTGGATTGAAACCCAAATAAATATAGTCCGGCAAACTGACTTGAGACGTCGCACCCTTTACGGGTGCGTGGATTGAAACCTGCTTGTCTTGCTGTGCCTGGAATCCTGCCTGTGGTCGCACCCTTTACGGGTGCGTGGATTGAAACAACGAGTTTGTAGGTGTCAGGGTCAAACTCAAGACGTCGCACCCTTTACGGGTGCGACCATCAAGCTTCTGTCACGCTTTAATCCGCTGTTTTCCAGCGGACTTTATCGCAAGGTTCCCATCATTTCCGGAACGTCCCGTCCCTTTTTTCACCAGCCCCCCAGCGAAACAGTGACTGGCTTTTTCGGCCGGACGGCGTCCCGCCGATCGGCACCGATACAACGAAAACGGTACCGCAAAAACATCCGGAATCCGGCCGGAAACGGAAACCGCTTGCCAGACAGTCCGGTACCGGCATAATAGTCAACATGCCCGAACGAAGAAAAATCCCCCGATCCGGCACTCCGGATCGCACCGCCAGCGCGGATAATGACCCGATGGAAATCAGCCGGTACCCCTTGCCGGATACCGATGAAATCATCGCTCTTGTCCTGCACGGCCCAAACGACGGAACACGCCCGCCGTTCCGTATCGAAAACCAGCCGGCCCGGCTTCGCATCCGGAAAGAATGCATCGATCCGGGCGGAAACTTCCGGGTAGCGAAGGAAAACGGAAAAGTGACCGGAACGATCGGTTTGATCGACAAAAGAAACAGGGCCGACATACTGAAAAAATTTTTCGAACCCCGCAGGGAAGCACCGCATCCTCCCGGGCAGCGGCGGCATACCACCTTCCCGGCTTTCGCCAGGGCATGCGGCTTTTCCGGAGCCAATCCCGAGATTCCCGAAAATACGGGCAGGACACACCGGTTTTACGGAATATCGGGATTCGAACGAATACAAGAGAAACGGCCGATCGGATACAATTACCCGTATGAGAAATCCCGTTTTTTCTCCCGGTTTCCGTCACGGCAAGCCCCTTCGCGAAACGGCGGAGGAACCCCTGCATCTCCCGGAAAAAACAGACCTCCTGCAAACCCAAAGCCCCGCTCATGACGAAACAGGACTTGATCAACGGCCGCTGCGGCTGGTGCGCGACAGATGCGCTTTACATACAATACCACGATCAGGAATGGGGAAAACCCGTCACGGACGAGCGGACACTGTTCGAATTTCTCGTACTGGAAAGCGCCCAGGCCGGACTGAACTGGCTCACCATCCTCCGGAAACGGGAAGGATACCGTCAGGCGTTTTGCGATTTCGATGCCGCACGGGTTGCGCAAATGACCGGCGAAGACGTCGAACGGCTCATGCAATTCGACGGTATCGTCAGAAACCGCCTGAAAATCACATCAGCCATCACAAACGCCAGACTGTTTCTCGCCCTGCAAAAAGAATTCGGCAGTTTCCACGACTATATCCTCACCTTTTTCCCCGGCAAAAACCCGGTTGTCCACCATTTCCGGACACTGGGCGAAATTCCGGTCTCCTCCCCCGAATCCGAAGCCATGAGCCGGGACATGAAAAAACGGGGCTTCAGATTTTTCGGTGCCACCATCTGCCATGCCTATCTGCAGGCTTGCGGCTTCATCGACGACCATCTGACCGGCTGCCTTTGCCGGAAAAACAGTCAAGTACCATACAAATGAAATCCCCCCGCAAAAACCGGAAAATATCCGGAAAAAGGCCCACAAACCTCCCGTTCAACAGAACGGCTTCCGGTTGCCGGCAACCCGCCGTGAAAAACCGGCCGGCATAACGATACCCGACCGCAAAAAACCCATTCCCGGCCGTCAACCGGCCGTTTGCAAACGGCCCGGCCAGAAATGGACGGGAACCCCCACGTGGAAAACAGGAGAGAAAATCCGCGAACCCTGCGGACCTGTTTCCCGGAAAACGACAAAAACCGGCGACATCCTCCGAAACGGAATGGACGCAACTTGCCGTTTCATTCCGCATTCCGGCCGGAAAATCCTTCCCGGGCCAGACACAAACATCCTCTCAGGCAACGTAACAGGAAAAAGAAAAACGACAGGTATCAGCCGTATCGGAATACCCCGGTATCCACCGGCAACATGCCGGAAACACCCAACCGGAGCGAACGGAATGCGAATACCCTCCCGACCTGCAAACGTATGGCATCGCAATAGCCGGCAATCTCCGGCGGCGAACATTCATTCCCTCACACATGCTCCCTCAGGCCCTCATGCCGGACCGGCATCACCCCATTCGCCCTCCGGAAAACACCCGGCCCCCTTCCGGGACATTTTGGACAGGAAAACACTGCCGGAAAAGGCCGCCGGCCGAAACGGGCACCCCCGGCAAAAAACAGATACTCCGTGAAACGATGACCACCGGAAAAAACGGCCATACCCGGACAGACACGAACGACAGGCCACTCCGGTCAAACGGCCCCGGCAACCGGATGCACGGCACCGCCCCCTTTCCACGGACACGCCCCCCGTCATACCCCATCTTCCGGCGGCTTTTCCCGCTCTTTCCACATTCTCCCCGCCCCCTCTTTTCCGGGCAGTTCCGGCCAGCTCCGTCCTCCAGCCTTTTCCAGCCCGGCAACGTCCCCGGACACTGGCTTTTCCGCACCAACCCTTTTAAGATATTACCTGCCGGAAAAAATACATAAAAAAACAGGGCAGACATGGAAAAACCGCCACGCCGGCCGCTTTTTTCCGCCCGGCCGCCCATCGCACGGAAGGAGCCGTCATTGGACAATGAAGACAACCAGCTAAGCAAAAAAACCAAAATCATCATCATGGTCGTGGCCGCACTCTGTATCGCCGCCATACATGTCATCTATATCCGGCCGCGATATGGCGACTCCATACCGATGATCCTGTTCCAGTTCTTCCCGCTGTATTTCCTCGGACGCATTCTGTTTAGCAAACGGAAAAAAGAAAACGAAGCGAAAAAGGAACCGCCGAAAGAGAGCAAGGCCGCCCGCAAGAAACAGCGCCGCGCCAGCCAGATCGGAAAAACCCGGCCATAACCCGGGTGCCCCCTGTTCTTTCCGGTTTCGCCGGCCGCGTGAAACGGCCAGCCTGTTCGGGCACCTGACGGGCATGTACAAATGTTACGTATGTAACGAAATGTGAAATCCCGCCCCCCGCAGGCCATTTAAGCCAATAATGGACACACACTCTCCTTTATCAATGAAAAAACGCCCGTCAGCGGAACTGCTGTACGGGTGTTTTTTTACCCCCTGCCCGGCCGGTTCCCGGAAAGGAGCCAGCCCCCCGACAACACCGGTCCCGGTTCCGCCCGCCCGGTCGATGACATAACCGCAAGCCGGACACATCCACTTTTTTGACTTGGCCTGTACCCGGATAAACATATCATGACGATATAAAAAGGTTTCGTGCAGTACACCGACTTAAAAAACAAATTTCCGACCTCGGAATCAAAAATTCTGCTTGCCCAAAATCCTCAAACTGTCTGAAAAATCCCAAACCAAACGATAAAATACGTTTTCCGGCATGGAAAAGGACGAAAAGCCGCCGAAACGGCTTTCCCGCCCGGATACCCCGTCCGCAAAGACAAGCGGAACAGTTCACGGGATTCGTGCCATCCGGCAAAACGGCAATTCCTCTACAAAATGATTGCTGGACATATTCCAGTACTTTTTATAGACAAACCCCTCGTTCCCATCGAAATTGAGCTGATACAGCCTGAACGTAACCGGAAAATTTTTAGGCTGCCACATTTCTTCATAAGAATACCGGTAACTCATTCCGAGCGCTTCCATGACACGACCGCTTCGGGGATTGCGGACATCGTGCGTCGCGGTAACATAAGGCAATCCGTCCTTTTCCACCTGCCCGATGACAGCCCTTCCGGCTTCTCTTGCAATGCCCCGATGCCAGAACTCCTTGCGCAATCCATAACCGAAATCGTGATGTTCCTCCATATCGACTTTCATATAGCCAATCGGGACATTATCGCTTTTCAGACAAACGGCATAAGCATACGCCTGTGGCTGCCTGTATTTGGCCGCGTATCTTTCCTCGTAAAATTTCCGGGTTTCCTCCATGTTTTTCACAGGGAACCACGGCAAAAACCTGTTGGCTTTTTCATCCCTGAGAACAAGAAAAAGCGCTTCCATATCCTTTTCCGTAAATTTCCTCAGAATCAGCCGCTCTGTTTTCAATACCGGTGTATTCATATCGTTTTTCCCTTGCCTGGCATATTTTTCCGCTATCTGTTTCCGTTCCCGCTGTAAATCCCGATTGTCGGCCAATCCGGTTTCCCGATCTTTTTCATCCGCTTTTTCCCCCTGACGGTTTCCCGAAACCCGGCCGCAACCGCTTGCAAACAAACGTCAAAACCGCCTGTTCCACATGCCGTTTCCGCCGGCGATTCTATCAGTGGCCGGCCCGCTTCATCATTTGGCCCTTGTCCCGTCCACAAAACGCCTGCCTCCGGCAGACCATCCGCCTTCCGAAACATCCTGCCCCCGTTTTTCCGACAAACCCCGCTCACCCGGTAAACCGACAAACCGGCAACATGTTACCACCCGCCACCGGACAGTTTTGACATCCGCGCCCCACGGTCTTTCAGTGCATTACCGGCCGTTTCCGAAACCATTCCGGAACACAAACATATCATCGGCACTTTTTCGGAACAGGGCCTTTTGATATGATGGAAAAAACGCCAGCCGCATGCGGCCAGAAACCCGAACACCGCATGACGGACACCCGTCCGCCACCCTGTCAGGAGAGTGCCATGCCCACCGAAAACGATACCGTCCCGACCCCGGTCTTCCCGCTGGGAAAAGCCCTCAAAAGCCGGAAATTCACCGGCACCGTCTGGCTGCAATGGCTCGTCGAGCCCGACGACACCTTCAACTGCCCCGCCGTCAACGTCACCTTCGAGGCAGGCTGCCGCAACAACTGGCACCGGCACCCCGGCGGCCAAATCCTGCTGTGTACCGACGGCGCCGGCCGCTATCAGGAACGCGGCAAACCCGTCATCGCGCTGAAACCCGGCGACGTGGTCAAAATCGCGCCGGACGTCGAACACTGGCACGGTGCCGCCCCGGACACCGCCTTCACGCACATCGCCATCGAAACGAACCCGAAAGCCGGCCCCGCCGTCTGGCTGGAACCCGTTTCCGAAGAAGACTACCGCGCCGAACCGGAAAAAACGGGTTGAAAACAGAATAAAAAACCCGATTTCCGGACATTCCGGTAAAAACCGGAAAAAAGCGAAAAGAAGACGAAAAACCCGTCACGGAATGCCCGAAAATCCCCCTTGGACAATTTTCAAAGCCTTTTCATTTCATCTTCGATGTCCGATCCCCGATACAATCCGTACCCGACACTGGATGGCATCGGCACCATCCGGAAAACCCGGCAGCCGGGTACGCCCGCCGCCTTGTTCCCCGTCCCCCGATAATGCCATTCCGCCTGTCCGTACCCGGGCGACGGTATCGGGACATTGCCGGCGTGCCGGCCGTGCGGATCGTCCGGCACGCCACCCTCTCTCAAGCGCCAAAGTCCGTTTTTACCGGTCAGGCAACCCCGGGAGAAAAACCGCCGGATGCTCTCCGTTTTCCTCCGGCCGGGGAAAACGGCCGACAAAAAAAGCATGACGGCCTCCCGTCATGCTTTCCCGGTTCGCCACCACACACCATTCAGGTGGACAGATCGGTATCGATCGATTCCCCGTCCTTCGGCAGACGTTCCAGACTCTTTTCCGCCTCCGGCAACCCCTGTTCCGCCGCCTTCATGAACCATTGCCGGGCCATCCGGATATCCTTCTTGACTCCATGCCCCTGCAAATACATCGTTCCCAGATTGAACTGGGCCTGCGGAAGATTCTGCGCGATCGCCTTGCGATACCAGGCGATCGCCCGGGCATAATCCTGCTCGACCCCCAGCCCGCGCGCATGCAGCACGCCCAGATTGTTCTGCGACTCGGCATATCCCTGCCGCGCCGCCTTCCTGAACCAGTAAACCGCCTTCGCGTAATCCTGCCTGACCCCGAGTCCGTTCGTATACATCAGGCCCAGCCTGTCCTGACTTTCCGGCACCCCGTTTTTCGCCGCGAACTCATACCACTTGACCGCCAGCTTGTCGTTGCGTTCGACCCCTTCGCCCCGGTAATACGCCTCCGCCAGAAAAAAGGCCCCCTCCGGCTGCCCCTTCTCCGCCGCCCGGGCATACCAGTAAACCGCCTTGTCCACATCCTGATCCACGCCCAGACCGTAAGCGTACAGCACGCCCAGATTCGTCTGCGCTTCCGCATACCCCTGATCGGCCGCCCGCTGGAACCAGACGAACGCCTCGTCCTCATGCCCCTCGAAATCGCCGCCTTCCATATACAGGCGGCCCAGATTGTTCTGCGCCTCGGCATTGCCCTGCTCCGCCGCCTGCCGGTACCAGGCCGCCGCTTTCAGCAGATTCTTTTCGACACCGGTACCGTCCTCATACATATTCCCCAGCAAGAACTGGGCATCGGCCTCGCCCTGCGAGGCCGCCTTGCGGTACCATTCCAGCGCCTTGTGCGTATTGGCCTTCACCCCGCGGCCGCTGGCATAAAGCATCGCCAGATTCGTCTGCGCCAGCGCCACCCCCTGCCGGGCCGGATTCGTCAGAAGCGCCACCGCTTTCGCATCGTCGCGCTTCACCCCGCGACCTTCCATATAAAGAATGCCCAGATTCGTCTGGGCCAACAGATGTCCCTGCTCCGCCGCCTTTTTATACCAGAAAGCTGCCTTTTTGAGATCCTGCCTGACCCCTTCGCCCGCCTCGTACATCTCGGCCAGGGCGAACTGGGCATCCATGCGCCCGTGCTCGGCTGCCTTCAGATACCAGTGGGCCGCCATCGCCTCGTCTTCCCCGGTGCCTTCCCCGTTATAATACATGGCCCCCAAAGCCGACTGGGCCGCCGCATTGCCTTTCTCCGCCGCCCGCCTGAAAGCGGAAAAGGCGTTTTCGTAATCCATGCCCTGATAGAACCTCATGCCGTCGGAATAATCCCCGGCCCAGCTGATACCGGCCAGAAACAGACACCCGATCACCGCCAGCGCTCCCCGACGAACCCGGCACACACCAAACCCCATCATTTCCTCTTGCATGACGACACCCTCCCGAATCGGGCGACCCGAAAAGAAACCGTCCCCGGATAAAAACGCCAGTCGCGTGCGACCACAGGCAAAAGCACGGAACATCGCGGAAAACAGCCTGATCACCCGGAAAAATCCGTCAAGAACCGGCATTTTCGAAACAGGCAGAAATGTTTCAGACATTTGTCGCGCGATGGTAAAAACATACTGTGGATGACACGATACAATGAGCATTCGACGGTTCAATGTCAAGATCATTTTTACCACAAAACACCTTCAAACCGCTTCCCGAAAAACAAGTTCCCGGACAACCTGAAATCCGGGACCTTCCAGCATAAACCACTTCGCCAAACATGCCTTGTCCAAACACAGAAAAATGACGGAAAGCAAGACGGGCACGCTTGATCGCACAGGATTTCGCCCGATGGCAAAACATCCGGCCTGCCGGTACCCCGACAGGCCGTCTCGCGATTTACCCATCCCCCCTCGGCAGGAACAGCCCGGAAAAACAGGCATCCGGACACGTCGCCAAACGGGATATCGCCGCACGGACGGAACACAGGCATTCAGGCCAGAAACCCGCCTCCCCGTCACGACAGGCAAGCGCTCGCCGAAAAGAGCGCTTTCCCGACGCGGGAACGTCGAAACGCAAACGGAATCCGAAACATCCTTCCGGCAGGAACAGACAGCCGGCACCGGCAAGCACAACCGTAACGGGCCGACACCCCGTCCACAGAAAAACGGCAACAACCGGCACCGGAAAAATCGCAAGCGTTTCATATAACCTCCCGGCGAGAACAAAACGGACAGGCATCCCCGAATCCGCCGCCTGTCCGCTCCCCGGGCGAACCGGATGAAACCGTCTTGCCGGAAAGAAAGCCGAAACGGGGAAAACAACGGCCATCGACGCAGGCGGCCATCATGAATACGTCAGGGTTGTCCGGAATGAAAAAAACGGCATTTTCCAAAGAGTCGATGACCGGTATCTGTCATGAAACGGTTCCGGATATCATCCCTTACCCACACAACACACTAAATCGCGGATATCCCGACCGTTCGGGAAAAAGCGATAACACGTTCAATCCCATACAGGGACGACGCCATGAAAAAACAGGCAGTCGGGAGCCGCATGCCGTCCGGTTTCCGGTAACGCATGCATTTCGGCAATCCCTGGCAGGACGGAATACAGGATACCTTCCCCATCCTTTCACGGACAACGGCTCCGGCCCGGGAAGAAACCAGCCCGCGCAAGACAACGATCTGCCAGGCCGGGCAAGACCCGTCTTTTCCGTTCCTCGCAAATCCGAACGATATTCGCGAGCGAAATACCGTTCCGGGATGGACCATCTGAGGCGGAATCCGGCACTTGTGGCATTTCGGCACTGCCGACCATCCTGCGCCTGCCCCGTCATGCCGCACGCGGCATCTACCGCCTGAAACGTTTCCCTTTCGCGTGGATCAGCGCCGAACGGATCTTCGGGAGCGACAGCGATCTTCCGGCAATGATCAGGATCACCGCCGACAGAATCAGCAGAATACCCGCCGCCAGCCGGAGCGTGAAACTTTCCCCGAAAACCGTCACCCCGATAATCACCGCCGTCAGCGGTTCCAGCGCCCCCATGATCGCCGTCGGCGTCGAACCGATCAGATGCACCGAAATCACCATCATGATCAGCGAAATCACCGTCGGCACCAGCGCCAGCATCAGGGCGAATCCCCACATGGCCGGCGTCGTCAGCATCTGGATACGGTCTTCCCCGGTCAAAAGCGAATGGGCCCCTACCGTCAGCACACAGAAAAACAGCACATAAAACGTCAGCTTCACCGACGACATGACCAGCGACGACTTGTTCACCACAATGATATACACCGCATACGTCAGCGAAGAGAGCATCACCAGCAACACCCCGACCGTACTGAGCGTCCCGCCGTTATCGCCCTGATACAGCAACCCGATCCCGACAAGCGCCAGAAAAATCGAGAAAACCGTCACCAGCGTCACCTTCTCGTGGAAAAAAAGCGCCATCATCACCGCCACCATCACGGGATACACGAACAGAAGCGTGGAGGCCACCCCGGCATCCATATGATGGAAACTCACGAACAGCGACAGCGACGACGTGGCAAACAGCACGCCCAAAATCCCCAGCACCGCCATCTCCCGGCGGGTCACGGAAAACCCCTCCCGGCGCCAGAGCAGAATCATCCCCAGCACACACGCCGCCAGCAGAAAACGGTAAAACAGAACGGAATGGGCATTGATCCCCTTTCCATACAAAAACAGCGCCCCCAGCGGGTTGGTTCCATAACTGACCGCGGCGACAATGCCGCAAACCGTGCCTTTCAGTTTTGCATTCATGATGTGAATCCATATTCCGGACAGACCGGGTACCGAAGGATTTTGTCCCCTCCCGGCCATATCCTGTAAGCATACCGGAAATCTCCGATACAGAGGTACCGGAAAACATTCCGTATCCGGCAAGCAACGCCCCGGTTTCCGATCCGGTTTTCCCGCACTTTTCTTCCCGGCACAGGCTGACCGAAAAAAAAACGGCGCAATACACTGAAGCCGCCCGATCCCCCTCGCCGGCAAGGCGCACCGGCCGCACAGACAGCCCCTGCACACACTCCGACCGGTACAGGAACAAAAACACGAAAAAACACACCATTCAAAAGGAGAAAAAACATGACGACATCCCATGAAAACCCGTTTGGTACCGGCTACGGCCACACCAGCCCCGCCGCACGCAACATGATGAAACTCGGCCTGTCCGGCCCGATCTTCCAGCCGCCGCCCGGCGACACCTACCTCTTCCGGACAGCTTCGCTGGAAAAGGAATGGCA
Organism: Oxalobacter aliiformigenes; assembly: GCF_027116575.1. Taxonomy (GTDB): domain Bacteria; phylum Pseudomonadota; class Gammaproteobacteria; order Burkholderiales; family Burkholderiaceae_D; genus Oxalobacter; species Oxalobacter aliiformigenes. The sequence continues at coordinate 1,157,422 of NZ_CP098252.1, read as the reverse complement.
GGACGCCTTCCGGCAAGCCACCGATACCCCGTCTGCCCAAACACCGGACAATCCGCCGGCATCCGTTCCGTCCGGATGGGCACGACAATCCACCCCCGCCTCCGGCACGCCATCCGGTCTCCTGCCGAACACCTTCAACAGCGTTTCCGAAAGCGGCCTGCGCTTTCCGGTCATCGACGAAAAAGCACTCGAAACCCTCGGCAAAATACTGCTTCCCGACCCCGCCCGCGATCCGCCCCCCCGGCCGCTTCCTCCGGCATTTCCGGCAGACACCCGGAAAACGGCCGCCGTGCCGGAAACATCCCCCGCGAAAACCGGCTTCATCCCGGCCGGCAAACCGCGGCCAATCCCCATGCCCGGCGACCCCGACTACAATCCCGACAACCCGCTGTGCGAACCGATGGCCGTCCGGCCGATCGAACAGGGAAAAAACGCCCCGATCCCCCCCGTCTCTCCGGAACAGACAATAAACCTCAACACCCGCCACACCCGGGAAAACCAGTGCCGGCCCATCGGCATCAACCATACACAGGTCAGCCTGTGGGAAGGTGACATGAGAAAACAGGCCTATGTCCCCTGGTCGGAACACCAGAAAGACAACTGTTCCGGAATCACGGTCGGTGCCGGACTTGATCTGGGCCAGCGCGACGAGAAAGGCCTCAAACAACTCGGATTGCCGGAGGAACTCTTCCGGAAACTGGTTCCCTATGTCAAACACCAGCAGGGAAAGGCCGTGAGCTACCTTAAGGAACACCCGCTATCCCTCTCCACCGACGAAATCGACACCATCAACCTGGCGGCCATGTACGACATGGGCACCAAGGTCCGCAAGACATGGGACGCCCTCGTCACCAGAAACCGGGACCGTTATCCAAACGCCCCGTATTTCCATGAACTGACGTCCGACCAGCAAACCTGGCTGTTCTCCCGCTTTTACCAGAACGGCGCGTTCACCCGGCAAGAAAGAACAAAAGAGGCCAGAAAAAAAGCCGAACTGGCCAGAGGAGAAAACTTCAGAGGGCATCCCGACTTTTTCAGGGCCGTCATGAAAAACGACTGGGATACCGCCACCCGGCAAATGAAAGAACAGGCCAAAAAACTACGGAAAAACCGGGCCACGAAATGGCAGGGAAACCGCCTGCAAAAAGAGATAAAATGGTACAAGAATAACCGGTAGACTTGTCTGTCAAATCTTCTTTCAGGAGACCCGATGCCCCGTTTTCTTGCCCGGATTGCCGCAATCCTCCTTTTTGCCCTGAGCGCCCCTTCCCTGACGGCGCAAACCATCCCCAACCGGCATATCGCCGCGGGCTGGGGGAACAGTTTCTTCGTCGATCCCAAGGGCACGCTCTGGGGATGGGGCTGCGCACGGCTCGAAAAAGGGAAAGACAAGCGTCTCCCGGGCATCGCCATGACCGGAGCCGAAAGCGTTTTCGTCGACCCCCAGGAATCCGTCTTCCTCACCCGCAAACGCGACGGCTCCCTCTGGGGATGGGGACAAAGTTCTTCAGGGGAACTCGGCGTGATCAAGGAAGACGGCTACGGCTGGGTTTACACTCCCCGCAAGCTCGCGAACCGGGCCATTTACGCACTTTCCAACAACAATACGTTCATCCTCGATCCGGACGGCACCCTCCGGGTCTGGGGCGAAGACCGGCTTACCCGCGGCGACAACCGCCGCAAGAATCCCCTGAAACCGGCAAAAATACTCGATAACGTCGCCCAGTTCAGCTCTTCCCTCTCACACACCCTCGCCCTGAAAAAGGACGGCTCCCTCTGGGCATGGGGCGAAAACCAGTGCGGCACCCTCGGCACCGGCGAAAACACATTCCACGAGTATCCCGTCCCCGTCGATCTCACCCCGCTGGGCACTCGCAAAATCGTCCGCGTCGCCACCCGGATGACCGAATCCTTTCTCGTCGCCGACGACGGCACCGTCTGGAACTGGGGCGAACCCAACAACATGAAACCCTACTGCATGGATGCCCCACGTTGGGTTCCCACCCTCCTCAACAGCATCGACAACGTCGCCGATATCGCCGTCGGCGAGGCACACGAACTCTATCTCAAGAAAGACGGCTCCGTCTGGATGATCGCCTATCTCGCCCGCGAAAAAAGGACAGACCCGGTCAAGGTCATGGACAACGCCGCCGAAATCGCGGCCGGTTCCTACCACTCCCTCGTCCTGAAAAAGGACGGCTCACTCTGGGCCTGGGGCGAAAACGAGTGCGGGCAGCTCGGCGACGGCACCTACACCGTGCGAAATCACCCCACCCGGGTCCGCTTCGACCTTTCGCCGGACGACCTCCCCCCGCCCGAAGACAGCCAAAAAACGGCCTCCGGCGCCTCCGGCATCGATTATGCGCAGGTCCTGCGCTGGGAAGGCGGCACATTCGATCTGTGCCGGTTCAGCGAAGAAGGAATCAAGTACCTTGACCTGCCGCCGGAACTGGTTGAAAAACTGCGCCCCTGTCTCCGCCAACGGCAGGAAAATACCGGCGACTCGCAAGAGGATTCGTACGGCCTCTCCGACGATGACATCGACATCCTCAACATGATCATCCTGTACAACATAAACCGGCAAAACGGCAAGGAAACCGGTTTCGCAAAGCAATAGAATAGTACGCAAAACCTGCCGGACAGGGTTTTTATCACATCTTGTCGCAGGAAACGGGATGCTTCACTTTCCTGGCATACGCCGGAGATGATGGAAAAACGGGGGCAAACAGCTCCCGGCCGCAACAACGGACCCCGCGGCGCGTTGCCTGACCCCGTCCGGTTCGGCATGACACCGGACAGCGGCAGAAAGCATCTGCCTGCCCGCATCCGTCCCACACTCCCCGCCAGCCGGCGATATCCGGCACGACGTCCTACCGCACAAGGCCGCCCCGAAACAGGGAAAAAACAGGACCGCGAAAGGCAACCGCCAAAACACGGCTGTCCGTTTCTGACGGACATCTCCCGGGAGACGGCATACGGCAGGCAAGCCATACTCAGGGAGCCGTACTTTTTTCCGGAACGAAAAGCCCCGTCATATCCGCCTTTTCATGCTCGAGCAACCGGATTTTCGTCCGGATACCGCCCGCATATCCCGTCAGACTTCCGTTCGCCCCCACCACCCGATGGCAGGGAATGATGATCGAGACCGGATTGTGCCCGACCGCCCCGCCCACAGCCTGAGCCGACATTTTCTCCCGCCCCAGCCGTTCCGCGATCATCCGGGCAATCGCGCCATACGTCATGACTTCTCCGTAAGGGATATCGCACAGGATCTTCCACACTTCCTGCCTGAAACGATTTCCGGCAGGCGCCAGCAAAATCTCCGCAATGGCCGGTTTCTCTCCCCGGAAATACCGGTCGAGCCAGTCTCTGGTCTTCGCGAATATCGCCAGCCGGTCTTCCCGGTGCATTTCCCCGTTCACCGTATCGCCGAAATATTTCTGGCCTTCCAGCCAGAGCCCCACGATACTTTCCCCGTCGGATGCCAGCGTCACCCTGCCGAGCGGCGATTCATAATCCGTCCGGTAAATCATATTCTTCCCCTTTTCTCATTCCGGTTGCCGGCCCGTACCCGACCGGTTCAGGCCGGACAAACCGGTTTTCCGGTCATCCCTGTCCGCCGAAATAATCGTTGGCGCGCCTGTAGTCGAACGTACAGTCCAGAATGCCGGACACCTTGCCGTCCTGCAACTCCCTGGCCAGACCGATCATCCGTTCGCAAAGCCATCGTGCAGGGCCCGAACCGACACTCAGCCGCCGGACACCGATCCGTTCCAGCTCGCGAACATCGTGAAAAGCCCTGTTCAGAAGAATATTCACCGGTGCGTTGATCCCGTTCACCAGACGTCCGACCGTCGCCCGGTCTATCGCCCCCGGCACGAAAACGCAGTCGGCCCCGGCTTCCCGAAACGCATTGCCGCGCAAAATCGCGGTCTTCAGCCTGTCTTCCTCACTGCCGACATTCAGCCAGTAAACGCACGTTCTGGCATTGATGACAAAATCCAGATCCAGTTCCCGTTTCAGTCCGGCCAGCGTCCGGATCTTTTCGATCTGCAATTCGAGAGGACTCAACGTCCCGTCCGGCAACCCGTCCTCGATATTGAAACCGACAGCGCCTTTCAGACACAACTGGCGCGCGTTTTCCCTGACCTGTTCCGGCTCGTCGCTATATCCCCTCTCGAAATCGACCGAAACCGGAATATCGACCCTGGCCGTCATCTGCCCGACAACATGCAGCAAATCCCCGAACGGAACCGCCTGCCCGTCGGGATAACCGAGAGCATAAGAGAACCCCGCACTTGACGTGGCCACCGCCCGGAATCCTTCCTTTTCGAAAACGCGGGCGCTTCCGGCATTCCAGGCATTCGGGAGGACAAACATTCTGCCGGCATCGTGCATCGACTTGAAAATCCTTGCCTGCTCTTTCTGTTTTTCCGTAATCATCATTTTCTCCACTGTTTCATACATCACCCGCCGGTTCCGCATCCCCGGACACCATACCGCCGCCGGACATGAAAAAGCCCGTTCAGCCCGCTTTCCCATGTTCCGGCAACCATATCACCGTTCCGGTTCTGTCCGGAAACCCGGCAAGGTTTCCATTTGCCTCCCTTATCCTGTGGGAAAAAAGTATAGCAGAAAGCCGCTATGGCCCGGCCACTGCCCGGGCCATCTCCCTGCTGCATGGCTTTCGGAGCAGCATGTCCCGCACTTTCAGCCAAAAACCGTTTTTCAACGAACGGAAAGAAACGGTACAACGACCACTTCCTGAAAGACCGGCCGGCCAGTCCCCGGTTTCGCCAATCCCGCCGGACAACCGTCCCGCCGCTTCTCTCCACTCCCGGTCACCGCAACACTGCGCCTTCTCCCGGACGACACGATCCGGCCCTGCCCAAAACCGGCTTTTCCTGTCCGCCGGCGATCCGTCCGCCGCCCGGCAGCACCTTTTCCGGCTCCTTTTTGATCCCGACCGTCATCAGCCATTTCTGGCTGAAACATATCCTTCCATCCCCGTCACGGTACGGTTCGAACCCCGTCCTGTCGCCCCCGCAGATATCTTCCTGCATCAGGGCGGCGATTCTTTTTCCCGTCTCCTCCGGCACTTTCGTCAGCCCAAGCCAGCTCTCCAGCGACACGGGAACATGCCTGCTTCCGCAATACGTCACCGGCAAACCGTATTTTTCAAAAAGGGCCAAAATCTCCTGCCGTGACAAATTCCGGACATGGGAAACATCGCGCATCCGCTCGATTCCGTCCCGGATGTCGCGGCATTCTTCCCCGGCCGCCTCCATATCGATCAGAACCAGCTGGCCCCCCGGCCTCAGAACCCGCCTCATCTCCCGAAACGGCGTATCGATATCCACAAAATGATGAAACGCCAGCCGCGACAGCACCAGATCGAAACTCTCGTCCGGAAACGGCAGATCGCAAACATCCCCCCGGACGAAAACCATATTGTCCAGTCCTTTTTGGCAGGCATACTCCCGTCCGGCCTCCAGCATTTCATCCGTGACATCCAGACAGGTCATCGTCCGCACAAAAGGCGAAACGGCACAGGCGCAGGCACAGGTGCCGGCCGCCACCTCGAGCGCCGCGACCGTCCCGGCCAGATCCAGTCGCGAAACCATGCCATCCAGATAATCCCTGTTCGTGAAATTCATGGCATCCGACCCGAAATTTTCCGCCTGAACCGAAAAAGACCGCCGGACAATTTCCGCATTCTCCGCACTCATCCTCATTCTCCCGACACAAAAAAAACCATCCGCTCCCCGGCCGGCTCCGGCGATTCTCCGTCCTCGCCAGCCGGGCCCGGGCCTGTCCCCATCATCCGGAAAGGAAAGCCCCCCTGCCAGAAAAAGCCGGCTGCTTCCATGATCCCCGGAAAACGTTTTCGCCTTTCTTCCGGCCACATCCCGTGCCCCGCGGCTTCCGTATCGCGGATACCCTTCACAACGGAATCCATACCTTTTGGCCAGCCCCGTCACTTTTTCCCGCCTTCCGCAATCCCGCATCGAAAAACCACCCGACACCTGTGTCCGGACACAAAACCGTCACGAGTTCCCGCCCCCGATCCCCGACACATCGTCCCGGCACGACCGGGCCGGGACGCCGCACGAGAAAATCATCATCCCCTCTTTCGCGTCTCTGCCACATCCGGGGCACCGTCCGGACTTCCTGTATCCGGTTATGATAATATCACCGCATATAACGGAAAAATATCTGAAAATTGCCGGATTTTATCGAAAAATCGTCAGAATCATCATGAAAACCCCATACATCCATTCCCCCAACCTGAACGGTGATACCGGTTTTCCCTATCTGGTGCTCGATGTCGTCAACGACAATGCCGTCCCGAGAAATCCGGGCTTTCAGGTCATGCACTGGCACGAGGACCTGCAATTCATCTGCGTGCCGGATGGCGAAATCACCCTGCAAACACTGGAAGAAACCGTGGAAATCCCCCGGGGAAACGGTATTTTCATCAACAAGAACGTCGTCCACCATGTCAGAAGAAAAGGCACGTGCCACTACAACAGCTTCCTTTTCCCCGAGTACTTCCTGACCTTCCATCCCGCCACCCCGGCAAAAGATTTCGTCACAGGCATCGTCGAAAATCCGGAAATTCCCTACTGCCTGCTGGATCGGAAAACCGGATGGGGCCGGCAGATACTCGAAAAACTGGAAACATTGTCCCGGCTGGAAAAAAACCGGGATGCATTCCATGTCTATCAGGTTCTTGTCCTGCTCGCCTCTTTATGGCTCGACCTGCTGAAAAACATCGGCATCCCGGCGAAAAAACCGCACAACCCGGTCGCCTCGCGCATGAAACGTTTCCTCGAATACATCGAAAACCACTACGCCACCGCCATCACACTCGATGAACTGGCCAAAAGCGCCCATGTCAGCAAATCGGAATGCCTGAGATGCTTCAGGGCAAGTCTGGACACCACGCCCCACCAGTACCTGCTGGAATACCGCCTGTCCAAAGCCTGCGCGCTGCTTCGGCACACGGATGAACCCGTCACCGGCATTTCACAGAAAACCGGATTCGGACAGACCAGCCACTTCGGCAAGTGCTTCCGGGAAAAAACCGGTCTGTCTCCCTCGAATTACCGGAAACAATCCCGAAACGGCAGCATGCCGCCCTGAACGCCCGCTCCCCGACACCGGACGCTGACCTCCTGTCCCGGACGGCAGAGCCGTCACCGTCTCCCCCGAAAACACCCGGTTTTTTTCCTTGTCCGACGGACACGCCATTTTCGGGCCCTCTCCGGCCGGATACAGTCCAAACACCGGGACACCGTGCCGCCCGCTGCCCTGTCCGGGGACAACCCCGGGGCTCGTCCGTCCATCCGGAAACCGCCTCCCGACAACCGGAAAACGTCCCCCTTTCGCCACGGGAGAAGAACCTTTTCCTTTCCGGTTTCCCCACCCTGCAAAAAAATTCCTTTCCCCTGCGGAAAAACGGAAACGAAAACGTCAAAATGACGTATCCTTGGAAAAAAAGAAAAACCGTCTGCCTGACCCGGAACCTCGAGATCAACGAATTACTGCCATGCGAAACCGACTGCCCGTTCTGATCGCCTTCATCATCGTCTGCATCGTCGTTATCCTCGCCTTTCTCCTGAGATCGGCCACCGACCATCCCCCCGAAAAAGTGGAAAACGCACAGGAAATCACCCGGGACACCCGTCTGGCCGCCGGCCTGAAACACAGCCTCTTCATCGACAGCGAAGGGCGGCTCTGGGCATGGGGCGACTCCCGCTACCGCAACCGATCCAGCGCCACCCCCGTGAAAGTGGCCGACAACGCCTGCGTCGCCGCGGCCGGCGATGCCTCCCGGACATCGTTTTACATCGACTGCAACGGCACCCTCTACGGCTGGGGCGACAGCCAGGCCGGCCAGATCGGCCTGTTCTCCGACACCCCGGTCATCGAACCCATGCCGATCATGTCCGATATCCGTGCCATCGCCCCCGGCTATGACACCCCGTTCGCCATCGACACCTCCTCCACCCTGTGGACATGGGGCAAACCCAACCCGTCACGCGGCGAGGAAATGCCCGGCGAGGAAACCGGCGGCAACACCGACGAACCGCAAAAAGTCATGGATCTCGTCAAGCGCGTCAGCTCATCGGCCACCCACACCCTGGCGCTCCGGGAAGACCGCAGCCTCTGGGTCTGGGGCAAAAACGATTCCGGCGCACTGGCGACCGGTTCCCGCATCGCGCAGAACCGGCCCTACAAGGCCAACATCGCCGCACTGGAATCCCGGCCCGTCGTCAAACTCGCCACCAAAAACCTGGCCAGCTTCGCCGTCACCGATGACGGCAACCTCTACGTCTGGGGATTCGCCAACGCCAGCCTGCCGGGACGCCGGTACACGACACTCGAACCCAAAACCCTGCCGGTCAGGGTCGGCTTCGTCAATAACGTCGCCGATATCGTCGTCGGGGAAGCCGGCGCCCTCATCCTGAAAAAAGACGGTTCCGTCTGGGCATACGGCATCGGCCCCGTGACCGAAACCGTTGACGGAAACTGGACGAAACCCGTCCACCTGATGGATGACGTCGTCGAAATCGCCACCGGCCCCCGCCACGCGCTTGCCCTGAAAAAAGACGGCACCGTCTGGAGCTGGGGCGAAAACGACGCCGGACAGCTGGGCGACGGCACCACCTGCAACCGGCTGACTCCCGTACAGGTCCGCTTCCCGTCCCCCTGACAGAACCGGACACGGCAAGACACACTATTTACCTCATCCGGACCGTTTCGTCCCTGCGACACGGTCCGTTCTCCCGTTCCCTTGGCAATGCCCTGTTCTCCCCTTGAAATGGAATGCATTCATCCGGAATCTTCCAGAGCATACCCGAACATGCCAAAAACCGTCTTTTCCCCATCCATCGTCATCCTGCTGCTGGCCCGGTACTCCGGTATCGATCCGGAAATACCGTGATCCCCGGTGATATCGCGAAAAAATCCGCATCTTCCGCTTCTGTCTGCCCTGTACCATCTGCGGGACAGTCTTGTTCACGCATATTTTTACTTCAAGTAAAAATATTTATTTAATAGTGGATAAAAACCGGTTTTTGCCTTATAGTGAACACTACTATCCCGAAATACCTGAACGAATGTTTTCACCGGCAAAGGAAACTGACATGATTAACCGGACATTTGTGATCGCTTTCTCCATCGGCTGCCTGCTTGCCATGCTCGTGTTCAACCGGCCGACCGGATTGATGCCTTCCGGCCAGACCGGATACGTCAACCCGATCCCTTATGCCAGTCTGACCGTACCAGACAAACCTTGTCCCTACCATACCGGCTTTGCCGCCCTGCCATGACAGCCGGCGTGCCATGCCGGCAGGATACAAACCGTTTTCCGACACGGCACGGCCAAAACGCCGGGCCGTTTCCCCGGAAAAAAACGGGCCGTTCCATCACTTGCAAAACACCCCATCGTCAGGCGGAAGCCACCGCGACAACGGCAGGTTCCGGCCTGCTCCGGACGGTTTTCCTCCGGTTATGCCGTTTTCCGGCATGACGGCCGCAAGCCGCCGTTCAGTCCGCCATATACCGGACAATCCGGACCCTGCCGCCTTCATGCGTCCGTCACGAAAAAGGACGGAAATGTCCCGGCATGCTTCCCTCCGGCAAACAGTACCGGCACCAGCCGAACAAACCGGCACCACTGTTTCCGTCAGCCACACCATCCGTCACCGCACGAACCATCCAGCGAGCCCTCAGCAACCTTTTGGCTATTTCGGGCGCAAAAAAAATGGCGCACCGAAACGGAGCGCCATCGATCCCGAAAAACACCGTTCAGTTCGATACTTCCAGCAAATCGATTTCATAAGTCAGCGTGCTGTTGGGCGGAATATTGCCGACCTGGTTGGCCCCGTAAGCCGTCGATGGCGGGCAGACCAGTTTCACCTTGCTGCCGACCGGAACGGTTTGCAGGCCCTGCTGCCAACAGGGAATCGTCTTGTTCAGCTCGAACACGGCAGGCTGTCCGCGGGAATACGAACTGTCGAATTCGGTACCATTGGCGAGCCAGCCGCGATAATTGACCTTGACCGTACTGTTCGGACCCGGCTTGACCGTATTGTTGCTTTGGGAAAGCGGATAGACAGTAATGCCGCCAGGTGCCAGATACGGAACGACCACCGCCGGAGAAGTCGCCGGACCGACCGGGCCATAACCGCCATAAGGACCGGTACCGTAACCCTGCTGGACGGGAGGGCGTTCGACGATACCGCCGGCGGGAGCGGCAAAAGCCGAACCGGCCAGCACCAAAGAAGCCGCCAGTAACAATCCACGAGTGCTGTTGCGCATAAGAAATCCTTCCTGTTGAAAAAACATCAGATTGAACAATCAAAACGAACCATCATTTTCAGGCATGCTACAACAGGCATCGCGAGCGCCATTTGATAAAAATCGGAAACACGGCCCTTAAATGACACGCCATATTCCCCCGACTGCCGTCCGTTTTCCGCCGCGACAGAAAATACCTGTCACAATCCCCGTTTTCGGGTACGAAACGGGGCATACAGGCAAAAATGAAAACCCCGCCCCCATCGGGGAAGCGGGGTCAAGAGGAAAGGCCGGTTTATCCCTCAACCGTTTTCCGTTTGACGGATATCCGGTTTTTCCGTTTGTCTCATGTCAGAAGCTGTACCGGATGCCTCCGCTGACCTGATAGGTGGTTCTGACCGGGTTGCCTGCCGTGGTTTCGACTTCTCCGTACGCCGCCAGACTCTTGTTGATGTTCCAGGTTCCTCCCAGCGCAAATTCTCCCCATGTTCCTCCCATGTCTTCCGTGTAGCTGCGCATGGCTTTTTTGTTGCTGACCCGGGTTTTGGCGTCTCCTTCCCAGTCATGCAGGACGCTGGCTTTGAGGTAGGCGCTTCCTGTCTTTTCCGGCGATATCCATCCGGCCGCGATTCCCACTCTTCCCACGGCGGTGTCTATGCCTTCCTGTTTGATGTTTGTCCCGACGTTTGTTGTGTGGCTGACTCCGTTCAGGTGTCCTATCATGAGTTCGGCTTGCGGTTCTATGTAGTAGTCGGTGTCGGCTATGCCCAGTCTCCAGCCGTATTCGACTGAGGCACTGGTTCCCCATGTGTGGTAGCGCCCGTTTACGCCTGTCCCGCTCTGGGTGTGCAGGTCAAAGTCGGTGTCGAGTTTGTGTCTTTTGATGATGATGTCTACATATTGGCCGTCATCTGCTATCCAGCCTCCGTACAGGCCGAAGCTCCAGTTTTTGTCGTCTGTACTGCCGTTGTCGAGTTTGCCTTCTCCGTCTGTGTAGCTGGCGGTTCCTCCCACATAGATGTTTCCGATTCTTTTGTCTCCTCCGATTTGTAATGTCTGGTAGGTGTTGTGGATGCTCTTGTATTCGCTTTGTCCGGCAACTGCTCTGGCCCACATGCCGTCACTTTGCGGCATGCTGCGCAAATCTCCCATGCGTTTGGATACGTCGTTGGTTTGCGCACGGAAGGTCAGAAAGTTCATCGCTCCTATTTTTTGCAGGCTGTCTGTTACGGTGTTTTTCTGTTCTGTATAGGAGGCAATTGTTCCGTCAGGGTTCAATATTAAAGTGCTGTTTCCTATGAGGGTATTTTCCCGGGCAGTGATGGTGTAAGGGGAATCGGATTGCCCGATATTAAGGACCGATGCCATGGCTTGTGCATCGCCATTTAGCTCTGCCGCTTCCTGAGACAGGATGACATTCAATCCTTCTCCGCTATTGTGGGTGATGTTGATCTGGTCTGCTTTTGCGGAACTGGTTATGATTGCGGTTCCTTTTTCACGGTTGACGAGTTCTCCTATTTTCAGGGTGTTTGTTCCGGTATTGATGATTGCGCCATTTGACGTTACCGACCTGATCGCACTGTCACCCGTCAAATGAATCGTCGCTCCGTCTCCGGCTGTGAAACGGGTACCAGCCATACTATTCACGATTTCCTGTCCCTGATCGTCCTTTGCCATCACTTCTGTCACCGTCCCGGTAAAGGAAGACGCTTCTCCTGACATATTGACAGCCAGCGAACCGCCCGCCGAACTGACCGCTACATCGCCGGTTATCCTGACAAAAGCGTCATCGCTGCCGATCGTCACGGAAGACCCGCTTTTGTCCGTCCCAGAAGCGACACCGCTACTGCTAATGCCAACGCGGATATTGCCGTTCACCGAAACATCATCGACATCCAGTACCAGCTGGCCACCAGCTACCGCAATCGTCTCCTTGCCCTGTTCATCTCCCCCGTTTCCCTCGAAAACCGCCTTTTTCGCATGAATTTCTAGCTTGCCCGGAATACTGATGCTGCTCGTTACGTAATTATTGACCGATAATGCCGCCGTACCGCCGCCGACATATACAAAATCCATTTTATCATCCCCGCTCCCCAGAGCCAGCGATCCGGCACCAGCCACATACAACTGCCCGCCCGAGCTGATGAACTGTCTGGCACCGACAGACAGGGACGCTCCCCTCTCCCACATGAACTGTGGCTCCAGGTACCTCTCGGGCAATGAAAACCGTGTCGAAATTCGTCAGGGTCACCTCGGGCCCTTTGACTTCCGTCGAGTTTTTCTTTAAGGCACCCAGCAGGGAAACCGGATAATAGCCTGATCCCCCTCCCTCCGACATGATCCGGACAGAATTGCCGTTACCATTCACCGTTTCCTTTCCATTGTATTGCTCGAATGCTGCATCATCACTGAAATACATCCTACCCGCTGCCCGGAGTTCCAATTTCTCATTTCCGCTCATTTTCCAGTTGACGCCGCCGGCCCAGTCCGTAAACCCGGGGTTGGCGGGCAATGCCGTTTCCGCCGCAAAAACGGGATCCCGTCCGCCCAAATCAGCGATTTCACCGGAAAAAACCGGCCCGCCAACCAGCATGGCAATCGCAGCTGCTATAGCTGTCTTCTTTCTTTTCATCGTATTTCTCCTGACACAACATGGTTCGACTCACTCCCCGCTCCCGATGTCCGCTAATAGCCATTAGCGGACTTTCAAAACATCTTTGCCATTCCCAACCTGTTAATACTAAACAACTTTTTTGTATCTCTCAATAGTTCTCCAAAAGACATTTCATCTCTTTAATTACCATAAATCATTAAAAATCAATTGGTTACTTGTATCTTGAAGACCCTTCTGGCTACAAACGGACTTGGCGTGTTTCCTGACTTTCATTTTGCAAAACAGAAAGGGAAAAAATATGAAAAAAAGTCTGATAGCCGGTCTGATCAGCATAACGGTGTTTTCGATGACAAATGCTCATAGTATGGTTGTTCAGCATAACATGCAGGCCATCAATACCAATAATAACCAGACAGCAATCCAGGATGTGGAAAGCAGCCGTTTTTCCACTGTCGATGGTCGTCTGAGCGATGTCAAGGAAACATCCTACCGGGGGATTGCAGCGGTTACAGCCATTGCCAACATCCCGACGGTTGAAGAGGGCAAACGTTTCGCCGTGGGGATGGGTGTCGGTAACTTCGAAGGCGAAAACGCTCTGGCGACCGGTGCCAGCATCCGGGCAAATGACAGCCTGACATTCAAGGCAAGTGCGGGTAAATCCGGCAGCTCCGCAACTTACGGTGCCGGTACCGCATTATCCTTTTGATCTGATTTAACGTGATTGTCCGGTATTCCAGAGTCGATTCAATAGAATACCGGACAATATGCAAAACCGTCTGGCACAAAACCGAAACAGGATTGCGATCACTGGCGAAGCAATTCCTTGCACGGGCAGCAACACCGGTAACAAAATTGAACAGGGTACGTTCTTTCCCATCACCAGTCACTTTTGCCCGGACAACCTGATTGTTCCATCACTGTTCCGCCCATGTCATCCGTCCTGTCGCCCGCCGGGAAAAATCCATGTCATGTCCGGACTTCACGCGTTTTGCGACCGGTCAACGGACCGACGCGGCATCCGGTTCGCCGGCAGACACACCAGACAACCTCAGGTACCGGACCGCTTTTTCATCCCCCTGTGCCGCCGCCTTTTCATACCACTGTCTGGCGAGCTCCGGATTTCGTTCCGTCCCGACGCCCTTTTCATAATATTTCCCCAGCATCCGCTGCGCCACCGCATAGCCGTTTTTCGCCGCCTTTTCATACCAGACGAACGATTTGGCGTCATCCCGCGGCACCCCCCGGCCCACGGCATACATCCAGCCCAGTCCGGCCTCGGCCCGCGCATACCCCTGCTCTGTCGAAGCCTTCACCCAGTGCAGCGCCATCACGTCATTGCGTTCCAGCCCCACCCCCTGAAGATAGCGGCGGCCCAGCTCGAACTGCGCCTCGGGATCCCCTCCTTCAGCCCCGTCTTTCAGCAGAACCAGCTCGAACAGGCTGTCCGCCTTCTCCTCACCGGCAGCCGATACCGCAACAGTCTCTCCATCTTGCGTCCTGCCCCTTCTGCCGTCTTCCCATGCCTGCGCCCCTGACGGCAAAAACGCCCCGCAAAAACACAGAAACAGAAAAAACACCACGTTCGGAAACAGGAAAAACCTGTTCCCCATTCTGAAACCGACTCCCATTTCCGATCCCCCCTCCGGCAGACGGGGCAACATGCGCTTTCCCCGCCGGCTCCGGCAAAGTCCCTTATCAAAACGGATATTCCATTCCATTATTTCCGACGAGTTTACGACAGGAAACCCGCCACTGCCATAAACACCGGACAGTCGATCCCCTAATGATGCTTTAAACAGACAAAAACGGCCGAAAATCCAGAAAACCCTTAAAAAACAGGCGTTTTTATCAACAGACTGTTTACCCGCCTCTCTTCCCCGAACCACAAAACGCCCCGTTCATCCGTCGGTTTCCCCGATCCCCGCCCTTGCACCGTCACTCCCCGGCCCGTTCCTCCCGCCTCATGACAAGCGTCCCGCAAATGGTTAAAGTGTCAACATTTCCAGCACACGGAAGAAACGATGACAGACAAAAACGGAAAACATCCCGGCATCCAGCTCGACATCAATGCCGTCAAACTGGCCGACATCACCGGCGACTTGACCCCGATAGCGGAAGGTGCGGGCAAAACGCTGGGCGCCGTGCCGACCCTCCTGCATCGCCTGTGCCTGCTCATCTTCGGCGACTGGTACACCGACCGCATCTGCCGCGACATGAAAAAACGGGCACAGGCCGAACACGACTGCGAAGCCATCCGGCAAGGCGCGCTGACCCTGTTTTCCGGCCAGAACGCCACCGAAGCGCCCCCCTCAATCGCCACCCCGGCACAGGCCGCCAGACGGCATCTGGAAGAAACCGGAACGCAAAACCTGATCGCCTGCGCCGCCGAAGCGGCCCGCATCCTGGAAAATCCCCCGCCACCTGCCTCCCGGTCCGACGAGAACGCCCCCTCTTCCCAAACGTCCCGTCTTTCGGAAACCTTCGTCAACCGCTGGAAAAACGAGGCACAATTCGTCTCCGAACACCAGTTGAGGCACCTGTGGGGCGCCATCCTCGCCCGGGAAATCACCGCACCGGGATCGGTCAGCCTCAAAACGCTGGAACGGCTGAAAGTCGTCTCCCGGGAAGACGCCGAAGCGTTCACCGCCCTAGTGCGATTACGTACTGGATAACGACTGCTATCTGGCCCCGACCGTTTTCGCCCGGTCGCCGGACGGCCGCATACAATCCCGCACCCGATACCCCCTCAAACGGCTGGACGTTTTAGACGACCTCGGCTTCATACACGCCCCGTCCGCCATTGCCCTCAACGAACGGCGGCTCGTGCCGGAAAACGGCACCATCTGGCTCGATTACGGCCCCTTCACCTTCTGCCTGAAAAGCGGAAAGGACATCCTGCTGTCCATGAACCTGCTCAAACCCGCCGGAAAAGAAATCTGCCGGATCATCCGGCAGATTTCCCTGAAAAAGGCGGAAAGACTGGCGCATCTCATGCTGGCCTGCGACGAATTTCGCGAAACACACGCCATCGCCATTTACGGAAAAACCGGAAAAAAACAGCCGGACGGCCGCCAGGAACTGGCCCTGAAAACCGTCATCAACCGGGAAACCGTCCTTTCCCCGGCCGGCGACGAACCGCCCGCATAAACCCGAACAGATTCGCCCGGCAAACGGAAACCGGCGCCCCCGTCAGAACGACCAGACAAATTCCGGATGATCCCGATCGACGAACCCCGTCTTCACCCGGGCGCCGAAGCAGGACACCAGCATACCGGCCAGCTCGTCCGATGCCGCCTTCACCGCGGCTTCATTGACTCCCGCAAACCCGTCGATCGGGAAAAACACGGTGGACGTCTCCGCCGTGATCTTGCCGTTTTCGCTCTGCCGCCAGGTCCATCGCCGCGTCCGGACCTGATTACCGACCGCATACACCACCTCGCCGGCATCGGGAACCTCTTCCTCCCCTCCGCCGAACGGCAGAAAACGGTCGTTTTCTGTCGCTGGCCGCATCCCGATCACCTCCGGTACATCTTTCAGATCATGCGTTCCCATCGGAATCACATACTTCAACGACACGGCATTGTTCAGATCCACCAGCGGATTGATCGACGGCATCCCCTTGCCCTTGCCGATACGGGAAAACAGCGCCTCCGCCGAACAGGGAAAACGGTTCGGATTGATCCCCAGCGCCCGGAAAGCCTCGCGGTAAGGCACGATTTCTTCCGCTTTCTTCACCTCCCGGCCCGAAAACCGGGCCTCGGCCGCCTCGACCGACTGCGCCAGCATCGCCGACACCTCCGGCACCGCCTTCGTATTATCCACCCCCTGCGCCACCACGACGCCCACCACCATATCGGGAATCGCCGCGAACACGCGACTGTCGATCACAAATCTCATTCTCCTGCCCTGTCCATTCGTTGCCACCGCACAGCAAGCCACCCTGCCGGCACCTCCGCCCCGCTGATCCCGGGAACCCGGACGCCATTATCACCCGCGTCCTGCCCGACCGCAAGCCGTTTCCGGAAACGGCCCTGACACCCGCCGCAGTCCGAAACAGCGAAAAACCGGCAAATGACGAATCACTCCGGAAAGGTTCCGGCCTGTGGAACCTTTCCGCACATCCTGCCCCGGATCCATCATCCTGTCTGCCGATGCGGGCACCCCAAGTGAACAGACTTTCCCCCGTGAGTTGCTCGCATTGCCAACCTGTTGAAAATACACGTAAAATAAAAAATGTTCGGGAAACCTCCCTTATTTTCAGGTGAAAAGAAAGAGGTCCTCGCAAAATGCCTCTGAAACGCCCGGTTTACCGGGCCTGACAGAGGGGCGGTCGCACCCTTCACGGGGGCGTGGATTGAAACAGTTTATCGCTCAACGGGACAGTAACGTTGTATTTGTCGCCCCTTCACGGGGGCGTGGATTGAAACGTGTACTCCGTTTCCCGTACCGCAAAAATCGCGGGTCGCACCTTTCACGGGTGCGTGGATTGAAACATTATTAGGTGCGGAGTGACACCGGTTGCCTCGAATCGCACCCTTTACGGGTGCGTGGATTGAAACAGGTCGTCCACCATCGTATAGACGCGCTGTGTGGTCGCTCCCTTTACGGGAGCGGGATCCGGAATGTTGTCCGCAATGTAACGGGCTGTCTTTTCTCTCCCGGGCTTATGACCGACATCAGTCACGATTTCCCGCCAACACCCGAACAGGAAGCTGCATCACGGAAAGCAACTTCCTGTTCCAGGGCGCAAAATCAGAACGACAAGGCGGCACCTGCTCCATATGTCGCCTCACTTCCGGATTTGCCGACGCTGGCCTTGAAGGTCAGGCTTTCTGTCGCACGCAGGCTCGCTCCTATCGCCAGCGCGTTTTCTCCTTCGAAGTTACCCATACCAACACCGATGGCAAACCGCTTGTTGTAATCCACTGTCGGTATGCTGGCTATCGCCGTTACGGCCGCAATACCCCGATATGCTGTCCTTTTCACGTCGCTCAACCGGCTTTCCACTCCGGACAAACGGCTGTCCACATCTCTTATCGCCGCCCGGTTCCCTTCTATGCTGTGCCCGTTTCCGTTGAATATGTCTCCAGTGGAACAGACGTTGCCTCCTTCGATTCTGACCGACTGTTTCGCATTGTTGCCGAATACAACCGAATCTCCTGATACGGTTGTCGTGGTCCTGCCTCCTTCCTGCGATACGGCTATCGTTCCGGTACGTTTATTTGTCTCTTTTATCGCTGCCGCGTTCGTGGCGATATCCGCCGTAACCGGTCACAGGCCGAAAAACGACGTCGAATACCCGACACGGCGGATCGTGCCATTGCCCGCCAGCCCGAAAACAAGCCGCGAAAAGCGCCGGCCGTCCCGCTCGTCATTGAACGTGCGGCATTCCTCACGACAGCGATAAACCGCCCAGCGCACCACCTCCGGATAATCGTCTGCCGACAGGCGGTTCCAGTGAATGCGTTCCGGTTCGCCATACGCCTTTGACAGATCGTCCCGATGCATCCCCACGGCAATCCCGCGCGACGTCGCCACATCGGGACGGCTCGTGAGTACTCGCAAGACAGGCGCTTTTTCCCCGGGGGCCGGCGTTTTCGCCAGCCACAATTCCCCCTGCCCGTAAAACACATGCGTGGCCACCGTTTCCGGTTTCGCGCCTTCCTCATTGCCGACCGGCCGGCAGCCGCGCCGTTCTCCCAGATAGGCCGCCCCTTCGTCCATCGAAAGAACCTCTCCCTTGAACGGCAAACCGTCCAGCCCCGTTTCCCGTTCCGCCAGCGGTGGCACGGGCGACTCCACCGGCCGTGCCGGCTCCGCCGATACCGGCAAAAGCGCCTGAACCCCCAACAAAAACAACATCCCCGCTTTTTTCAGTCCCATGACGCTCTCCCCGCTCAGAATTCCACCCGGACACCGCCCTCGACCCGCCAGGGCATATCGACCTGGCCACCGAAACCGCGCTCAAAATCGAAATACACATGCATGCCTTCCTTCAGCACCACATTCGCGCCGAAACCGGCCTCATACCAGGTTCCCCCCAGATCATTGGTCAGCCCGACCGACCCGCCGGCGGCATCGCGCAGCGTGAACCGGTCCCGCCCCATGAACTCGTGCAGCGCCGACGCCTTCACATACACCCGTTTCGGCCGCCGGTACTCGCTTTCGGATTCCCTGCTCAGCACCACCCCGGCCCGGCCGACCAGACTGTCCGCATCCTGCTGATCGACATGAATGCCCTGCCGTGTCGTATAGTCGCTTCCCCACATATGGCCGTACGTGACCTGAAGCTGCGGTTCGACGAACCAGTTATCCGCATGCACCTTCTTCTTGCGGCCATATTCCGCGCTCGCGCTGGCCGCCCAGTTCTTGCCGACCCCATGATCGGCGAACGCCCCGAACGTCTCGTAATCCGTCCTTAAGCGGCTGCCCTTGACGACCAGATCGAGATAATGCCCCTTGTACCCCAGCCAGGTGGCATACAGCGTCAGGCTCGTATTCGTGTTTTCTCCCTTGCCCTGTGAAAACCGGGTATCCGTCTCGCCCCACGACAGCGCCGCCCCACGCCGCCACATGCCCTTCTCGCCGATCTCCCGGCGGTCGGCCCCGATCTGGAGCATCGTCGTATAACCCGTGAACCCGTAAGTCCCGCCACTCTCATGCTTGCTGCGGATCACCCGCACCCAGGCGCCGTCCTGCCCATCCGAATAGCGCAACTCGCCCATGCGTTTGAGCAACGTATCGTTATCGTTCCACCAGCGCCATCCGGCAAAAGCCGCCGCCGCGGCCTTCACCGGCGTCTTGCCCTCCTCGGACACATCCCGTTTGAACCCCGACAGCCAGTAATCCACATAACCGTTTGCATCCGCCGCCGTTTCCGACAGGCCCAGACTTTCGTATTCCGCCTTCGTAAACCGCGTATCGTCTTTCGCGACGAACCGCCCGCCGGCCTCGTCATACACGGACTGGCCCGAATCGTGATGTTCCGTCCTCCAGATCCTCGGCGTATAGACGAACAGCGGATCGTGCTGCATCGCCTGCCCCACCAGCGTCACATTCTGTGGCACCGTGGCGAACTTCAGCACCGTACCGTCATACGCCACATCGTTTTTCACCGCCGGATCGTAAATCTGCACCGCATACGTCTGCGCCCCGCCGGACGCCGACTTCACCGACAGGAAATCACCGTAACGCTTCCCGTATTCCAGCGTCTTCTTCACCTCGTCGAGCGCCACCCCTTTCAGCGCCACCTCCACATCATGGCCGCGATAACGGTACACCGGATTGGACGTAAACGTTCCCGTCGCGTCATCGACCGTCCCCTGCGACACCAGTTCCCCGTCGAAATACGTCATGCCATCGTACGACATCACGGTCTTGCCGGCGGAAAGCATATCCGTATTCATCACAAACGTACTGCCCGCCCCGCCGGCACGCGCCACCGGCGCCACCATGTCGCCCACCGTCATCTTCTGGAACGGAAGCGCATCGTCATACCGCACATCCGGATGATAGAAATCGATCGTCCCGCCATTGGCCCGCAACGTCTCGTAACGGCTGTCCGCCGTCACATCCCAGCGCGTCGCATCCGACACCGTCATATCGATATTCCCGTTGGCCGCCCCCGTCAGATACGACCCGGCCTCGCTCATCACAAACGTGATCTTTCCGTCTTCTGCCGTCGTTCCGGAAGCATCACTGGACGGACTGTCTGAGAGCAGGGCGTGCGTTGTTTCCCCGGTTGCCGACAGAATAGTCCCGCCACCCCCCAGAATAATGCCGTCATTGCGAATCGCCCAGGCCAGCACATTCACATTGATCGCCAGACTGTTGCCGATATCGCCGGGATCGACCGCCCCGCCGGCACCTCCCGGTGCCGTATGCAGATCGCCATCGACCTGAACCAGATGGCGGCCCTCCGTATTCACCTCCACCTGCGCACCGCCCAGCGCCTCGATCGCCCGCGCTTTCTTCAGCGCCGCGTCATACTGCGTCCTGTCCACCGACGCCGCCAGCCCGCCATTGATCGTCACACGGGCCTCACCATCCGCCATCACGCCATACGCATCCGCCGCCCCGCTTTTCACGGCATAGGCAAGCCGACCGTCGAACCCGGCGCGCGTCTTTTCCGTGGCGAACACCCCGTAAGCCTCCGCCCCCGCACTGCTGGCGGCGATCCGGGTCTCTCCGGCAAACGTCGAAGACGTCTCCTCATGCATCTGCATCAGGCCGAACACCTGCCTTTCCGCCTGCAAATCCATCGTCACCGACCCGGTACTGTCCACCGACGCGCCCCGGGGATCGAACCCGGGCTTTTCCGACCGATCCGTATACGTGGCATTGAACAGCCCGACCGTCACCCCTTCCCCCGTGGAAACCGTCTCTCCGTCCCCCGTTCCGTTTTCCTGACGGATGGCCGCATTACCCGTGGCGATCACCAGATCCGAACGGTTCTCCAGCACCCCGCCCGAGTTGTATATCCCGATCGCATGACTGGTGACATCCACCGTTTCATCACCGACCTTCACATTCTCCCGGTTGACCCCTTTGTTGAACACCTCGATTCGCGTCGTATCGGCCCCCAGATGGATATCGCCCCGCGTATTCAGAATCCCGTACACATTCCCGCCGGCCCCGTCATACTCGTTGGAAGCGGCGATCGTCACTTTTTGGCTGCCCAGCGAGGTATCACCCATCCCCAGTGCCGGATCGGCCTGCAACTCCCGCTGGCCCCAAAACGACACCGAACCGCCCTCCTCCAGCCGGACGGCGGCCACATCGCCACTCAGATTATTGTGATTGCTCGCCAGAATCGCCGTCTCTTTCGAGAGGAAATTGAAATGGGCCGCGCCATTGCCATCGTCATTTTTATGCCCGAGCTTTTTGGCATAAATGCCGTACACCCCTGAATGCAGAAAATTCCGGGTTCCCACATTCAGCCTGGCGACGATCCGGGAACTCTCCGGCGCCAGAAAATCCCAGTAAACCGTACTGCCCGTTCCCTTCACAGCGGAAAGCGTCTCGTCCAGATGACCGGTCAGTCCCCAGCCGGAATAAAAATTCGCCTTGTATGACGTGATGCCATCCTCGCCATAGGCGACGTTCGGCCAGGCCTCGGACGACAGTTCCGAGCCGTCCTCATTAAATCCCATCAGCGTGTTGCCACTGCTGACATCAATGGACCCGTTGCGGATATTGTATTTCGGAACGGACGGTTTTCCCGACGGCTGGATATTCTCATAACGATCGAGCCATTTTGCGTACGCCTGCTGCCCGGCAAAAAACGGCACCACCGTCAGAAGAATCGCCATCGACAGCCTCGTTTTCCCCGAAACGCCCCGATAACATCCCTTCCCGAAACCGGACGACCTTCTTTCCCGCTCCGCCTGCCGTTTCGGCCACGTCTTTCCCTGCCCCATATCCACTCCCCATCGCTTTTCCAGCCACCGGCCCGGCAAATGGTCAGGGACAGGGAATCCTCACCCCGCTGCCCTCCAAACGTCCGCTAATAAAAATTAGCGGACATTGTTTTCATTCATAACCCGTTGATTGATTTCATATTATTCAAGATCCCTCCCCGATTTTCCGCACTTGAAACAAACACATCGATAAGGTATGATAAAAGTTTTGACATACAGCCGGGCCAGGGCTGTGGCGGGATAGCGGTTCCATCCTTTCCTGTTTTCAACATCCATTAATTTTTATAATGGAACCCATAATTTTTATTAGCGGACAACAAATCCAAAAGCTTCCCTTTTTTCCCCTGTCCGTCCGACATCCGAACCGCCCGTCTTGCCGGAAAACGCCACCGGAAAACACCGTCCGGACGGCAATCCTCACCTGATCCTGTCAGCCCACCCGGGTCAGAAAACG
Source organism: Oxalobacter aliiformigenes (assembly GCF_027116575.1). Classification (GTDB taxonomy): domain Bacteria; phylum Pseudomonadota; class Gammaproteobacteria; order Burkholderiales; family Burkholderiaceae_D; genus Oxalobacter; species Oxalobacter aliiformigenes. The sequence goes on along the minus strand of NZ_CP098252.1, from coordinate 1,134,627 downwards.
GGGCTGGAGCGTCACCCAGTCATCCGCGCGCCGACCGTCCACATACCGGCAAATCACCCGCTCGAAACAGTCCTGCTTGCTGGCCCCGGCCAGATGCCGTCTCACCTCCGCCAGCCGCCCCGACGGCGTTTTCACCCGGCAATGAAGCGGAAACCGCCCCTCGAGAGACATTCCGTCCTCCGCCACCGTCCCGGACGGGACGACAGACGCTTTTTCCCGCGTCCCTTCCAGCGACTCGACGCGCAGCTCGACCCGCGCCGGCCCATCCGGAACGGCCCGTTCCCCCTCGATATGCCGGATCAGCCGGTCATTCTCGAAAACCACCCCCTCCAGCGCATCGAACAGAATCTTCTGCGCATTATCCAGATCGATACACTGCACCGTATCGTCCCACCGGGCCGGATCGGCGCGGGCACGCCGCTTCCAGTCCGCCGGACACTTCGGATACAGCACATACGACACACTCACCCGCCCCGGAAACGGCCTGACGATCCCCGCCTCCCGTGCCAGACGCCTCACCTCGTTCCGATACGACCGGGCCTCCTCGCTTGCCACCGTCACCGGCTGACCACACCCCTTGTGCATAAACGTCCGCCAGTAACGGTTCGCCGAAACCGGATAAGGCAACGTCAGCGCGATCATCTCAACTCCCGGATTCTGAACAGCCATTCGTCCATCCCCTCCCTTCTGAACCGTACGACCGGCACCGATACCGGCAACCGGGCGCCACCGGCCGCCTTGCGGTTCCGTTTCACGCCATCGACCCGCACCCTGACCGGTCTGGGCTCATCCCGTCCCGGCCCCGGGCCCCATACCCGCACCATCGTCGTCTCCAGCACATTCCAGCCGACCACACGCACCCGGCGCCCGTCGGCCACCAGCTCGCCGATCCGGTTGCGGATCGTATCGTTCGACAGACCCAGCCTTTTGGCCAGATCGACAATCGTCATCGGTTCTTTCGCCAGCGTCTTTTCGATCATCTCCCTCTGGCTGGCGACCCGTCTCGCACAAACCCCCGCTTTCTTCATGATTTCTTCCTTTTCCTTTCTTTCAGTCACCGGCTTGCGCCGTTTCCGCTTTCATCACCACACTTTCCGTCTGCAACAGACGGTACCGTGCATCCTTCCTTGCAACACCTGCGCCGCCCTTTTGCCATTTCCCCCTTTGCCCGATCCTCCCCGAAAACATCCGGCCCCATTTTTCCGCCATTCCCCCATCCCCCTGCACCGGCCTTCCGGCATGACACTTCTTTCACTTGCACATCAACGCCATACACTCCCATATACTCCCCGACACATCATGCCCGACCGTCTGCGTTCGCGACCGGTTTGGCCAGTCAACGGCACTGCTCCCCCGTCACCCCGGTATCTGCCGGACATATGCCTCTCCCTTTCCGGATACGCTCTTGTCCGGATACGGCACATCCGCCTCCCCGTTTCGCCCGCACGGGCCCGGACACAGACCGACCAGCCGTTTCAGATCCGCCAGATGCCGGCGGGCCGTCTCCGTATCCGTTTCGTTCTTGCCCGGCGCCACCAGCGCCTTCCGGAAAGGCGGCACCGGCGGCAACGTTTCCTCCCTCCCGCGCTTTTCCGTCCAGATCCGGGTCCAGCGGGTTTTCGCCTGCGGCCAGGACATCGACCGCAAATCATAAAAACCGAACGCCACCGCCGCCCAGTAAAGCGCTTTCTCCGGCCAGACATCCTCGCCGAAAGGACGGCGGCTGACCTGTTCCTGCGCCTGCGCGAACGCGACGGCAGGATCGGGCCGGGGGCGGCACAACGCCATGAATTCCGGCAGCGACGGCGGCCAGGACAAATCGCGGCACCCGGCCAGTCCCGTCCGGATTTCCCCCACCGAAAACCCCGAAAGCGCCCTTGCCCACAGCGACTTCATGCGCGCCACATCCGTATGCCGCCACATATCCGCGAAACGCGAACCGTAAAGCGCCTCGAATTCGGCAAACAGCGCCTCGACGCCGGAAAACGACATCCCTTTTCCCCGCCCCGCCTCCCGGCGGCCATCCGGACGGCCACCCCCGCCCGAATACCACTCATCCGCTTCCATGTCCGACTCCTTCCACCGTCATTTCCGTCATCGTCCAGCCGGCGACACCGCACGCCATCCCCCCGGCCGTATCCAGGGCGCCCCCCTGTCGGCTTCACCGGCAAAACGGTGCCCCTCACCAAAACCACCTTCACTTTCCGCCGTCCTCCGGCCCCGCCAGCCCCGGCACATCGTCGTCCACCGCGAAAAACATCCCCTCCAGCGTGTTGTTCCGTCCCGTCAGCTCATCCAGCACCCGACGCCTTTCCTCGGAAACGCAACGCCGCCCGTGCGCCATCGCCCCCCTTGCCCGGATCGAACCGGCATCCCGAACCCAGCGTTCCACGATCTTCACCACATACCCCGGGCCGATCCGCTCATCCGGCCGTGCCCGCCGGGCCTCGGCGCAAGCCGCCTTCACCGTCCCTGCTTCCACCCCCTGCTGTGCCAGCGCCATCACCCGGGGATCGGCCGCCGCCGCCATGACCCCTTCCTCACGCATCGCCTTTGCCAGCGCGGCACTGGCACGCGACACCCGGACAGCCCCGGCAGACGGGCTTTTTCCCGTCTCCCGGCCCGCAGCCTCATCCGGACATTTCTCCGCCGGCACATCCCCGGCAGGCAGCCTGTCCGTTACTGAAACCACAACATCCGGCACCTTCTTTTCCACCGGAAAACCGTCCCCGTCCGGCGAAAAGGAAGCCTTTTCCTCCCCGTTTGTTGCAGGAATGCAGCATCCATATCCGGTCTGGTTCTGGCTATGGTTATGGTTCTGGCTATGGCTTGGTTCACGAAGAACAACACCCGCATCCAACCGGTCTTCCACCGCCGGCCACCCTGTCGCGGTATCACGATCCGTGCACGAAACAGGTTGCAAGCCGGAAACGACTTGCGTATTATTCACTTTGCACACTCCAAACACTTCGGCAGGAACATGCACAGGATCATCCAGAACATCGCTTCCGTTTCCATCCGGCCCGGTATCGAAAAGCGGGGAACCATCCGCCGTCTGTCCGTTCCCCCGGCGTTGTCGTTCCTGCCGCCGTCTTTCCTCGCGGACAATCGCGATCTGGCGGTTGACCTCCGCCTGTTTTTCGGCTCTGGCGATCTCGAGCGCCGCCCGCCGGTTGACCAGCCCGCCATCCGTCGTTTCCCAGAACTGCGACGCCACCGCATCGATCGCACGCCGCTCGCTTGTGCTGTCCGCACGCAACAGGCGATAAAGCGCCTTGCGTTGTCCCGGCAACGGCCGGCCCGTCGCATAATAGGCATCCAGCATCAGCCGGTAGGCGCCATGCTCGGTCAGCGTAAGATGCCCGGTATCGCGCTGGTAATCCCCGATATAATGTTTGTAGAAATTCATCAGGCCCGCTCCCTCATGAAAAATGCATCCCGCGAAAAAAACCGGCCGGCCGGAAAAAACCTTCCGGAAACGGATACCCAAACCCCATACGGCAGGAGTGCATCCGGCAGACAAAAATCGGACAGAATCATAGGCAACCTTTTGCATTCGAAAAAACCGCTTTCCGGTCCAAAACGAAACCAACACGAACCATATCAGGTCTGCAAAAACCGTCCTGTTCCTGATATTTTTCATGACGCCCCCTGTTTTTTCCGGTTCAAATGGCGGAAAACACCCACGGCAAGAACAGGGGAGTCCGGACAAAAAACGGCATAATATATTGTTTTAACAACTATTTTCAGGAGAAACGCCTCACACGGAAAACAACACGTCATCCCCGAAAAGCATCAAACTCGTGCTATCTGCTATAATAGACCACATAAGGCCCAAAAATCAAGCCGGACAAGGTCTGCATTTCGACATCATTACTGGAAACAGACGAAGGTTATGAAAAGAAAATCCAAGGAAATCGTCGCCGAACAGCTCGACCTGCTCATGAAGCAGAACCCCCACCTCGGCACCCAGATGAAACTGGCCAACAAAACCGGCATTGGCCAGACCACCATCGGCCGGATACGGCGTGGCGAAGTCAACGCCACCGCGGAAAACCTCCGGGCGATCGCCGACGCGTTCGACGTTCCGGTCGGTTTTCTTTACGGGGAAGAATCCGTCCACGGCGTCCGTCTCGATATGGACAGCCCGTCGCCGTCCTCCGTCCCCGCCGCGGCGGGTCTCAAGCCGGGATACGTCGGTCCCCCGCCCGACAAGGTCGGCATGCTGCCCCTGATCTCCTGGGTACGGGCCGGCAACTGGTCGGAAACGATCGACAATTTCGCACCGGGCGACGCGGAAGAATGGATTCCCTGCCCTTTCAAACACAGCAAGAACGCCTTCATACTCCGCGTCGTCGGAAAAAGCATGTACAACCCGGGCGGCGAACGCTCCTACAACGACGGGGATTACATCGCCGTCGATCCCTGCCGCGAAGCGCGCAACGGCAGCATGGTCGTCGTCAGACTGGACGATGACCACACCGCCACATTCAAGCAGCTTCTGATCGAACCCAACGGGGAAAGGATGCTGATGGCCTTGAACCCCTCATGGCCCACCCGGATCATGCATGTCAGCACCAACGCCACCATCTGCGGCGTCGTCATCGGAAAATGGACGGCAGAAGACCTCTGAAACACCCATACCCGCTTTCTATTCCGGACACATGGCAATAACGGAGAACCACACCGGATCGCGCACATCACGAAAACCTTTCATGGTCTGCACGATCCGTTAAAGACCCGTTTTCCTTCCCCGATCCGTTTGCGGCATCCCGTCACCCTTTTTTGGCGCCGGCAGGCATGTTCGCTGGCCTGAAAGGCCACGGCCCCTTTTCAAACCATCCCCGAACCGGAAACAAACCTTACCCGGCTAACACCTGAAAAATGGACACAATACGGCCCAAAACCATGTTTTATCTGGAAAAGTTTAAACTGCCAGTTTATTGCATTCATACATCATGTTGTTGTACAGTAACAAACGGTGGTCGTGACACCTCGTAACCCGTTCGGAGTATTGCGTCAAAGACTCCCCGTTTTATCTGACCGGGCAAAGCGGATTTTTACAAAAAATTCGCTGGTCAGATGGCGGTTTTGCTGCTTCCTGTCTCCTGCTTCCTGCTTCCTGCTTCCTGCTTCCTGCTTCCTGCTTCCTGCTTCCTGCTTCCTGCTTCCTGCTTCCTGCTTCCTGCTTCCTGCTTCCTGCTTCCTGCTTCCTGCTTCCTGCTTCCTGCTTCCTGCTTCCTGCTTCCTGCTTCCTGCTTCCTGCTTCACGCTTCACGCTTCACGCTTCCTGCTTCACGCTTCACGCTTCACGCTCGCGGTTTCCATCCGCTCGTTCATACCGGACTCTCCCGAAACAGCGGCCAACCGCGGATGGAAACGCGACAAACAGCCGTTTGCCGATCGCAACAGGTGTACCGATCCTGTCGTGAAAAATCGTGTCTTTTTCCGGTGAAACCCCGAACACATCCGGAAAATCCCTGACCGTCCCGACTGGCGGTGTATCGGGCGACAGTCTCTCTTCCGCAAAAAAAGACCGCGCCCCCCTCACTTCCCGTTTTCCCGCCTTTTCCGTCCCGCTCCTTTCGCCCGGTTCAAAAGACCGGTCTGTCCGGTCCTTTCCGCTTTTTTCGGGTACAAGCGAGCCGACTGTCGCAACACTTGATGCACCTTGCCGCTTATGAACTTGCATTCAGACAGCAGGCACGGTACAGTAGCCGCAGGTGCTCGTAATCACCTGTAACCCGTCCGATGCAAATCGGATGTATCCGCTCGTCCGCAAACGGGCGGGAGTAGGCTAATACAAGACTCCTTCCCGGAGAAATACGCCTGCCGATGGTTACGACGGTTACGAGCTCCCGCCCGACCCTGTTTGTTCAGGGTCACTGTAAACGGGAGCGAACATGACCAATCAGGAAACCTTTCCCCTATCCAAAACACTGAATGTCGATCATCTGGCGCTGGTCGTCGATGCCCGCAAGGTCATCGGACTGGTATTCGATCTGGCCGTCGAGGCCCGGCGGGGGCTGACCCCCGAAGAATGCGAATGCCTCGCTGCCGTGAACCGGCTTTTCGATGAATGTGCCGAAGCGTGCCTCGAACACCTGTATTCGCCGAAAAAGCAGGATCATCCCCCCGAAAACACCGACCCGATGGACTGATTTCACATGGATGACTGGGACAAACTCGTCAAAAACAAGGCTTACATCACCGATCTGGGCAAAAACTGTACGATGGAATTCCACACCGTACACGCCGTCGTCGGACGCTACATCGTCTGGGTTCCCAAACCGAACAGCAACCGTCACTTCATCGCCGAGGAAGGCAACAATCTCGAGGAACTGATGGAAAGATACGACGTGCCGCCGCAGCGCATCCAGCGTCTGGGAGCCTTTGTCAGGGAAAAAAACGAACCGTAACCGCCATTCCCGCCCCCGGCCAGACGGCCACCTTATGCCCTTTGTACACAAAAGGCCCTGTCTTCTTTCGCCGTACCGTTTACCAGCCCGCTATCCTCATTCAGGTCCGGCAAAAACATTCCGCCACACGCCTTTTTTCCCGCTATAGCGCCCTGTCTCCGTTTTCACCCGCGACACCCGCAGCCGTCCGGATACCTTGCCCCCTCATGCCAGCCAGGCATATCGGCCCGAGAAGCCGCTGCAACAGGGTAAACCGGCAGACACACGAGCCACATCCATCCGCCATTTCCCGCCGCCTTCAACGTCCCGCCAACCCGGATACGCCACACGAAAAAAACCGCCCCCGCAAATCCGGCATCCGTGCTACGGGTCCCGCCCCTTCCAAACGGCACAACACCCCGTGACCGGTTCCGGAGAATGGACAGGAAAGCGCACACAAACCATTCCCCACCCCGGTATCTTCCGGCGCAACCGCCCGGGAAAAGCGATTTGTAACGGTATCTCGCCGCACTTTCCCCTCTCCCTTCCGGCCACCCGGCCCCCGTCTCCCGTTCGCCCGGGCACAAAAAACCCCGCCTCCCTTCAGGAAGCGGGGCAAAAGGGAAAGTTTCCGTATTTCCGCCTTTTTCTTCGTCAGGCTGAAAACGGCTTTTCCATTCAGAAGCTGTAGCGGATACCTCCACTGACCTGATAGGTGGTTCTGACCGGGTTGCCTGCTGTGGTTTCCACTTCTCCGTAGGCCGCCAGGTTCTTGTTGATGTTCCAGGTGCCGCCCAGTGCGAATTCTCCCCAGGTTCCTCCCATGTCTTCATGCAAGGTCACCGTGCGACCTTTTGTGGCACTGATTTTGGCATCTCCATCCCAGTCGTTCAGGACGGATGCCTTGATGTAGGCGGAACCGGTTTTGTCCGGAGATACCCAGCCCGCCGCGATTCCCAGTCTGCCGACAGCGGTTTTGATGGCGTCCTGACTGATTCTGACTCCGTTACTGGTGGTATAACCCACGCTGTTGAGGTGTCCATACATGAATTCAGCCTGCGGTTCGATGTAGAAATCGGTATCGGCGATGCCAAGTCTCCATCCGTATTCGACGGACAGCGATGTCCCGGAGGTATCCATTGAGCCTTTTGCCCGGTCGCCACTGGTGTAAGCCAGATCGTACTCGCTTTCGAGACGATGGCGTTTGACGATGACATCGACGAACTGGCCATCATCGCCCAGCCAGCTGCCATAAAAACCGAATGTATAGTTCTTGTCGTCGGACGAACCGTTGTTCAGGGTACCGTCTCCATCCGTATAGCTGGCTGTCGCACCGACCAGGAGGTTGCCGATGCGTTTGTCGGCTCCGATTTGCAGGGTCTGGTAGGTGTTGTGTATCTGCTTGTATTCGCTCTGCCCGGCAATGGCTCTGGCCCAGATACCATCGGCTTGCGGCAGGGTGCGCAAATCGCCCATGCGCTTGTCCAGATCGTTCATCTGGGAACGGAATACCAGAAAGTTGTTGGCCGAGATGTTCATCAGGGATGACATGACTGTGTTTGTTTTCTCGGCGACGCTTGAGGTGATGATATTGCCGTTTTCATCCGTTTTCGCTGTGATGGCGCCTGTCACGCCACTGCTTTCGGCTACAGCGACGTTATACTGGCCATCGCCGTTTCTGGTCGTGACCGCCAGCACGTTGGCTGCATTCTGTGCGACTTCTGCAGCGGTTTTTCCGGTCAGGTCATTGGCTGCGGTGCTGTCCAGATTCAGGTTGACGGTTCCGATATTGTTCAGGGTACCGACGGCAATCTGGCCGGCTGTTGCGGAACTGGTCCGGAAAGTAGTGGAACCTGTATTGTCGAGAGTGGCGATATTTACCGTTTTTTCGGACGCTGCACCATTAATGGCGATAGTACCGTTGTTGCTGTTGACCCTTCCATCGACATTGACGGTTTTTCCGGCAGCAAGATTCAGGGTTGCATTGGTCAGACCAATCGATGAGGTACTGTCGGCGCTCACATTCCCGTTCATATTGGTCTGTGAATTTCCTGACGAACTGCCCAGATTCAGTGTTCCCGCATTGACGACACGTGCATCCCCGTTCAGGGTATTGGTTCGTCCGGCCAGATTCAGGGTACCTGCATCGGTATGGACCGACCATGCCTGTCCGCCTTCTCCGCTCGCTGTCGCGGTTGCCGTGAGATTGCCGGTTACATCGATGGTGGTTGCCCCGTCAAGATTCACCCCGTATGCCGTACCGGTTTCAGTCGTTGCATGCAGCACGCTATCGCCGGTCACTTCCAGAATAACGTTTTTATCGTCCGCTTTTTCCAGCACGGTATTGATACCGGCCGCCCTTCCTGTCGTACTGGAAGCGGTCACATTCAGATTGCCGACAGTTGCCGCACTGTCATGGCTGTTCTCTCCCAGTGATGTATTGTAGAAATAATTGGTGACTTCCACACCCGACGCATTGCCGCCCACGGCGGAAACGTCGATATTGGCCACCCCATTGAGCTCGCCCTGCCCGCCTTCGAATTTGATGCCGTAAACGGACGTTGCGCCGTCCTTGCTGTTGTCGCTGCCCGGAGATACGGTGCCATGTGACACCACATCGATATTCAGCACGGTTGAATCGGCTGTCACCAGTTTTCCACCCCAGACATCGATACCGATGGCTTCACTGTAATTGCCCTGCGGCCGTTCCGTCGCCGATTCAAGCCGGATATTGACCACATCGCTTGTCACATTCAGCGTACCGCCTCCGCCCATACCTATGCCATATACCGATTTTCCGTTTGAAGCTGTCGAAGTGACGGAAAGATCCACCTCTTTCGCCGAAATCGAGGCACTGCCGGTACTGTAAAAATCAAATGCCGTCGCCTGATTGTTTCCGCTTCCCACAAAATCCGTCGTGATACCGATTTTGAGCAAATCTCCTGAAAAATCGGGATTTCCCCCCTGAACCTCCACCCCATAAATCTGCTTATCCTGACTCGTACCGTCTTTGGGCCCGACTGCCTGGATATCCAGAACGAGATTTTGCAATGAACCTGATGCAGAACCGGCGGCAGCAACACCCATATAGTCGCCGGAAAGCTGGCTCCCGGTGAAACTGACCGTTTCCGATGGCACTTGCGGTACATTATCGCTATTCCATAACGTCCCTGTGGTTGCCGCCGACGACGGCAAACACGGCAACACCATCACCAGTGCCGCCGCGACAGCCGACAGCCTGAACAGGCCCGCCTGTTTCCCTTTTTTCTTCAGATGCTTTTCTGTTTCGTACATGGCTTTTTCTCTTCCTCTATCGTTTCGTTTGCGGATGGGCCTTCCCGGACTGTCGGCCCTCTTTCCGCTCCGGTCTTTTCCTCAATGTCCGCTTATACGCATAAACAGACTATCGCCATGTACTAACTCATTGATTTTTATTCTGTTTTATCCTCCGCTCCCATAACGGTCCTTTTCCGGACCGTCTCTCTCCGCCCTCGCGGCCGTCATGTCTTTTTTTTGGTTTTTCCTGATTTTTGATAGACTTGCACAAGTCGTCCAGCTATATCCGGGTGTTGCAAATGGATCCGTTTATGCGTATTAACGGATCTGTTTGTGCGTATTTGCGGACGTACCGATCCATTCATGGCTGTTTCTTTCACACAACGCCTTTTTCCTGCCGGCACGACAGCCGCAACCGCACTGCCCATGACTCCGGACACATCGCCGTTTCCGGTATCCAGTCCGGGATTCACTTCCTTCCGGCAAACAGCGTCCCCGCCGCCCTGCCCGCCACCAAAGCGCCTCCGGACGCGCCCCGTTGGTGATGATAGTATCGATCCCCTGCGCCGTCGCCAGCCGGACCGCCTGCAATTTCGTCTTCATCCCGCCCCGGCCGCGCCGCGAGCCGGCGCCCCCCGCCATCGTATACACGCCATCGTCGATGCATTCGATCCGGGAAAGCAGCCGCGCTTCGGAATGCAGACGCGGATCGCTGTCATACAGCCCGTCGATATCGGAAAAAATCACCAGCCGGTTCGCCCTGCGCGAGAAGAAACCGCTCCGCTCGCCGTTCGGACATTTCTGCACCACCTCATCTGAAACAGGCGGCCGGCATAGCCAGACATCACGGAAAAACATTGCCTGTTGCCGTCATGGAAAAAACCGTCTCCCCGCCGGCGAAACGGGCAGCCGGAATACAGACAAACCGGAAGGATCATTCCGTATGAAACCGGAAATCCATTCTTCTGTTGAGATACCGTCCTTCTTCCGTCCGGTTGTCGTACTGGTATGATTTTCCCTTGCCGATAGCTCTCATCCTTTTTGCCGGAATCCCTTTTTTCACCAGCCACGCTTTTACGGCTTCGGCCCGTTTTCGCGACAGACGCAGGTTATAGGTGTCGCTTCCCACCCAGTCCGTCCAGCCGACGATCTCGATTTTCGCCCTTTCATCCTGCGCACGGATGTATTCCAGCGCTTTATGCAGGATGGCCTCCGATTTTCCGTCGATATCGTATCTGTCGAATGCAAAGTTGATGCCTGTAAGGGACAGAATCCGTTCCTGTTCCCTGCATTCCCGGGGAACGGTTTCGCTGATGAACCGATCGGCCGCTTCCGGATTTTCCTGTATGTCCCGAACATGGAGAATTCGAGAACACGTCTGAGAGGCGGCCAGTGCGGCAACAAGTTCTTCACCTTCACGGGTATCCGCCAGACTGATGATGTGCAGGCAGCTTTCCGGCCTGATCCTGTAGAAGGTCTGGATGGCATCTTTTACGGGTCTCCCATAAGCCTGTCTGCCGTCCGTTATCAGATAGACAGGCCCGTTCAGTCCGCTTTTTTCCATTCTGGCGGCATGTTGTTCGATACCCAGTCCGATCGGGCTGCGCCGGCCCAGTACTTCCATGTTTTCCTTCAGGGTTTGCGCTTCTTCATTCAGGTTCTGTTCCGGCCGGTTCTTATAAGGCGCGATTTCCGTATAGGGTGCGACGGTGTACAAGCCGTTTTGCAGGGAATAGGCTGACAGCGGTCCGGTCAGTTGCCTGATGAGGGTTTTGGCTGTAGCGATCCGTTTCGTTTTTTCTCTTTGCTTTTCCGTTTCGGTCGGCGCGGGTAATGGCTTGTCCGCTGTTTCGGCCGCTTTTTCTTTTTCCTGTTTTTCCTTTTGGGTCAATTCGTCCTGTTCCGGGCTTTCCATCATGGATCCGGAGTAATCGACCAGAAAGGTATAGCTGTTGCCTTTCGGGGGGCATTTTATGCCGGCAGGTGTCACGGCGGTCGTCGCTGCTGTCGCGCTCAGGCCCGCTGCCAGCAGCAGGCCGCGCAGGATGGTCTGTTTCATGTTTTTCCTCTTGTCAGTACTGGTATTTGATACCGGCGGTGAGATAGTAGTCCCGGTCATAGCGGTCGCCGTTTTCCCGTTCGATCTGGGCATAAAGCCGTGTCTGGTCGGTCAGATTCCAGTCGAATCCGGCTCCGTAGTAAATACGGGTCCCCCCCATGTCACCTGAAAAGCGGACGTCGTTGACGCTGACATGCTGCCGGCCGGCCAGTTCCTGCTTGACGCCGCCTTCCAGATAGAACTGGGCATAACGCTTGTCCACTTCGGCCCGGTTTTTGCCGTAGTTGTATTTTTTGCCGAGCACCACTCCCAGCCGTCCGGTCAGGCTGTCTCCGTCGCCTTGCGAGACCTGCATACCGTTGTCCAGTGTGAAATCCTTGCCCTTGACCCAGTAGTAGGCCAGTTGCGCCTGCGGTTCGATGAACCAGTTGCTGTACCAGGCACCCCACCCTTCATCGTCCTGTGTGGAGGAAAACATCCTGCCGATTTCGATGGAAGCGCCCAGCCCGTAGGTGTTGTAGTCTCCCCGGACGCGTTGCCAGTCGGTCATCGTGGTATGCATTTTCTGGTCGTAATGGTCGTAAGACAGGACGAAATCGGCGTAGTAACCGTCCCAATCCGCCCAGGTGGCATACAGGTTCAGGCCCCAGGAATCGGTTTCTCCATCGCCTCCGGCACGGGTTTGGATATCCTGTTCGGCATGGAAGGTTTTGAGATTGCCCCCGATCAGCCACATGCTTTTTTCATCCTGCCGCACGATATGATCCAGTCCAAGGTTCAGGCCATAGACTTTCTGGTGAAAACCGTTATGGGAAAGCCCCCGGCTTTCGTCTTCCCACGTAATGGCTCTTGCCCACAACCCATCCTGTGCACCGTACCGCACTTCGCCCAGCCGCTTGCGCAGATCGGACAATTGCGCCCACCACAGGGTTCCCGGTACGGCAATGGCCGGCAACGAAGTGACCAGATCGGCCGAGGAAGAGGGCTTGTCCGTCCTTTTCAGATACCATTCCGTACCGTCTCCATCCAGAGCGTCACGTGTCGCCAGCTTGTACTGGTACACGCCGGCATCGACTGCCTGATTCCGGTTGGCCAGAGTGAAAGACAGATCACCGGCCCCTGTGGCTGCTGTCTCGCCGGTTTCGTGATTCACGATCCAAGTCGAGGTCGCACCGTTCTTTTCCTTGTGCCAGATGAGGTAATCGGCTTGTTCCACCTTCCACGCGTCTCCGGCCGATTCGACCATGATCGCATGATTTCCGCTCCCCGTATGGACAATCGCCTGATCGGTCCCCTTGCCTTCACCACGCACGGCATCGATATCGGTCGCCAGCCGGAAGGTCGTATTCCTTCCAGTCAGGGTACCGATATCGACGGCCTGATAACCGGCTTCATAGGTCATGTCTATACGAGAAGCATCCACGGAATGCCAGGAGGTCAGATAGGATTTCGGGTCTTCAGAGTCAACACGATCATTTTCGGCAAGAATTGACCTGACGTTCCAGGTCGCGCCGTTTTTTGCCACTACATTGATGGCACCCGTCAAAGAAGCATCTGTGCGCGCATCCTGTGCAAAACCTGTCCACACCGAATCGGCTGTATTCAGACCGATATTGATGTCGGAATTGTGTAGCGCCACAATACCACCGTTCAGGTCAGTTCTGCCGATACCGTTCGTATTCAGGTTGATTGTCCCCTCTCCCGTACCGGATAGACCACCTGAAAAACTGTACGCCACATACGGGGCTTTTATGGTCAACCGTGTATCGCCCTGGACATCAATCAAAGATGTATTCCGGTCCGAATTCCGGACATCGGAAAGTACACCATACCCCTCGGAAAAAAGCGTGATATCGTTTCCTGCAACCTTGATATTTGTTGAGGCCGTATTGTTTTGGGTAAGATCTGACCAGTTCGTGATCGCAGAATCCACGGAATTTACAGAGAGCTCTTTCGCATGTGTCGTTATTGTATTTTCACCCCAGCGAGTAGTCGCAACGATTCCATTTTGAGCATCGATAGTCAATTTGTCTGCTTGCACGTTTATCCCTGATGCAAACGTATTCGCTAACGCGTTTAAAGTTGTACCGCAAATGCCGTCTCCACTTGCCGTAATGGAAATATTTTCAAATTTTGCTGAAAGAGAGGCATTCTGGCCATAAGGAGCAGATACAAGGCCAATCGATCCACGTGTTGATCCGGAAACATTGAGGTTAAAATCTTTTCCGGACAAATCAATGATACCGGCCTTACCATACTGACCCAGTGCATAAACGCCATAGTTCTGGGCATAGTCATTTGCTGTATTCACGGTATCAACAGTGATGGATAATATATTATCCGCATGAACCTTGATGCTTCCGCCATAGGTCGTATGAATGCCGGAACTGAAAACCGTATAAGGATCATTGTTCTCGGTCGATTTTCCGGAGACTGTTAATTCCACGGATTTTGAGCGGATATCGATTGCCCCGCCGTCCTGTGCATTCAAGGCATGATGCTGCAATGCATCAGAGTGGTCCGCTGTAATTTTGATGAAGTCATTATCGACAGTTATCTTGCCACCTTCAGCGACCTGCATCCCTTCGGCAACATGATCCAGATCGAGGTTCACATCCCGAATGGCAATCAGGGCATTTTCTCCGTAACTGGCTATGGAATAATTTGCAGCCACCTCACTCCCCATGTCCACGATCCTGTAATATTCGTTGCCCTGATTTGTCACCCTGACGACGGGAAGCTTGCCGTCTCCATTTGCTGTACCGGTGATATTTACAGGCTTGTCGGCAAAATTGGCCAAAATGGCAATCACCCCTTCCGTTTGCCCCACAATTTTTGGATAGTTACGATTGACGCTCGAAGACAACTGCGTGTTGAAGGAAACAGAACTGCCGTTTTCCAGAGTATGATTGCTGTTTACCCATGCTTTATTGTTCAGGACGGTATCCGTACTCCATGTGCTATCCTGAACGATATTCTCAACACCATCCTGTGCATACACAGATGATGGTATTCCCAGAAACAGGACCGACAGCAGTTGCGCTATGCGGGAGAGTTTGCCAAGACGATTGCCTGAAACAGCGGCCCGTTCATGAAAATGCTTGTCGATGAAAATGTCAGGTAAGCCATCTTTGCGAAGTGACGAAGAAACAAGCGGCGTATACGGCGTCAATGAGGATCTTTTCATAAAAGTGTTTTGCAAAAAAAGCAAACACCAGTTTGTCCAGATCAAAGTGGTCTTATAGGGACAACAATCGCTTGTTTTAGCACTTCAATGTCCGCTAACAAGCATTAATGGATTTTTAAATCTCCATAACTTGTTGATAATAAAGGGGTTTACCCCCAGCATATAAAAACGGTTTTCTTGACAATCTCACCGGCAACATGTGGTTGTATATTGAACAGGTTGTTTTATAATGAAAAAATCTTTTATTCCAGAGCGGCTCTGGTTTGTCTTGATTATCTGTTAATGCTTGTTAGCGGATCATTAACACGTGTCTCTTTTTTGCCAGTCAATAACCCGTTTTTTTGTGCCGGATCAGGCGTGGAGAAAAATCCTGCGGGAAACACCGGAGACAACCGGAATGGAAAATCATAAACAGGGTAATACAAGCGAGCGGCAAAAAGGCAACACGGCAATCAGCATGGCGACAGTCAAACGGAAAAACATCGCCGGCCATCCGGAAGTTTCCGGCCGAAAAACGCCCCTGGCAAGGAGAGATCAAAAAACGGGAGGAATAAAAAAGGGCGAAAACAGCCCGAAACCCACACAAATACGGCTGAAAAACCGGAAACTCACCAGCTGCCGGGATGAAACGGACCCATCCACCGACGAACCGGCCCGCCACGATTCCGTCAGGAAAATATCCCCCTGAAGAGACAACCGGCGGGAAACCGGATACCGGAAAACGCCTTCGGGCAACGTACGGGCAGCCTGTCCATCCTGTGAAAATCATGACGCCCCCTGCCGGACATCTCTGGCAAAAACCGGCCACCCGTCCCGGCTCCGGCGATATCCGGGAAAGCCGTCTTCTTGTGAAAAACCGCTGCCGGTACTCAGTCGTCCGCCGTCACCGGTTTTATCGCCGAAAACCGCAACCGGACATAATCGGCCACCCAGCTGCCGTCCGGCTTCATCAGCGCCGGCCGGCAATACTCCGTCACATCGTCCAGAAAATCCTTCCGGTTCTCCGCATCGAACGACGCCAGAAAATCATGCGCGAACACCGACAGCCAGCCTTCCACCCCCGCCGGCAACGGCGTCGGCCTCCCGAACAGCGCGATTTCCTGCACGACGAATCCGCGCGCCTCGAGCCGTTGCCGCATTTCCGGCACATCGGCGAAATGCCAGGGAGACGGCACAACGTCCGGTTCCAGCCCGCGCCGGGCGAACGCTTTTTTCAGGCCATTCAAAATGCCGTCGATATTGCCCTTTCCCCCGCATTCGACCACAAAACGGCCGCCAGGCTTTACGGCACGCCATGCTCCGTCGATCACCCTGTCCTGACGGCGCATCCAGTGCAGCGCCGCATTGGAAAACACGGCGTCGAATTCAGGACCGAACGTCATCGCCTCGGCATTCATTACGCGGGCATCGACCCCGCGTGCCCTTGCGGCGGCCACCAGTTCGCGGCTCGTATCGATCCCGACCACCTCGCACCCGGCAAGCTGCATGCGCTGCGCCAGAAACCCGTCGCCACACCCGACATCAAGAATCCTCTCCCCCGCCTTCGGCGCAAGAAGTTCCACCACCGGCATGCCCAATTCCGAAACGAACCGGGCACAACTGGCATAGGAAAACGCATCCCACGACTGTCTCGATTCCCCCTTCATACCGACCCCCGCAAAAAAAACAGACACCGCCCGGCACGAAACACTCCCCGCCGGCGAACCCGGAAAACCCGTCCGGCTAGGGCTTGACCGCATAAAACCGGAGCCGGACGAAATCGGCGAACCACTTGCCGTCTTCCCGTAACAGCGCGGGCCGGCACAACGCCATCACCTCATCGGAAAACGCCTCGCGCTCCTTCGGATGCAGACAGGACAGATAATTGTTCGCGAAAACCGACAGCCATTGGGCGATCGTGCCGGGCAACACCGTCGGCCGCTCGATCACCTCCACCGATTTCACCACCATGCCGCCGGCTTCCAGCATCCCGACCGCTTCCTCTTTCGAAACGAACCGCCAGGGATGAAGATTCTCGATTTCGATCCCGCGCTTTTCCAGCGCCGCCGACACGGCCCCGACGATCCTGCGGACATTGTTTGTCTCGCCGCACTCCCCGACGAAACGGCCGCCCGACTTCAGCGCCCGCGTCACGCCGGCCACCACCCGCGACGGATGACGCATCCAGTGCAGCGCCGCATTGGAAAACACCCCGTCGAATTCCGACTCGAACGTCATCGCCTCGGCATTCATCTGCCGGGCATCGACACCCCGTGCACGGGCCGCCGCAACCGCCTGGGCACTGGAATCAATCCCGACCACCTCGCAGCCCCGCCTGACCATCTCTTCCGACCAGAACCCCGATCCGCATCCCAGATCCAGAACCCGCTCTCCCGCCTTCGGCGCGAAAAGTTCCATGACAGGCGGCCCCATTTCAGTCAACAGGTTCGCCATCTCCGGCATGCCGGACTGACCCTCGCTCACCATAACGCATTCCCCCGCAAAAAAACGACAGCAACCGGGCGGCCTGCCTGCCCCCTTGCCGGAACCGTCCACACGGCAAAACGGCGCTGGCCGCTCCCCCAACCTTCCCCTGCAAAAGACCACGGCACCGCTATCGAAAAACAGAACAGCGGCTCCGGTATCACTTTACCATGCGAACGTCCGTTTATCCCGGAATATTGTCCAATTTTACAAATCGTGTATCCTATAGTCTTTCAGATAACGAGGAGTTTTCGACAAACCGCCATGCCCGAGCACCCTGAACACAGTCAAAACACCAGCAAACCCGTCAGAACCTTCCTGGACAAACTGGCTTCCTTCATCTCTTCCGAACCGGATTCCCGCACCGAACTGCTGGACATCCTGCACGACGCACACGACCGCAAACTGATCGACACCGAATGCCTTTCCATGATCGAGGGCGTATTCCGGCTTTTCGATTCCGCCGTCCGCGACATCATGATCCCGCGTTCCCAAATGTACGTCATCGACATCACCCGGCCATTCTCCGAATGGATCGATATCGTTACAAAAAGCGGTCATTCACGTTATCCGGTCATTGAAGGCGACAACGAAACCATCATCGGCACCCTGCACGCAAAGGACCTGTTGCATGCCGGCGAAGAAGGCTTTTCCATTCGCAATATCCTGCGTCCCGCTGTCTTCATCCCCGAATCCAAAAGGCTCAACGTCCTTTTGCGCGACTTCCGCAACACCCACAACCATCTGGCAATTGTCGTCGATGAATTCGGCAACATCTCCGGACTGGTCACCATCGAGGACGTGCTGGAACAGATCGTCGGCGACATCGAGGACGAATTCGACGACGAGAACGACGACAAGATCGTTTCCGTCAAGGCCGGTTCCGCCGGTCCACGCTGGCGCATACCGGCTTTGACCGAAATGGCCGAATTCAACGAAACGCTGGGAACGGCGCTGGAAGACAACCGGGTAGATACCATCGGAGGCTTCGTCGCCAACTGTCTCGGACGTGTTCCGCACAAGGGCGATACCTTCGACATCGGCGATCTGCACTTCGAAGTGCTCAGGGCCGACGCGCGCCAATTGCATACTCTGCTTGTCGAAAAAAAAACGGCAACCCCGGAAAAAAATTCCGGCAAAGCTGTAAAATAGCGCCAGCGCTTTCCGGAGGGCCCTTGAAAAACAGCGAAAAAGGCCCAAATACGCGAAAAACGGTTACAATCCGTTCAGTTCGGTAACGAAAAGCAGGGCAACAACCATCAGCCAAGCGAGGTATTTTATGAATTCTGATAAAGACATCGAATTGCACGATGCCGACGATACCGGCATCTGCCTGACCTGTATCGAAAACGAGGCCGACGATCCGGTAACCGACGTGGACTTCACCGGCGCCTGCGTCAATCGTATCGAACCGGACGACGATCCGACAACCGATGTCGATTGCACCGGCACCAGCGTCAACCATATCGAACCCGACGACGACCCGACAACCGATGTGGACTACACCGGCACCAGCGTCAACCATATCGAACCCGGCGATTTCGTCCATACCGCCAGAAGCGGCAACCACATCGACGCCCAGTGCGAAGGCGACGAAACGGAAGGCATGTTCTCGTTCGGGGCCATCTCCTACCGCGACCCGCTGGGAGACGTCGAACTGGGCGACACCGACGACACCGGCATCTGCCTGCACTACATCGACACCGACATCGACGATCCCGTAACCGACGTCAACTTCACCGGCACCAGCACCATGCACATGGACGACGACGATGAAGAACCGACAACCGACGTCGACGTGACCGGACGCGGCATCGCCCATCTGGTCCAGTAAACGGCGTCAGGCAGGACAAACAGGGGTCCGGAAAACCGGACCACGGGAATCTTTTTATCATCGCCCCTTGGGAGAAAGCGGAACGGCCCCATGAACCGACTGAAATCACTGACCCTCCCCGCCGTCGCCTTTTTCGCCGGCGCGGTAACCCCCTTCGCTTTCGCCCCCTTCGGCCTCTGGCCGCTCCAGATCGCCTGCCTGGCCATCCTGATCTCGGCTGTACTGCACACCGAACGGGCACGTACCGCCTTTTACACCGGCTGGGCCTACGGAACCGCCAGCCTGATCGCCGGTCTGTACTGGCTTTACGTCAGCATGCACACCTACGGCGGCATGCCCTCCCTTCTGGCCGGAGCCGCCGTCGTCTGCCTCGCCCTCTTTCTGGGAATCCTTGCCGGACTCGCCTGCCTTTTCACCCGGTTCTTCATGAAAGGCTGGCAAGCCAGCCTGGGCATCACCGCCATCCTCATCTTCCCGGCCTTCTGGGTTCTCGCCGAATGGGTGCGCGGCTGGATCGTCACCGGACTGCCCTGGCTCGTGACCGGATATGCCCACACCACCAGCCCGCTGGCCGGATACGCTCCTGTCGCCGGTGTCTATGGCGTCTCTTTCGTCGCCGCCATCGTAGCCGGCGCCATCGCCCTCTTTTTCCACATCGGACGCGAACGCTGGAAAACCTCGCTGGCGACCGTACTCGCCATCATCGGCCTGGCCTTCGGCGCCGGAAGCGTTCTCTTCCACATCGACTGGACCCGTCCCCACGGCAATCCCATCCAGGTCAGGCTGTTGCAAGGCAACGTCGCGCAGGAATTCAAATTCACCCCCTACCAGATCGGCCAGGCCCTGGACATGTACGCCGGCATGATCACCTCCCGGCCGGCCGATCTGATCGTCACTCCCGAGACCGCCATCCCGGTCTACACCCACCAGCTGCCCGCCGGTTACCTCGAACACCTGTCCCGATATGCCGCACAAAGCCTCTCCCATCTGGCGCTCGGCATGCCGCAGGCCGACACCGCGACCGTCTATACCAACAGCCTGATCGTCATGGCACCGGAAGACGCCGGCAAACCCGGTCTGGCCGGCTACCGCTACAACAAGCATCATCTCGTCCCCTTCGGCGAATTCATCCCGACCGGATTCAGGTGGTTCGTCAGACTCATGCGCATCCCGCTGGGCGACTTCACCCGGGGCGAGCCGCTGCAAAAACCCTTCAGGGTCAAAGACCAGTGGATACTGCCCAACATCTGCTATGAAGACATCTTCGGCGAGGAAATCGCCGACCAGATCCGCCACGAATACAAAACCGGACAGCCGACCCCGACCGTCCTGCTGAACGTCTCCAACATCGCCTGGTTCGGCAACACCATCGCCCTGCCGCAGCACCTGCAAATCTCGCAAATGCGCTCGCTGGAAACCGGCCGGCCCATGCTGCGCGCCACCAACACCGGCACCACCGCCGTCATCGACGCCCGTGGCCGCCCCGTCGCCTGGCTTCCCCCCTACACCCGCGGCGAACTCGCCACGACCATACAGGGAACCCGCGGCGCCACCCCGTTCATCCGCTTCGGCAACCTCACTATCCTCATCGTCGCCCTGGCCGCTCTCGTCATCGCTCGCATCCTTTCAGCCAGAAAACACCGGCGATAATCCGGCATCCATGCCGGAAAACGGAAAGGTCATCCGGCCATGACACCGGACCGGCCCGCGCCCGTATCGCCGTTCCGTTTTCCGGTTCCCGCTTTTCCCTCGGCCCCCCTTTGTCCGGTCCCCCGGCCGTTTCATTTCCGCCGCCGACGGCCCGGAAAAAGCATTTTCCCCTGCCCGTGCCGGACAAACCGGCCCCGTCTCCGGACACCGGCAAATCCGCCCTGAAAACACGGGACAACCCGCGTGCAAAACCCGCCACTTCCCCCGATTCCGGACCGATCCGCGCATTTTCCCGTCATTTCGCCCCGACACCCCTCCGGCAATTTGTAAAAACCGTTTCATCAATGTTATTATTTTCCCATCGCTTGAAATACCCGCTTGAGGGAGTAGTTTGCACAAGTCATTGCGCTTGTGTGGCAAGTCAACACCCTGGCCATCCGGTCTGGCTTGTCTTAATGAACGAGACTCATGTATGGTTTCTGCCATGCCTGGGTCTTTTTCATTTCAATTACCTTGAAAAGGATTTCCGATGAATGAATGGATGGGATCAAAAGAAGATCTGCTTGAAAAACTGGGAACGGACGCGTCAGGCGGACTGACACCCCGACAGGTCGAAACGAACCGTCAACGTTACGGCGCCAACAGGCTGACCCGGAACAAACCCGAATCGATGGCCGAACGCATCCGGGACGCCGTCAGGGAACCCATGATTATCATGCTCATCATGGCATGGCTGATCGCACTGGGCGTGAACATCTTCCAGAGCGTCACCGGCGGCGTTGCGGACTATCTGGAATGCGTCGGCATCTTCGTCGCGATCCTGCTCTCCGTCATCATCAGCGTCGTCATGGAAGGGAAAAGCGCCAAAGCGTTCGAAGCCCTTTCCCGGATCAGCGACAACCTCATCGTCCGGGCATTGCGCGACGGCCACACCGTCATGCTCAATCAGGAAGACATCGTCACCGGCGACATCCTTCTGCTGTCCACCGGCGACAAGGTTCCCGCAGACGGCAGGCTTCTGGAATCGGCCGGTCTCTCGGTGGACGAATCGGCCCTGACCGGCGAAAGCGTCCCTGCCGACAAGGACGCCTCGAAAGACATCACCGACGAAAAAACGCCGCTTGCCGAACGCGCCAACATGCTCTATACCGGCACCTACATCGCCAGCGGCCACGGCAAAATGGTCGTGACCGCCACCGGAGACGCCACCGAATTCGGCAAAATCGCCCGCGAGCTGGGCGGGACGCAAAAAACCGTCACCCCCCTGCAGGAAAAACTGGCCCATCTCGGAAAAATCATCACCTTTTTCGGCATGGCCGCCGCCGCCATCGTCTTCGCCGTCCAGATGGCCACCTTCATATGGAACGACAACCTGACACTGGACGGCGTCATGGAAGCCTTCGTCACTAGCATCGTCCTGATCGTCGCCGTCGTGCCCGAAGGCTTGCCGACCATCGTCGCCATCTCCCTGTCGATCAACATCATCAAACTGTCCCGACAGAACGCGCTCGTCAAAAAACTCGTCGCTTCCGAAACCATCGGCTGCATCAACGTCATCTGTTCCGACAAAACCGGCACCCTCACCGAAAACCGGATGACCGTAGCCGGCTTCTACGACACCGCCTGGCACACGGATTTGTCCGGACTCTCACCTCCCCTGGCTGATCCACAACTTCTGCCTGAACACCACCGCCGATATCGGGGAAAACGGCGCTTTTCTCGGCAACCCGACCGAATGCGCCATGCTCAACTTCTATGAACAGTCGGCCCAGCGCGCGAAAAGCGGCAAATCGTACCGCGACGAGCGGGAAAACCACACCACGCTTCGCGCCTTCCCGTTCTCCTCCGAACTCCAGCACATGACCACCATCTCCAGCGTGGACGGGAAAATCATCTCCTGGGTCAAGGGCAGCCCCGAATGCCTCTTTTCCATGTGCCGCATTCCCGAAGCGGAAAAGGCGAAAATCGAAAAATACATCCGTGCCGCCCAGGAACAGGCCATGCGCGTCATCGCTTTCGCCCACAAGGAACTGCCCGCCATGCAGGACTACGGCGAAGAATCGCTGCACCGTGAAATGGAAAGCGACATGATCTTCGACGGCTTCGTCGCCATCACCGACCCGCTGCGCGCCGACGTCCATGACGCCGTCCAGTCCTGCCGCAACGCCGGCATCGCCCTGAAAATCCTCACGGGAGACAACATCGTCACCGCCACGGCCATCGCCCGCGAACTGCACCTGCTGGACAACGGCGGCATTGCCGTCGAAGCGAAAGACATCGCCGACATGAGCGACGAACAGCTTCTGGCGAAACTGCCGTCGATCGCCGTCATCGCGCGAAGCACCCCGATCATCAAAATGCGCGTCGTCAAACTGCTGAAAGAAGCGGGCAACGTCGTCGCCGTCACCGGCGACGGCATCAACGACGCCCCGTCCCTGAAAAACGCCGACGTCGGCATCGCCATGGGCATCTCCGGCACCGAAGTCTCCAAGGAAGCCAGCGACATCGTCCTTCTGGACGACTCGTTTTCCACCATCGCCCGCGCCGTCGAATGGGGCCGCAACATCTACGAAAACTTCAAGCGGTTCATCACCTTCCAGCTCACCGTCAACCTCGCGTCCGTCATCGTCGTACTCTCTTCCGTCCTCATGGGCCTGAAAGCGCCGTTCTCCGCCCTGGATTTGCTCTGGATCAACATCATCATGGACGGCCCTCCGGCCCTGACCCTCGGACTGGAACCCGGACACGACGACCTCATGAACCGCAAACCGGTCAGCCGCAACGAAAACATCATATCCCCCGCCATGCTCGGGCGCATCGTCGGCACCGCCCTCTACATGTCCGCCGTCTTTCTGGGCCAGTACGTCTTCAACTTCCTGGGCGCGGCCGAAGCGGAAATGGGCACCGTCCTGTTCACCCTGTTCGTGCTCTTCCAGCTTTTCAACGCCTTCAACTGCCGCGAACTGCACCGGGCCAGCCTGCTGAAAAACCTCTTCAGAAACCGCCCGATGCTTCTGGCCACTGCCTGCACCTTCATCCTGCAAGTCCTGATCATCCAGTACGCCGGCACCTTCTTCAACACCGTTCCATTAAATCTTGCCATGTGGGTGAAACTCATCGGCGTCGCCTTCACCGTCATCCTGTTCGCCGAACTGGTCAAACTGATCTGGCGGCAAACCCACCGGCAAGCGCCTCCGGCACCGTGCCGCAGACAACTGTCATGAACGGACGGGAAAACCTCCCGTCCGGCGGATTGCCCGGACATCCCCGCGTGTCCCCGCAAGAAATCCGCCGCCCATCCGCCCCAACCGGTGCAAACCAGTCCGTCCGGACGACGCCTGCCGTGCCTTTCCCGTTTCCAGCAACCACCGGCACGGCAACACCCCTGCCAAAGCGCGACGGACACATCCACCCACTGCATCAGGCAATTCTCCAAAACCCCGTCTGTTTCCGCCATGTCACTGACCGGAACGATTGTCCGCTCATGCATGCCGTTTGATCCCGTTCTTCTGTCGGTTCCGTGCCGGAATCCGGACGAACCGTCCGGTTCGATGGATAAAAGGAAGGTTTCATCCATCCGGCAGGAAATCGTTCCGACGGGGTGGGACGGACCGGTCTTCAGCTTGCCGGTATCCCGGTCCTTTTCCGTTTTCATCTCCGGCCGGTCATCTCCGTCCCATGCCTGTATTTCTTTCCTATCGGGTTCAGACGATGTTCCATTATCCCGCCTCCGATCGAAAAAAACGGCAGGAAGCGGGAACGAACGCGGAAATGTTCCCTGATTGCTGCCGTTTCCCCGGTTCCGGCAAAAACCGGATTCCGGAAACAGGCCTGCCTCCGTATGGCTGAACAATATGGTCTGTACCGGACACGGTTTCCGACAGCCGCCAAATTCCCCGGAACTCCCCGATAATCCCCGCCCGCCGAACCCCGCCAGTCACATCGTCCGAACCGCGATACCGGCCGGCTTCACTTCCCGGACAAAGATCACCACCGCTTTTTTCTCAGTGAACAAGACCCCGCCGGAAAAGACACTGCCACAAAAACAGGCATCCCCCATCCGGCCCGCACCGGACGCGGCCTCCGCCATCTTGACCACAAACTTGTCCACAGCAATCGGGGATAACCGCAAACACACGTCCCGAACACCGGACAGAGAAGCCCGCAAAACGCATGAAACGTCCCGATTCCTTTTGAAACCGTCACCGTTTTGAAACATAATAAATGTATCGTCATCCCGAAACGGAAAGGAACCCATGAACGGAAACGGAACGGCAAAACGCAAGAACCAGTGGACAAAACTGCTCTCCCCGGTGCGGCACAACCATATTGACCCGGCCCATGTCGTTTTCGACATCACCCGCAGCCCCTTCATACAGGACTACGACCGCATCCTCTTTTCCAACTCGTTCCGCATGCTGGCCCGGAAAACGCAGGCCCACCCCTTCGCCGTGAACGACCATGTCCACCACCGGCTCATGCATTCGCTGGAAGTCTCCAGCGCCGGCCGCTCGCTGGGCATCATGGCCGGCTACTTCCTGAAAGAACGGGGCGAACTGCCCGACATCATCACCCCCGAACACATCGGCCAGATCGTGCAGGCCGCCTGTCTCGCCCACGACATCGGCAACCCGCCGTTCGGCCACGGCGGCGAATCGGCTCTCCAGGACTGGTTCAGGGATACCGCCAACAACGACCGTTACCTCTCTGAACTGACCGAACGACAAAAAGCCGACTTCAAATCCTTCGACGGCAATGCCCAGGGATTCCGCGTCGTGACCGCACTGGAAAACCACAAGGACAAAGGCGGCCTGCGGCTGACCTACCCGACACTGGCCACCCTCGTCAAATACCCCCGTTCCGCCTACGACGCCATCGGCGACGGTTCATCCAAATTCAACTTCTACCAGTCCGAGAAAAACACCTTCGACGCCGTCTTCTCCACCCTCGGCCTGAAAGACGGCAACCGCTACCGCCGCCACCCGCTCTCTTACCTGACCGAAGCGGCCGACGACATCTGCTACGGCATCATCGACATGGAAGACGCGCTGGAACTGGGAATCATCGGCTTTTCCGACCTGGAAAACGTCATCGCCCCCGTCGCCGGCAAACTGGCGCTCAACCCGAAACGCATGGCGGCGATGGATTCCGACCGGCGGCGGGCCGGCCTGATCCGCGCCAAACTCATCGCCCTGATGATCGACGCCACCTTCGTCGCCTTCCGGAACCATTACGACGCCATCATGGACGGCGAAAACATCCATTGCCTGCTCGACCACACCGAAGACGACGTCCGGGAATACATGAACCGGGCACGCACCCTCTTTTTCGACGTCATCCTGAAAAACCATTCCAAGATCGCACTCGAAATCGGTGCCTACACGCTCTACAAACGCATCCTCGACACCTTCATCCCCGCCTGCCACCAGTTCAGCACCGGCAAACGCCTCACCTACCGCGACCGGCAGGCCCTGACCCTTATGGGCATCCATGCCCCGACAGAACACGACGACCTGTACATGGCCTGCATCCGCGTCATGGACTTCATCACCGGCATGACCGACCCGCGCGCCACCTTCCTTTCACGGCAACTGGCCGGCATCACCGAATGCTGAAACCGGGAATCGCTGCCGGCACGCAAAACGGCAGCGGCCCGCCCCCACCCGGCCGCTTACAACGGAAAAACTCCCCCCCCCCGCAAAACCGACCGTCCCGCACGCTTTCTCCCTCTTCTTTGCCGGTGTTGCAGAAAAGAAACGTCCGTTAATGCACATTAACGGATATCTGTCAAAGAAGCGAAAACCTGCAAGACAAAGGCGCGACCCGGCATATTTCCTAGCCCCAACTCATGAAATGTTAATGGATGGAAAGAAACCGATCAACACGATTTCTGCCTGCAAAATATCATGATTCCCCAAAAAACCAATGAAATCATGAACCTGAAACGATTTGTGAAAATATTATGTGCATAATCGGAAGTATTGAGTGATTGACGGCCGTCATTTCCTGTCCGTATCCGAAAAACAATACAGGAAACGACATGTCAAAAAAGAAATATTCCTTTTACTCTCCTACCCCGCTTTCCCTGGCTCTGGCTGCGGTTTTTTCAGGGATATATTGCAATGCCGGCGCTGTGTCCGCTGCCAGCTACGATGTTTCCGGCTGGGAAGAAATCGCGTCGCATCGCACGGAAAACGATGTACACCTGAACGTTACAGCCGATCTGGATGGTTCCTATTTCAAAAACAAGACCAAAGAAATCGTCATCGATCAGGTAAAAATGACAATTGATGGCCAGGAACACCACGTCACATTTCCAGAAAGAGACATTGACGAGGTTCTTACAGCCACAAACGGTGGTAACCTGACGATTCGCAATCTCGCATTTTTTGGCGAAAACGGGTCCGACTCCACAAGCAGTTCCTACCTTTTGACGAGCACGTCAAACAGTTCGATCACTCTGGACCACACAACCATCCGGAACATCCGCAGCATTCATCCGGGCAGTGTCCTGATGATCCAGTCCGGCTCGTCGGGAAGCATCCTCGATTCAGTCATTGAAGATTCGCATTCCAGTTATACCGGCGTCGTTTCTATGGACACACTAACGTCCTCCCCGGGAAATTCACTCACAGTCGCCCGCAGCCATTTCCGCAACAATTCCGGTACATACTACGGCGGTGCGATTTTCTCGGACGGAGGAAGCGGTGACGCCAACCGGGCAGAAATCACGGAAAGCCATTTCACCGGAAACAACAGCCAGCAGGGAGGCGCCGTTTATGCACAATATACGGATACAGACATCGTAAAAAGCGTTTTTACCGACAATACAGCCCGATCGGAAGCACAGAACAGCTTCGCTCTTGGCGGAGCGATCACCAGCAAAAAAGGAACACTGTCGCTGCAAGACAGCGTTTTCACCGGCAACACCGCAAGCTCGCCCTATGCCGCCTATGGTGGCGCGATATACAACACCGGCGAACTGCTGATCCATAACGGTACATTTCGAGAAAACATATCCCGAAACGCCGTATACAACCGGGGTGGCGCCCTTTACAACACCGGAACGGCGCTCCTGTCCGGTACAAACATCTTTTCGGGAAACACAGCGGGAGACAAGCCCAACGACATCACCAACCAGGGAACACTGGATTTCGGAAACAGCCAGGTCATACACGAAAAAACCTTCATCGGAAGTGGAATTGACGGAAACGGCGAACTGAATCTGAACAGCGGGATACTGGAAATCGCCGAAAACCGTACCGTCGAACAGGGGACGGCGGTCTTTGCCGGCGGAACCGAAACCCGCGTAACCGTCAACGACAATCACATCGTCAAAGCAGCCTATGCCGCTTCGGCGACAGACGTCGAAGATGGCGACATCATGAATGCCTATCGCCGGGGAGGCTATACTGTATTCGGTAATTCGCTCACCATCAGGGATGGAGCGAAACTCATCGTCGCCGGAGCCAACGCCAACACAACCTACCTGATTGCAGTCAGTAACAATCTGACGGACGAGGGGAACGGCTGGAAAGGCGGCAACCTGATCGACAGCAGCAACGTCCTGCTTGACTTCCAACGTGTCGAAGGCGATACGGAAACAGGAACCGTCATGGTCACTTCCCGTGCCCGAGACGCCCGGGAAGTCCTGCCCTGTGTCGATATCCCGGACAACCTGAACGCACTGGTTTCGGGACAGAAAATCGATGTCGACAGTACCACGGCCGGTATCCGCTTCCTGTCCCGGGCCACCGACAGCCGGTATCTGCCCGGCGGCAGGACTCAAATGGAAG
The DNA here is from genome assembly GCF_027116575.1 of Oxalobacter aliiformigenes. GTDB lineage: Bacteria > Pseudomonadota > Gammaproteobacteria > Burkholderiales > Burkholderiaceae_D > Oxalobacter > Oxalobacter aliiformigenes. The sequence goes on along the minus strand of NZ_CP098252.1, from coordinate 1,105,964 downwards.
AAGTCATCAACAGCGCCGCCCAGATCGCCACGGCCGGCGCGGTCAGGAACATCACGTATTCCGGAGCGGGCATGTTCAACCGTGCCGTCGAAAAACACCTTTCCCTGTCCCGGACCCTGCAACTGGGTGACGCTGTCCGTCTGCACGAAAAGGAACATGCCGATTTGTGGGTCGATCTGATCGGGATGCACCAGCGCAATCACGGCATGCCCGTCTGCTCCGGAAAGGAATGCGGGGACAGGACGCGGTTCGGCCACCGTATCGACATGGGCGGCATCGTGGCGGGGATCGACCGCAGTTTCGATGCGAACCGTCATGCCGGAATCGCCCTCATGGCCGGAACCGGTTCGGCCAGCTCCAAAGGAGACTTCAGCCACACGAAAAACGATGTCGATTTTTGGGGAGCTTCCCTGTATGGCGGATATGACCGGGACAACTGGAATGTCATGGGGAATGTCTCCTACACCCATTTCGACAGCGACATAGACCAGACCCTGCCGGCCACCCTGCAAATGGGGAACAGACTCCGAGCCGATATCAGCAGCCACCAGTGGAGTGCCGGAATCCGGGGCGAATACCGTATCCGGTTCGACAACGGTTTCGATCTCTTGCCCCATGCCGGTCTGAGGTATGACCGGCTTGTGATGTCCGGATTCCGGACAAAGGCCGATGCCGGCAGTGCGTTCAGCACGAAAAAAGATACCATGAACATATACAGCCTGCCCGTCGGCGCGGGAATTCAGGGAACCTTCAGGAACCGGAACGGCTGGACATTCAGGCCGCAGGCCGATCTGACGGCCATTTTCGCGGCCGGGGATATCCGGGACAGAACGGAAGTATCGGCCGCGGGGCTGGACGCCACGGACAGCATCCATACCCGGATCGTGGACAGGACCAGTATCATGGCGGGTATCGGATTCGATATGCAGAAAGGGAACAAGTCGTTCGGCCTGCATTATGACGCCATGTATTCATCCCGACAGATGTGGCAGGGCCTGATGGCCAAAGTGGTTCTCCGTTTCGAGTAAATGTGTTCCCGATACGAAACCGGACATCGCCGCCGGCACACAAACTGGCGGCGATGCATGCGGCCCGCAAAAGCGAAAAAACGGTACGTCTGTACACGTCTCCACAAATTTTTTCCGTTTTCAGAAAACCGGTTCCCGGCAAGCGGGACTTTCACCGGCATATTCCCTGTCGGAATGGCGAGACATTCCGACCGGACAAAGCATAAAAAACGGATATCCCCCGGACAACTCATTTTCCCCGCCCATCCGCTCCGCATTCTGGCAGCCCGTAGACCGTCCTTTGAAAAATACGGTTCATGCCTTCGGCGGGTACCATGAAAAAACCTTCAGGATACTTCCCGCCGATAGCAGCCCTGCCGCCCCCATCACGCGGCATCGGCAACTACATTTCACCCGGCAAATATTGAAACGGAAAACCTGTCCAGACGGGAAAACATGCCGGTCATCGCGCAGAAACCGGGTCAGGTACCGGCACTCCACAAGAATGGACAGGCCGGTGACACCGGGGCCACAGAACCGGCCCATATGAACCGCAAGGGGTGCCACCTCCCCGCCGGTTTTCCGAAACCGGTGCAACCTCAACCACCCACCGCCCCCCTGCTGAACGGAATAAACCGTTCTCCACGACACGACAGGCCCCGTTCATCCACACCTGTCCCGGTATCCGGTGGATCCGCCTGTCATTCATCCGGTTTTGTTCGCACACCGGGCTTTTCCGGGAAAACGAACCGGCCGTCGATATAACGGCAACCGGCGACCACCCCCTCCGGGGCATCCACCCACACAAAAGCGGGATGAACGGGAAACACCGCCGCCGCCAGATCGACGACAACACCATCCCTGATCAATGCTTTCATCTCCTCATCCTCCTACCATTTCACAAAACACGCACCCGACAGACCGGCGACCGTACCGCCTCCGCCGGCACCGACCGTCACCTGCACGGTTTCACCGGGCGTCACGGTCACATAAGCCGCGACACTGCCTCCCGATCCGCCGACAGACGATGCATCCGACCCGGTTCCCCCGCAGCCCGCCCCATAGGAATAGGTATCGACCCACATCCCGCTGGCAAATGTTCTGGCCGGTACACTGCCGCCGCCGGCCGCCTTGCCCGCATTGCCGGGCGAAGCCATCACACAAGTCCCCGTCGCCGAACCGGCCCCTCCGGCCGCCCCCGCCACCTCGTTGTCATATCCGCCTCCCCCGCCGGGAGCGGTCGCATAGGTACCGAAACTGGTCACGCCGCCGGTTCCCCCCGTGCCGTGATACCAGCCTCCACCCCCTCCGCCGCCGATACACATGACAAAAAGCTGGGAAACCCCTTCCGGCACCACAAACGTTCCGGACTGGGAAAAAAGCGCCATCCCGTGCCGGATCGACATAACCTTCCCGTCCACATAAGTCTTGATCCCCCCGCTCGTGACCGGCCGGGTACTGCCGGCCGTCGGAACCGTATCGGCAACAATCCCGTAACCTTCCAGCGTATCCGATCTGGCCGGCTTATTGACCAAATGATTGAAATCCCCGGACAGCGCCACCAGAGAGAGATCGGCCGAATCGGCCTTCTTCGCCAGCTCGGCCATCACCGTTTCCCCATCGGCCTTCGATGCGATATCCGACCGGATTTTATCCAGATCGATTCCCAGTGTCTGGCGAGCCGTCTCCCTGTCCGTCCCCTCGTCTCCGAGCAACTCGGCCAGATACTGCCGCAGATTGCCCATCGCCAGCCGGAATTCCCCTGTCGTGGTTTCGGGGACTTTCGTCCCGTCCAGCAATTCCCTTGAAGGTAATTTCGTCATGTCCATTCTCCATAAAAAAAGACTCCGCTTCACAGGAAGGGAGTCCGGTTTTTCCGTTTTTCGGGCGCACACCGGCGCCACAGGGAAAATGTACACGACAAAAAAACTTCGGTCAGCCTGAAAAATCCTGTCGCTCCCACCGTCCCGACAAAAAAACCGGACGGAACATCCATCCGGTTTTTCCGGCGAAACAAACGACCGGCACAAAAAGAGCGTTTCAGGCCGAAACGGAATTCAAACTCTTCGGTATAGTGTGAACCGTCTTCCCGTTCGATCCGGCCATAGAATTTTGTGTTCTTGTCCAGCTCCCCGTCCATCCCGGCTCCGCAGCAAACACGCGTCCCCGCCGGTCTTTTCCGGGAACGATATGGTTCAGTACGATTTTCCGCTCTCCCGCCGGTTCATGAAGAATCCCCGCCTCCACAGATAATATCCCCTTGCAATTTCTTTCCCGTTCCCGGTCACGTCCGGCGCCCCTGCTCTTTCGCCAGCAGAAATCCGCTAACGTCTCTTTCCGGCCCCCTTCTTGCCCTGTTCCCTGCCTTTCCGCCATACACCGACACAACTTGCGGACCTCCGGCGACCTCCACCGGTCTTGTCCTGCCATTCATTCTGCACAACTTCACCGCCCGGCAAACCGGCATTTTATGGACAGGGCCCTTTCAAACTTGTCTCACGTCCTGAAAACCGCTTCCTTTTCCCCCCTGTGGACAGCACCATCCCCCGGCATCCGGGAAAAACCGGAAAACCTCCGGGAACGCAGTTCCGTCTTTTCCATCAAACGGTCGCCAGACAAAACGGATTCTCCTGCCCGTCCCCGGCTGCCGCCGAAAACAGCGGCAATGGCAAAGTCAGGGCTTGACGACGATCTTCAGGACAGGATCGGTTTCTGATGCAAGCCTTTCAAACGCATGTTGAAGTTTTTCAAGCGGAAAAATATCCGTGACATATTTTTCCGGATCGATCACACCCTGCGCAATCAGGTCAATCGTTTCGCGGAATTCCTTTTCCGTACAGGAAACACTGCCGATCAGGCGGATTTCACGAAGCACGGCCCGGTTGAGTTCGAAGCGGACATCGGGATTGATGGAATTGCCGATCATGACGACCGTTCCGCCGGGTTTCACCCCATCCATGCAGGCAGACAGGGCATCGGCAGCCCCCACTACCTCGAAAGCGATATCGAAACCGCCTTCCGAAGCGTCCTGCATGATCTGCGCCCGATCGGGATCGTTGCCGTCGAAATACAGGTCGAAATCACCGATTTCACGCGCCCTGGCGATACGCCGGTCATTGATTTTCGACAGCGCGACCACGGAAGCTCCCGCCTTTCTGGCAAGAGCGCCGATCATCTGGCCGATAATGCCGTCTCCCACGACAAGCACCCTGTCACGGAGCCTGAGTCCCGATTTGATCACGGCATGCCAGGCGACCATCAGGGGATCGATAAGACCGGCCGCGACATCCGAGACGGCATCCGGCAACTTGTAGGCATTTAACGCCTTGCCAACGAAATATTCGGCATAGGCGCCGTTGCAGACGAAACCGATATAATTCGTGCCGTTGACATCACGGCACAACTGTTCCTGGCCACTTCGGCACATATCGCACTGCCCGCAATACAGATTGGCCCAGAAAACGACACGATCCCCGATTGCAAACCGGCTGTCGCCCGGATCGACAACCACCCCGCAGAACTCGTGCCCCATAATGAAATCCCCCCGGTCCTCCCCCCAGCCCCGGCCGGTTTTCCACATATGGATATCACTGCCGCACACACCGCATGCGGACACCCTGATCATGATTTCCCCCTCCCCGACTTCAGGAACGGGAACGGACTTGACTGCAATGTGCCGGGGCCCCTCCAGAACGGCGGCCTTCATGAATTTCTGCATGTGTTTCTCTCCATACAACGGTTCAAACATTTCCGATTGTCCGGGAAAGGCGAACAGCTCGCCTGTCTCCCTCCCGCCATCGCGTCACAAGGCGTTTTCCAGAATGCGGGTGACGATCTCTCCGGTATAAACCCCGGCAAGACCGAACGCCTGCGCATTCGCCAGAACGTTTTCGACAATGGCCGGCAAATCTTTCTCCCCGATGCCCAGTTGTGAAAGCCTGGTAGGTGTTCCGATCCGGTTGAACCAGTTTTCCAGCGCCACAATACCTTCTTCCGGTGTGGAAAGACCGAATATCTTTTTCGCGAAACGTTCGAATTGTCCCGGATTTTTCGGGGAATACCACTTCATCCAGGCGGGCATGACGACCGAAAGACCTGCACCATGCGGCACGTTATACAATGCGGAGAGGCTGTGCTCGATCATATGGTTGGGATAGCTGTATCCGGATGTGCCGGTCAGGGTCATGCCGTTCAATGCCATGGTCGCCGCCCAGGCGAATTCACCGCGAACATCGTCGTTTTCAGGATTTTCCAGCAGAATCTCCGTCGTCTCGATGACAGTATTAATGACGGATTCAACGATTCTGGACGGAAAATGCGGCTGAACGCTCGCCGTGAAATATCCCTCGATCGAATGCGCGATGATATCGGCGGCCGAATAAACGAGATAATCTTTCGTGACACTTCTCATCAGGGCCGGATTGATGACCGAAACGCGGGGGAAAAGCGGTTCCGCCGCGATGAAAAGTTTCTGCCGGGTTTCCTCATTGGTCACGACACCGGTCGGATTCATTTCACTGCCGGAAGCCGCCATCGTGATCACGTCATAGACCGGCAACGCCTTTTCAATGACTCCCTTGCCAATGAACAGATCCCATACGTCGCCATCGTACAGCGTTCCGGCGGCAATCGCTTTCGCGCTGTCCAGCACGGAACCGCCGCCTACACTCACAATCGCTTCGATCCCGTTGGCACGCACCGATTCGATGGCCTTGCGTACCGTCGAGATAACGGGATTGCTGACGACTCCGCCGAATTCGGTCACCTCGATTCCCTTCTCCCCGAGACTCCCCGCGACTGTGTCGAAAAGCCCGCTCCGCTTGATCCGGTCGCTTCCATAACACAGCATGACTTTCCGGATGCCGTCAGCAGCGACGTACTGCCCCAGCAGCTTTTCCTTGTCCCGGCCGAATTCGATCCGGGTCGGATTATAGAAAGTGAAATTATCCATATCATCTCCCTGTCTGTTTCTGAAATCCGGCTTCCGGCCAGTGGCAAATCTCCGGTATCCTGCCGGATACACACTTTTCCTCCGTTTGCTTCCACCGACCGGAAAACCATTGTCACAGACAACAGTATAAAAGCGCCGAAAATCCCCATGAAGACACGATTCTTCCATATTCTTGCCTGATTCTCTCCGGCTTTTGCCCATCAAACCGGCACGGCAATGAAAAGCGCGAACCACTTCCCTCCGGCTTTCCCCGACTGCATGCCGAACAGACAACCGGAACGGAAAACCGGCCACCTTCAGGTCTGCCTTGTCCTGCCTGTCGTTCCCGTACCCCTCCAGCCGCTCTCCCGATCCATCCGGCCCCGTCGCGACAGACGCAACAGATCAGGCCCTTCTTTTCCCCTGCCGGCGGCCTTGCAGCTTCAAAAACCGCCGTCTCCCCTGTAACATGGCACAAACAAGGAGAACAGGAACCATGGACAATTTCACTTTCTACAATCCCACCCGGATCTTTTTCGGCCGGGGCGAGGAAAACCATGTCGGCGACCGCATCCGCCGCCTCGGCGGCACCAAAGTCCTGATCCATTACGGCAGCGCATCCGCCGTCAAATCCGGACTCATCTACCGCGTCACCAGCTCGCTGGAAAGAGCGGGCATTTCCTCCGTCCCCCTGGGCGGCGTGCGTCCCAACCCGAGAAGCGGACTCGTCACCGACGGCATCGACCTGTGCCGGAAAGAAAACGTGGACTTCATTCTCGCCGTCGGAGGCGGCAGCGTCATCGACTCGGCCAAAGCCATCGCGCTGGGCGTTCCCTATGACGGCGACTTCTGGGACTTCTTCGACGGCAAAGCCTTCCCGGCCTCCGCCCTGCCCGTGGGAACCGTTCTGACTGTTGCCGCCGCCGGCAGCGAATCCTCGCCGGTGACCGTCATCACCCGGGAAGACGGCATGGTCAAACGCCCCTATTCCAGCGACCGCATCCGCCCCGTCTTCTCCATCCTGAACCCGGAACTGACCACCACCCTGCCGCCCTACCAGACGGCATCCGGCGCCACCGACATGATGGCCCACATCATCGAACGCTACTTCACCAACACCCCCGGCGTCGAACTCACCGACCGCATGGGCGAATCCGTCCTTTTGGCCATCCGTTCCGAAACCCTGCGCGCCCTGAAAAATCCGGACGACTACGACGCCCGCGCCAACCTCATGTGGGCCTCCACCATCGCCCACAACGACATCTGCGGCGTCGGACGGGAACAGGACTGGGCCAGCCATGCCCTGGAGCACGAGCTTTCCGCCCTCTACGACTGCCCACACGGTGCGGGACTGGCCGTCATCCTGCCCGCCTGGATGGAATACGTCATGGAACACGACATCAACCGCTTTGCCCAGTTCGCCCTGCGCGTCTGGGGCTGTGAAATGGACTTCGCCCACCCCGATGTCACCGCCCGGGCCGGTATCCGCGCCTTCCGTGCCTTTTTGCGGCTGATCGGCATGCCCACCAGCTTCGCCGAAATCCGCGCCCGCGAAGACGACATCCCTCTCCTGCTCGAAAAACTCCGGATCGGGAACAACACCATCGGCTCCTTCGTCAAACTCGACATTAGCGACTGCGAAAAAATCTACCGGCTCGCCTGCCGTCCCCCGCTGGCCCCCTAGACCACCGGAAGACGCCCCGAAACGGCCGGCAACCTGCTCCATCCCTGCCGGCCTCCGGCCAGCCGCCACAGGAACCGGACCGGACACGAAAAACACCGGCGGCAACCGGTGATCCGGACGGCAAACCCAACCGGTCACGTCCCGTCTTGCCGGTCATCTCCGCCTTTACCCCGTTTTCCCCGGCCGGCACATTTATCCCCGTTTTCTGTGGACAACCCCGTGAACAGCACCGGTTTTCCCTTTATCTTCAACCCGTTCCCGCCCCTGCCTCCTTACCGGGCAAACCGCCCGTTCCGGCCCGAAACATCACCGAACGTCCCCCCGCCAGACCGGCCGAACCGGCAAAATCCCCCGCCACCGGCAGTACATGCCACCCGTTTTTCCCCCACCGGTACGCTTATCCCCGTTTTCTGTGGACAACCTCGTGAATAGCGCCATAATTCCGAATGGATTCATTCACTTGCACGCATTGCCCGTTTGACAGGCAGACCCGGCCGGATCCGCTCCCCACGACCGGAACAGCCCCCCACCCGCGAACCCTGAAAAAAGACGGTTTTTCCACCTCCTGCGGCCGATACCGGCCCCATGAGCCGTTTTTTCTCTCTGCTTTCGGGAAGCAGGAAGCAGGAAGCAGGAAGCAGGAAGCAGGAAGCAGGGCAACATCATACCCGACAGTCCCCCGCATTCCGATAACGGCACCGGAAGACTGCCCCGTTCACTCCACCGTCACAAAAACGGCACATCGCCAAGAAAACCGCCCCATCCCATCCACTCCCTGTACTGATCCCGAAAAGCTTTTCATACCTTCCCTTTCCTGTCATTGCGTCCGTCCGGCGGACAAATCGCTTCCCTTGCAGGGGGCCGGTACCTTGCCATGCACGGGATTTTTCCGTATTCAGGTTTGCGCCGTTATCGACGGATATCCGGCAAATCCCTCCCGAAAATGCCCGCCCTGTCAGGATATCGGGAAAACAAACCGATGTCCTCCCCGAACGAACCGCCTCCGGTGCCTTTCCTGCCTCTCCCGGTTCCTTTCCACCGTCATGCCGGCTCCGGCCGTCGCAAAAGCCCGGCTGAAAACCGGTAGCCGTACTCCGGGAACGGGAACGGATTTTTCTTTTCCGGCCAGCCTTCTGACACCCAAAACAGAAATGACAGTCAACGGGACGGAAATACCGGCCGGCTGAAAGCCATCATCGACAGGAAAGAAAATCACCGGACACGACACGCCCCCGTCCCGAAGCACACAGGGCCGTCAATCCGATCGCGACAGCCATGAAAACCGGCCCTGTCCCGATGGTCGCTTTGGACAAAGACCCCGCCCGTCCCGCTTCCGGATTTTCCCTGCCGCCGTCGCCCGCTCTCCGGCCGTCAGTGCCACCCCCAAACCGGCGACAACATATAAAGCACGATCCCCAGCACACCGGTCGCCAGCATGACATGAATCGGATCGACCTTCTTCCACCGTCGCAACACCCACAGGGCCGCACAGAAAATGGATACGGCGATCCAGTCCGTATGCGCCAGATCGGCGGCAGTCGGCATGTTCTCCCTGTGCCAGAACGCCAGAAACCCGATCGACAGTCCGGCAAACACGATCATGGACACCACCGCCGCACGCAATTGCAACAACACGTTTTTCACGATCCTGAAATTTCTGAACCGGTAATAGGCGAACGCCAGCGTCAGCACGATCAGACACGACGGCAGCACACATCCGGACGTGGCGACAATCGCCCCCGGCAATCCGGCGATCCGGATCCCGACGAACGTGGCCGAATTGATGGAAATCGGCCCCGGCGTCATCTGGGAAATCGTGATGATGTCCGAAAACTCCGCCATCGTCAGCCAGGGATGCACATCCACCACCTGATGCTGGATCAGCGGCATGGCGGCATACCCGCCCCCGATGGAAAACAGGCCGATCTGGAAAAAACTCCAGAACAGTTCGAGGTAAATCATGCGTCCTCCTCCCGTTTCCTTTCTTCCTCACGCCGGCGCCGGAATGCCTGCATTTTCCCGAGACGGATTTTGCGCAGCCGTTCGCCGTACAGCGTATCGGCCACCCCGACAGCCCCGCACACCATGATCACGACAAACACATTCACATCGAAAAAAAACACGGCGGCAAACGATCCGGTCAAAATGATCCAGGGCATGACCCGCTTGCGGGAAAGCACATTCTTTCCCATCGTGATGACGACATCGAAAATGATCGCCGCCACCCCCGCCTGCATCCCCTTCATCGCCAGCACGACATATTCATTACTCTTGAAAGCGGCATAAAACATCGACACGAGCGACAAAATGAAAAGCGGCGGCAAAACCGTCCCGAAAATCGTCACCAGCACCCCCCGAAACCCGGCCAGCCGGTACCCGAGCAGAATCGAGGCATTGATGGCGATCGAACCGGGCGCCGACTGGGCGATCGCCGTCAGATCCAGCATCTCGTCCTCGTCGAGCCACTGTTTTTCCCGGATGAACTTGCGGCGCATCAGCGGCACAATGACAAACCCGCCCCCCACCGTAAACGCGCTCAGCTGAAGTGTGGCGACAAAAAGATCCCAGTAAAACCCCTTATCCCTGACCATAACCCCTTCCCTTGCCGCCCCCACCGGGACACGACATCCTTTTTTTTCGACCGGCAAACGGGCAAAATTCCGGTCAGTCTCTTAAACCACACCTTTCCACCCCGAAAAAACCGCCGGCAGGAAAAGTGCACACACGATCTATAAAATAGCCGTTTACCCCTGTTTGCACAATCGCCACACCCTGTGCACGGACAAAAGACGCTCCCTCCGTTGCATCGTGACAAACCCCGGCTACGAAAAAACCGCATCCGGAAAAAATCGTCCCCTCCCCTGCATCCGGAGAGCATGACGACCTTGCCGGAAAAAACGAAAAAATCCCCTTCTTTTCCTTTTGCCCGCCGGAATCCATGCGGCAGGAGTGGCACCCATCGCCGGCCGGATCACCCTTTCCCGTCAAACACCGTCCGGACACCTGTCCTCCCCTGTTTTCCATTCATTGCAGACCGTCTCGGAAAACCATCCAGCGGCGAAAACCGTTCATCGGTCCTTTTCCGGAATATCGCTTCGCGACAAGGCGCCGGAAAGCCTGTCACGCGAGAGACCGGCACACCCGGCCGGCACACCATCATGGCGTACAGCCGGCCCCGCAGCATGCCGTGGCGCCGCCCTTCCCGCCACAAAAAACCGCCAGTCGCACCGCGCGGCCCGGCAACCTGAAAAACCCGCACATCATTTACGGAAATTTCCCCGTCCGCGGCATTTTTCCCGTCCGGGACTGTCCTTTTCACGTTAAATGGCAGAAATTTCTGTGTTTTGTCACCCGAAAGGCAGAAAATACTTTGAGCAGAGGGCAAGCCCTGTTATCATGGCGTCCGTTTCCAACCTGCCAGCAACACACCCCCAACAGGTATGCCGAAAAACGTGAGCCGTAAAAGAAAAAACATTCTGCCCTGGATCGTCGCTTTCCTGACCCTGATCCTGATCATCATCAGCAAAACCGCCTACTCTGCCGGAGAACAGGATTTCAGGCAGGGCATGCAATACTACCGAAACCGCCAGTTCAGTGAAGCCTTCCCCTGCTTCGAAAAAGCGGCCCGGTCAGGCAATACCGAAGCGCAATCCATGATCGGCGTACTCTACTTCCAGGGCAACGGCGTCGGAAAAGACGACCGCGAAGCGGCGAAATGGTTCGAAAAAGCCGCCCGTGCCGGCGAACCCGATGCCCAGACCTTCATGGGCGTCATGAATCTCGAAGGCCGCGGCATGCCCAAAAACGAGGTCGAAGCGTTCAAATGGTTCGAAAAAGCCGCGACAAACGGCGAAACCAGCGCCCGGAACTATCTCGGCACCGCCTACATGAAAGGACAGGGAACGGCGAAAAACACCGAAAAAGCCATTTACTGGTTCACCCGCGCCGCCGAATCCGGCGACACCAGTGCGCAGAAAATCCTCGGCGCCCTCTACCTCAGCGGCCACGAGGATATCGCCAAAGACACCCTCAAAGCCCGTTACTGGCTGCAAAAAGCGGCCGATCAGGACGACTCCGACGCGCTCGAACTCCTGAAACAGATCAATTAGGCGCCGGCTCCACACGGCTGTCCGGCTCCTCCCGTCCGGAACATCCCCTGCCCCCGGAGAGACAAAACGTTGTGAAATCACGTCACGTTTCCCCGGCAAGTCACCGAAAGGTGAGCGAAAGTCCATCCATATCAATGACAGGAGCCGTGCAAAACGCCACACTCCCACACCTGTATCAGAAACGGTCTCGTCAGAACAACACCATGGCAACAGAACGGAAACGGACAAAACGCACCACCGGAAAACCGGCGGGAAAAAAGAAAACACCACCCGGACCAATCCCTATGACGACGACCGTTTCCTCAGCGAATACAGCGGCATGTCCCGTTCCGTCAACGGCCTGTCCGGTGCCGGAGAATGGCACGTTCTGGAAAAAATGCTGCCCGACTTCTGCGGCAAACGGGTACTCGATCTCGGCTGCGGATACGGCTGGCACTGCCGCTATGCCATCGAACACGGCGCCATCGCCTGCACCGGCATCGACACGTCCGAAAAAATGCTGAAACAGGCCCACCGGCAAAACGCTTCCTTCTGGACGGAATACCGGTGCATGGCCATCGAGGACTTCGAATTCGAGCCCGAAACCTACGACGTCGTCATCAGCTCGCTGGCCTTCCACTACATCGAATCCTTCGGCGACCTCTACACCAGAATATACCGCTCGCTCACTCCCGGCGGCGCATTCGTCTTCTCCATCGAACACCCCGTTTATACCGCCAGCGGTTCCCAGCAATGGATCACCGACGAAAACGGCAAAAAACTGCACTGGCCAGTCGACCGCTATTTCGACGAAGGCAAGCGCGACGCCATCTTCCTCGGACAGCACGTCACCAAATACCACCGGACACTGACCACCGTCATCAACGGCGTCATCACCGCAGGATTCACCCTGACGGGCCTTGCCGAACCCGAACCGGAAAAAGCCCTGCTGGAAACCGTCCCCGGCATGATCGACGAAACCCGCCGCCCCGCCATGCTGATCGTCTCGGCCATCAAAAACCGCTGAACACCGGAACCGCTTCCCGGACGGGACGGAAAGAAACATCCACAAGCGGACAATTCCGGATCGTCGCGACCAGTCGCATGCCGGATACGGCATTGCCGCTGACAGCCGTCCCCTTCCCCCTTACAATACAGGCCTGACAACTTCATAAGCCTGACAGGCCTGTGCTCCCCGTTACCGGTGCATCATTCCCTTTCCAGCCTGTCATCCACAAAACAGAAAAAACAATGAGCCTCGAATCCAACGTCAAACAAAAAGCGGACCTGATATGGGCCATCGCCGACAAACTCACCGGCGTGTACAAACCGCACGAATACGGCGAAGTCATCCTCCCGCTGACCGTCATCCGCCGCTTCGACTGCATACTGGCCGACACCAAAGCCGCCGTACTCGAAAGATACGCACAGTGCAAAACCCTCGCCATGCCGGACGCCCTGCTCCGCCGGGCATCCGGACACGCTTTCTACAACGTCAGCCGCTTCGACTTCGGCAAACTGCTCGACGACCCCGACAACATCGAAGCCAACTTCCGCGCCTACCTCTACGGCTTTTCCGCCAATGTACGGGACATCATCGAAAAATTCCGCTTCGAAGGCCACATCACCACGATGGCGGAAAAAGGCATCCTCTATGCCGTCCTGCGCGAATTCACCACCCCGAGAGCCGACCTGCATCCCGACCGCATTTCCAATCTCGAAATGGGCTACATCTTCGAGGAAATCATCCGGCGCTTTTCCGAATCGCACAACGCCGACGCCGGACAACACTACACCCCGCGCGAAGTCATCGAACTGATGGTCAACATCCTCTTTCACGACGACCATGAAGCGCTCGGCGGCAAAAACATCCTGAGAAGCCTCTACGATCCGGCATGCGGTACCGGCGGCATGCTCTCCGTCGCGGAAGAATACTTGCACCGGCTCAACCCGACCTGCGCCCTGCTGGCATTCGGACAGGAACTCAACGACCAGACCTACGCCATCTGCAAGGCCGACATGCTCATCAAGGGCAACGACGCCAGCAACATCCACGACGGCAACACCCTCTCGAACGACCAGTTCCGGGGACAAACCTTCGATTACATCCTCTCCAATCCCCCGTTCGGACGGGAATGGAAAAACGAAAAAAACGCCGTCGAACAGGAAGCACGTACCGGCGACGCCGGCCGCTTCGGCGCCGGACTGCCAGCCATCGGCGACAGCCAGATGCTGTTTCTGCTGACCGCGCTCTCCAAAATGAAAACGCCGGAAAACGGCGGCAGCCGCATCGCCATCATCCATAACGGCTCCCCCCTCTTTACCGGCGACGCCGGCAGCGGTCCTTCCGAAATCCGCAAACACATCATGGAAAACGACCTGCTCGAAGCCATCATCGCCCTGCCCAACGACATCTTCTACAACACCGGCATCGCCACCTACATCTGGGTACTGTCCAACAAAAAAGCCGGCACGAAACGCGCCGGCAAAATCCAGCTCATCGACGCCAGCGGCCTGTTCGAAAAACGCCGCAAGGCGCTGGGCAACAAACGCAACGACATCCCGCAAAGCGCCATCGACACCATCACCCGCCTGTACGGCGACATGGCAGAAAACGACATCAGCAAAATCTTCGACAACAGCGACTTCGGCTACACCAAAATCACCGTCGAACGTCCCCTGAAAGACGAACAGGGCAACCCCGTCATGAAAAAAGGCAAAATACAGCCCGATCCGACCCTGCGCGACACCGAAACCATCCCGCTGAAAGAAGACGTACAAACCTACTTCGAACGCGAAGTCCTGCCCTTCGTCCCCGATGCATGGATCGACCACGCCAGAACGAAAACCGGTTACGAAATCCCCTTCACCCGGCATTTCTACCGATACGAACCCCCGCGCCCATCCGACGCCATCCTGTCCGAAATCATCGCCATCGAAAAAGAGCTGGACACCGCCATCCGGGAGCTGTTCCATGAATAAGCGAAAACAGGTTTTCTTTCTGGGAGCCGGATTTTCCAAAGCCATCAACCCGGCTTACCCTCTCCTGAACGAACTCTGCACCGACATACGCCAGCAACTCGAGCTGGGAACCGACACCATCAGCGCGCATTACAAAACGGAAATTCCTGAAAACATCAAAAACAACGTCGAACACCTGCTGACCTACCTGTCAACCGACTTCCCATGGAAACAGGAAAACAACTATACCGACCGCGCCCTGTATGAACGGATCAGCCGCATGATCGGACAACATTTCCAGCAACTGGACAAAAATGGGGAACACAACAACCTGTTCGACCGTCTGATCGCCGGCTTTCTGGAAAATCCGCACTGCGACATCATCACCCTGAATTACGATGTCCTGATCGAAAAGGCCATGGAAAAATACGTGAAAAACAACGGACAACCATATCTGCCATGGGAGCGACTCTACTCGTATCCGTTAAGCTGGATCGGTTCACGTACCATTCCAAGCGCAGGCACATTGGGGGGTACCCCATTTATTCAGCGGCTTCCATCCATCATCAAACTTCATGGCTCCGTCAACTGGTACCATGCAGGCGCATCATCATCGGATACCATTTACTACCGCAACTATAACCCCAATGAAACCGACCATATGACCGTCGGGCTGGTGCCTTATATCATCCCGCCGGTCATGGACAAAAACGCCTTTTACAACCACACCGCCATACGCCACTTGTGGCAAGCGGCCGCACACCTGCTGGAAGAAGCGGACGACGTTTTCATCATCGGTTTTTCATTCCCGCCAACCGATACCGCGGCACGTTTCCTGTTCCGGACGGCCCTGAACCCGCATGCCGACATTCATATCATCGACATTTCCGACGAAAATACCCTCAAGAAAAGCCACAAGGGATTGTTCGGCAGCCGGCAAGTTAACTACCGCTACTGCGGCAATACCCCTGTTCCCCCGCTGGAACGTTTCATCCGCGAAAACATGCCGATCCCGACCACGCAAGCAACAGGAGTCGCCCAATGAGAAAAATGAAGGACAGCGGAATAGAGTGGATCGGCGAAATTCCGGAAGATTGGAAAATAATACCATTGAAATTTTTGGCTTCACATAATGATGACGTTTTATCGGAAAACACTCCTGATGATCTGGAATTCGATTATATCGATATCAGTTCCGTACAATATGGCAGTGGTATCATAAACAAACAACATATCACATTTGGAAATGCACCTTCGCGTGCAAGAAGAATCGTCAGGAATAACGACGTCATCATTTCAACTGTACGAACATATCTGAAGGCTGTTGCGATTATTCCCGACATTTCGAAACTGACTATCGCATCTACCGGATTCGCATGTCTTCGTACAAATGAAAAAATTTCCCCAAAGTTTCTCTATTATTCTGTATTGTCTGATGCCTTTGTCAGCACAGTAGAAGCATATTCCGTCGGAATAAGTTACCCTGCCATAAATGCCAGCCAACTTGTTTGTCTGAAATTACCATTGCCTTCTATTGAGGAGCAAAGCCAGATCGCCAATTTCCTCGATGAAAAATGCGCTGTGATCGACCGACTTGTCGAACGCCATCAGGAAGTCATCGAAAAACTGAAAGCATACCGGCAATCCGTCATCAGCGAAGCCGTGACCCGTGGGCTGGACCTCGACGCACCGATGAAAGACAGCGGCATACCCTGGATCGGCAAGATTCCGAAGGAATGGGAAATAATACCATTGAAATTTCTGGCTTCACATAATGATGACGTTTTATCGGAAAACACTCCCGATGATCTGGAATTCGATTACATCGATATCAGTTCCGTACAATATGGCAGTGGTGTCATAAACAAACAACATATCACATTTGGAAATGCACCTTCACGCGCAAGAAGAATCGTCAGGAATAACGACGTCATCATTTCAACTGTACGAACATATTTGAAGGCTGTTGCGATTATTCCCGCCGTTTCGGAACTGACTGTCGCATCTACCGGATTTGCATGTCTTCGTACAAATGAAAAAATTTCCCCAAAGTTTCTCTATTATTCTGTATTGTCTGATGCCTTTGTCAGCACAGTAGAAGCATATTCCGTCGGAATAAGTTACCCTGCCATAAATGCCAGCCAACTTGTTTGCCTGAAATTAATATTGCCTTCTATTGAGGAGCAAAGCCAGATCGCCGATTATCTCGACAAAAAATGTGCCAAAATAGACCGGATTATCCATAACAAGGAACAGATCATCTCCAAACTGGCCGAATACAAAAAATCCATCATTTACGAATACGTCACCGGCAAAAAAGAGGTACCTGCATCATGAAAATCGAACGAGGCGGCATTATCAATGACTTCATTCAGCCGAACCGGAAACAATACGCCATTCCCGTTTACCAGCGCAACTACGAATGGTCGCGGGAACAATGTATCCGGCTGTTCGAAGACATTATCGCAGCGCACAAAAACGACCGGGATCACTTCACCGGATCGATCGTCTATGCCCCGCTCAAAACGGAAAACAAGATCGATACTTTCATCATCATCGACGGCCAGCAGCGCCTGACGACCATCTACATCCTGATCAAGGCGCTGATCGACATGGCAGAATCGGAGCGTGACAGGAATGCGCTGGAATCCGTCGTTTTCAACGAAGACAAGTTCAGGCAATACCAGATCGACGAATCCAGCAAACTGAAACTCAAGCCCGTCAAAAGCGACAACCGGCAACTGATGTTGCTGATGGAAAACAGGATAGACGAGATCGACAAAAGCAGCGGTATTTACCGTAATTACACCCTTTTCCGCGAGCTGATCGGCAAAACCATGTACACGGATGACCAGTTGGGCGTCGCCCATATCTTCGATGGTATCGAGCATCTGACCTGCGCGACCATCAAACTCGATCCGGATGACAGTGCACAGGAAATTTTCGAACGGATCAATTCGACTGGCATTCCCCTGAGTCTGGCCGACAAGATACGCAATTTCGTGCTGATGACCGACATCGATCAGGAACGGCTGTATGAAGACTACTGGCTGGCGATAGAAAATCTGGTCGGCTACAACTGGCTGACGGCTTTTTTCATGGATTATCTGAACATCAAGGTCGATTATTTCCCGCGTGAAGATCAGGCCTATGAAACATTCAAGCTAGTTTTCAAGAAAAACGCATGTACCAATAAATCGATGCTTGAAGAAATCCTGTATTATGCCAAATTTTACCATGCCTTTCTGTATGGCGATCCGCAATACAGCGTATCGGTCAATGACACGTTGGCGGCATTGCGTCGGCTGAACCAGACCACGGTTTATCTTTTCCTGTTCCGTGTATTCGATGACTACCACAACAAGGTCATCGACCAGACGGTACTGGAAAAAGTATTGTCTTTTCTGCTGAATTACAGCATTCGCCGCATGATGTGCGAAGTCCCGTCCAATTCCTTGCGCGGCATGTACAAGACGCTGCACAACCGTATTTTCAACTGTGCGGAAAACAAGGCGCATTATTATGATGCCATCGTCTCTTTTTTCAGGCAGGTTTCGTCACGTGATGCCTGGATCGACGACAGGACTTTTTCCGATGCGCTCATACACAATAATCTGTACCGGAAAAACGCACTGTGCAAATATCTTCTCACAGCGATCGAAAACGACGGCAAGGAACAGATCGTCACCGACAATCTGACGATCGAGCATGTCATGCCGCAAAACAAAAAGCTGTCTTCGGAATGGCAAAAAATGCTGGGTGAAAATTGGGAAAACGACCGGGAACGTTATCTTCATACACTCGGTAACCTGACTCTGACGGGATATAACAGCGAACTGGGCGATCGTCCATTTTCGGAAAAGAAAAAACATTTTGCCGACGTGAACTCAAAAACCGTCGCCCTGAACCGGTCTATCTGCCAGTGCGACAACTGGAATGCCGAAACCATCGAAACACGTGCTACAGAACTGGCATCGGTTATCCTGCAACAGTTCCCGGATGAAGTACCGGAAACCGTTATCCCGTTTGCCGATCCGCACTACCAGTTATATACGTGTGACGATCCCAAAACGGCGACTTTCAAGGTACCCAATTACTATGAATTATCCGGAGAACGGGTCAATGTCACCACTTATGCCGAAATGCTCCGTTCTTTAATCGAACGCCTGTATGCCCTGGACAGCAGTATTATCGAAAACATGGCAAAATCGAATGAAATACTGGAAAACGGACCGCAATTCATCATGTTTTCCTACGACAAGACCATGCTCAGGAAAAAATCGTTCCGGCTTGAAGGTACTGATATTTACGAGAATGCCGGATTCAGTGCGGAGACAATCATGCTGATCATCCGCGCATTGCTCGACAAATACGGCATCGACCGGGAAGATTTTACTTACAGTGCACGGAAAAACAGATGACCGGTGAAAGCCGATAACCGACAGAAAACGGGAGACATCATGGCGGATTTCGATGTAAGGGAAAAACGGTTCGAACAGGATATCGAAACCTTTCTTTGTACCCATGGCGGCTATCTCAAGGGCGATCCTGCGGCTTTTGACCGGAAACTCGCGCTGGATACCGCCACGTTGCTGTCCTTCATCCAAAGCAGCCAGCCCCGGGAATGGGAACGGTACGTCCGGATTTACGGTGCCGACAGCGAAAGACGGCTGATCGAGCGGTTTTGCCGCGAAACGGATACCGAAGGGTTGCTCGCCGTTCTCAGAAAAGGATTCACAGACCGCGGCGTCCGGTTCCGCGCGGTGTTCTGGAAACCGGAAACCTCGATGAACGACGCCACCCGCAAGGCTTACGAAAGCAACATCCTGCACTGTACCCGCCAGCTCCATTATGCGACAGGTAATGAAAAGAGCATCGATATCGTTTTGTTCGTCAACGGCATTCCCGTCGTGTCGATGGAACTGAAATGCGAGTTCACCGGCCAGAACACGGCAAACGCCATCGAACAGTACCGTTTCGACCGGCAGGACAGGGACACGATTTTCGCTTTCAAAAAACGGGTTCTGGTGCATTTCGCCGTCGATCTGGAAAACGTGTACATGACGACCCGCCTGCAAGGGGAACGGACTTTTTTCCTGCCGTTCAATCAGGGGTCCAACGGCGCGGGCCATGTCGGTGGCAAGGGCAATCCGCCGAACCCGGACGGTTACCAGACCGCCTATCTCTGGAAACAGGTGCTGTTCCGGGACAGGCTGCTGGAAATTCTCCAGAAGTACATCCATATCGAAAAGGACAAAAAGGGCATCAGGGACGATGTCGTGATTTTCCCGCGCTACCATCAGCTCGATGTCGTCACCCGGTTGCTGGCGCATGTCCGGGAAAACGGCGCGGGTCATCATTACCTGATCCAGCATTCGGCAGGTTCGGGCAAGTCCAATTCCATCGCATGGCTGGCGCACCGCCTTTCCGGACTGCACGATGACCGGGACGAAAAAATTTTCCATTCGGTCATCGTCGTGACGGACCGCCGTATTCTGGACAGCCAGTTGCAGGATACGGTTTACCAGTTCGACCATGTCGAAGGGGTTGTCCAGAAAATCGACGAAGATTCCAGACAGCTCAAAGAGGCGATCGAGTCCGCCACGCCCATCATCATCACGACCTTGCAAAAATTCCCGGTCATTTACCGCGAAGTCAACAGCGGCAAACGCCGGTATGCCGTCATCGTGGATGAAGCGCATTCATCCCAGACGGGCGACGCGGCGAAAAAACTGAAACAGGCGCTTTCCGACCGGACAAAGGCACTGGAAGAATATGCCGAGCTGGAAGGACGCACAGAAGCGACCGAAAAGGACGAAGAGGACAAAATGCTCGATGAAATGGCGGCACACGGCCGGCATGACAATCTGTCCTTTTTCGCCTTTACCGCCACGCCGAAGGCCAGAACCCTGCAAATGTTCGGCAGCAAGACGGAAGACGGACGTTACCGGCCTTTCCATATCTATTCCATGCGGCAGGCGATCGAGGAAGGATTCATTCTGGATGTGCTGGCGCATTACATGACTTACCGCATGTATTACAGGATCGTGAAGGCCATTCCGGATGATCCGGAGCTGGATACGTCGGCCGGTGTCCGTGCGATCCGGCGATTCGAAACGCTGCATCCGCACAATATTTCGGCGAAAACCTCGATCATGCTGGAACATTTCCTGCACACGACGCAACACAAGATCGGAGGACGCGCCAAGGCGATGGTCGTGACGCCTTCGCGCCTGCATGCGGTACGTTATGTTCTGGAATTCAGGCGGCAGCTTCAGGAAAAGGGTTTTTCCGGCACCGGCGTTCTGGTCGCCTTTTCCGGTGAAGTCGATGATGACGGCATGACGTACACGGAAGAAAAAATGAACCGGACGGCAGCGGGCGAGACGATCCGCGAATCGCAGCTTCGGGAAACCTTCGCGAAAGACGAGTACAAAATCCTGATCGTGGCGGAAAAATACCAGACCGGCTTCGACCAGCCCCTGTTGCATACCATGTTCGTGGACAAGAAACTGTCCGATGTCAAGGCGGTCCAGACGCTGTCACGCCTCAACCGCACCGCGCGCGGCAAGGTCGATACCTTCGTTCTGGACTTCGTCAATACGGCAGAAGATATCCGGAAAGCGTTCGAGCCGTATTACGAGGAAACGGTACTGGAAGAAGAAACTGATCCGAATGTCATCTATGACCTGAAAAATACCCTGGAGCATTACCGGCTCTGGCAAAAAACGGATATCGACCGGTTTGCCGCCCTGTTCTGGTCCACATCCATCCAGCAGGCCGGCGACATGGGCAAACTCATGGCGACACTTCGCCCTGCGCTGGACCGTTTCGATACGTTACAGGACGACGAAAAGGACTTGTTCAAATCGACACTTGCCCGTTTCAACCGCATTTATGCCTTCGTAACGCAAATTTGCCGTCTGTTCGACCGTGATATTCATGCTTTCAGCCGTTATGCCCGTTTTCTGGCACGGTTGCTGCCGAAAGACGGACGGGCGACCGTCGATGTGGATGACAAGGTTTTGCTGGAATATTACCGTCTTGAACAACAGGCCGAACAACGGATTGCACTTACCGGCGATGTACAGGGCTTCCGTCCTGTCACGGGAGATGCCGGCAGACGGGAAAAGAAAAAAGACCCGCTGACCGTCATCATCGACCGGATCAATGAAAAACACGGCACGAATTTCACGGAAATGGACAAGGTTCTACTCCAGATCGAAAACGACTATGCAACCGACAGCAAATGGCAGGGATATGCACAACACAGCGATGTCAATACATTCATGATGCTGTTCAACAAGCATTTTCCTGACATGGTTGCAGCACGATTTGAAGAAAACAATGCCTTTTTCGGTACACTTTTGAACGACCCCGATATCCTGAAACAAACTATGCACACGATGGGTACCATCATATACAGACGTCTCAACGTTCTTCCAAAGGAAAATTCTGAATAAAACCCAACAACGACCAAATACGGACATGCAATTCGCCCTTGCCTGTCATTACTGATCGTCTCGGCCATCAAAAACCGCTGAACACCGCAACCGCTTCCCGGACGCACGGGCAGAAGTGTCCGCGACAAAACCGGCCAAAACAGCCGTCGGATCTTTCGCTTCACTTTCGCCCCGCCATTTCCCGCACGGCGATTTCTCATGCGAAGACCGGCCGGTCCGGCAAATACCGCCTGTGGCCGGCCTGCCGGAAACCCCATGAATCGGGTATCATACTCCCTGCTCGGGAGCCTCTTTTAGCCATGACCGGTTCCGGCAAAAACGGAAAACTGTACGGAAACCGCTCAGGAAAATACCGGGCCATACCGTATCGATATGTCCCCTGCCCGCCCCCCAACATTTCGTGGTAACCTTTTTTCCGGAAATCCTTTCGATGAATGATACTGTACGTTCTTCCCGTTTCCTGTCCATTTTCAGGCAAAAAACCCTTTCCCTCGCCCTGGCTTCCCTGTTTTTGTCACCGCTGCCCCTGATGGCCGCGACCGTGGAGGAAAACCTCCATGCGATCAATCTCCCCGGCGCCTGGGCACAGGGCTTTTCCGGAAAAGGCGTTAAAATCGGTGTACTGGACTTGGGGGTCGATGATGCTCACGCCGCATTCGACGGAAAACAGGTCGATCACATCTTCTCAGACGAATACCTGAAAAACTTTTCCGGAGATCCACAATGGGCTTCCCGCAACCACGGCACCCATGTGGCAGGCATCATGGCAGGCCACGGTTATGGTGCGGCACCCGGTTCGGACATTCTCGATCTCACCGCCGGCTGGCTTGACCCCACCCGGGTAATTGCGGAAACCCGGGCGCTCTATGACAAAGCCTTCGACCTGTTTCCGGACGTGAAAATCTATAACAACAGCTGGGGATGGGTTTACGGCATGCACGAATACACCGGCATCCCGGAAGACCTGACACCTGTTTTTGACGTATTCAAAAGAGCGGCCGACGAAGACAAACTCCTCGTTTTCGCGGCGGGCAATCACGGCGGACTGGCGCCGTCCTCTCCGGTTTACGAAGGCATTACTTCCCACCGGTACGACGGGCATCTCATCAATGTCGTCAATATCGACGCCGCGCACCTTGACGATCCCGACCATTACGTTTTCAAAAGCGATACCACCTCGCTCTACGACACGAATCTCGGCATTTTCGCCCCGCTCTGGACCCTTGCGGCACCGGGAACCAACGTCCCGAGCGCCTCGGCAGGCACCGCCAATGAAACCATCGAGATGACGGGGACATCGATGGCATCCCCCTACGTCACCGGTACCCTGGCACTCGTGCAGGAAGCCTTTCCCTGGATGAATGCCGAACAATTGGCCGATACCGTCCTGACGACCGCCACCCCGTCGCAATCCGGAGCCTATGAACTCTTTTTTTACAAGGGAGACAGTCCCGACTGGCAAAAACGGATCCTGACCCGGGTCCATGGCTGGACAAACTTCCAGCCCGGCAGCAACATCGAGGACGAACGGGTCGTCATCGCCTTCTGGGGAGACCGGGGCCAGCAGTACCAGACCAGGGAACAGATCACGGAATTTCTCACCCGGCTCGCGGAAAAGCTCATCGAACCAACCTACGAATCTGACCGTAAACTACTGGAATTCCTGGAACCGGAAGCGGCGGCACAACTCGAGGAAATGAAAGAAAAATGGATCCGGAATTTCGTCGATACCGCCATCATCACCGAATACGCACTGGGAGCCGGACGCCTGGACGCTTCCCGCGCCGTCGGCGGACCGGCCGCCGTGGACATCAACCGTCTGGCACGCTGGAACGAAACCTCCAGGAAATGGACGCTTCCTTCCGGAAACAATCTTTCAGGCCAGTCCCAGATCAACTATAGCCTGACCCTGTCGGGCGACGGCGTCAGCCGGTTCACCAACGACATCACCGAAATCCGCTGGAACCCCGTCCTGCACATCAGCACGGCCGAAGACCTGAAATCCTACAGCGATGCCCTGAAAAAGGGCGAAACCTGGACGGGAAGCGACGAAACCCGCAAACCCGACAATGCCGACCTGCCCATCGGCATGATCGTCAGCGGTGAAAGCAAAACGGGCGAAAACGTCGTCAATACGGCCGGAACACTGGTTCTGGAAGGTAACGTCACCCTCTCCGGCTCGATCGACGTCCTTCACAATGCAGCGCTCGTCGTGAACGGGAACGTTTCCGGACGGGATGACAGTCCGGCATCCGGCATTCCCCGGGGACTAGTGCAAAGCGACGGCACCGGAACCATCGGTGGTACAGGCATCATCACGAACCTCATTTCACGGGGCGAACTCTCTCCCGGAGACGATACGGCCAGCGACCGGACAGGTACGCTGACCGTCACCGAAAACCTCACGATCGACGGCGGCACCGTCACCCTCGATGTCGGCGCCACCCGCCACGATCGGGTCAAGGCCGGCTCCATCGACATCCGCGACAACGATCTTACCTTCGCGCTGCGCCCGGCGGAATACATCGGAGAAACCTACGAATTCCGTCCGGCCGATTACCTGATCGCCGGCAACGGCCTGACCCTTCCGAACGGGAAAGCGGACGCCATTTATCTCGGCATGAGTTTCGGGATGAACCGGACCGGAAACGAAAGCTGGCAACTCACCCGTTATGACGACTCCATGCAGCGCATCGGTTCGGCAGCCGACCTTTCACCCGAAGCACAACAGCGGGCCGCCCGGCTGGACAGCGCCATCCGTTCCAAACAGGCCGCATCCAGTACGGCTTCCCGGCTTGTCCACTGGCTTGACCTCGAAAGCGAAAACCTCGCCCTCGCAGATCCGCTTGCCGCCGGACGCATCCGCACCACCTACGACGCCCTGAAACCCGACGATCATGCCGCGTTCGATGCCCTGGCCCTCGAGCGATCCACCCGGCTGCGTGAAATGAGCGGGCTGAGTCCGGCAGCCCCCCTGAAAAGTCATGGCCCGCAAAGCGTCGCCACCCTCCACATGGAACGGGACCGGCTGGACACTTCCGCAAACCGCCTGGAATCGGAACGCACGATCGTCACGGGAGGTGCCGAAGTCGGGACGAAAGATATCCGCTTCGGCTGGCGACTGGGCGGCTTCAGCGAAAACATGGACGGTTCCTCACACAACATGTCCTCGAAAAACTACGGTCTTTTCGGAACGGCCAGTCTGGTGAAAGCACTGGACAACGTCCGGCTCTTCGGCGACGTCATGGCCGGATGGGTACATGACCACCGGGAACGTTCCGTCTGGGGAGCGGGCAACAGCGAACATTTCGATATCGTCACGACCGGCTGGACAGCCGGCGTCTCGGCCGGACTGGGCTATCGGCTCGAACCGTCGGAAAACGCGGCGATCCTGCCCTACCTGAAACTGAGCTACGACACCCTGGCGCGCGGCGCTTTCGATGAAGGAGATTCGCCCATCGCGCAGTCCTGGTCGTCGGACAGGCTCTCGGCGACCGCGGCGGAAGCCGGTCTCGACTGGCAGCTCCGCATGAAAGAAAGCCGGCAGGGAACATGGGCCTTCGAAGGCCGGGTCGCCTACCGGAACCGTTTCCACATCGAAGGCGCCGACGATTACCGCTGGGCGGGCATTTCCGACAGCGTCGGGGATTCTTTCAGAAACCGTCATACCGGACGGCTTCAGCTGGCTATCGCCCGGGAAATTCCTTCCGGCCATACCTTCCGGCTGGTCGCCGCCGGCGAAACGGGAGATTCCGGTTTCAGCCGGTACGGACTGGAAGGACACTGGTCATACCGCTTCTGAGCCATATCCCTCCCGGCCGGCAACCGGCAATCCGGCTCCGTTTTCCGGTACGGGACCGCTTGCCGGCCACTTTGCCGTACAGAACCTTTTCCTAGCCATGCGATCCCTGCCGGTTCCGGACCATACAATATAATGACGGCTTTCTTCCGTTCACTTCGTTTTTTTGGGAAAAAACATATATCCAGCCCAAAAACACACCGACCGGCGAAAAGAACATATCCCCCCCGGTTTTCAGGCTGCTGTCGTACCGTTCCGTTTCTATCGGTTCCTATGCCCGTACTGCCGAATCGGACTGGACGCAGGTTTCCGGCACGGCCGTCGTACATGCCGGATACGCGTTCAGACCGGATGAACGTTTTACCCTGATGCCGTTTGCCGGCGCCGACGCCGCTTTTCTGCATCGGCCCTCCATATCGGAAGAAAAAGGCCGATCGGCACGACTCGAAACCGATGAGGAAACATTCCGTTCAGTCAGGACGGTTTTCGGCCTGAAAGCGGAAACCGCCGATATCGCCACCGCCTCGCCCGGTTATACCGCAAGGGGCAATGTCTCGCCGGCATTCAACCATGAATTGCTGAAACACGCCGGCGACATGACGACACGATTCACGGAAATAACCGGCGGCGATTTCACCACCGATGTCCGCTTTGCCGCCCGCTCGTCCATCCCGGCATCCACAGGCATATCGTTTCGTTCTCCTGAAGGCACTTCGCCCGATTCCGCACTGGCCTCCGGAATTTCTTCCGGAAACGGTACTTCCGTCGGCGGCTTCGGCAAGGTGCAATAACCTTTCCGAGCATACGGGCAAAATCCCGGCCCTGAAAAAACGGTCCGGGAAAAGTCTCCTGTCCCGCCCGGTCGATACATCGTTCCGGCGCGGGACGTCCTTCCCCTTTTCGCCGTACATCGTCATACTTGTCCCCGTTTTCTGTGGACAAGTCCGTGCGCAACCCGCTTTTTCCTTTCCCTGTCAGTGAGTTAGCCCCGCTGCTTCTCCGGCAGGCACTTTTTCCCGGCATTTTCCATCTGCCGTGTTTCCGCCGCGTACCATCCGGCGACGGGCAATCCGTACCAGCCGGAAATATCCGGAATACCGGACACTTCACGGCGCCTCATGGAACTGTTAAGATCGCACTTCCGGCATCCGGTACGGATACCGCATTGCACATGAAACATCATGCCTGTTTTCCGTCGTCTGCTGTCTGCCCTTCTTCTGGCCATACCGTTTCTGGCCGCCAGAGAAAATGCGTACGCGCATGTTCCCGCCCCCGTCACGCTTCCCCGTGCGACCACCACAGCCGGTGAATGCCTGGGCGATCTGTCCGGATGGAAAACGGAACACCGGCAGCCCATACCGGAACAGACCGGCCACTCCCTGATCGCCCCCTTCACCGGCACACTCGATCTGTCCGGGCTGACCGGCAAAAAAAACTGGCGCGCCGCCCGTCTCCGTTACGAAAAAGCCGCCGAAAACGGTGACCCTTTTGCCCAGTACTTTCTCGGCCTGATGTATCTGACCGGCAAAGGCGCTCTCAAAAACCCTGAAAAGGCT
Source organism: Oxalobacter aliiformigenes (assembly GCF_027116575.1). Taxonomy (GTDB): domain Bacteria; phylum Pseudomonadota; class Gammaproteobacteria; order Burkholderiales; family Burkholderiaceae_D; genus Oxalobacter; species Oxalobacter aliiformigenes. Next base: position 1,078,476 of record NZ_CP098252.1, on the reverse strand, counting down.
TTCGACTGGTTCCTGCAAGCCGCCCGGCGTAATGTACCGGAAGCCCAGTACTGGCTGGCCGACTGCTATGCGCACGACCGGGGAACCGCCAAAAGCGACCGGGAAGCCATGCGCTGGTACCGGATAGCCGCCGGAAACGGCCACATCGAGGCACAAACCGTCACCGGACTGGCCCTGCTCTATGGTGTCGGCCTGCAAAAAAATGAAAAAGAAGCCGCTGTCTGGCTGGAAAAAGCGGCCAATGCCGGCAATGCACGGGCACAGTATTATCTTTACAAACAATACCGGAACGGCACAGGCCTCCCGGCAAATCCCGATACCGCCATGCAATGGCTCGAGCGTTCCGCCCGCGGCGGCTGGCCGGACGCGAAAAAGCAGCTGGGCCTGATCCGTCTTGACCGTTATCTCCGGAAAAAAGACAACCTCCCGCAGGCAACCGAAGCCGTAACGTGGTTGAAAGACGTGGCGCAAAAAGACCCGAAAACCATGCATCTGCTCGGCACGCTCTACCAGGACGGCCTGATCGTCAGGGCCGATCCCGAAGAAGCCGCCCGCTGGTTCGACAAGGCGGCGCGGCAGGGACATGCCGAAGCCCGGCTCAGACTGGCCGTCCAGTTGCTGGCAGGAGACGGCATCGCCGCCGATCCCGAAAAAGCCGTATCCCTGCTCCAACAGGCTGCCCTCACCGGAAACCCGAAAGCCGAAACCCTTTTGGGCGCGGCCTACGCCGGCGGTACCGGTGTAGAACAGAACACGGCAAAAGCCCTGTACTGGCTCGAAAAAGCCGCCGCACACGGCGAACCAAACGCCCAGTACGAACTGTCCCGGATCTATCAGGACGGACAACTCGTTCCCAAAGACGAACTCCGTGCCCGGCAATGGCTGGAAAAGGCGGCGGAAAACGGCCAGCGCGACGCCCAATACCGGCTCGGCATGGCATACCGGCAGGGTACAGGTACAAACAGAAACGACGGCAAAGCCTGCGAATGGTTCGCAAAAGCCGCCAAACAAAACCTTGCGGCCGCGCAATACGCATACGGCAACTGCTTCCTGCACACCCCCGACAACCCGGCGGACCGGCAAAAAGCCCTCCACTGGCTCACCCTGGCGGCCGGGCAAAATCATGCCGCCGCACAGTTCCGGCTGGCCGTACTTTATGCCGGAGACAGCGACGGAAAACACGGCACACAGGCACTGAAATGGCTGGAAAAAGCGGCGGAAAACGGATTCGCCGACGCCCAGTACTGGCTGGGAATCTTCTGCCATGACGGCGTACACGTCCCCCAAAACCTGAAAACAGCCCGCCGGTGGTACCGAAAAGCCGCCCTTCAGGGACACCCCGGAGCGCAATACCGGCTCGGCCTTTCCCTGCTGGACGGAGAAGGCGGCGACAAAAACCCGCAGGAAGCGTTCGGCTGGCTCGAAAAGGCGGCGGAAAACGGCGTGGCCGAAGCCCGGTATCTCCTCAGGCAGCACGGCCATTCCGGAAACCGGAGCGTCGCGGCACCCGCCCCGGCACACGATTGGCCGGAAAAAATCCCGCGACAGATACCGGCACGGCCATGAACCGGTGGTACAAACCGGACACAGCGGGAAACGGAAAAACCCCGTACCGGCCGGAAAAACAGGACATCGTCGGGAAACATACGTTAAGAGACCTTGCCCGTGCCATACAGTCTCCGAAAAAAACGGCGGCCTGACACTCCCCGGAAATGCCCGCCCGCCACCACGACATCCCGAACACTCCGGTACAGCGTCCTGACAGTCACGATAAAAACGGCCCGGCCGTCTCTTCCCGCCTGGAAACAGCCGCCAATACCACCGATCCGGCCACGCCCGCTATCCCGGCTGCAATGATCCTCACAGAGCCGGCATACAGACGAACCACCGTCATGCCCCATCCAAAACAAAAACCGCTTTGCCAATCCGGCAACAGAATTCCGCCGGACAAAAAAGAAATGACCGGCCGGTTCCGCAAGACATCTTCGAACGAAACCCCGAACACTTCGACCGGATCGGGACATCCGCCTTATCGGCGAAAGAGTGGAAAAAGTCCGTCAAAAGTCCTGCAATACACTTTCCCGACCATCAAAAAAATGCCCCCGTCCAGCCTGACAGACCTGTTGTGCCGTCAGAACGCCGCCCACTCCTGCGGCCATCCGCGTCACCGCCCATGCACGGCACAGACGTCTTTTCGACATGACAGGGCAAAACACTTCTTGACACTTCGCCAGTTTTACAAAATACTTTCACAGTTTACAACCGTTTTCCGACCCGGTATTTTGATGAATCTTTTCCGCATTTCACCGTCCCCGTGCATGGTGCGAAAATCCGGCGCAAAAAGCGACTGGCCGCCGGTACCGTGGCCAGACGATCCGGCCGCAGGCATGCCCCGCCGGTCCGTCATCTCCGGCGCGGCGGCAACGGAACCGCTCACCCGTGCGGGCATCGTGCCCGCCGGTTTTCCAGCAGCATGGTCATATCGTGAAATCCCCTTCACCCGAAAGCGGACATCCGGGCGTTCGGCCTTTTCCGGCGGCAGCCGGCCGGAAATCCCGAAACCGGCCAAACCGGAAAAAGACGGAACGGCCCGGAACCGTTTTCACCGCCACCCGGACGGCGGCACACGCGGGAAACCGTCTCCCGCCTGCCGTTTCCTGCCGCACCCCGTCACAGGGCGGACGGCCGCTTCCGGGGACATGAGGGAAAAAGACATGAAAGCGGCCGGCAGGAATCTGCCTAACAGGGAATACACCGTCGCCGGACAGTGGACACGCGCCGAACCGGCATCCCCATCCCTACCTGACCGGACGGCACCGGATAATCCGGCTCCCGGACAGACGGTATTTTTTCAGCAAACCGGGAAGATCGTCTCCCGTTTCGATAATTCTCGAAGCGGACCAGCTCCAGACGGCATACCGGGGAATCGTTTCGGTCTGTCCGTTGACATAAATATCGGGACAGTCTCCAAGGTCGGCAATACAGATATCGTCATCCATCATAACCTCATTCCGGTTACGACCTTACGAGGGTCGGGAAAGCGGGTGTTGAACACAGCCTCAACTGCACTGCCTGCTTATTCCCTTCTGCACGAAGGTTTTTTATTCACAGACACCCGCCCGTCCCGGTTGATCGAAGACAGGAACAGACATTTGCAACCGACCCGCAAATGTCTCTCAGCCAAGGGTATGTTCAGTACCGCCTATGAGTTATTACGAGCCAATCAACAATCCATTATGTTTTGCTGATAACCTCTTCATCTTGATTTCTTACAATTCCGTGCCGCCGCCGTTACCAACAAGCGGTCAAAAAAACCGCCGTTGGTTAAACGTCGGCAGCAAGATAACGGTTGCTAGCCGAGTTAAGCAGGGGTGTTCAGCCCCAGGGACACACCGTGCCCCCGTTTGCAAATTTACTTTATCCCATGCCGAATTGCAAGAAAGCCATGACAGCATTTCCCGCAACCGGCGGTTTCCCGGCGACACCGGGCAAGGGCTCTCCCTGCCGTACCAACCCGGCACAGACAACCTCGGAAACAGACAAAAAAGGTGGAAAACTAGAGAAACGGCTTGTATTTCAGGACATGCACCATCGACAAACCGTATTTTTCAAGAAGAAACGGCAAATCGTCGCTCTTTTCCACCATTTTCGCGGCCGGTTTGTTCCATACGACATACCGCGGAATCGGTTCCTCTTTCCCGTTGATGAGAATAGTGGGATTTTCACCCAGATCAGCGATAAAGAAGATTTCATCATCATTCATACGTTCGTCTCGGTTACGGCCTTACGAGGGCCGGGCGGGTGCTGAATACAGCCCAACTACGCTGCCTGCTTATTCCCTTCCGCGCGAAGGTTTTTTATTCACAGACACCCGCCCGTCAGTAACTTTTGACGGACAAATAACGCTTGCGTTCAACCCACAAACGTTAGCTAGCTGGAGGTATATTCAGTACCGTTTGCTATTCACACAACGAGTTGATCAACACAAACAAACCTGTTTTGCTGATAGCTTGATCATCTTGCTTATGCACATTAAAAATGTGCGACCGCCGCCACCAGCGAGCGGTATGAAACCCCGCACGCTGGCACACGTCGGTAGCACTATATCGGTTGCTAGCCGAGTTGGATAAAGAGGGTATTCAGCCCCCGGAACCGCTTTTGCGATTCCGGTTGCGAATTTACTGTATCGTGTCGGGAATTGCAAGAACGGTTTATAGATATCTGTTTGACGGCCCGGCTTGCCAACCTTTTTGCAACAGTATAAATTACTGTATTTTTATACAGTCCTCAAAAGAAAACATGGCCACAGTCTTCCCGCTTCCGCATACCGATTCGGCCAACAGCCGCATCGACCTGAACGACATATTCAACATCCACAAACCGTCCTGTTTCCTTCTCAGGGTAAAAGGAGAATCCATGACCGGCATCGGCATTTTCGAAGGCGACACCGTCGTCGTCGACCGGTCGATCCCTCCCCGAAACAGCCACATCGTCGTGGCCGCCGTCAATGGCAGATTTTTGATCCGGCGCCTGCAAAAAAACCGGACGACCGTCAGACTGCTTCCCGAAAACCCGGCCTACCGGGCAATCGAACCGGCACAGGGAGAGGAAATGCAGGTATGGGGAGTCGTCACGGCCTGCCTGAAAAAACTGCTCTGACAGCCCGAACACATTCCGGAAAACCGAAAACCCCTCAGGACGGCCTGTGAACGACCAACCGGCCCGCTCCGGCAAACAGGATGAAAACCGCACGAACCGCTCCGCCCCCGGACAGAAAGCGAAACATCCAAGACACCGTCCAGACGGCCCGTCTGCCGCCAGCACGCCAACGCGCACGACGGCCGGAAAATCGTGGCCACCAAAACAGAAACGGCAGCCGTCGCAGCGGCTGCCGTTCTTCCGTCAAACCCGTCCGTCACTCCCCGGCGGGCACCTTCACCGTCTTTTCCATATAGACGAACTTCAGCTCGGGCGTGACCTGTTCCTCCCGGAAACGCCGGTAACCCAGTCCTTCATACAGTTTCAGATTCCGGATACTGATATTGCTGGTAAAAAGTTCGTAGCGCGGTTTGGGACATGATTTCTCGATCGCCACCAGAAGCTGCGTTCCGATACCGCGCCCCTGTTTTTCCGGCAACACCATCAGCTTGCCGATATGAAGCGTATCGCCTTCCTCACGCGCCCTGACCGAGCCGATAATCACCCCGACCTCGTCGACGGCCTTCAGGACAATGCCTTCCCGGTATTCTTTTTCCACATCCCCAAGCGTTTGCATCAGAGGCGGTATCTTGTCGTCGTTCAGCAATCTGGCCTCGCTGCGATAGGCACGGTATTGCAGGGCCAGAATCACGCCCAGATCCTCGGGTTGCGCTTTCAGAATTCTCAAAACGAATGTCCTTTAAGAAAAGAAAAAACCAAAACGCGACTATAACCTCAAATGGATGAAAATAAAACAGAAAAACGGCCTGTCGGGCTGACCGAAGAAAAAAATTTCCCTAAAATGACGATGTGGGGCGCCCTTGCGCCCTTTTTTCATGGACATCAACCCGGCCTTCCCTTGCAGGAAGGCTTTTTTTTTATGGAGGAAACATGACCCGACTTCCTGACAGAAACCTGCTGGAAGGCACCAAACAACCCGACACCACCACCGGCGAATTCCGCCTTGCGATGGGCAATCTCCAACAATTCATCGCCGACCTGCTCGGTACCGACAGCGCGGAAAAACAGACCGCCCGCAACATATTCGGTGTTCAGGAAAAATACCGCGCCGAAGCGAGCGGCACTCCCGACGAACTGGCCGCCACATTCGACCAGACCATCACCAGACCGATCCACGGCCTGCACGTCCAGCTCCGCGCCGGCGCCCCCAACACCTCCGCTACCCCGACCTTCCGCGCGGACGAAACCGGCGCCATTCCCATCGTCAAGGGCAACGGCCTTCCCCTTCTTCCCGGCGACATCGCCGGCAACGGTCACTGGCTCGAACTCAAATACGATGCCAAACTGGAAAAATGGGTCCTTGAAAACCCGGCCTGTGGCATATCGGTCGATACCCTCATGGAACCGAAACTGGCCGGAAAAGCCGACAAAACGGAACTGGAAGAAAAACTGGCCACCAAACTCGATACAGCGGAAAAAACGCCGGTCGGCAGCGTGATCGCCGTAGCCGGCAATATCACACCGGACGGATACCTGCACTGCAACGGCGCCGAAATCCTGACTGCGGTCTATCCGGAACTTTTCGCCGTCATCGGTTATACCTACGGAGGCGATGGTGCAACCGTGTTCCGCCTGCCAGATTACCGCAACAACCTGTTAAGTGGCAGTGATACGGCCGGAACGCATGTTTCGGCCGGATTGCCGAACATTACAGGGACCATTGTATCGGGGGCCAACTCCTACGCTACCAGCTACCAGACAGGTACGTTCTACAATATTGACGAAGGTTCATTCGGGCACTATCAGGCAGGAAGCAACAACTATTACAGAGCCGGATTCGATGCCTCCCGTTCCAACCCGATCTACGGCGCATCCGATACCGTCCGCCCCCCTTCCATCACCGTCCGTTACTGCATCAAATACTGAGGAGTCCGACATGAACCCATCCATCACCGTTTACGAATACGACAAGACCGGTCTTTACACCGGTGAAACCACCGCCGAACCTTCCCCCCGCGAAGAAGGCGTCTGGCTCATTCCCGCCAATGCCACCCCCCTCGAGCCTCCCGTCACCGGTGAACATGAATGCGCCGTTTTCCGCAACGGCCGCTGGAGCGTCCGCTACGATTTCCGCGGCACGACATACTGGCTGCCTGACGGCTCGGAACACACGATCACGGAAACCGGCATGATCGTCCCTGAAAACGCGTTGACGGAACCGCCATCCCCCTCACTGGAATCCGTCAGGAAAAAACGGCTGGCCGAACTGGATGCCGCATTCGGAACCGCCCTCAAAACAGCGCACTGCACTTCATCGGCCGGCTTCGAAATCAACGCCGACGAAAGAGCGGCCATCAACATCGCCGGCCTGATCGTCTCGATGGAAACCGCCGGACGCGAGACCGTATCGTTCCGCACTTACGACAATGCTTTCCACACGATCACCCTCGACCAGCTCAAATCCATACAGACGGACGTTTTCACCCATATACAAGCCCTGTATGAACGGAAATGGGCCCTGGAAAAAGCCATTCTCGACGCACCGTCGCATCATGCCCTCGACGCCATAGACATCCGCATGGCATAAACCGGCGAAAACCGGCATTCACGGGACGCCCGCAACGGCTTCCCGTCCGTTTCAACCGGCCTTCCTCGCCGGAAGGCTTTTTTATGGAGGAAAACATGACCCGACTTCCCGACAGAAACCTGCTGGAAGGCACCAAACAACCTGAAACCACTACCGGTGAGTTCCGCCTCGCGATGGGCAATCTCCGGCAATTCATCGCCGACCTGCTCGGCACCGACAGTGCCGACAAACAGGATGCCCGCAATGTATTCGGCGTTCAGGAAAAATACCGCGCCGAAGCGAGCGGCACTCCCGACGAACTGGCCGCCACATTCGATCCCCCGTTACCGGCTCCCGCGAACGGCCTGCACATCCAGCTCCGCGCCAGCGCCCCCAATACCTCCACCGCCCCGACCTTCCGCGCGGACGAAACCGGCGCCATTCCCATCGTCAAGGGTAACGGCCTTCCCCTTCTTCCCGGCGACATCGCCGGCAACGGTCACTGGCTCGAACTCAAATACGATGCCAAACTGGAAAAATGGGTGCTGGAAAACCCCGCCTTCGGCATTGCCGTCATGCCTGTCATCAACGAAAAAGCCGACAAATGGGAGATCGCGGCACAACTCGCCCGGAAACTGGACAAATCCGAAAAACTGCCCGTCGGCACCCTCATCGCCGTCGGCGGAAACTTCACTCCGGAAGGTTACCTGTACTGCAACGGCGCAAGTCTCAGCGCATCGGCCTACCCCGAACTCTGTGCCGTGATCGGCGGCACCTATGGTGGCGACGGACTGACGACATTCAACCTGCCGGATCTGCGGGGACGATGGATGCAGGGCAACGACAGGGCTGGCCAGGTACTGGCAGCGGGATTACCAAATATTACCGGTGAACTTGCCAATCCCCAATTCAGAAACGGCTTTAATGGTGGAAGTTTTAATGGAGCTTTTTATCAAATTTCCGTATATAACAATTCTTTTGGAGATAGTGGCAACTGGAATAGCCCCCATGTAGGTTTCAGCGCCTCCCGTTCCAATCCGATCTACGGGGCATCCGATACCGTCTGCCCCCCTTCCGTCACCGTCCGTTACTGCATCAAATACTGAAAAGTACATGACCCCATCCGCCACCGTTTGCGAACGCGACCGCCACGGCCAGACCATTCCCGTACAAAACGAACGTCCCGCCCCCCCTGTTTGCGCCATGAAAAAAGGCGGTCACCGAAACGGTTTTTCCGGTACGCCAGCCATGAAAACGCACCTGGCCATCCGGCAAACACCGCCCTGCCGGAAAACGCGTTCACCCTGTCAAAAAAAGCCGGTACCGGCTTTCTTTTTCCTTTACCCGGATCAAACGACCTTCCCGTATGTTCCGGAACCTGACCGTCATCGCATATCGGTCATGGTCAAAGCCCGATGTCTGGGGTATTCTTCTCCATATCGACATGTTCCGGACAATGAGGAGACGAGATGAGCGTATCGCACGACAGACTCAGAAACAACGAATTTTTCCGAACCGGCGCCTTCATTCACGGCAAGTGGATCACGACCGGCAAAACCTTTCCCGACACCAACCCGGCGACCGGCGAAAAACTGGCCGATGTCGCCTACAGCGGCCGCGAGGAAACGGAAGCGGCCATCATCTCCGCGAAAACGGCCTTCGCCGACTGGCGGAAAACCACTGCGACCGAACGGGCCGCCATCCTGAACCGCTGGTATGCCCTGATCATGGAAAACCGCCCCTTTCTGGGCGAACTGATGACCGCCGAGCAGGGAAAACCCCTGTCCGAAGCACTGGGCGAAGTCGATTATGCCGCCAGCTTCATCCAGTGGTTCGCCGAAGAAGCCCGACGTGCCAACGGCGAAATCATCCCCCCGTTCAAACCCGGCTCCCGCATTTTCGCCACCCGCGAGCCGGTCGGCGTCGTCGCCGCCATCACCCCCTGGAACTTCCCGATGGCGATGCTGACCCGCAAACTCGGCCCGGCACTGGCCGCCGGCTGTACGGCCATCATCAAGCCGGCGAACCAAACGCCATTGTGCGCCAACGCCCTGCTGGCTTTGGCCGATGCGGCCGGCGTACCGCCCGGGGTACTGAACGGCGTCTGCGGAGACACACATGCCATTTCCGACGCGATCATGGCTTCTTCCGACGTCCGCAAAATCACGTTCACCGGTTCGACCGCCGTCGGCAAGACACTGGTCGCCCATGCGGCCGCCACCATGAAACACGTCTCGATGGAACTGGGTGGCAACGCTCCCCTGATCGTCTTCGACGATGCCGACATCACGGCCGCCGTCGCCGGCACGATCGCCAACAAGTTCCGTAACGCCGGGCAGGTCTGCGTCGCCATCAACCGCATTTACGTGCACGATACCATCTATGACGAATACGTGGCGAAACTGGGCGAGGCCATCGCCGGACTGACCGTCGGCGACGGCATGACACCGGGCGTGGCTGTCGGCCCGCTGATCGATGAAAAAGCGCTGGAAAAAGTCGAACGGCATGTTTCCGACGCACTCGGCAAGGAAGCCGAACTCGTCACCGGCGGCAAACGCAGCCCGCTGGGAGGCACTTTCTACGAACCGACCCTGCTTTCGCACTGTTCGGACGACATGATCATCGCGCACGAGGAAACATTCGGGCCGGTGGCCGCCTGCTTCCGGTTCGAATCGGAAAAGGAAGTCCTCTACCGGGCCAACAACACCCCGTTCGGGCTGGCCGCCTACTTCTACACGAAAGACCTCTCCCGCGTCTTCCGCGTCTCGCAAGCCCTTGAAGCCGGCATGATCGGCATCAACGACACCGGCGTTTCCTCAGCCGTCGCCCCGTTCGGCGGCATCAAGGAATCGGGACTGGGCCGCGAGGGATCGGTTCTGGGACTGGAAGAATATCTGGAAGTCAAAACCCTGCATCTGGGTGGTCTTGAATAGTCCCCTCCGGCAAGGCAAGGCGGCATGCTTTTCCCGGCGGAAACCGGCATCTCCCCTTGCCACAACAGGCCGGCACAGCAACACCGGCATTCCCTCAAACGCTCCACCTGGCAGCGTCAGGGAACCGGAAGCGAAAATATCCGGACGTCGGGACAGGATCCGTTTGCCCCGAACAGGACACGATCCGGCGAAAAGCCGGACCTCATGCGCTTTTCGCCTGCTCCAGCCACCGCTGCCGCGATTTTTCGCACCGTTACCCTATATATCCCGCCACCGTGTCGGCAATACCGGGCTCCTGAAAACGGTTCTTCCCGTTACGTCCTGCTCGTCATCTTGTTTCTTTTCGCCCGGTACCGTCGCCAGACAAAACTGCCATAGTCGTACAGCCTGCATAGCACTGTACTGTGCCGTGCGAACCACTTCAGCATACGATGCTTTCCACTGACAATGACCGTTTTTTTGCTTTCCAGATAACCGGTGAGCTCTTCTCTCTCGGCCGGAGCGAGAACGGAATGCGCCCTGTCGGCCACCAGGGCACCGATCGCACACTTGACCGCCCGGTTTTCTGCATAGCCGACCACGTCCGACCCCAACTCGCGTGCGACCGTTTCATGTTCCTTCCATGCGACGAACATACCGTATTTCATCTCGACATTCAGCTCCGGTACATGATTGAAAGTAGCCGTCAGTGCATTCAGATTCAGGCAATTGTAGTAATAACCCGCCTCCGGCACAAACGCCACCTTCCGTGCCCGCCTGAAAAGATGGGGCATGATCTGCAAATCCTCGAATCCACGTATGCGTTCATACCGGATGCCGTCGAAAAGCGTTCTCCGGTAAATCTTGTTCCACAGATAACTCGGCAAACGGTCCGCCAGAACCTGTTCCTGTGCCTGTAAAAGCGGTATATCGCCCTGCAAACCGCTCGAATGACGTAAAACACCACTTTCCAGAATCACAAAAAAATCACTGATAACGATATCGGCGTCATATTCAACGACCGCTTTCATCAAGTTTTCATACATGGAAAAATCAAGATAATCGTCCGAATCGACAAACGCCACGAATTCCCCCGTCGCCCTGTCCAGCCCCGCATTACGGGCTTGGCTCGCCCCCCTGTTTTCCTGATGGATCACCACGATCCGGGAATCCCTGGCGGCATATTCGTCGCAAATCGCTCCCGAGCGGTCCGGTGAACCGTCATCGACCAGAATGATTTCCAGATCGGCATACGTCTGGCCGACAAGGGAATCCAGACATTTGGGCAAATACGTTTCCACCCGGTACACCGGGACGATGACAGACAAAAGAGGACGCGACAAATCATTCTCCATAATGCGATACCGACGGGAAAAACCGAAGGCGTTATTGTATCAACAAGCCCGTATCGCACGACGGAAAAATTCCGCGATCGCCAGCCCCCTCCGGCAAGACAGATTCCCCGCCTTCACCCCGCAACCGGAAACCGCAACAGATATCTCCCCGCCATTGAAACATGATTTTTTTCCTGCACCGGCCGGAAACACTCCGCCACGCATCGCTGGCAATGTTCGCTGCAACAGACAGCAGTCTCCTTACGTCGCATATCGCCCGGCCCGATTTTCGGGAAAAAACCACTTTTCCGGAAACGGACGCGAAAAACGGCATCTGCCGCACAATCCCTCATTTTCCCGGAAAACGGATATCGACGCGGCGATTCATCCAGCGCCCGTGCGCTGTCCTGTTGTCATAGGCGAACGATTTGCCGGCACCACGAACCGTCATCCGTTCCGGATCCACACCATGCCCGGCAAAATAACGTTTCACCGTTTCCGCACGTGCGAGAGACAATTTCCCGTTATAGGCATCGCTCCCCGCGGAATCCGTCCATCCGACAATCTCCATCTTCCGTCCGGCATACTGCAACCGGATAACATTCAGCGCCTCATCCAGAATCCGGCTGGAACCGGATGTCAGCGTCGCCTTGTCGAAATCGAAGTTAATGCCCTGAAGTTCCAGAACCGGCGCTTCAGCAGGAGTGCACCGGCGATCCAGAATCCTTTCCACCACCTGATCCGTCTGCCGGACATCGCGTAGTACAGAAACAAGATCGACAATATCGCTTTCGCCAAATACTTCATGCAGACGAGCGACTTCCTCATCATTGCCTGCCAGCGACAACACCGTCAGCTTCCCGCCACCGGCACGGAAAGCGTCAAACGCCTTTTTGGCCGGAACCTTGCTGTCCTGCTTCCATTTGGAAAAATCGCCATCGGTCACCAGTACAAGATGCTTTTCCCGGGACAATTGTGCCTTTGCACGTTCCCCCAGCCAGGTCATGCGTCCGACCGACTCCAGATTTTCCGGAATTTTCTCATCAAGCAGTCGTGCATATTCCTCTGCCGAAAGTTTTGCCGGTTCCTGCTGAATCGTGAAAGGAGCCACCGTGAAAATACCGGTCTCCGATTCCCCCTGATTGGCCTGAGCCAATTTCTTCAGAAAAACCTTGGCATGGGCGATTTTCGGCACATCCTTCCCGTCATCCGATTCTGCTGACCCATTCTCCTGCGGCAACATCATCGAACCGGACACATCCAGCCAGACATTATATGCCGACGGCTGGCAAACAGGCGCGGCCTGCGCGGTTCCCAATACAGCTGATATCGCCAGAGCAAAAACCGTTCTCTTAAACATTCAAACATCCTCCATCAGAACCGGTAACGGTAACCGGCACGAACCTGGATATCCTTGTGATATCCATCCCCATGTGCGCGATCGACTTGCAAATACAATTTCTGGTCAATGCCGAACTGCCAGTCCAGATCCAGACCGTAATAGAACACGTTTTCAGCAACATGTCCCGTAAAGCGGCGGCCATTCATATACAACGACTGATCGCCATCGAATTCATGAATCAGACCGGCACGCCCCGCAATCTGCACATACCGCTTGTCCAGACTATTTTCCCCGCCGTAACTGAATTTCTTGCCCAGCACACCGCCCAGTCTTCCCGTCAGGAAATCGACATCGTTCTGCCGGACATGGATGGCGTTACTCGTGTCGTAATTTTGGCCATCGACATGGAACCAGGACAACTGGATCTGCGGCTCGAAAAACCAGTGATTGTGCCACTGGCGATCATCCACCTCTTCGCCCCAGCTGAACATATGGCCCGCCTCAACCGAGAAACCATACCCCCAGTTCGAAAAATCCCCGCGCATGTAACCGGTACGCTCGTTGTGGAAACCGCTGAAATCCGTATCGAAATACCCGACGGTGCCCACGATATCCGCATAACCGCCGGACTTGTCCATATACGTCCCGTAAGCCTTCAACATGTAATGATCCATGTTCCCGCTTCCGTCATAGCGATAGGACTCCGTATCCGCATGTCCTCCCTTAAACGACATGCCCACCAGCCAGGAATGATCCTCACCCTTGTCAATCAGTCGGTCAATCCCGATGTGCACACTGTAATCCTCGGCCTTGACCTCGCCGTCACCCAGCCCCCTGGCATGATAACGTGAGTAAATCACCTTGCCCCAGACCCCGTCCTGTGCGCCGTAACGGACTTCTCCCAGACGGTGCCGGAGATCGGAAAGATCGGATAACCAGCCGTAATAGATATGACTGACGCCCCCCATATCTTCAATAATCCCGACCGAATTGGACTCCCTCGAGGAAACCATCACATAACCATTCGTGTTGTCTTCCCCGACACGGTCAAACTCAAGCATGGGATTGGCGCTCTGAAGGTTCACCCCCTTCCAGGCCGTGTCTTCATGGGAAAATCCCTGCGTGACCAGTGACGCTGCCGTGTCGCCGGCATTTTCGGCAGATCGCTCGTTATAAGCGACCAGATACGTCTTGCCCGGTTCGTTGTCGTTGAGAGTGATGTGAAGAACGGCATCCTTGTCCAGCTGCATATCGCCACGGGTATGAATGGAAAAGCCCTCTTTGCCAATCGTCTCCAGCGCCTTGTCATGGCCGTCCCGTACACCATCGTCGAGTTCATGGAAGTACTTGACACCATTTTCCTGGACAAGATGACTGGCACCCAGCGTCACATAAGTCGTCGTGCCGGCAGCCGCCCGGAAGGCATTCTGGTGAATCTGGCGATCCTGGGCCAGCGTCAGGGTTCCTTCATTGAGAGACATCGTCCCGGTACCGGTCACGCCGCCGTTCAGGACAGTCGCGACATGTTCCACATCTTCCGAACCGAAACTGAAAACACCGTCATTATGGATATCGTTGTCTTTTCCGTTCGCCGCATTGCCCTCAAAAAGATTTTTCCCTCCCATCAGGACGGTACCGGCATCGCCGTTATACACCGCACCGCCGGCATCGCCGGCCGTATTGCCGGCAAACACGCCGTCTGTCACCTGCAACGTCTTTGCATTGCGGATAGCGCCGCCATTCGTAAAAGCCTCATTGCCACGGAATTCTCCCCCGGATATGGACATTTTTCCGGCATTATAGACAGCGCCGCCCTGCCTGCCCGTATTCCGGCTGTAAACAGATGCCGAATCCGTCAGCGTACCGGCATTGTACACGGCACCGCCGCCTGTATTCGTGGCGGTATTGCCCTCAAACACATCACCATTCGTCATACCGGTCGCCCCGGCATAAATCCGGAAAGCACCGCCCGAATAAGCCGCCCGATTGCCGGTATAACGCGAACCAAAATCATGGAAACTGCCGTGTTGAACAGCTATCGCACCGCCATGCCCGCCCGAGCTGTTTTCCTGAAAAACATCGTTTGCCAGACTCATGGAAGGAGCAAAACCGCTGCCCACCGCCCCGACCGCCTGCTGAAGCGCTCCCCCCTGAGTGACCACCGTATTGCCGACATAGACAGATCCGGTATCCGTCAACTGGCCGTAATTGGTGATCGCCCCGCCGAAACGCGTATCCAGACCGGCTACCTTGCCGTTCCCCTCAAACCGCGAACCGGCAATCGCAAGCGTGCCGTTCACATAATTATTGACGGCTCCCCCCGCGAAATTGTCCGAATTGCCGGCAAACGACGTATTCGTTATCGCCAGAACGCCGTCATTGAAAACGGCACCGGCAGATTTGTCGCCCGCCTCCTTGTTGAAGTAGTAATCCCTGTTGCCGGTAAAGGACGACTGGCTGATTTCGCCCTGCGTTCCGGTATTCAGATAAAACACCCCTGCACCGGGTTTGACCAGCTCACCATTGACAGATGACGTTCCGTTCTCGTTATTGCTGAACGTCGAACCGGACACTGCCAGCGTCCCGCCGGCCGTTACTTCGACAGCGCCTTTTTCGTTCCGGTCCTTTGTGGTGGACACATAACCGTCAAGCACCGCGTTCACCATCCCGATATCATGCCCCCAGATCGGGCCGGACACTTCGCCACTATAACTTTGCGACCATGCCGGATGACACAGAAAAGCGGACGCCAGCGCCAGAAAAAGGGGCGTTCGCCTGAAAAAAAGAAATGACTTCATGGATATTCGTTCCTGCAAAAAGAATGGAAAAACGGGAAACAGCAGGAACAAAACCGGCGATATATCCGCTAATACACACTAATGGTTCCGCTAATACACAGTAACCGGTATACCAAACATTCCCAATTCATTGAAAACAAACGGAATTTCCATCTCATCCGTTAAAACTCGCCGGTTTTCGGATCAACCGGACTGTTTATGGGAAAACAGGATTCTGCTATCGTTTTACCCGGCAGGGCAGAAAACAGGCGGCATGCCGCTCGACTGGCGAATAAAAGGCCGGTTTGCAAATGTCCGCTAGTGTGTATTAGCGGACGTCTGATTCCCGCAACAGGCCTCACCGGCAGCGGAACCGGCCCGGGAACGGCAAAAACCCGCCGGCCGGCATTTCCCCGTGCCATACCGGCCAGGCGGATTTTCCGGCCGGTGCCCCAAACCCGAACGGATAACGGCATCCCTGTACACCGTTATCCTGCCGGATGTTGCCGGGACAGCCGGATTTCCGGTTGCGAAAGAGAACCTTTCGCACTACCATGCAGGTTTTGCATCCGTCCTGTCCGGGTTTATGTTGCGCCGATTTCTGCCTGTCCTTCTCGCGCTGTCCCTTCTCTGCTCCGTCTCCGCCGCCCATGCCGACGACGGCATCCCTGCCGATACGCCGCCGGCCGAATGGAAAACGCCGGCCCTGTTCACCGCCATCTGGGACGTTATCCGTTCCGGCAAACCGGTGGACACGCGGGAAAACATCCTGAAATACGACGACAGGCCACAAAAAACACCCCTCCCCGAAAAACAGGCCGAAAAAACGGAACCCCTTCCTGCACCGGCCGTTCCGGAAACACCTTCCATCTCCCCGGCTTCCCCTGCCGGCCAGACACCCGCCGCCCCTGTCTCCCGTCCGGCAGAAGCGACCTTTTCGACTGTTCCGCAACATTCCCGGCCACCTGCACCGGTTGCCCCGTTGCCGGCCGACAGACAGGAAACGGAATGTGCCGGCATCCGTGAAATCCTCGAAACGCACCCTGACCCGCAAGACGCGGACGAGATGACCGAACGCGGCATCCTTTATCTGAACGGCCTCTGCGTCGAACGCGATCCAAACAAAGCCGCCGCCCTCTTCACGGAAGCCGCGACCCGGGGCCATCCTGGCGCCATGTACCGGAAAGGCGCCCTGATCGCCAGCGGCGACGACATCGCGACCGACGGAAAAACAGCGGAATACTGGTTCCGGCTGGCCGCGGAAAAAGGATATGTCCCGGCCATGACCGCCCTGGGCATTCTGAACCTTCGCGGGAAAACGATTCCCCCCGACCCGGCGAAAGCACGGGAATGGCTGGAAAAAGCGGCCGAAAAAAACGACCCCGACGCACTGTTCGAACTGGGCATGATGGCGAAAAACGGCACAGCTCTCCCCGCTCCCGACGAGACACAAGCCGCCAGCCTGTTTCACAAGGCCGCCACAGCCGGCCACCGGAATGCCGCCTACCAGCTCGCCCTTCTGCAATTTGCCGGCCGGGGACAACCGGCCGACAAACCGGGGGCCATCGCCCGCTTCATCCGGCTGGCCGAAGAAGGTTTCCCCCCGCCCAATACACGCTGGGCTACCTGAGCCTGAAAGGCGACGGCATGCCCGCCGACCCGCAGGCCGCCCGGGTCTGGTTCGAAAAAGCCGCCGCCCGCAACGACATCCGTGCAACAGCCTCGCTCGGCTACCTCTACCGGGAAGGCATCGGCATTGCGCAAAACGATGAAAAAGCGCGAACCTGCTTCGAAAAAGCCGCCAGCGCCGGCGACGCCTGGTCGCAAGACCAGCTGGCCCTGATGCTTGCCCAGGGACGCGGCACCCCTGCCGATCCTGCCGGAGCGAAAACATGGTTCGAAAAAGCCGCGAAACAGGGCTATGCCCCGGCCCAGTACCATCTGGCCCTCCTGCTGCTTTCCCCCCGCTCACCGGAAAAAAATCCGGACGAAGCCGTCACATGGCTCAAGCGAAGCGCCGACAGCGGCCATATCGACGCCAGCCACTTCTACGGCAGCATCCTCTATCTGGGCGTTAACGTCGCACAGGACATTCCCCGCGCCATCCATTACTTCACCGTCGCCGCCCGTGCCGGACACGCCGAATCCATGTTCCTTCTCGGGACGATCTATGCAAAAGGCAACGGCGTCGCCCGAAACGGAGACCGGGCACGCTTCTGGCTGGAAACGGCGAAACAGGCGGGACATGCCGACGCCGCCCGGGCGCTGGCGAAACTGGACGAGATGACGGCACCCGAAAAAACCGGAAAACCGGCAGCCGGCGAAAAAAACGCCGGACTGTCACAGGCACCGGTGGAAACGCCAGCCGGCCCAAAGCCGTTTCCTTCCGGACTCCATCAACCTCACCGGCCAATGTCCCTGAACCCGTGATACATCCCCCCACAACAATTGATTTTTCCCAGAAACGGCTCCCCCGGCTATCCGCTTCCCTTTCAAAAGAACGTATTAACCGCTAGAATGCTTCTTTTTCCACCCGATTCTCCGAAACAGTCAAACCGGAACAGAAAGCAGCCTGTCCGGACCGGTTTCAGGGACAAGCACTTACCGGAAACAACCGAAAAATGGAACGTCAATATCTGAACCTGTTGCAGGAAATACTGGACTTTGGTATTGACAAGGGCGACCGTACCGGAACCGGTACCCGCGCTGTCTTCGGCCGGATGATCCGGCACGACCTGAAAAACGGTTTTCCGCTTTTGACCACCAAGCGCCTGCACATCCGTTCCATCGTCTGCGAACTGCTCTGGTTCCTGCAAGGCGGCACGAATATCGGGTACCTGCACGACAACAAGGTCACCATCTGGGACGAATGGGCCACCGAAAACGGTGATCTCGGCCCGATCTACGGTGCCCAGTGGCGGGCCTGGGAAGGATCGGACGGCAAAATATACGATCAGGTATCCGCCGTCATCGACTCCATCCGCACCAACCCCGACAGCCGCCGGCACATCATCAGTGCCTGGAACGTCGCCCTGTTGCCGGATGAGAAAAAATCGCCGCAGGACAACGTCAGAGACGGCAAAATGGCTCTGGCGCCCTGCCATGTCATGTACCAGTTCCAGGTTGCCGCCGGCCGGCTTTCCTGCATGATGACCCAGCGCTCCGGCGACATCTTTCTGGGCGTGCCGTACAACACGGCCTCGACCGCTTTCCTGACCCACATGATCGCCCGGCAGTGCGACCTCGAACCCGGCGAAATCATTCACGCCATCGGCGACCTGCACCTGTACAGAAACCACTTCGATCAGGCCCGCCTCCAGCTCTCGCGCGAGCCGCGCGCCCTGCCGACGCTGACTTTGAACAAAAAACCGTCCATCTTCGATTACACCTTCGAAGACTTCGACATCGCCGGCTACGACCCGCACCCGGCCATCGCCGCCCCCATCGCGGTATAGACGCGGCATGCCGGCAAAAACGCAAGATACCGCAAACATCCGGTTCGTCACACCGGCCGACACCGAGACCCTGCTGGCGATCTACAGCCAGTACATCGACACCCCCGTCACCTTCGAATACACCCTCCCGGCCCCGGAAACATTCGCCGCCCGGATCGCCGCCATTTCCTCCGTCTGGCCCTGGCTGGTTTGCGAGGAAAACGGCACCGTCACCGGCTATGCCTATGCCCACCGGCTGATGGAAAGGGAAGCGTACCAGTGGAATGCCGGACTGTCGGTCTATCTGGATACCGCCAGCCGTTCGAAAAGACGGGGCACCGCACTCTACCGGACCCTGATCGACATGCTCGTCCTCCAGAATATCCGGACGGTGTTCGGCATCGTGACCCTGCCGAACGCCGCCAGCGAAAGACTGCACGAATCGCTCGGATTTTCCCGCACGGGCCTGTACCGCAATACCGGCTACAAATGCGGCAAATGGCACGACGTGGTCTGGTTCGAAAAAACCATCGCCCCCCACACCCCCGACCCGATTCCCTTCATCCCCATCGGGAAAATCGCAGCCGGACAGCTGGCCGCCATACAGCAGAAATATCGCCAGACGCTCCGGTGACATGCCGGCCCAATACCGGAAAGGCGGCATCCCCCTGCGGAAAACACATCACGACCTCATCCGTCCCCGGCTTGCAGAACATCGCCCCTATGCGCCCCGGAAAAGCAGGCGAACTCTCCGGCCGATGTTTCCCGATTCCTGAAAGAAACATACCGAACAAAACCGCGGACACCCGCACCCGCCGCGCCCGGGACAAACGGCTCCGGCAGCCATTACCGGTCTCCGTCACGATACAGACACGGCATGCCGGCAAATACACAATGCGCCGCGAACATCCGGTTCACCACAACGGCCTGCGAAAAACGTTCTCATAAAAATCCCGTTACAAACCATTTCCGGTCTCCCGCTCAGAAAAGAAATCCGGTCACGGGACATCTTCATGCCACCGGTCCGTTGCAGCGGCAAAACGCCAGCCGCGACTTCCGGATTTTCCCAACCTGCCGACGGCAGGACGGACACATCGTCCGGCAAATCCGCTGTTTTCTCTCCCCGTTTTTCGCCATTCGCGGCAATGCCTCCGGCAACGATCGTCCAGCCATACGGCGACCGGTCACCCTGCGCGACGATGCCCGACCTTTCCCCTCGCACCGCCATTCCGCCGACGAAACGGTTTCGCCCCCCTTTCCTCTCAAAAAATGCCGATGAGCGGAGCGATCGCCGTCAGGATTCCTCCAGTCCGTTTTGGCACTTGTCATTCCACATGTTTTATACAACAATATTTTTCATTGTTTTTCTCATTGGAACAAACAATGAAAAAACTCATCATCGCGTCTCTCGCCCTGCTGTTGTCTGCCTGTTTCCCCCCTCCCCCCCATCATGACGGCGGTCCGGGCGACAATGGCGGCATGCACAATCCGGGCGGCCCCGGACGGGGTCCCGGTGGCGGACACCGCTAAAACCGGAACTTGCCCCCGATCCGCCGGTATCCCCTGAAACAGGACGCCGGCGGCGGTATTCCCATTCCGCTGGAACGGGTGACGACAGTCACAACATACCGAACCTGCAACCACGACCGGATCGCCGATACCTTTCAGAAGACAATCGCGCCATCATCCGGACAACAGACTGTAGATATCCGAACGCCTCCGGCAGACCCGGAAACCACAGGCACCAGCCCGTTTTGCACATTCCTCCGGCAGGACGTTCCGCTCACCCGTACAGCACATCTCCCCGAAAAGGGCATTCGGCGATCGGCCATCGCCCCCGCACGCCGTTCCCCATTCCGGCCGGTCAGCCCACCTGCCTTTCATGGCCCCTTCGCCGCCCACGATACCGGCAATACGTTTCATCCATCGCATTTTCGGCCAAAAACACCGGAACCGGCCGCCCGACCTGTGCCATTTCCCACAGAATCCGTTACACTGGCAGACATCGCCAACCGTATCACGCCTGCCCCGGCAGGCCCCCCATCAGGAGTCAAAACATGGAAAACAACCGCCCGGAAAACGGAAAAGTCTGGTTCATCACCGGCGCCTCACGCGGATTCGGACTCGAGATCACCAAGCTGCTGCTGGAAAAAGGCCACCGCGTCGCCGCGACCACCCGGCAACTTGACCGGCTCGAACGCACCATCGGCCGCGAAAACGACCGGTTCCTTCCCCTTCAAACCGACCTCGTCAACGAAGCCTCCGTCAAAAACGTCCTGACGGAAACCGTCGGAAAATTCGGCCGTCTCGATGTCGTCGTCAACAATGCCGGCTACGGCCAGTTCGGTTACGTGGAAGAAATCAGCGACACACTCGTCAGACGGGAATTCGACGTCAACTTCTTCGGAACGCTAAACGTCATCCGCCATGCCCTGCCGTTCATGCGCCGACAGGGTTCCGGCCACATCTTCAACCTTTCGTCGATGGCCGGCTTCACCGGCTTTCCCGGCAGCGGCATCTATTGCGCCTCCAAATTCGCCGTCGCCGGCCTGTCCGAATCGCTGCGCGACGAACTCGCCGACTTCGGCATCCGGGTCACCTGCGTCAAGCCGGGCAACTTCCGCACCGACTTTCTGGCCGATTCCATGCAGTTCGAAGACACCGCCATCCCCGAATACACCGAAAAACGCGAGGCCTTCCACATGCTGCTGAAAAAAATGAACCGCCAGCAGATCGGCGATCCGGTACGCGGCGCGGAAATCATCCTGTCCGTTTCCGAAATGGCCGATCCCCCCTGCACCTCTTCCTCGGCCCCGACGCCTACAAGGTCGCCGCCCGGCAGATCCGGAAAATCCAGGCCGACATGAACAATATCGAACCGGTCGCTATCGACACGAACTATCCGGAATAAAAGCCGTTTTCCCCCGGCACACCCGCCGGGGCAGGGGAAACGGCCGGCAACTGTCGGCAGCCCCGCCAGTCTGCTACAATATCCCCGTATCGTGCCGCCCGGTATCCGCCGCGGCACATTTCGTGTATGTCACCAACCGCTCACCGCCATGCCGAAACCGTCACTGCCGTTCATACTCTGTGTTCTTTTTTCGCTGACCGTCGCCGCGATCACCGCCGCGCGCCCCGTCCGCGCCGACGACCTGTCGCAAGGCCTGCAACTCTATCGGGCCGGAAAACCGCGTCAGGCCATTCCCCTGCTGGAAAAAGCCGCCAAAGAAGGTCATGAAGAAGCCATCCGGGCGCTCGACCGGATCTATGCCGACGAAACCCCCGCCGTCAACATGACCGACGAGAAACCGCCTGCCCGTGAAACAACGGCGACAAAAACCGGAAAAACCGCCGGAAACGGCAACCGTGCCGAAACGGCACCGGCACCGGCACCGGTATACGAAAAAGCGACTGTCGCCGAAGACCCGAAAGAAGCGGCAGACCGCGCTTTTATGCGCAAACTGCTTCTCGCCGGCATCGCCGTCGTCGTCATACTGGCCTGCGCCATCCAGTACACCCTCCTTCGCCGGATGAGAAACCGGCAATACCGCCGCGCCCCCCCGGCCGGCAGCGGCCCGAAACAGCGAAAATCCGGCAAATGACAGATCACTCCGGAAAGGTTCCGGCCTGTGGAACCTTTCCGCACATCCTGCCCCCGGATCCATCATCCTGTCTGCCGATGCGGGCACCCCAAGTGAACAAGCTTTCCCCCGTGAGATGCTCGCATTGCCAACCTGTTGAAAATACACGTAAAATAAAAAATGTTCGGGAAACCTCCCTTATTTTCAGGTGAAAAGAAAGAGGTCCTCGCAAAATGCCTCTGAAACGCCCGGTTTACCGGGCCTGACAGGAGGGGCGGTCGCACCCTTTACGGGTGCGTGGATTGAAACGATCCGGCCAACGCCGCAGCCTTTTCGATCAGATCGGTCGCACCCTTTACGGGTGCGTGGATTGAAACTTAATCACAATATCGAACTCCAGTCCCTCGATTTTCGTCGCACCCTTTACGGGTGCGACCGGATCAGAACAAGACCGAATGTCCGGATATCCGGCATACAGCAGAACCGGCCGGAAATTCCCTCCTGAAAAAATCCGGAACAGGAGCCGCCCGTGAACGGTATCGGCACAATCCCTGACCAGAGATAAAACAACCGCATCCCGCCCGTTGTCGTGACGTAATATGGCGGCAGGCGACTGTCACGGGATACGACCTTACAGCCTGCCGGCACCATCCGGCGGCTTCGAACCGCTTGCCGGACATGACAATGCCGCTTTTCCCCGTCAGGCGGCATGCCTTTCCCCCGCAGAACACCTCGCCTCCACAGACAACACGGTACGACATTGTGGATACAGGATCACACCGGCTACCGTCTCTCGGGGAACAAACAGAAAAAAACCGGTGAATCGCCTGAAGGATGATTTCCGGCTGTTCACCAGCGGATTTTTTGCCCGTCCAGAGGAAAGACTTCCGGATTTTCCCCCGAACAGTCCGGAAACCGGAATTTTCAACCCGCTGTCCATGCGAAGTTCCGGTCTCTTCTCACCTTTTTCATCCATCCCGTTTCCGGCACTTTCGGCGACAACGACCGGAAACACCGTCCCGCTTCTTCCGCCACGCCCGGCCCGCCTTCATTTTTCCCCCGCGTCACCGTCCATTTGCGTCAATTGCCGGTTATACTGACCGCAACGCCCCGGACAGGAAAATCCGGCCTGTCCGGCCCCTCATATTCCAACCCGATTGCCCATCATGACCGACACAGAAAACGACAAGACCGTCTGGAATTTCTATCCTGCCGAACCGATCGCCGGCGTTTCGCACATCCCGCTGGAAGAAGACACGGAATTTTCTCCGGAAACCTTCACCTTCCGATTTCTGGGCTACAAAACCGGATACGGACTGAATGCCACGCTCTGGGGCAAAAAAGTCAGCCTGTCGCTTTTTATCGTTCCACCGGAAACGCCACGGGAAATCCTGCCGGGCGAATCGCAAAACAATACCGGAAACGATCCGGAAAACGCGCTGCCCGAAGAAAAACGGCAATATCTCGAAACATTGCGCAAAAAACGCGACGAACTGAAAGCCCTGCTGCCGCCTCCGGCGGATGAGGCACTGGAAGAACGGTACTGGCAATACATCGATTCCGAACGTTTCATCGGATCGTTCAAAAAAGCCGTCGCCATCTGGAACGACCCGATGCGAAGCCGCCGCGCCAAATGCGAACAGGTCGGCGCTCCCCTGACGGAAATGTACGGGGCACTGCAAACCCTGCAACTGCCCGACGAACTGGTACGGGACGACACGCAGTTCACGGTCATGCTGGCGAAAATCATGCAGTTTTCCCGCAAGGCCGGAGAAATCGCCGCCGAAAACGGCGTCACGCTGCCGCCCGAAGTCGCCCGGCTGACGCAACTGGCCGACACCCTGACAGACCGGATGATCGAAGGCGGCAACCGGCTCTACGGTATCCCGCGCGACATGACGCAGGAAGAACACGACGCCTATTCCGACCTGAAACTGGTCGCCCTGTATTCCGACAAACCGGCCAAAGAAAGGCTCTCCCTGCTGGAAACCCTCTGGGATTACCCGCTGGCCGATCTGGACGACAGGATCGGATTTCTGGAAAAAGCCATCGAACTGACCCGCGAAGAAGCCCTCCACTGTCCGGACGAGACACTCATCAACCGGCATCTGGCGGCGATCGGCGCCCCGATCGGCCAGCTGGAGGCGGAAGGTGAAGCGGCATGGCAACAGCAGATAGCGGAAAAACTGGCCGCCCCAATGGCGGCATGGCGCCAGTTTTCCGGACATCCCCCCGTACCGGCCGGCCAATGGGCACCGGACATCCGCCTGCAATCCGTCACCATCGAAACGCGGGAACGGGAAAACGGCGGCACAGACCTCCGGACAAGACTCCGGTTTCTGGACGATAACCGGGCATTCGACGGCCGGCCCATAGAGGCCGTCATCGAAAACGGTCAGGTGACGGATATCTCCGTCTCCGATTGAACATTTCACCGCATGGCCACACCGCCACCGGCCGGTCGTCGCAAACGAAGCGGCTCCTTCGGGCCGCGCCGGGGGCCGCCGGTTTTTCCTGCGCACGGCCCGTCCCCCCGGCCGGCGGAACAGACCGACCACACAGGAAAACCCGCCGTTTCATCCGGCATGTCCGGCAGACATCACGGACTCCCCTTTTCCCCGGCGGAAAACCTTGCGATTTTGCTGCTATCATGACGGCAGAGTCCGTCATTTGACGACATCGCGTTTTCCGAAACATCGCTCCCTGTACCATGAAAAAACTGATCCTCATCACCATCCTGTTTCCGATGACAGCCGCCCTTGCCTGGGACGGCATCGAACCCTCCAGCGGCACGAAAATCGAAATCACCTCCCGCCTCAGCAAGGTCAAAAAAGGCAATACCGTCGAAATTTTCGATCACGGCAAAAACGAATACCATGAAATCGAAATCGACCGGATTTCCAGCCACGGCCGGGACGTGAAATTCGAGGTCTACGACAAGGACACCGGAGAAGAAAGGGTCTTCATCATGGAAGGCGCCAGAAAACAGGCCACGGCCTCATAAGAAGCGACCCCCGGGCCATTTGTCTTTCGAACCGGAAATCCCGCCGGCTTTCCGCTTCCGCGATTTCCCCGGCAACCGGTACCGGACAGCCGCTTTCCGGACAGTCTCGCGGTACGGCACCTCACCGGCCGGAAACCGGAAAACGGTGTCCTCCTTCCCGGCTGTTCAAAAACCGCAAAGATATTTATCATGTGGCGCACGCTTGTCATCCCGGTTTCAGTCAGGCCGGCCTATCCGTTTTTCCGGCACGGGCAGCAAAACCGAAGCCACACGAAAGGAAACCATGATCATCACTATCGGCACCACCACACTTGACGTCGAACTGTACGACAACCACGCTTCCCGCAGCCTGCGAAAGACCCTCCCCCAGGAAATCCGCATGAGCAGCTGGGGCGACGAATATTACGGGGAACTGGCCCGGCGCATCGATTACGACGGCGACGCGTTGCGCGACGTCTTCGACATCGGCGAAGTGGCGCTCTGGCCGTCCGGCAACGCCCTTTGCATCTTTTTCGGTCCCACGCCGGCCAGTGTCAACGGAGAACCCCGCATGGCATCCGACGGTGTGGCCCTGGGCAAAATCACCGGCGACGTTTCCGTCCTCAAAAAACTGAAAGGCTCGCTCTCCCATGTGAAAATCGCCGCCCGATCCTGAAAACAGCCGGCAACCGATGTCCGCCACGTTCCCGACAAACGGCCCGGTCCCCGCCGGCCGACGCCCGCGCCCGTCACACACGGGAAACGGAGCCGGAGTACAATAGCGCGATGAAGAAAAGCCTCAAAATCCTCGTTATCGCCGCTTTCGTCTTCGTCGCCTATCTGTTCTGCTCGATCGCCCTCTTTTCCACCGTCGACCAGAAAAAAACGGCGGACGCCGCCATCATACTGGGCGCCGCCGCCTGGTACAAACGGCCGTCACCCGTTTTTCAGGAACGTATCCGGCACGGTATCTGGCTCTACGAAAACGGCTATGTCGGCAAACTGATCCTGACCGGCGGCAAATCGAAAAACGCTCCCTTTTCCGAAGCGTACGTCGCCCGCCGGTATGCCCTGTCGCAAGGCATACCGGAAAAAGACATCCTGATCGAGGAAGCATCCCTGACCACGCGGGAAAACCTCATCAACGCCCGCGCCATCATGGAAAAAAACGGTCTGGAAACCGCGCTCGTCGTCAGCGACCCCATGCACATGAAACGGGCAATGCAGATCGCCGGCGACCTCGGCATCACCGCCTGGTCTTCCCCGACACCGACCACCCGTTACGAAAGCTTCAGGGCCAAGGTCCTCTTTCTCGTCCAGGAAACCTGGCACATGATCGGCTACATCATCTACCCCAACGGCCTGCCGGAATGGCCCGCCCCGGGCAACGGCTCCTGATGCCGGCCTCCTGCCGGCCCGGCAATTTCCGCCATCTCCCGTTACAATAGAAAAAACCGGGAAAAACGCCGCATGGCTTTTTTCCCCTTCGTTTTCGTCATCCCGTTTCAGACCCGGAGGTTCCCATGCAACACACCCTGTCCCGCCACTGGCTCCATTCCCTCGCCATCGCCGTGCTTCTTGCCCTCGCCGGCATGGCGAACGCCGCCGCTCCCCTGCCGCCTCCCGGAGCGCTTTCCAGAGAAAACGCCCTGAAACTGATCCGGTCGCAAGGCCGGAAACTGGCCATCATCGACGTGCGCACCCCCGCCGAATTCGACAAGGGCCACCTCCCCGGCGCAACGCTTCTTCCCGTACAGGAGCTGGAACAGAACCTCGACAAAATCCCCGATGGCCCCGTCCTGCTCGTCTGCCGCACCGGCCGCCGTGCCGGCGACGCCTTCGGGATCATCCGCAAGGCCCGCCCCGGCAAGGAAAACCTCTGGTACCTGAAAGGCACTCCCGTCTATCATTCCGACGGAACGTACGAATTCCGCTAGAAACATCCCGGCCCGCGATACGGTTCCGGCCGGAACACCCATCGGCCGCCGGCGGGCCGGTTGCCGCCGTGACCGCATACGTCCCATACCGGTATGAACACGGTTTATTCCGGCACGCATGAATGTGCCGCCTACATGCAAACAGGCATGGTGCATTTCACCCGCCGTTTCCGCGCGCCGGAAAAAAGCGCCCCGCGCCATCCATATCCGGCATTCACCATTCTCGCGAATCGTACCGTTTCCGGATTTCAGGAGAAAGCGGCCTGAAATCGCCTTTCAGAAACGCTTCCAGACGCCCGGGTGAATCGTGGCCGATGACGAAAAAGCGTGACGGATCGTAAAAATCGCAATCCAGTACCATCAGGCGGTTGGTGATGACTTTCCGCCCGAGCAGCAGGGCCTCGGGAATACGGAAAGACAGTCCCTCGCCGGGATCGATGCGATACATGTCCACCATGATCTCCGAGCGTCCGATCATCTCCAGATAGGCCGGATACGGAATGCGGTTTCCGAACCGCTGTCCGGACAAAATGACGTGTTCACGGATATACCCCGCCACCGACGGAAAAAGCCGTACTGCCCTCTCGCGTATTTCCGCCAGACCATCCAGCCGGGAGCGATCCCCGTCGCTTCTGTACATCCCGACGAAAACATAAAAATAATGTCTGGCGGGTGAATCCACCGCTTCCATGACACGGCCATTCACGGCATTCGGTCTGAACGTGATATCCAGCCGCCGCGCATCGGCCTCATGATAGGATTCGGCACGATCGATGACTTTCCGGCCGATCAGATCATGAAGCTTTTTCCGCAATGCATCGGGATTTTTTCCCGCGGCCACCTGTTCCAGCATATCGTGAAACCGGAGACAGACCGTTTTGCCGGGATGCAGCAGCCGGTATGCTTTCAGAAGGTACGGATCGGTCACATTGCAAAATACCGTCATCCCCTTTTCACGCTCCATGAAACGCCTGCGCGAAAACAGGGCCAGCAGCCAGATCACCCGGTTCGTGAAAGCATGCGAATATTCCGATATTTCCCGAACGGAAAATTCGGGAAGATGTACCCGAAACATTTCGACCACATGTATGCCGGGCGTGAACCAGCTTTTCTCCCGTGAAGGCAGGAAAACCGAATCCACCAGATTGAATATCCCGGCAACCTGTTCATAATCGGTGAGAAAATGCCTGACCACGAAGCGTTTCACTTTTCCGAAAAACGACAGATTCCGTTTGTCCGGCCGACCAGCCAGACGGTATCTTCCCGACAGCAAGCCGGTCAGGGAAAAATCCTTCAAAGACCGGCCGGGTTCCACGTCCGGAAAATACTTTTTCAAAAGCGGCGGAACGTCCTGTTGCGTGGAACCGCCGGAAACCCGGTAAACCCGGAAACGGTCACGATCCGGAAAACGTGCCGAACCTGCGAGAAGGGACTTCCAACGGATGAACGCCTGCCAGGCCAGCATCATTTTTCCCAAGGGGCCGCGCGGGGAAAGCGCTCCTGCAAAAACCTTTCGCTCTCCGTACCGTTTCCGTCCGTGATATTGTTGAAGCAGAACGTTTTCGGATGAAAAATACCGAGATCGCGCTTCAGTTTCCGGACGTTGTCCCGCATTACCGTCAACATCTCGACAGGGAAAAACCGGTTGCGCAGACGGGCGGAAAAATTCACCCTGCCCGTGAACCGGACGGGACATTCATAAGTATTGATCATCTCGTAGGAAAACAGCACTCTGGAAATTTCATCTCCGGTACGAAAAGGCGCGGAATTGGCTTCTTCCAGTTCCGGATAGTCTTCCCGTGTCTGCCGGAAAAATGTCTTTGTATAGGCATCAATGGAATGGGCCGGTGTGTAAAAGGGAATTTCCAGCCCACGCTTTTTCCGGTACAGCATCCACGCCCGGACAACGGTTTTCAGCCAGTCCCGGCGATCGTCGTCATCCAGAATATCCGCCGCCACCTGTCGTGTCATCTCTTTTTCCTGTTCACGGCTCGCCCAGACGAGAGGACACCGGTCATAGTCATAAAAATCGGACACCTCCAGCGGACGGTTGAAAAACATGTCGTCATTGGCATACAGGAAATGCTCGGACAATCCGGGAATCCTGTCGAGATACATTTCAATCGCAATGGACGAAAAGAGCGGCAGCCGTTCGGCAGGAATGATTTGCCGGTGATCCACCACCGAAATTTTGGGATGGTCTTTCAGCCAAACCGGGCGCTGGCCGTCGGTCACGATGAAAATATGCCGGATCCAGGGAACGTTTTCAAAGGCGGACCGGAGGGAATACCGCAATTCATCGTGCTGGACATAACGCACATCCCCCGCATTGTCTTCCGTCAGGACATGGCCGAACGCCGCCATCCGCGCGGCTTTCCGGGCGGCAAATGACGGATCGGAACCGTCGCACCACAAATAGACCAGATCGACCTCCAGCGGGGTATATATCCTGTTTTCCGTCATGCTTCCCATTTTCCTTGCCGTCTGCCGGGATATCGCCGGCACAACCGGCCACCCGGCGCCTTGCCCGGAAAACACTTGCCGCTCAAGCCGTCCGCACGACACCGCAAAATCGTCTCGCCGGACCGGCCATGCCCCCTGCCGCGTCCCGCATCCGTTTCCGACTTCCTCCAAGAAACATTAACGGTGCTTTCGAACTTCGTAACCCGTTGATTTATTGGCTTCTTATGAAAACAAAAAGCTGCCGTCCAACCGGACACGATGGATTTTGCCGTGAAATTTCCGTAAAATTTGTCCGAATAAATAAGGCCTTACGCGGAAAATCGGCTTGTTGCAGGCGTCTGTTAATGTTTCTTAGCGGATGTTTTTTCGCAACACTTCATCCGCTTTCCGGCACTTCAGCGGAAACGGCCATTTCCACAGGCTCTTGACTGTCCAGCCGGCAGAAACAAAAAACCGCGGACGAAACCGCCCGCCAGAAACCGCCATCCGGACGGCAAAACATATCCGGGACACTGGCCGGAGAACGGAAACGGTGCCCGGAAAAGCCTTCTTCTTTTCCCGTCTTTCAAAACGGATTGATTCTTGTTTTCATCTGGTGTACAACATGCCTGTCCGGCACCGTTTTCCGGCAGCGACAGTCCATTTTTCCCGCCGCTGGCCCGGTGCCTTTCCAATCTGTTTTCAGACGAAACGGAACAAACGCCATGTGGAAAACCTATGCCGTTGCCTCGGCCTTTTTCGCGGCCCTGACCGCCATCTTCGCCAAACTCGGCGTCAGAGACGTCAATTCCGATCTGGCGACAGCCATCCGTACCCTGATCATCCTGTTTCTGACCTGGGGCATCGTTCTGGCCGGCAACCATTTGGGTGAAGTCCGAACCCTCGGCAAAAACACCTGGATATTCCTCATTCTCTCCGGTGTCGCCACCGGCCTGTCCTGGCTCTTCTATTTCAAGGCCCTCCAGAACGGCGATGTGTCGTTCGTCGCTCCGGTCGACAAACTGAGCGTGGTCATGACCATCATCCTTTCCTTCATCATCCTGAAAGAACCTCTCTCCTGGCGCGCCATACTCGGCGGCCTGATGATCGCCGGAGGAAGTCTGGTTCTGCTGACGAAATAACCCGTCGAAAACCGGCCGGACAGCCGCAAACGGGAAAACCCCCACCCGTCAGGCCACCCCTCTTTTCGCCGCGACCGGTTCGGAAAAACGCCGTCGAACCGTGCCGGAAAAAACACGACATGGCTGCCCCCCTTAAAACAGGCCGGAAGGGAAATCCGGGCACCGGAGATCCGTAACGAAACGGCAGGTGGGCTCCTCGTTTCGGATCGCCCCGGACGACGGCATCGGCACAATCGGCCATCCGGTACAAAAACACACCGGCAAACCGTCTCCTTCCTGAAAACCGCCGGAGCGGATACCCATGAAAGATTCAGGGTACCGCCCGCTTTATCCGTTCATCGCGTTTTCGACATGCCCCGGGCCGGCTGCCGGAAAATCCCGTTCCCGAACAGACAGGCCGGCTGCCGGCATAATGCCCGTTTCGGGTTTACAATAAAGTTTTGACCGTTTTATTTCGCCTGCCATGTCCCGACCGATCCTCCAAACGCTTGCCGCATTCGTCATCGCTGCCTTTTCGCTGGCGGGCTGCCAGCGGGAAAAAGCACCGGCCACGCCAGAAGCGGCGACCGTGTCCTCCCCTTCCGTCGATCCGGCCGCCGAACTGTCCAGAGCCCATGACGGCGACGCCCGGGCCCAGCTGCGCGTCGGCCTGCTCTATCTCAGGGGCGAAGGCGTCCCGCAGGATTACCGCGAAGCCCGGTTCTGGATCGAAAAAGCGGCCCGGCAAGGACTGGCCGATGCCCAGACCCGTCTGGGAACGCTCTACCGGGACGGAACGGGCAGCGCACCCGATCCGGAACTGGCGCGCCAGTGGCTGGAAAAAGCGGCCGGCCAGGGCCATGCCGAAGCGCAAATCCGGCTGGCCCGGCTGCTTCTGGCAGACAGTCTTCACGCCGAAAACATCGCTATCGCGCGACAATGGCTGGAGAAAGCGGCAGCCCAGGGAATGGACGAAGCCAGAAACGTCCTCTCCGGCTTTTCCACCGACGGCAAAAACACCATCGCCGACTTCGGCAAAATCCGGTCATGGCTGAACGCCGCGCCGCAAGAGCTCCCGTCATCCGCCAGGGATGAAACGTCCGGCCTGTCCCGGCCGGAAAAATGACCGGATCTTTCCGGCCCGCTGTCTCCCATCTCCGCACCCTGCCGGGTTGTGGACGGAAACCGGACCAGACCGCCATCGCCGCCTTCATCCTGCCTGCAAACGGCCCGAATATCCCCGGCCCCTCTCTTGTCACCGAAAGCAATGCCCCACCCGCCGGAATTTCCGGCCAGCCCTCCGCCCGTGAAACGATTTCAGCCAGTACACCGGCCATTCACGAAACAGGCCGCTATCGCCCCGACAGAAAAACCGCGAATTCATTGCGATAGGTCCCGGCATCCCCCTATACCGCAACACCCCTTACCGGCGAAAAACGGATACATCCGTGCAGAATCTCTTCCCGGTTGCCGCCACCGGCCGGCAAACCATTCGTAACAGCCCCCTTCCCCTGCCAATTTCCCGCACACGGAAACCGGCAAAGACCGGCACCCGCAGGGCAGCCCCCCACCGGCCCGGACAGCAGCGAAACCCTCCCCGCCTGTCCAGGACCATTCCCATCGGCCGGCTTGCCTGTCATAATGGACACCGCACCCGGTCAACCCTTATTTTTCCGTGATTATGCAAACCGGCCTGTTTCGCCCATTCAGACACCTTGCCGCCATCGTCCTGATCGCATCCGCACTCCTGCCCCTTCACGCCGAAGTGAACGGGCAAACCCCCTCCGGCACGACAGATACGGAAAAAAGTGCTCCCCCTTCGGCCACACAAAAGCCGGCTTCCGAAACACCGGTTTCACCGGCAGAAGAAGGTATCCGGCTCTATCAGAAACGGCAATACGCAAAAGCCCTTCCCTACCTGATGGCCCCCGACGCGCAAAAAGACCCGCTCGTGCAAACCGCGCTGGGCAACATGTTCAGCATGGGACTGGGAGTGGACGCCGATCCCGGAAAAGCGTTCGACTGGTACCGGAAAGCGGCCCAACAGGGCCATCCCGTCGCCCAGCTCTACACGGCCTATTCATGGGAAAAAGGATTCGGCACCGCGAAAAACAGCCGGGAGGCGTTCAAATGGTATCAAAAGGCCGCCCGAAGCGGCCTTCCGGACGCCTGCTACAAGCTCGGCTATCTGACCGAAAAGGGAACCGGCACCCGCGCCAGCCTGAAACAGGCGCTGGAATGGTACCGGAAAGCGGCCGAAGGCGGCAACGCGGCGGCGCAGACCCGGCTCGGACGCGCCTACAGCGAAGGAGAAGGCGTCAGGCGCGACTATCTGGAAGCCGCCCGCTGGTTCTACCGGGCGGCCGAACAGGGCAATGTCCAGTCCCAGACCGCACTGGCCTGGCTCTATGAAACCGGCTTCGGTGTCGGAAAGGACGAACCGCGCGCCGCGCGCTGGTACACGAAAGCGGCCCAACAGGGATACGCCCCCGCCCAGAACAACCTCGGCTACCTCTACGACAGCGGAACCGGCGTCATGCAGGACTTCGCCACCGCCCGCAAATGGTACGAAGCCGCCGCGGTGCAAGGAAACGTTTCCGCCATGGTCAATCTGGGACAACTCCACTACCTCGGCCACGGCACCCCCCAGAATTATGCCCGTGCCGCCGAATGGTTCGCCAAAGCGGCGGAAAAAGGCCACCCCAGAGCCATAAACAATCTCGGCATGGCCTATCTCGACGGCATGGGCGTCGAAATGGACCGGAAAAAAGCCGGGCAGTACTTCATCCGGGCGGCAAAACTGGGCAACGCTCACGCCCAGTACAATCTGGCGACCCTCTACGTCCAGCATCCCGACGTCCTGACTGCAGCGGGCCGGACGAAAACGGATGCCCTGGCGCTGCAATGGTTCAGAAAAAGCGCGGCAAACGGCCATCCCGCCGCGATGGAATATCTGGCTGACGTGTACCGTTACGGCAAACTGGGCCAGCGCAAAAACCCGAAACTGGCGGAAAGCTGGCAGAAAAAAGCCGACGCCATGCTGGAAAAGGAAAAAGCGGCGCAAGCCGTTCTCCCTCTGCCGCAAGGCAGTCCCTCCACACCGCCCGCCCCGTCCGGCACAACAGGCGGACCGGCAAAAGAAAAAACCGCCGGGCCGGCCGACAAATACGACGAAGACTGGCTCAAATAAGTCCCAGAACACAGGACGGCAACATCACGGAATCCAGTCTGCCGGCGGAAGAAAACCGTCCGCGATATCCACCGGATCAGGCACAAGGATTCCCGGCTTTTTCCTGCCGCAACGGCAAAAGAAGGCTGGCGGGTACATCCGGAAAAATGCGCCTCCCCGGCCGGGGCGCGGAAAAAACCGGTATCATCATATGTGCCCTCTGGCAAAGGACGCCCTGAAACCGGATACCCCGGCAAATTCATATCCGCAAAAAACACGATGGCCGATTTGACACGTATTCCCGTTTCCGAACCGCTCAGACAGCGTTTCATCACGGAAATCCGGGAAGCATTCCGGAAAAGTCACGAAAAAGAATACGGGCTCCGCAAACACCCCATCCTTCCGGTGGAAGACATCGAAAAATCCTTCGGCGCACGGGAGTACTGAAACATACTTCGCCGTCATCGTTATCGACCGGGAAACCGGACGCAATCGTTATCCGGGAAGCGACATAAAAACGGTATCCCGAAATCCGCATCCGGGAAACACAATCCCCCTGTTACGAAAAATGCAACATTCATTTTTATCCCAACAAGTGCGGATTTCATCTCGTCGAGTCCTGCCAGTGTGGCCACAAAGCCCCTCACCGGCAAGGCGAAAAAGCCGGCGGCCTTCCCACAAAAACGGGAAAAAACTTTTTCAGATTCGAAAAAACCACGAATAAGCCGGCTCCGCCCGGCAGTCCCGCCAGCAAGTGGAGATTTCCCGATATCCCCCCGTTTCTTCCCGCCGGAACAGAAACGGATACCCCCCTGCCGGCACGAACCTGCATGAAAAAACGGTGTGATTCCTCTACCCGCCCGGCCGGTCGCCCCTCATCCCGGCAAAATCCCGTTTCCCGCATACCGCCGACACCGGCCGGCCATTCATTCCCCGAAATCCCCCACAATGCGGAAACGCACGGGAACCGTGTCCAACCGAAACGGACAAATCCTGCCCGCCAGCCGGGCTGCCGGTTGCAACCGGCCTTTTCAGGGAAAGAAAGACACCATGTATCACGACAATAACCGCCTTCCAAAGGAACCCCGCAACAAATCCCCCGGTTTTTCCATACCGGACAATACTGGAACATCCGGCTTGAACGGATCACTCCGGACACCCGTTACGCCGGATATTTCCCCATACGGACAACCGGAAAAAACCTTGCGTCAAACGGACAGACATCCCCCGTACAGAAACCTGCCGGCCAGAGACAAACCATCGAAAAAAAGGGGAAAAACCGCAAGGATATGCGAAAGGACGGAGAAGAAAATGCGAAATGACGGGCAACACAGGAAAAAACCGTTTTGCCGGATCGCTTCCGGTTCCGGTACGCGCCAGACGGTGCGTACCGGAACCGGAAAACCGGATCAGCTCCGGTTTGCGCTGGCGTCTACATCATAACTGGCATGATGAGTGCTGAGACCGGAGAAAGTATCCGCATCATAAACACTTCCCAATGCATAAGGCAGCGGATTGAATTCCGCTTTCTGCCGGGAACCGTATGCGGAGCCCAGAATGACACCGATTGCCAGAAAACAGACAAAAACAGCTCCGATAAAAGAGCCAACGACCTGGGATTTGGTTTGAGTAGACATCATATTCACCTTGATTTTTCAAAAACTCGCTCTCCTGCTTTCATTTTTCAAAACTGACGCTCCATAAGGTTTAATGTTGAACTCAATGTTGCCTTTTTTTCACCGGAGAGCATCCGTGAAGGCGACAAGTCATGTTTTAAAACATGTCCGATACGGCTTCAAGAAGGTTTTTCAGACGTATTTATTCGGATTTTTCGGCAAAAATCACGAAAATCGATGAAAATGCCCTAAAAAATGGCCTAACCCTATGATTTCAAATAATAATTTTATCGAATAATTCTTCTGTTTTTCCTGATGTATTCTTTTGGAATCATCGATAAAAACTAACTGGAATCGACGGAAAACAGCCCAAAGAGCGGCATGGCGAAAAAACCGGCAGATTGTTTTGTCGCTCCGGAAAAGGCCAAATGCCCCGTCGCCCCCGGCCCGGCAAAACCCGGAGAAAAGACCGGAACATCCGGGGAAACCGGTTTTTCCCGGAGAGCCGAAAAACACGTTTGATCGAATCCGTCCCTTGTTCACCCGGTTCCCAAGCCGGAGAACGGCGCATTGACAGCTCCATCAGACCGACGCAGGCCTCCGGAAACAGGACAACGGAACAAAAAAAGAAAGTGGCAAAGAGGATGGAGACCTGCCGGCCCGTCCAAAAAGAAAATGCGGCTCTGGCGAAGCCGCGTATGGGGTTTTCGATCGGTTCCGGTTTCCGGGGAAACCGTCCATCAAGTCCCCGCCGTTTCATTTTAATACGGACTCTTCCTTTTTTTCAAGCGCTTTTTGCCGGATCGGCCGGAAAAAAATCCGCCGGAAATTCCCGCGAAACAATAAATTTCCATAAATTCCTAGCTTTCATATAGGAAATAGGTATAATAATGGAAACCGATTCATTTTTACGGACAATTCACTGCTTTTCAGGACACTGGACAACGCAAAATGAAAATTTCGACCAAAGGACGATACGCACTGCGCTTCATGATCGATCTGGTGCAACACGGCGGCGACAGTTACACGTCGCTGAAAGACGTGATCGCACGGCAGGATATTTCACCGAAATATCTGGAACAGATCGCCACCGCGCTCGGCAAGGCCGGCCTGATCCAGAGTGTGCGCGGGCCACAGGGCGGTTACCGGCTTTCCCGCGCTCCGGAAGAATACACGATCGGGGACATTCTGCGGCCG
Source organism: Oxalobacter aliiformigenes (assembly GCF_027116575.1). Taxonomy (GTDB): domain Bacteria; phylum Pseudomonadota; class Gammaproteobacteria; order Burkholderiales; family Burkholderiaceae_D; genus Oxalobacter; species Oxalobacter aliiformigenes. The sequence continues at coordinate 1,041,406 of NZ_CP098252.1, read as the reverse complement.
ATCGAAGGCGATTTCGCCTGCGTTTCCTGTCTGGAAAACACGCCGAACCTGTGCCCGCGTTACGAAAACTGCACGGCCGTTCATTTCTGGGAAGGTCTGCACAAGGTCATACTCGATTATCTGAACTCGACGACCTTAAAAGAGCTGGCTGAGCGGCACCAGACCGAACCGTGCACTGACGCCTATGATTTCGTCATATAAAAACCGTTTTATACAAAAAACCAGGGAGACAACATGAACAGGCCATCTCCGGACACATCCATTCCGGACTTTCCAATACCCGCCGCGACGGAAAACCGCCGCCGTATGGCAAGCGTCTTGCTGCCGAAAGAAGCAGGGACCATCCCCTTTTTTCCTGCCGCGTCCATCTGTTGTCGTTTTCCCTTCCGAATGTGTCCGGTCTGAACCGGACTATCCGGTTCATCCGTTCCGATTGACTGTTTTTTCCGATCTTCAACCGATTTGATTGATTTAACCAAATTTCAAGGAGTGACCATGTCCAATATCGCCAAAAGCGCCACCGATCTGATCGGCAACACCCCGTTGCTGGAACTGACCCGCTATAATGCCAAAAACGCGCCGGATGCAACCATCCTCGCCAAACTGGAATATTTCAACCCGGCCGGCAGTGTCAAGGACCGCATTGCCAAAGCCATGATCGACGCGGCCGAAGCCGACGGCAAACTCGTCCCCGGCTCCACCATCATCGAACCGACATCCGGCAATACCGGCATCGGTCTGGCCGCCGTGGCGGCCGCCCGCGGCTACCGCATCATCATCACCATGCCTGACACCATGAGCGTCGAACGCCAGAAACTGATCCGCGGCTACGGCGCCGAACTCGTTCTGACCGAAGGCGCCAAAGGCATGAAAGGCGCCATCGAAAAAGCGCAGGAACTGGCCGCGTCCATCCCGGGCAGCTTCGTCCCCCTTCAATTCGACAATCCGGCCAACCCGGCTGCCCACAAGGCAACCACCGGCCCGGAAATCTGGCGCGATACGGACGGCAAGGTCGATATCTTCGTCGCCGGTGTCGGCACCGGCGGCACGCTGACCGGAACAGGCGCGTTCCTGAAAGAAAAGAATCCGGCCATCAGGGTCATCGCGGTCGAACCGGAGAGCTCTCCGGTTCTGTCCGGCGGCAAACCCGGCCCGCACAAGATTCAGGGAATCGGCGCCGGATTCGTGCCCAGGGTACTGGATACCGCCATTTACGACGAAATCCTGCCGGTACCGAACGAAGCCGCCTTTACCACGGCACAGGCACTGGCCCATACGGAAGGCGTACTGGTCGGCATCTCGTCCGGTGCGGCCCTCTGGGCGGCCACCCAACTGGCCAAACGTCCGGAAAACCGTGGCAAGACCATCGTCGCCCTCCTGGCCGACAACGGTGAACGCTACCTGTCCACCGCCCTGTTTCCCGATAACTGAAATGGCGGCGTTAACCTGAAACAATAAAAAAGAGACGAACAAATGGAACTGGAAACCCTCTGTATCCACGGGGGAAAGGTGGACACCGACAAAAGCGGTGCCATCTCGACCCCGATCTACCAGACAGCCACCTACGCCCATCCCGCACTGGGCCAGAGCACCGGCTATGACTACACCCGTGATACCAACCCCACGCGTGACGCACTGGAAGCGGCCATGGCGAAACTGGAAGGCGGTTCGGCCGCACTGGCCTTCGCTTCCGGCATGGCAGCCGCCACCGCACTGATGGAAATGTTCTCGCCCGGCGACCATATCGTGGCATCCGATGATCTGTATGGCGGCAGCTGGCGTCTCTTTCACCGCATCTCGATGAAAAACGGACTTTCGTTCGACTGGGCCGACACATCCGATCCGGAAAAAACCGAAGCGCTCATCCGGCCCGAAACGAAAGCCATTTTCATCGAAACGCCGACCAATCCGCTCATGCACGTCACCGATATCCGGGCCATCGCCCGTATCGCCAGACGACACCGGATCCTTCTGATCGTGGACAACACGTTTTTATCACCGGTTTTCCAGCGCCCGCTCGAGCTGGGCGCCGACATCGTACTGCACAGCGCGACCAAATATCTGGCAGGACACAACGACACCGTAGCCGGCATACTGGTATGCCGCACGGACGAACTGGCCGAAAAACTCAAGTTCATCCGGCTCACCACCGGTGCGGCACTGGCGCCGTTCGACAGCTGGCTCGTTTTGCGCGGCCTGAAAACCCTTTCCGTACGCCTGAAAAAACAGGAAGAAACGGCCCGGCAAATCGCGCTCTGGCTGGCATCGTGCCCGAAAATCGGCAAAGTGCATTACCCGGGACTGCCCACCCACAAGGGACATGGCATCTCGCTTGGACAGGCCTCCGGTTTCGGTGCGATGATCTCGTTCGAAGTCACGGAAGCGGCCGGTGGCGAAGGACTGGTCAGAAACATCCTCGAAAAAGTTTCGCTCATCCGGTTCGCCGAAAGCCTCGGCGGAACGGAAACGCTGATCACCTATCCGGCCACCCAGACCCATGCCGCCATTCCCGAAGACGAACGCAATGCCCGCGGCATCACCAATCGCCTGCTGCGCCTCTCCGTCGGGCTGGAAAGCGCGGACGACCTGATCGCCGATCTGGCCCGGGCTATGGATATCGCCGTCAGCCGCGACGACCCGTACCACTTCGATGAAATCATCGACCGCACCGGCACCGGCTCGCTCAAGGTCGATTTCGCCGAAGCCCGCGGCAAGCCGAAAGACGTCATCCCGATGTGGGTCGCCGACATGGACTTCCGGTGTCCGCCCGCAGTCACCGCCGCCCTCAAAAAAATGACGGAACACGCCATCTACGGCTATTCGGAACCGAAACCCGGCTATTTCAGCGCCTTGCAAAACTGGTTCTCCCGCCGTCACCACTGGGACGTCAGGGAAGAATGGCTCGTCAGGACACCGGGCGTGGTCTTCGCCCTCTGCGCGGCCATCCGGGCTCTGACGAAAGAAAACGATGCCATCCTGATCCAGCCGCCGGTCTATTACCCGTTTGCCGCCTCCATTCGCGACAACCGCCGCAAACTGGTCGAGAACCAGCTGGTACTGTGCAACGGCCGTTACACCATCGACCTGGCCGATTTCGAACGCAAGATCATCGACAACAAAGTCCGGCTGTTCATCCTGTGCAATCCGCACAATCCGGTCGGCCGCATCTGGACGAAAGCCGAACTGACGGCAATGGCCGACATCTGCCGGGCCCATGACGTCAAAATCGTTTCCGATGAAATCCATGCCGATTTCGCATTCCCGGGCCATGCCTACACACCGTTCGGCACACTGGGCGACCCGTATCTTCGGGAAGCCGTCATCTGCACGGCCCCCAGCAAGACATTCAACATCGCCGGACTGCAAGTCTCGAACATCTTCATCGCCGATGAGGAAATCCGCCGCAAATTCCGGCAGGAAATCGACGCGACCGGATACAGCCAGATGAACACGGCCGGACTGGTCGCGGCACAGGCCGCATACGAAGAAGGGGAAGAATGGTTCAATGCCCTGCTGACCTACCTGACCGGCAATCTGGCGATACTGCGCCAGTTCACCGAAAAACGCCTGCCGGGCGTGACCCTGATCGAACCGGAAGGCACTTACCTGCCCTGGCTCGACTTTTCCGGCACGGGCATGAAAGGCAAGACACTGGATGATTTCATCGTGAACGAAGCCGGCCTCTGGCTGGACGACGGCGAAATCTTCGGTCCCGGCGGCGAAGGTTTCGCACGCATCAACATCGCCTGTCCCGCCGTCATCCTGAAACTGGCGCTCGAACGACTTGAAGCGGCCCTGAAAAACCGGAAAAACCGCTAGGGCTTCTCATGGCGGACATCCCCCTTCTTTCCCGGATGTCCGCCTTTTTCGCCACTGCACGCCCCGCGCCATACCGGCCACACCCGGGCCACAAGCCTGCAACACATCCGATCGCTGCACACGCTCATGACATACCGGTACACGGAAACCGGCATTTTCCGCAAAACCGTTTATCGGGTCGTCCCGCTGAAAGTAGAATATTTTCTGACCAGCCCGGGTGAATCATTTGTTCCCATCATCCGGATGATGGACGACTGGGGAAACCACCATCGGAAACTATTCGACGAAACGGGAAAATGCAAAAGCATGTCGGCCCGCGCAACGGACACAGATCATCATACATGGCATTCCTTACAGCAAACCAGTGATTCCTGGCAATCAGGCGAAACAGGACGCTTTCCTGAAACGTGGGGCTTGAAAAACCCTGTCATTCGCCTATCCCGGAAATTCTTTCTCCTCTGACAAAAACCGGCGGAATCCATTTCACAATGAAATTCCGCTTCTCTGCTGTTTTCGCTCCCGTCCAGTACCCATGCCAGTAGGCACGCCGGATATGGGGACGTCTGTTTCTACTGTTTCCGGAATGACGGAATTCTGTACGAAGTTTCTCACCAGTTTGTTTTCCGACCTGCCAGATTTTCGGTTTGTCTGCCGGGAAAAACCGAATACCACGTTTGGTCTTTCTGGGCTGTGGATGAACAGGTCGTGCATCTTCCGGAGCATACTCGGCATTTTCTGAACACAAATAAATAATGACGTTGACCGCTTCCGTCAAATAATGATCCTCATATGTTTATGATGATCTGCTGTATCGTCGCGCATACTCGTTGGCTTTCTTGACAGCTTCCTGCAAAGTCCAATTTCCCAGACGGATCGGGATACTGACAAATTCCAGCGGTTCAGGTTTCACCCACCAGATACGTAATTCCGGTTTTTCGGCATTTTCAAGCAAAAAAAAGAATCCGATATATTCAGGTGTCATAAATTCCACATACATGCACCACGATGGCATATGGAATAAAGATCAACCGGCAAATCGCCGGTAAACTGTGTCGAGATAATGGTATCTTTTACGGTTTCATCAAGACGGATGATATCTTTCGTCAAACGCCATGCACCAATACAGGATAGCATATGCGCACCATACATGACCCCGTCAAAAAGCCCTGTTCGTCTCCGTAACCCCTGCAAATGCTCATATACGATTTTCATACAAGTACCCACGGGCAAAAGACACCATGATGGACGATCCTTGTCCGCCAGAGCCGCCGAATACGCTTCTTCGAAAATGTTCGGTGACAGTTTTTTCAGGCTGTCAGATAACTTGTTTACAATCTTCTCAACCATGAATTACTTTTCCAGAACATCTTTTATTCTTCACTCCTCTTCCCGCTGCTCCACGATCAGCATCCGCTCTTCCAGAAACGTGCCGAAATCGCACCGGAACCGGACCTGTCTGCGTTTCTGGTTGGCGAAAAGACGGGAAAGCGACTCGTCGTTGATCCTGAAAGGCAATTTGCCTTTCCGGTAATGCGGAAAACACGCCACCTTGTATAACGGCAAATAAATACCGGAACACATCGGCTCGGAAAAATGGTCGTGTTCCTCACACACGGCCTGCCAGCGCATCAGCGTTTTGCGGTCCATGTGCAGCGCCAGAAAATCCTCGAAATTCATGCGTGAAAACAGGAAATCCGGAACGGTATCCGGCTTGTTTTCATACAGTTTCTTCTGGCTGTTCATATAAATATCCCTGTCCACCCAGATCACGATCTCAGCGTTTTTCATCTCGCGCCGCGCATCCCGGTAACGGTTCACCGCCGCCTTGTACACGCCGCTGCCGATAATCTTCGGGGCAAAGGCAAGCGGGATCCGGTGTTCCCGGAAAAAGCGGTTCAGTTCCTGCAAATAGACGTTTTCCGACGACCCTTCGCAAATGACGACGACGGTCTCGATCAGCGGTTTGCGTTTCTTTTTTCTCATGCCGCTCAGATATAAGGAAAAGGAATGCCCGAAAAACAGCCGGTCAGATACTGCTTCCTGAAACTGGCGATATTGCCGACCCCCGCGAAATCCGAAATCCGGGCCAGCGTCGAACCGTCCTGCAGGGTCTTCGTGATAATGCCCACCTCGGAAACGCGCAAAAGAGCCGCATCCAGAATATCCGTATTGTGCACGGTGAAAACCAGCTGGGCCCCCCGGGGGTTATACCGCCTGTCCTTGAACAGGCGCACCAGTTCGATCAGCAAAAGCGGATGCAGCGACCGGTCCAGCTCATCGACCGCCACCACACCGCCGGATTCAAGCACCGCCAGAAAAACCCCCAAAAGCCCCGCCACAATCTGCGTCCCGCTCGATTCTTCCGTCATGAAATCGAACTCGACCTCCCGGCCGTCGGCGTCCTGATGAAACGAACGGATGCGGTCCGTATTCAGAACAATATCGTCACCCTCTTTCTGGAAACTGGTCAGCCGGGTCAGAAACTCGGGATCGACATCGAGATAATTGCGTTCCCGGGCATCGCGGTCGAGCCGGATGCGCCGGCGGCTCAGTTCCATCCGGTTGATATGGATATCCAGATTCTCCAACAGATCGGTAATCCGTTCGAAAGCGTGCCGGACAGGATCGGGATCGTCCGCTTTTTCCAGCACCGCCGCCAGCATGTCCACCCCGCGCGAAAGATGGATACTGTTTTCGCTCAGCACGACAATGCCGTCATTGAAAAAATCGTACACGGCCGTCACCCGTGGACACAACCCCGGATAGCGCTTGCCGATCACCGACAGAAACGACGACGTCTGCTTCTTTAGCGGCGTACTGCACTCCACCCGGAAAATTTCTTCCAGCCGCGCGGCGGGATAGGATGGCGTGGCAAGAGAACCGAAAGAGCGGCGATCCCCATCGATCGAAAACAGCACCGTCCCGTCCACCGCCAGCGATTCCTTCCGGAACTCGTCCCGGTCATACTCGATGGCATAGACGAAACGCTTTCCGTCACGAACGATCGTCGCCTCGAAAGCCGTCGTGCGCCATTCCGGATGAAGCTTGTCCGGATGGAATTTGCCCTGCACACCGGAAACGGCGCAATCACGGAAAGTCCCCAGCGCCATCAGCACATTGGATTTGCCCGATGCATTCGAACCGTACAGGGCCAGCGCCGGCACCAGCCGCACATGCTTTTTGGGTTCCGCGAAAAAAACGATGTCCGAATCCCGGAAACCGGCCGGCGCCTTTTTCTCGGCAAACGAGAAATTCACCGTCATATCGAGAATGGAACGGAAATTGCGTATCGACAGCGAAGACAGCACGACAGCCTCCTTTCATAAACCGGAACAGCCGGAAAACCCGAATGATGCCCGTCTTCCAGTATACCCGATGAAAAGCCGCACGATACCGTTTCCGTCATTCTGTCCGTGCAGTTCGGACAAAGAAGCCGATCTCGCCGCCGGCCGTTTTTTCCGCCCCGGACCGTCCATGAAAAAAAACCGGGGAAATTCTTCGATAAAATCGAAGAAACCGTCTTTATTTATTTTGTTCATCCGAATATCAACGACGCGTAAGATGGATATGTCAGGGAAACGGACTGAACATTCCGCTGTCCGGTCACATTCCTGGCGAACGCAATACACTCCTTCCTTGTACAAGCCCCCCAGACCTGCGGGGCTTTTTTTTCAGGAAACCTCACCATACGCTCTTCTCCGACATTCTCCCACCTTCGCCAGACAGAAAACGGACGACTTCCGGCGAGGATGCCTGAAACCGCCGCAAGTTCTGTTGGCATGACACCATCCGGTCTGCCTGCACAGGATGCATCCGGCTTGACCGTTCCCCCTCCTTTACGAGCAAAACTCTCCGGTCGTCTGCTCTGCCGGACGGCAGATCCCGTTCAACGGAACAAGGGAAAATCGGAATGTTGAATAAATGTAACATCTGTTAATGCACATTAACCGACATTCAAGCATTTCTTCGAGAAACCGGATTTTCTATTTACCAGAAGGGGTTACAGGAGCCCTTTCCGCGAATTTACCGGATTACCGCTCTTTAATCCACATCCATTTTTTTGAAAACAAGATCCTCATAGTCAAAAAAACACAATCTAATCAATATGTTATACACAATATGACATACCGTTAATGTGCATTAACGGAAACAGACACCTTCAGGTATGACCGGGGATTTGCCGTGACGGGATAACGGAGTGACAGAAACACCGGATTCCGGTGACTCATTCATTTTTTACGGAAACGGCAATGAACCGAATCTTCAAAATCATATACAACCGTGCGCGCGACCTTTACATGGTCGGCAGCGAAAATCTGCGTACACATGCCGGAAAAACCGGAGTGGCTGTTGCTGCCATTGCCTTGTGCAGCAGCGCTTTTGCCGCGGACCCGTTTGAATACACCGGCAGCAGATGGTATGGGATGGGATATTGGCAGGACACTGATCAGAAATATTCATCAGTGGACATCCTGTTAAATACCAATGAGGACGATTTGGCGGGGATTGTTCTCGGCAGCACCCGTCTGGATGTAACGGATAAAAACAGTCCATCTGTCGTTACGGTAAATGGATTATCTTCCCCGACGGTTATGCGTGGAATCAGTCTTTTCGATGACGGAAGCGGAAGTGCCTCAATATCTTTTGCCGGCAATCTGGACGTTCATCTTGATGGAAAAGCGGACAGTGCATATGGTATTGCTTTCTGGGATGGCAGCCGGGGCGAATTTGCGGCAACCGGGATCACCGTAACCGGTCAGGGAAATCAGGCATCCGGACTGCTGCTGGACAATTCCTTTGCCAGTTTTTCGGGTGATTTCACGGTAGATGCATCAGGATATTCGGACATGAATATCGGTGTCGATCTGCTGGGTGGACAAGCCGTTTTTAAGGGGATCGCGGATATTACCGCGAAAGGCGGCGAACACGCATGGGGGGTGATAGGTGACGATGCGTCTGTTGTGCAGGCAGATGATATGAACGTTCACGTTTCAGAGGCTGCCGTACAGGGTCTTGGTATTCATTTATCTCGAAACAGTCAATTGACGGCACATGACATTCAGATCATGGTCAATTCAGCCGCACCTGCCGGAATTGCTGTCACAGACGGCAGTTCGCTTGATGCGAATTCCGCTATCGTTTCAGTAACCGATACAACCGCGACCGGACAGGGAGCGGACGGCTTCGCCGTATCCGAACAGGGTTCCACTGTCACTCTCAAACGGGTACAGGTCACCGTCGCCGGAAACGGTGATGAACAGAACGGTTTCAGGGTATCGACAGGAGGCACGCTGAACATTGAAGAATCGGCCATTGTCAAAGCGAAAACAGCTGCGACAGTCGATCTGGGAACGCTGACAATTCAAAAGGATTTTTATGCCCATTTTCTGGAAGAAAGCCGTTTGCATGCCGAAAGTGACGGCAAAATCGCCATTAACGAAGCCGGAGAAGGTACCGTACAGTTCAAAGGCTATTCCGACCTGACGCCATCATCTGCAAACCGGATACTGGTGAATCTTGCCGGCCCTGCATCTTACTGGGATGTCACCCGTGATTCACGACTGACGGATCTGCATCTTTCGGGCGGTACGCTGAATATGAGCCATATTTCCGGCTTCCAGACGGTAACAACGCACGATCTGGGCGGAAACAACGGGCTTGTCAAGGCGGATACCGATTTTTCCACGGGCGAAACGGACAAACTGGTCATTACGGGAACCGCTTCGGGACAACATGGCATTCTGGTCGCTTCATCCGGTACAGCAACGGTTGGGGAAACACAGTATATCGTCAGCGATGCATCCGGAAACGCGACGTTCTCCCTGGCCAACCCGGGTGGAAAAGTCGATGCGGGAGTCTATCTGTATGAACTGTCCAGCCGCAATGCGGCGGAAGGCGCCACCGAATGGTACCTGACCCGTGCCACAGGAAAAGACAATACCCCGGAACTGACCCCCACAGCCGAAGCGGTTTTGGCCATGGCTGCGAGTGGAGCCCAGAATGCCTTGTACCAGAACAATCTGACGGATCTGCGCAAACGCCTCGGCGAAGTCCGTGATGGCGCAAGAGATGGTTTATGGGCTTCTTTCTCCGGATGGCAGGATGTCCTCTCCGGTTATGTCTCTACCCGCTTCCGTCAGGAGGTTTATTCTCTTTCTCTCGGGCTTGATCATGCTATCGATGACCACTGGCTCGTCGGCGCCGGTTTCCGCGCCACTGTCGCCGATCAGAAAACGCATGGCCATGAAGGATATCACGCCACAGGCGATGCCGATTCACAGGGTTTCAATCTGTATGCCACCTGGACCCACGCAAACGGGTCTTACGCCGATTTCGTCGCTACTGTCGACCGTTACGGTCAAAAGATTTCCACGAATATGCTTGACGGACAGGAAACCAAAGGCAAATATCACAACTGGGGATTTGGCCTGTCGGCAGAAGTCGGCCGCAAATTCGCCGGGCTTGGTCATGACCGGACATGGTTTGTCGAACCGCAGGTTCAGCTTTCCTGGTATCACGTCAATGGCGATTCTTTCCATATGGATAACGGTATGCGGGTGAAACAGGATGATGCCGATACACTGACCGGAAGGCTCGGACTGGTGGCAGGACGGGATCTGGAGCTGGAAGGAAACCGCAAGGGGCAGTATTACCTGAAAGCGGGGATCAATCATGAGCTGTCGGGAGAGCAGAAAATCGCTCTGAATGAAACTCCGTTCGAGGAAGACCGGATGATGGGAACGCGGTTTTATTACGGAGCCGGACTGGACTGGGAGCTGAATAAGACCACCAAAGTGTATGGCCAGATCGAACGTGAGGACGGCGGTCGTTATACGAAGGAATTCGAGTTCCGTCTCGGTTTGAAACGCTCTTTCTGAGGACTTATCTGCAGATGCAAGAGAACCGGAAAGGCGCGGGTTTTCCCCGGCAGGCCGGGCGATACTGCCTGGAAACGGGATGGATAAACAACAAACACACAGGAGCAAACCCGCCCGCATTTATAAAGTGGACGGACAATCACCATGTCACACCAAACGCTTTGCCCTGCGGGAAATACCGAAAAACCTATTACCGCCGTTTCGCAACCATAAACAGCCGGGGAAAAGCCAGCAGGACGGTTCCGTCCGAACGTGGCCGGTAAACAGTTTTCAGCCGGGTGATGTAACGGTCGAGAAAAAGTGCCTGTTCTTCCTTGTCCAGCCGGACAAGAAACGGACGCAATCCGGTCGCTTTCAGCCACTGCGCGATGGCTTCCACCGAAGGCATGACATGGCAGTAAATCGTTTTCCACATATCGACGGTACAATCCGCCTCCGCCAGCAGATCGTAATACGCTTCCATCGGAAGCAGGCGCTGGCGGAAAGCGCCGGCATCGCCCATTTTGTCGCACCAGCCGGGTTCCTCTGCCGTTTCACGCATCAGGACATGCGTCGGTTCGTCCAGATTGTCCGGCATCTGGACGGCGAGAACCCCGCCTTTTTCCAGATAACCGGCCAGCCGGGGAAACAGAAGTTCATGTCCGGAAAGCCATTGCAGCGACGCATTGGCGAAAATCACATCCTGCAATCTCCCGGGTTTCCACTGGCCGATATCGCCCAGAACGAAGCGGGCTTTTTCAAGCCGGCGGCAGGCCGCGTCCAGCATGGAAGCCGAATTGTCCAGTCCCGTGACCAGCGCATCCGGCCATGCCTTCACCAGCCATTCCGTACTGTTGCCCGGCCCGCATCCCAGATCGGTCACATACCGGACGCGAACCGGATCGACCCGCGCCAGCAATTCCCTGGCCGGACGCGTCCGTTCCGATTCGAACTGCAAATAAAGAGCGGGATTCCAGCGAGATTCCATGTAAAAACCACCTTTCAAAAAACACGACAGACGAATCAATATAGCCGCTTTCATGATGAAATGACAAACATACGTTTATCTCAGCCCTGTCCGTACACTGGAGCATCCCGCCGGGCACACCACCCCGAACCGTCACCGGTCAAACTTTCCTGCATACAGGTTTCCGCTTCCCGTCTATTGTCCAGCCACCTGCCCACCCGGAAAAAACCGCCGGCACGATTTGTTTGCCCCATCGATTTCAATCGTTTTTTGACGTTCCGAAATCCGCCATCCCTGCACGGCAAAACCCACTTGTACCGGATCTCCGGTACCCGCCAGAACGGGAAAACACCACCGGCATCCTGCATCGGTCCGCCCTCCGTTTCACCCGGCAAACCCCGCTTTGGCAAACCGGTCGGGCCGACCTTTCCGGTCAACATGTTTTCGAAAGAAAAAATTGCCGGAAAGTACAGAAAACGGATGGGCCGACACGTCATCCGCAAAAAAAATATCGTCGTAAAAACAACGAAATACACGCTCAGCCCGCTTGGAGTCTGGCTTCACGAATACTTCGACAAAAACGAAATAATAATCCTGTTTTTTATGATTTCCTAGAAGATTAAACCTGCGTAAAATGACAACCACTGAGACGTTACTGAATAGCCATAGATTCACAAACGCACTCTTTACCAAAATTGCATCTACTCTCTCTCAAAAGCCCCTCCTCAAAAAAGGGGCTTTTTGTTATCCACCGTTTCCCGGCATGCCGGCACCTTTTTTACGGGGATGTCCTTCGGCCTGTCCCGGTCACTCCCGGGCGCTTTTTCCGGATTCTTTTCCCGTTTTCCCAAAAGGCAACCGGTCTTTTATCGGCCCGCTTTCCGGACAGACCCGAAATATCCCGGACCTCCATCCCGAAACCAATCGTCCTCCGGCGGGCAACCAGCGGCAACCCGTCATGAAAAAACCGTTCGCAAGGATATTTGCCAATACATCGAAAACAAAGGCTCTGTTCCCACAAAACAGCAACAGGCACCTGCGTCAGCCGGACCGGCCGAAACGCCCCCCTGCCGGTTCTTCCGGCATCAGCCTTTCCGTAACAAATCTGTCCCCTGTCCGGACACCTTGCGCCTAACCGGCGCCTGCGGGAATTGACGGACGCTGCCTGTCATAACCGGTTCGGCAACAACCTGAACCGACAGGTATCTGTCAGACGTTTCCCGAAACAGCGTCCGGACAAAATACCCATCTCACCCCGCAACAGGACGAGACACCGGACATACCGGACGGAACGCTCCCGTATGGTTACAGATTGCCGGCTTCCGAACCGAAAGCGGCTTTTGTCCATCCATTTTTCACACTTTCCCCGGATGGGGTGTCCGGTCTGCGCACGCTGGCTCTTCCTCCGGTATTTCCCGGAAATGTCCACCCTGCGACCAGGGTGATGAAAAGAGATAGCGGGCATTCAAAAAACAAAATCCGTTGCCCCGTCGCCGCAATGGCTTGTGGCCGTAGCATCCCGGAAAACCGGAACAGGCTCCGGAGGAAAAACGCCAATACCCGACCCGGCCGCTTATCCCAGCCGGAACCCCTTGCTGCTGTAGAATCCCCCGTCTTTCAGGCGCTGTACCTGCTCATCGGACAAGGGAACCTCGACCGTATCGACCATAATCATCAGGGGGCCCGGATCGTCTCCCGTCTGCATCGCCTCGATATAAAGCGTCTTGTCCTTCACATAAAAGCCCAGCGCATCTTCGGGTACATCGATCCCCAGTGCCTGAAGCACTTTTTTCGAAACGAATTCATCTCCCAGCTCATCCGGTGCACTCATGAAAAAATCCTTTCCCGTTTTTGGTGAAGCGCTATTGTACAGGACAAAAATCCTCCGCCCGCGAAAAAGCGTCTCCGTACAGGGAAAAACGGCAACCCCGACTTCATTTCCTGACGACAGCGGCACGTCCCCGGATTCTGTCAGACAGACGAAGGGGAACAGCAACGGCTGCCCGCCATAGCCGGACATCTTGACGCCCCCCGGCATTCTGGACAGCGAGCCGGCACATGCCGGTTTCCGGGAATGATCCTGCACCCACCGGAGAAATTCCCTGCCGCAAGGGCCGGTTTTATACCTGAAGATTCCGGCTTCCTTTCCCGGAAGCGAGTCCAGACAGTTTGTCCGAATGCGCTTTTTTTTCACTGTCAGACAAGATGCCACGCCACTTCTTTCCAAAGTTTTCATCAACCGTAAATCGAAAGGGACCTCCGCCTCTAAGGACGAAATGGCCGGCGAAAACCGGTGACCGCCCGTAAAGATCCGTCAGACCGGTTTCCATAATGAAAAAACGGCTCCCTGGTGGAGCCGTTTTCCGGTTTTTCCGGGCTTTTCTGGCTGGCTCAATCCAGCAGATACCGGATTCCGATATCCACCCGGTATTGGGTTTCGATGTCCGCCGCAAATGATCTTTTCACTTGGGCATATCCAAACGATTTCCTGTCAAACTGCCAGTTCCCTCCCACTGACACTTCTCCCCAGGTATCGCTGAAGTCAATGTGGCTCCTGTTCGGGCTTCCGTTGTCTTCACGGAAGGTGGATTCCATTTTTCCGTCGAATTCATGCAGCCCATCCAGACGGATGAAGTAGCTTCCTTTTTCCAGTTGCCGGCCGAATGCCACGCCTATTCTTCCTATCGCGCTGTTTATGCTGTCCTGTTCTATATGGATTCCGTTGTTTGTCTTGTAGTCTGATCCTTCTATTCTTCCCAGGGTCATCTGGATTTGCGGTTCGGCAAAATAGCCGTTTTCCCGGTTCCGGAATCGTCTGCCGTATTCCGCACTGATGGAGTAGGCCCAGTTGCTGTTGCTTCCCTTGGTCTCGAATTCCCGCTCGTCGCTGATGACTTTGTATTTGTTGTGCATCCGGGTCACTTTTCCTACCAGATCGACGTAATGCCCTTTTTCGTTGTGCCAGGTCCCGTATACGGCTCCTGTCAGCATCCAGTTGTCGGCGTCTCCTCCGTTTTTCAGGTCGCTGTCTCCATCGGTGTAGCTCAAGGCTCCTCCCATGATCCAGCCATTGTTTCCGACCGGTCTGTCATAGCCGAACTGGAGGGCACGGTAGTCGTTTCTGAAGTAGTGGTTGCCCTTGTCGTATTTGCTGCGCGCCGCATAGACGCGTGCCCAACCTCCTTGCTGGCGCGGGTAGTTCCTGATGTCTCCCAGTCTCTGCGTCAGGGTTTCTGTTTCCTGTCTCCACGCAAAGTAGTTGATCATCGCCGATGCGTCTATTCCTGTCATCGTCGAGGTTTCTTTGTCTTCCAGACGGTCAATGGTTCCTTCCCAGGTATAATCGCTTTCCGATATGCCGTCTTTGCCCTGTACGACACCGGTCTTGTCGAAATAGTAGTTGGCGCTCCAGGAATGGATTTTTCCTTCCCGCATATAGACTTTTCCTGCGGCGTTTTGTCCTCCTCCTATGTTTTCTATGCCTTCATTGACGTAGATTTTGTTGGCCGCTCCTTTCAGCAGCGAGAAGGCTTCTTCTTTCGACTGGACGTTGTCACTGGTGTATTTTCCGGTTTCACCATACTGGATATTGACGGTACTTTGCGTACCGCTGTCAGAACGTGTCACTGTTTTTAACAGCACGGGCCCGCCGTCGATTGTTGCCGCTTCCGACTGCTGTGTGCCGGATGGAAGAACTGTATTGTCTGAACGGAAGATGAATGTCCCGTTGCCACGGTATGTTCCCTGAACGTCTATTTTCTGTTTCCCTGTTATGATGTTGTACCCTTTGTCATCCATTTCCAGTATGGATTCCTTGTCTACCTGGAAAGTGCTGTCATGCAGGGTCAGGGTGTTGTCCACTCCTATTGTCCCGTCGCTTTTTTCGTAGGTTGTATCTCCCTGTTTCAGTCTCAGGATTCCTCTGTTGATCACGCCATTTTTTACTTCGTGAGCTATCAGGACATCTCCATGAGCGATATCGAAAGAACCTTTCAGGGCTGTATCGGCATGGGCTTCTGTCATGTAATTGTATGAGGCCGATTTTACGGCAAGGGCATATACCGGCGTGTCGGTGAGGCTCTCATCTCCCCGGGCATCGATGGTAATTCCTCCTTGTCTGAGCGCCGTGATTTCCTGTACGCCTCCCAGATTGCGGATACCATAGGCATTGAGTGTCTTGATATCGCCTTTCATTCCGATGACTTGTTTCCCGGCCAATGGTACTCCGCCTTTGTCGTTGTCCACTGTGTTTCCGGTATTGGACTGGCTGTAAATGGCTGCGCCGACTATTTTGCCGGCATTGGCATAGCCGACGTCGATCGTTCCGACTGAACCGATGATCTGGTCTCCGATATCGGCGAGTGTATTCTGGATACCGTAAGTCCGTGCATAGATGTCGCCTACGGAACCAATCTCCTGATGGGTTGCCTGCTGGGAAAGAATGCCGACGCCGAAACGGGCTTCGGCCGAACCGATATTGCCGACTGAATGGATGTATTGCTTGCTGTTGTCCAGTTTGATGTTTCCGTTCCCGGTATTGGATATCCCTTTCGCCGTACTGTCACCGGTGTCGTAGGATGTTTCGATGGAACCGATTTTCCCGTTGACTGTCTGGTGCCCTCCGTTCGAATTGACAATACCGGCTCCGGTTTTGCTTGTCACGACGATCTTGTCGATATTCTGGAATGTCTGGACACCGGAATCGGATGTATTGTAGTTATAGTTGCCGCTATTGGAGATGACGTTCGAGGAACCCGTCACTGTCCCCAGATCGATTTCGAATGTCTGGGTAAAAGGATCGTGTCCGCTCGTGTATTTGTTGGAGATGGCTCCTCCTGACTCTGCGGTCACGTCAATTTTGCCGGTCCCGCTGATGGTCTGCGATGGAACCTTGTTTTTTGACCAGTCATGCAGAATCGCCGGGCCGGTTGTGACATGTACGGTATCGCCGTCGCTGAATGTCTGGTCTCCTGTAATCTGGCCTGTGTATTCTGTACCTGTTGCCAGTACCGGAAAAATCAGGCATAGCGCCGCTCCCAGTAAAGTCATGCGGAATCTCCCGCATGTGTTTCCTGTTTCGATCGGCCATGCCTTTTTCGTATAATCCGGGATTTTCTTTCTTCTTCTCATCTTCGCCTCTTTCCTTCACGGATGGCGATTCTGTTCCCTCCTTTTATGCTTCTTAATGTCCGCAATTGGATGTTAACGGACTTTAATTTCAAATTAACTTATTGATTTTAATAAAAAATAAAATATCTGTTCGAGAAACACCAATAAACGGAAGTTGTTTGCAACAGGAATACTCGGGTATTATCAGTGCCCAATAAAGCTTGGAGAAATGCCGGATGGCAGTTGTTAGCCTGTCTGTTTGTGTATGTCCGCTAACATCCATTAAAAAATGTTTCTTTTTCACAAAAAAGATTTTCGGGCGGAACACCTGCTTCAGAAAAGCAGAAAAACCACTTCCCGGCCCTCGGTTTCCCTCACCCGTACGGGACCCGGTAGAGATACTGTCGAATCGCGCCAAATCATGACCGGCAAAAATGCCGGAAACGCAACAAGTGGCGTTTCCCACATCCGGGTTGCTCCGCTTTCCGAACAGGGACCTTTGCATGCAGGCAAAAAATACCGTTACGGAACCATTCCCCTGAAAAAGGGATTGCCTGTTTCTCCGTTTGCCCTCTGGATTCCCGCGTCGTTGGCCGATTCGCTCGTTCATGGAAAGGCCACGGCCATCATTGCTCCTGTCCGAAACGGATGCCACCGGTCACAACGCCGACAAATATCCGGGAAAACGTCATACCCACCCGAGTGAAGAACAGGACAACGGGACACATGCGAGATACCGGCCTGTCTCTTTTCCGTTTCACCGTCAAAGCACAGGCCATGACGACGGTCTTCCTTCTGGACAACATCCCCCTGCCGGTTCGTACAACCGGCAAGATTTCCCGCCGGCTGCGCGGCATCCGGTATTTCCTCGTTTCGGACGGTGTTCTTCCTTTCGTCACCGCCGTTTTTATCCATCCGGAAAAACACTCCTGTACCGGGTAGCCGGAATGCCGTCCCGCTTCTCTCACCATCCGTTGAAAAAAGCGGAACCCGGCCATACCGGAATCAGAACCGGTATTTCACCCCGATACTCGCCTCGATTTCCTTGGTATAACCGTTGCCTTCCTCACGTTCGAGTTGCGCCCAGAGACGGGCATTTCGTGAAAACTGCCAATCCAGACCGAACCCGTAATAACCGCGGGTACCGATAAAATCATCCGAATATTTCACGTCATTGATACGGATCTTCTGGTTGTCAAGAAACTCATGATTGACACCGCCCTTGAAATAGACCTGTGCCCAGGTATTGTCTTTCGCCCTGAATTTCCGGCCGAAAAGAAAGCCGAGCCGTCCGTCGAGACTGTCCATGTCATCCTGCGACACCGACATTTCATTGGACAGGCTGAAATTTTTTCCCTGTACCCGATACCAGGACAACTGGGCCTGCGGCTCGACAAAAAAGCTGCCGTCCGCCCCGAGACCGAACCGTTTTCCGATCTCGCCGGAAACGCCATATCCCATGCTCGAATAGCTGCCTTTCACCCTTTTGCCATCCAGCATGCGTGTCTCGATATCCTGACCGTAGCGGTCCACCGTCAGCACGATATCGGCATATCCGCCGGATTGTCCCATATAGGTCGCATACAGATTGAATCCCTGCGAATCGGCATCGCCCGTCGCCGAGAACCGGGTATCATGCGTTTTCTGGTCGGCCAGCATGGCATTGAAACTGCCTCCCAGTACCCAGGAACCGACGGTACGGTCATAACCGACGCTGACGCCATAGACGGACTGTTTGAAACCGGTACCGGCAAAACCGGAAATACGGTCTTTCCGTCCCTGTACCGACGCCCAGAGACCATCGCGTGCACCATACCGCACTTCTCCCAGACGCCTGTACAAATCGGAAAGCCGGTTCAGATACTGTGCCGTCTGGGCGCCGCTTCCGGCCAGTGCCGCGACCGCTTCCGCACTGGGGGAGAAGCCCGCCTTTCCAAGCCGCCATTCCCGGTTGCCTGCACTGTCATCGCTGTAAACCAGTTCGTACAGATAATTGCCGAGATCGATTTTATTGCCCGCCGCCGTATTTCTGAGCTCGAAACCGGCCTGCGTTCCGGCAGCCGAACGGATCATGACCGCGCTGCTGTCCACGCTTGCCTTGCCTGACGAGGCGATATCGATAACGTGGGACGTCGGTCCTCCGCTCGTTTTCGACACACTGATCGTATCGTTCCGCTGGCCGTCCACATCGACATCCATCCGAAATGTTCCCGTCCCTTTCAGGTCAGCGATTTCCAGATGGCTGAATCCGTTGCCGTCTCTGGTCATGTCGATCGCCGCATTATCCAGCGACAGGGTATCCAGTGACGAGCTTCCGGTGACGTTCCACCTGGCGCCGGATGAGAAATCCAGATTGACTGTCCCGTCAGTAGTGATCGCGGCGTAACGTTTGTTGGATACCGTACCGGTCAGCCAGGAATCTCCGGAACGGAAGGCGGCATTGATCACGCCCCGGCCATTCTCCGTTCCGACAGACAGAATGTCGCCATTGATCTGTACCCGATCGCCGCCGACATCGATGGAAGCATTGCCGTATGCCCACAGCGCCCTTCTGTCGCTGTCGATCCGGGTTGTTCCGCCGTTTTCGTTGATCGTCACCGACGTCGTATTCGCATCATCCGAACCATGCGCGAAAACAGCCGTTTTTTCCGCCTTCGCTTCAAGACCGTTTTCGACAATGACACGGGCTCCCGGCCCATGGGCGTAAATGGCCGTATTTTCATCGGTTCCGCCGATCGTCGTGACGCTCAGACCGTTGTTGAAAGCGACGGTACCGGTCATCGGGTCGGATGCCGTGTCATGGCGGACATACACGCCGAACGCCTGCTCTTTCGTCGATTCGGCGGTAATGACCGTTTTGTTATGGAACGTCGCGCCGGAATCGCCCCGTCCGATATCGATGCCGTAGGAAAAATCGCCGCGCGTTTCGATCAGGGTCGTGCTTGCCGGATCGCTCTTGCCGACATCCAGCTGGCCACCATATAACATGGAGATACCCTTGGCGCGTTCACCCCCTTTCGATGCGATATGCATCGCCCCCTCCACGGTCATTTGTCCGCCATTCATGATGATGCCGTCCGCGTTGCCCGCCCCCGTGGCCGTTATCGCCAGGGATTTGGCGGCAATCGTATTGTTTCCTTCATCCGAAGACAGGGAAATGCCGGTTGAATTCGTCCCGCTTTCCGCGGTGATGGCAAGCGTTCCGAAATGCATGGCGATATCGCCATCCTGATACCCTTCGGCTTCAATACCGTAGGCGTTGCTGCCATCGGTACCGGATGCCGTCGCCCTTAAGACAGTCTTGCCGCTGTTATCCAGTGTCATGGCGCCATACGCCGTGATCGCCGATGCAAAGTCAGTTCCGCCGGCGTCGATTTCCAGATCACGTACCACAAGAGTTGTCCTGTCACCGTCATACTGGTCACTGTAAATGCCGCTCGCCTGCGCCCACGTATCTTCGTCTCCGGCCTTTTTCAGTCCTGTAGCGGAAATATCGAGGCGATCGAACGTCATGCTGTTGTCTCCGGTATCGACAAAGATACCGACAGTTTCTCCGGATGCGTTGTTCAGCCTCATCTCGAGGTTTTCACCCGTCATCGTGCTGCCGCCGTTCAGGTAGGCTCCGTTGATCGTTCCGTTTTCGACAACCGTATCGATCGAAACCAGACTGTCCTTGCCCAGTTGCACCCGGGTGTTGCCATCAAGATTGATCCCGACACGGGAAACCGTACCGGATCCGCTGGTTGATGTACTGTCTATCGTGATTGTCGTGCCATCGGTAACGTTGACTTGCCCGTTTCCCGATACCCCCAGCCCGACGACAAATCCTGTCGAACCCGAGTCGGTGGCGGAAATGTCCAGTCCGTTTCCGACCGTCAGATTCCCTGAACCGGTAATATCCACCATCCAGTTGCCATGAATCGTGTCGGACACGGAAACATTGTCGTACGAGCTTGTACCGCTAACGGCCAGACCGGAACCGTTATAGTCCTCTGCCAGCGCGAAAGAAGCCGGAAACAGGGACAGGCACAACAGGGTAGGAACGAAAAGACGTCGGGCATGCACCCGCTTGTGAGAACTGTTTTTCTTCATGATGCGGAAAATCGGGTCAATCAATGTGCTTTATGGAACATTAACGGACGTTGAAAACCGCATAATTCATTGATTTTTATATACTTTTCAAGGAAGCATCCGGAAGGTATTCCCGTTTCCGGAAATTTGCACGACAGACGGGCGATATTTCCCCGCTTTTTCCTGGCCGGAATTTTCCCGGGAAATGATAAACTTAGCGAATCAGGATATGACATTGACCCGCTCTGAAATGCAGATCAGATCGTCCGTTAATGTTCCTTGGCGAACGTCTGATTTTTGCAACAGGCCACACCGGAAGCGAAACCGGCCCGCATGGCATTCCCGAATCCCCGGCCGGTCTCCGGCATCTGTCCATGTCCGGATTTCTTCCGGGCCGTTTCCGTCAACCGAAATCCGAAAGACGGCACGTCCGCCACCTCCACGGGCGAAATGGCCGGTGAAAACCGCCGGAAGGATTTTCCTTTTCTGCCTTTCCGTTTCCGCCCGACCGTCCCGGACTGATTGTCCGGACGCTCGCCCTGTCTGCCGTACCGGTGCCGTTGTCAATGCGGGAAACCGTCGATTCTGCTGCAAGGCTTCGGACACTCCCGGCACAAATCAGGTAATCCATACCGGTTCCGTTCCCCGAACCCCATCCGGACTTCCACAGGCAAATGCCGGTCTGGCTGACGCAAAACCGACAGGACTCGCGAGAACAGCCCCGCTTTCCTGCACACCGGAAAAAGGAGGGTTCCTGAAGGATCGGACGGAGTTTTCCGCACACATCCCCCGTTTCAGCCGGCGATCACTTTCCCTTGTCCGGCAAACCGCATCTTTTGCCATACTGCCCCCCTTTCCTGCCGGGTGCCCACAGCGATAAAATAGAAAAACCGGCGGAAAAGGAAAAACGGCACCCCCCGTGCCCTTGCCGGCATCCGCCCTGCCCATTCCCCGAGGTATCGCCATGAACGTCAAAACCGCTATCCGGCTGGCCTTCGACCTGTTTCTTCTGGTCGCGATGGTTCTCCTGTACAACAAGCGCGCCTTCGGCATCGCATACCATGAAATCACCGGACTGGCGCTTTTCGCGCTGTTCACTGTCCATCTGCTCATCAACCGCCGGTGGATCAGCGCCATCACGGCCCGGCTCGCCGGCGGCACCGTCACCGCCAGAACTGCTTTCAGCTATGCCGTTTCGCTCGGCGCCCTGATCGCCTTCGTGCTCGTTGGCATCAGCGGCATCGCCATCTCCCGCGTCGTTTTCGACATCAACAGCACATGGCCCGTCTGGAAAATCATGCACAAGACCGGCGCGGCCGTCGCCCTGATCCTGATCGGCATTCATGTCGGCCTGCACCATGCCTTCATCCTTGGCATGCTCCGGCAATGGTTCGCCGTACCGGAAAACGGGCCTTCCATCCTGCATGTACTGGGACTGGTCCGTCCGCTCGTCGCCATTCCGGCCCGCCTCCGGCGCGCCTTGCTGAAAACTTTCATCGTCGCCGTTCTCGCCATCGGTACCGCCGGTTTCGCCACAACTCCGTTTTTCAAATGGCTTTCCCTGCCGTTCACCCCCCGGCGCACTGTCCCTTACTCCCCTTCCGGAGCGACATTTCCTTCCCCTGCACCCGTGGCCAAAACCTTATCCGTTCCGTCCTCTTCCCTTGCGCCGCCGGCGGCAACGGATACGGCCCAGACACCCCAGCTTTCCCGGACAGCCGCCGTTGCCGGCAACGGCTTCATGCAACGCACACGCGCACGCGACGGATCGGGCCCGAAAGATTCCGGCAGACCGCGTGACATACCGGGTATCGCCACGGCGGCAAAAACACTTTGCCTGTACATCTGCATGACGCTTTCCATAGCCATCGTGACCGCTTTCATCGACACCCTGCCGGGCAAAGCCGGACAGAAAAAAACCTGACGCACGAATATGGCCCGACCATCCGGCAGCGGCCACGTGCCATGCGAAACCATGCCGGGGCGGAAAAACACCACAGCTATCTGCCGCACGCGTTGCCGTCCGAAAACGGCACATGCAAAAAACGCGGCGATCCTTTTTTCCGCGTTTTCGCCCATCCATGCCCGACGAAATCCGTTACGGCCGCGAAAAACCGTCCCGCCGGACGGATACTTCTTACTTCTTCTTTCCCGCAACCGTCCATCCTGCTATTATTGGCGATCAAAGATGCAGACCTTTTCTTCGACTTTCTCACGAGGCAATTCATGCAAGTTACCAAACAGACAAAAAGCGGATGGAAACACTATGCCACCCTGCTGGCTTTCGTCCTGCTCATCGCACCGGCCGGGCTGGTTTTCGCAGGACCGGCGGAAGATGCCGCCAAAGGCATGGCGCTTTATGAAACGAAGCACTACCGGGACGCCCTGCCCTATCTGCAAAAAGCGGCCGAAGCGGGCGACACCAAAGCCCAGCTCTATGTGGGCAACATGTACCGTGAAGGCCTCGGGGTCAAAAAGGATTACGCCAAAACCATTCCCTGGTTCGAAAAGGCCGCCAATGCCGGTGACGCCCGCGCCCAGACCTATCTCGGCATCGCCTACAGTGAAGGTCTCGGTGTCGAACCCGACTATGAAAAGGCGGCGCAATGGTTCCTGAAGGCGGCAGAACAGAACCACGGCCCGGCCCAGACACTCGTCGGTGTCATGTATTACAAGGGCATGGGTGTCGAACAAAGTTTTCCGGAAGCCAAAAAATGGCTGGAAAAAGCGTCCGCCAACGGTGAAAAGGACGCCCAGTCGTTCCTTGGCCTGATTTATCTGGAAGGCGGCGACGAAAACAACCCGGCGGCAGCCGTCGACCTGTTGAGCCACGCCGCTGAACAGAACGAACCGCTGGCCCAGACCATTTTGGGTATCATGTATATTCAGGGGAAATACGTCAAACAGGACTACACCAAAGCCGAAGCGCTTTTAACCAAAGGTGCCGAAGCGGGCAATGTCGATGCCGCCACTTTCCTCGGCAACATGTACTATCGCGGACAGGGTGTCAAAAAAGACAAGGCCAAAGCGATCAAATGGCTTGAAAAAGCCGCCGTCCGCGGCGACGTCGATGCCCAGGAACTCCTGTATCGCGTCCATCACGCCAAACCGGGCGAATTCGACAACTGACGATTTCCCTTCCTGAAAAAAGCGTTCCCCGCCGGAACGCTTTTTCTTTTACGGAATCCCCATCCTCCCCATACACGAAAATACCGGAACGCCCTTTTCTCCGGCAAACCGGCACCGGCTTTTCCGCACCGGTTTTCGACGGCTCTCTCCCTGCCGGCACAGGAACTCTCCCCGTCACGAACCGGCCACGAAATACCGGCGCACCCCGCCAGCGCCACCCGACGCAAAACCGCAGACAGAACGCTCCTTTGTCCCCACCCCGTACCGGAAAATGGACCATTTTGCCGATTTCCCGGCCAAAACGGCTATCCGGTTCGAAAACCCCCGTTTTCTCCGGCAGGAAACAGGCAGGCCGCGACAAAAACACGACAGACTCTGCCCCCGCTTTCCGGCATTTCTTCCGCCCGGTACGCTTATCCCCGTTTTCTGTGGATAAACCCGTGAACAGGAAAAATTTTCCGTTTGTTTTCAGCCTTTTGCCACCATTGCCTGTTTTACGGGCAAACCGTCATCCTCCACGGGAATCCCTCGCAAGTCGCTTGCCGGCAAACCGGAAACGGATACATTTTCACCGGATACCCTGATATTCCGTCCCTTTTTCCCTGGACGTCGGATTTATCCCCGTTTTTTGTGGACAAGTTCGTGAACAAGGAAAAAAATCCCTTGTCTTTCCGGCATTTGCTCATCCTGCCCATTTTCAGGGCACTCATGCCAGTCCGCTGGTGATCCGCCTGATTCCCTTGCCTTTCCAATTATCTTGCGCTGGAACAGAAAAGGGGCAAAACCCGAAAAATCGCAACAAGACCGATTTTTCGCTTCCTATAATCGGTCTTGTTTCAACCCATCCGGGAGGACAGAAATGGACGATTTTAGCCCGCAGCATTTCCGGTCGGACAAAAAAGCGGTATTAAACGAAAGCCTGCGCGCCACCCTTGAGAAGCTGGACGAAGAAAACCGGATGAACGGAATCATCGACCTGATCAACTCGCTCGACGGGGCACGCGAGGATTTCGAATCGGCGCTCTGGGCGGCGTATGCGCTCAACAATCTGGACACCTACGAATCGTATCTTCAGGCCGAGAAATGGCTCAAGGGTGTCGAAAAGGAAGGCATGCAAAGCGGTATCTGGCATTACCGGTACTCGGTGGCGCTCGCCTGGCAGGGTAAATTCGACGAGGCGTTATCCGCCATCGAACGCGGCACGCAGGTCGAACCTTCCTGGCCCTGGGGCTGGCTCCAGCTCGCCCGCATGCAATACCACGCCGGCCGGAAAGACGACGCCAGCCGTTCCGTTTCCGTCGGACTGAAACTCGTACCCGGCGACTGTGAATTCCTCACGCTGAAAGCCGCCATCGAAAACGGCACCGACAGCGAAAGCGTGCTCGGCCATTACATCACGGCCGCCGATAATACCGGTTCCGCCTCTTCGCGCCGCATCGCTCGCCTGAACCGGGAAAAACGCCAGTACGAAACGAAACAGGCCCGCCAGTCGCTGATCGGCCGGCTGAACCAGTACCATATCGACAAGGATTTCACCCGGATCGTCAACGACATTTCCGCGGTACCTTCCGCCGAACGGGGCTATGAACTGACTGTACGGCTTGCACGGGCCTACAATAATCTGGGTGAATACACCCGCGCTATCGAATCGCTGGAATCGGTCAGGGCCCAGAGCAAAAACGACGCCGGCTGGCATTTCCACATGGGTGCCGCCCTGTATTATCTCGGCCGGATGCCACCGGCGAAAGCCGAATTCGAACGTGTCCTCGAACTCGATCCGGAAGACGGGGATGCCTGGCAGTATCTGGCCTGGTGCTGCGACGCCACCGGCGATACCTCTCCGCTTCTGGGCAGTGAAGCGAAAGTGCCCCGCCCCCCGGAGACGTCCGGAAATCCGGAACGTCCCGTACTGTACACCGAACCGGAACTGGCAATCATCGAAAACTACATCACGGACAATTTCGGCGATTACGACTTCGTGTTTCACGAACTGTTCTCGCCGGACATCCATGTCGATATCGCCATCATCAACCCGACACCCCGCCGGCCCTTCCACACGCTGGTGACCATCGGCATGGGCGCCTACAAAATGAACGTGCCGGCCAACCTCAGAAACCGGAAACTGGACCGGGCCGAAATGCTTATCTGCCTGCCGTCCACGTGGGACGTCAACAGCAATGAGGAAAAATGGTACTGGCCATTGCGCTGGCTGAAAATCATGGCGCGCCTGCCGATGACCAACCATACCTGGCTCGGCTGGGGACACACCGTCCCGCATGAAAAACCGTTCGCCGAAAACACGAAGCTATCCGCCATGATGCTGATCAATCCGGGCCTGTTCTTCATGGACCGCGAACCGTCCGACTGCATCCTGCCCGGAGGGGATATCGTCCATTTCTACCAGATGGTGCCGATCCTCTCAGACGAACTGGAATACAAGCAATCGCACGACGCCAACAAGCTGATCGCGCTTCTGGACGAAGACGCCATCATCGTCGATCCCCACCGGCTCTCCGTCTGCCCGTCCACCGAACGCAAAACCCGGACCATCGTGCCTGACAACCCGAAAAACCTGCTGGTAAACTGGAAAGGACCCGAGGGATGTCTGGCGACCGACCGGATCATGGTGGACGGCTGCAAGGTCGGCTACATGTACCGCGAAAAACCGGACGAGGGCATGCCCGATTCAGGCTGGCGCTTCACTGCCGGCGACGAATCCGCCGAATACATGACCGATCCCGACAGGGCCGGCATCTATTCCATCAATACCGTCTGCAACATCGATCCCGACATCATTCCCCTGCTCGACTCCCCCTACGGTACGGCATGGTTGCGTGACGAAACCGGCCATTTCCGGCAGGTACCGCTGGACCCCGGCGAAAACGGTCCTCTCCAGTAACCGGATATCGCCATCCCGACACGGGACCGCCGGCAACCGGCGGACCGTCCGGCCGGGAATTTTTCCGCTTACCGCCGGGAAAGGCTGCCCGGCCCCGGCCACATCCTGTTTTCCGGTTTCATATCCTGCCAGAGCCATACAGACCACACCCCCACCTATACCCCTTGCCGGTACAGGTCCAATGGATAACGGTCGTGTCGTCCATGACGCAATAGCGGCATCTCCCGTATACGTTACCGGCAGCAGGTGCCATATTTGCCTTAACGCAGACTCCGGAAACCCTGTTGCCGGCGACCGTTCCTTTCACGGAAAAAACGTCCTGACATATCATTCCTCAGATCACGCTTACGAGTTACGATGGCATGGGAAACGGCATTTCCCGAACGGTTGTTCATCTGTCCACCGCCCACAAAACCGCTATTTGCCGTTACATTGAACAGAGTGTTTGTCCGTCTCCGGCCGTTTTCCCATCCCTGTCATACCGGCGTGACTCTATCGGCGCCTGTCGTTATTTCGTCACGGCCACCATGATCTTGCCGTTCACCTGACCGGCAACCATGATGGATGCCGGTAAACATGCCGCCCTGCCGCCGTCATTCCCGATATCCATACGGTTTTTCTCCGTCATGCGTATTCCGGAAACGTGAAAAAGGGGAATGCGATTCGTTGTGCTTTCCAAACGGGATGCTTTCCGGAGAAAAAAGAAAATCACAAAAGCGCCATGAATAATGGTTGTCCGGCCCGGATATCCCTTCCGGGTTCATGACAGTCAGGCAGCAAAACAGATGAAAAAGCGCTGTTTTTTCTGACCGGATATCGCGCTTTCCTCTTTCGGTGAGATTCGTCCATACCGGTTGATGAACAGTCCGTACGGATTGACGAATATGATGGATCCCACAAACAACTGACCGGCTCGGTTCGGGTTTATTTTTTTGAAATTTCCGGCATCCCGGACCGGCAAAACAGGACAACCCCGCGATCCGGTGGCTGACCGTTCCCGCCTTTCGGAATCGTGGGACAGCGATCGATCATTCCGGCTGCCTCTTCGTCGTTTCGTCAGGACAGGGCCGGAGGGTTCCATCCGTTCTCTTTAGAGTCACGGCCGGTTACCCCGATACATGCGCACGGGAAAAAATCCCCCCGGCCAGTCATACCGTATCAGCAAAAAACGGCCTGCCCGTCCTTCTGCAAGGCAGGATGCAAGCCGGTGGCCCGCTGCCGCCGGTGTATCCATTCCGGTCGGTACCGTCCGCCGCCAGACGGGAATGCGTGCCCGTTTTTCCCTTTCCGGCGAAAACCGTCACCGACGCCGCCATTACGTCATCCCTTCCTGATCCGGCTGTACCGGCACCGCACAAAGCCCGGCAGGGAGTTTCCTGCGGGACTTTCCGGAAATATGCAGGAAAACCGGATGCCCGCCACCGGCCGGACATCCTGTCTTGCGTTTTCGTCCGCTAGCCCAGCAGCGGCATCTTCGACAGCATGTTTTTCAGCCTGATCGCCAGACGCGGCATCGGTTCGGCGATGGTCAGCCCGACCAGATCGGTCGCGGCGGCAATGTCGTTGATCACCCGGACGGCTTCATCCATTTTCATCCCGCCGGGCTCGACTCCCACTCCCGCGATGATTTCCGCCGGATCCAGCACATCCAGATCGAAATGGATGAGCGTTTTCGACGCTCCCGTCTCCTTCAGCCAGTCCAGAATCGCGGAACTGTCACGGGCCACTTCCTGCGGCGACAGCCCCCTGATGCCCAGTTCCCTCTGCCTTTCCTGCATGCCCTTGTCCCAGGAACGCAATCCGGCGATCAGTATCCGGGAAGGGGCGATCCGGCCGGGAAGCATTTGCGCCAGCTTTTCATCGCCCATCCCCATCAGGGCCGTGACCGCCATCGCGTGATACCCCGTGTATTCGTCATACGGCAGACAGATGTCCGGATGGGCGTCCAGCCAGACGAGCGCCACATCGTCCGGATATTTCGCCGCCAGATACGCGAACGGGGGAACACTGACGGAACACTCGCCCCCCAGCGTCACCACCGCATCCGGATTTTCGACCTCCAGCGTCGCCAGAGCCGCTTTCGTCTGCGCGACGATTATCGCGTAATCCATGATGCCGTTTTCGATCTTCCGTTCTGAAATGTCCAGCGATACGGGAACCTGAACCGTCTTCGCCGACCCTGCCGGTGCCAGCATGTTCAGAAGCTGCGCGCCGAGCCAGTACCCCCGCGAGGCGTCGTCCGGGGCAAGCTCGGGCATCCAGTGCGAGACGATTCCCCCCTGCCATTGCGGATAAACCAGACGGATGGTCGTTCTGCCGCTTTCCATGAGTGTCCTCCTGTGCGATCGAATGGGCCGGCCTGCCGGACGGAACCGGCAAAAAACGGAAATGATATTATATGCAGGCCACATCCACCGGTTTCAAGCGGAAGCCGGCAAAACGAATCCTGTCACCCGTTCCGCCGTGGCGGATACTCCCCTTTCCGCCCACACCCCGCCACTGCCCCGCAAAAAACAGGATACCCGTCTCCGGTACCCCCAACACGACAGTCTTCACCAGCCGGACTCCCTCCGGCAGGAGGATTTCCGGCAATGAACCGGACAAGCCCGCCCCGCTTTCCATCGCGATGTTTCCCGGAAAGTGCGCCATTTCCATCCCCTGTTCCGTTCCCCGGAGACGGGGCGAACAGCCGGACGGGAAACGGCATGTACCGGATATCGCCCGTATCCCCTTTTTCCCTTTTCATCCCCATATTTGTTCCTTCTCCTTTATCCGGAACCCGCCGTGACGTATCATGTCGATATTCTGTCCGTCCCGCTTGCCCGTTTTGCGCCATGCCGTTTTCCTTCCGCTGCCTCCCCGCTGTCCTGTCCGTCCTTTCGTGTCTGGCATCCGGTACCGTACAGGCCCGGTCGCAGGCGGAAGGGCTAGCCGTCTGCGACCGGGGAGATCATGCGACGGTCCGCCGGGCCGGTTATGCTCCGGCAATGAATGTACCGGCCAGCCACGACGAAACCGCAAACCGGCCGGAAGACGCCTTGCGCCGGCTGGAAAAAAGCGCGGCGAAACACGACCCCGAAAGTCAGTACCGGCTCGCCGGCATCCTGCTCTCCCGGGAAAAAATCCCGCCGGAAACGGCGAAAAGGGCGCTGGAGTTGACCATGGCTTCCGCCGGCAGCGGCTATCCGCCCGCCCAGTTCGCGCTGGCGGAACATTACCGCTACGGGACGCTGACCGATCCCGACGCGGAAAAAGCGCTCATGTGGTACCACATGAGCGCCGCACGGCAATATGTCCCGGCCCTGACCGAACTGGCCGATATCTACGAAAACGGCCTGATGGACCAGCCGGTGGACAAGGCACTGTCCGGCCAGCTCCGTGCCCGCATCGGCCAGATCAGGGGTATCCCGGCTCCCGAACCGCCGGGCCGGCTGGCCGATACTATCGAAACCGTCCGGGATGGTATCTGGCCCTTTTGCTTCACACTGCCCTTCATCATCGCCGGACTTTTCAGAATGCGGGCCAGATACCGTGCAAGGCAGATCGAAAGCGGCGTGCGTCTTTTTAAATCCGGTCAGTACGATATGGCTGCGCGTTTTCTGGACAAAAAATATGTCCCGGCATTCACCGCTGGAGCGGCTGCCTACGGTGAAATGCTGGCGCTGGGTCTGGGCGTGGAAAAAAACGTCGCCAAAGCCATGCCATATCTGACCATCGCTTCCCCGAAAGACGGCCGCGCCGCCTTTTTGACCGGAACGCTTTTCGAAAACGGCGACGGTGTCCCGCAAAATGCCAAGGAAGCCGTTTACTGGTACGAACGGGCCGCCGGACTGGACAATACCGACGCCATGACCCGGCTCGGCATGTTGCATGCCCTGGGGCAGGGTACCGCCCGACACGACGGAAAAGCCTTCGAATGGCTGCAAAAAGCGGCCGCAAACGGCCATATCGCCGCCACCGCCGCCCTCGCCGTCCTGCATCACCTCGGCCGCGGCACCGAAAAGGATGAGGCCACGGCGTACAGACTGACCCGAAAAGCCGCCGCACAAGACCAGCCGGCCGCCCTGTACAATCTGGCCGTCTCCTGCCGGCACGGCTTCGGCACCCCGGTCGACGGCACCCGTGCCGACAGACTTTTCCGGCAAAGCGCCGAAAGGGGTTGCCGGCAGGCCATGCTGGCGCTTGCCGCCATGCATGAAACACATTCTCCAGAGACCTGTTCCTCCGAAGAAGCGGCCTTCTGGCGCGGGAAAGCGGCCCAGACCCCGGCCAGACCGCCATCCGAATCCGTCCTGCTCTATCCTGAAACGGACATGGACGGGTTGCAGGCAGGCTGACTGCATAAACACTACCGGATGACGGCACAGAACGGGCCACCCCGCCGATACTGTCCGGGTGTACCGCGTCCCGTCTTTGCGGCATGACCCGTCATCTTCCGAAATCCGGCGAAAAGACGCGGAAAAAAACCGTATGAAAGTCCAAACGGCCGGTATCCATACCGCCACGGCAACAGAACGAGGCACAAAACCGCCCGGCATGCAACCCTCCTTCCCGTTTTCTGCACAGGACTCAACATTTATCATAACGCGCCCTTTTTTGTTGTCTTATTCTCCCTGAAAACAGCCCGGCAAGGGCATCTTTCCATCCACTTTCAACGAGAATACGACCATGTCACACAAACTGCTTTCAAAAACCCTTCTCGGCTGCGGCATCGCCGCCGTGTCCGCCCTGTTCGCCGGCCATGCGCTGGCGGCAAAACCCGCCGATCACTATACCAAACTCAACCAGTGCATCGGCTACTACAACCAGAGCCAGTATGAACAGGCGCTGCCCTGTTTCACCGATGTCGCCAGAACCGGCAACGATCAGGCCGAAACGTATCTGGGCATCATGTACCAGCACGGTTTCGGTACCAAACCCGATCTGGCAACCGCCGCCCGGTGGTACAACAAGGCCGCGAAACAGGGCGACCGCTGGGCCTATGACAACCTGATGGCCATGGCCGATCCGAAACTCGCCACCGGCAAAAACTACGACGATTACCGCAAGGCACTGGAAGCCGGCGTCAAAAAAGGCGACCCGCAAGCCGAGACCGCAACGGGTGTCATGTATTACTACGGTCTGGGCGGCACCAAACAGAATTACGATACGGCACGGAACTGGTTCGAACGCGCCGCCCAAAAAGGTGACGCCGTCGCGGCGAATTATCTCGGACGCATGTATTACTATGAAATCGGTGTCGAACAGAATTCCATGATGGCGAAACAATACCTGGCCCAGGCCGCCAAAGGCGGCAATGTTCAGGCAAAAAACCTGTTAAAGAAAATGAAATAGTTTTCCGGACAGTGCACTCTGATTTCTACCATTAGCAATTCCGGCCGGATGTCCGTTCTCATCCGGCTTTTTTCAACCGTATCCCGGACAGAACAGATATCACGACCGGACTGGCTGGCCCTTCAACTCTTCTGCTTTGGTAAAACGATGTCCCGTCCCGAAAAACAATTCTCTCCCGTCTTTTCCCGCAACGGTTCCCCTTTGTTCGGCCCGTCATTTCTCCGCCCGTTCGTCCGGACAAGGTTGTCCGCCGTTTTCGCCGCCATCCTGCTGGCTGCTGTCCCGGGTATCTCCTTCTCCGTGCAAACCGTCAACAACGGCGATATGAACATCACGTTCGGCGACGGTTCCGACAATCTCGACCTGTTAAACAACGGAACCATCCGGGCCTACGGCAGCGGCATGGAAGCGGGAGCGCATTCCCGACTCGAAAACGCGGGAACCGTCACCGTTCTGGGCGGCAACGCCTACGGCATGATTGCCGGCGACGGTGCCACCCTGACCAACCAGGCCACCGGTATCATCAACGTCAGCCAGTCCGACGGACACGGCATGGCTCTTACCGGAAATACCGGCAACATCACCAACAACGGCACCATCAATCTGAACGGCCGTTACGGTGTCGGGTTGTTCGCCAAGGATACGGGCGACGTCGCCGAATCCGTCACGCTGACCAATAACGGTACCATTCACGGCGCGACGGCTTCCGATGTCGGCATGGCCGCCGAAGGCAAGGGGATCGCGCTCGTCAACAGCGCGTCCGGCATCATCCTGATGGACGGACACGACAATGGAGGTATCGTCGCCAGCGGAGATGACTCGACGGTCATAAACAACGGCGCCATCACCGTCAGCGGTTACGGCAGCAAGGGGATCGCCGCATTCGGCAACCATTCGGTACTTGCCAACAACGGCGACATCATCGTCACCGGCTATGGCAGCAATGCCATCGAGGCAGGTAACCATGTCTCAGTTATCCAGACCGGCAACATCAGGGTGACCGGTACCGATGGTACCGGTGTTCTGCTGGAATCCGGCGCATCCCTCGACAACTCGGGATCGATCATTACCACCCAGTCAGGCAGCCATGCCATTTACGGCTTCGGCGACGACATTTCGATCACCAATACCCATACCCTCCAAACCGGCGGCGAAAATGCTATCGGGATCGCCCTGTCCGGCGAGAACATCCATATCCTTAACCGGGGGCAGATCACCACAACTGGCCAATACGGCGAAGGCATATCCATCAGCGGCGACGGCAGCACGGTTTCCAATGCCGGGAGCATCACTACATCCGGGAAAGAAGCTCACGGTATCTTCATCACAGGCGGAAACGTAACCGTTTCCAATACCGGCCGGATCACCGTCACCGGCCCCGGCAGCCATGAACTGAT
Organism: Oxalobacter aliiformigenes; assembly: GCF_027116575.1. Taxonomy (GTDB): domain Bacteria; phylum Pseudomonadota; class Gammaproteobacteria; order Burkholderiales; family Burkholderiaceae_D; genus Oxalobacter; species Oxalobacter aliiformigenes. The sequence continues at coordinate 1,007,824 of NZ_CP098252.1, read as the reverse complement.
GGTCGGCAACAGTGACGGTTCGGTAACCGGACATGTCTTTGTCGATACATGGTCACTCGCACTTTCCCCCGGGCAGTGGAACGATCCCGCCAGCCGGCCTTTCGCCGTCGGGCCCGGTTCCACCCTGACCTTTTCCGGTACGCGCCTGATCCTGCGGCCCGGCAATACGGCCAGCGGTTTCGAATTCGGCAAACGCTACGATGTAGCGGACATGATCGACAATGCCGGCGGCAGCGTGACCGGTTCCATCGGCAGCGACACACCCGATTCCACTATCGCCGGCGCCATGCCAATGCTCAGGGCAAACCTGTATGGCGGCAGTGCCGACGGTGCCCTGAACCAGCAGGTTTCCCTCTCGCTGGACGAGAACGGCAATCACGGACAAGGCGCCAACAACGGCAGCGTCCACCGGACGGCCGCCCGGCTCTGGCTGCTGGAACGGACACTGGGAGATTCCTTCGACACACTGGTGGCCGCGCCGGACTGGTCTTTTTTCGTCCAGCCGTATTACCAGCATTCCCGCGTGACCGGAAACGCCCGCAGCAAAAGCGACAGTGAAGGCCTGATCGCCGGCGCCACCCGGCCCATCGGTGACAATCTGCGTCTGGGCTGGCATGCCGGTCTCGAACATACCGATCTTGCCGCCAGCCGCCATGGCCTGAAATCCGACACCAATGCCTGGCAGGCCGGGCTGCACGGGAAATACAGCCTGACGCCCTACTGGGCACTGCACGGCCAGATCACAGGCACAGTGGCCCGAAGCAACTATGACTTTTCCATGGAAGGCGATGCCGCTTCCGACAAACGGACCGAATACGGTATTTTCACCCGCCTGAAAAGTTCATGGGATATTCCCGTCACGGCACGACACACCCTCTCGCCCGAAATCGGGCTGGCCTGGCTGTGGATGCGCAATCCCGCCATGAACGCCGACTGGAAACAGGAACATAATCAGGAAATGAACCTGCATTTCGAAAAAAGGGACTTTTCCGCCGTATACGGCACGGCCGACCTGCGCTGGAGAGGGAAATACCCATCGGGCGACACGGTCATTCGCCCCACAGTCGCACTCGGCGTACGGCAAAACCTGCTCGATGGCCACGTTGAATCCGGATTCACGTTCATGGGAAACCGCTACACCAGTTACCTCGACGAGGACAGGACAACCGGAACCGCCGACATTGGCGTGCGTATCACCCGCAACAACCTCTCCGGCACCCTCCGATACAACGGCGAATACGGCAACCATTTCACCAGTCACATCATCTGGGCAGAATTCGGCGCCACATTCTGAAACCGTCTCCCTCGGGAAACGGTACCGGCCATCCGCTCCTTTGTGATATCCTCTTTCATCCGGGACAGCCGGCAACACGCCGGTCCTACCCGCAAAAAGGCCGGCGCCACCCGCGTCCCGCCAGCCGATAACAGCCACGAACTGGAAAAACAGCATGATCGCACAAGACACTCTCGTTTCCTTCATCCGTTTCATCGAAGAAACGGAACAGCTCAAATCCACACTCCGTTCCGCCTGGACGGCAACCGGCCGTCACGAAAGCACCGCCGAACATACCTGGCGGCTGGCTCTGTTCGCTTCCCTTTTCCAGCCCTTTTATCCGGAACTGGACTGGCCGAAAACGCTCCTCATGTGCCTGATCCACGATCTCGGGGAACTCTACGGCGGAGATATCTCGGCTGCCACCCTTCCGGATGAAAACGAAAAATACCGGGAAGAGCGTCATGCCGTTGAAAAAGTCTTCGGCCTGCTCCCGCCGGACACCGGCAAGCGGTATCTGGCCATCTGGCAGGAATACAACGACAACGCCACACCGGAAGCGCACCTCGTCAAGGCGCTGGACAAGGCGGAAACCATTCTCCAGCATACACAAGGCAAAAACCCGGACGGATTCGATTACGCCTTCAATCTGGAATACGGCAAAACCCTGTTCGGCGACGGCGGCCCCCTGTCGGCCCTGAGAAAAATGCTTGATGAGCGCACGGCGGGAAAAATCGGCAAATAAACCGGCACGGCCATGCCCGGCCAATCCGGATCCGACGCCGGGCGAAACAGGCCGGAAAATGCTGTTTACGGTTTTTCGGGCGACGAGACCCATCCACGCCTGATCCGGAAAGACCGCTCGCGCCACCGCCGGGCTTCCTCCTGGTCCCGCGCCTGAAAACACAGGCCGCCGGAATAAATCTGTCCCAGCCTGTCCATGGCCAAAAGCTCCCCGTTATCCGCCGCCTTTTTATACCAGTACAGGGCCCGGGAACAATCCTTCTCCAGACCACGTCCCGTCTCATACGCCTCACCCAGCAGATACTGGGCACGCGGATGATCCTTCTCCGCCGCCATGATGTAATACTGCATGGCGCGGTTTATATCTCTTTTGAGACCGGAACCCTGATAGTACATGTGCGCGATATTGGTCATGGCATCCGTGTCTCCATGAGCCGCCGCACGGCGGTACCAGTACAGGGCCTTCTGCATATCGCGTGGCACACCGATTCCTTCACTGTACAGATAGCCGATATTCAGCTCGGCCGAAGAATCGTTCTGTTCGGCCGCCTTTTCGTACCAGAACATGGCCCGGGCGTAATCCCTTTCGACTCCCCGTCCTTTTTCATACTGGCACGCCAGATTGTACTGGGAAACGGCATATCCGTTCATCGCGGCTTTCATGTACCATTCGACCGCTTTTCTTTCGTCTTTTTCAACCCCGTAACCATTGTTGTACATGATGCCCAGTGTATTCCAGGCTTTGGGATTTTGCCGGTTTTCCGGCTGCATGAAACAGGCATGGGCTTTTTCGTACTGTTTTGCCCTGTAATAACTTCTCCCTTCTTCATAGGAACAGGCCCACAAAGGGCAAGCCAGTATCAGAAGAAACAGGCCGTATCCTGTATTCAACACATGCCGTTTCATGTTTTTTTGCCGCATAATTCAAATCCGAAATTTCAAAATGAAAAACATTTCATCAACACTTTCCGGGAATATAGCCGATCCTGAAAGTCAATTTTCACCGCTGGCTTCTTTATCAGTCGGTTTTTGTTTTTTCTTCCGCTTGAGGACATGATCCATCTGTTCCTTCTGAACGCCATGAACCATCCCCTGCAAAACCATGCGCCACAGGCGTTGCGCCACCTCTTTGGGACGGGTGACTTGACGAACGGGGATTCTTGTGGGAACCAGAAGCTGCATCAGGCCAAGCGGCACACCGAATGTGAGGGTTTCCAGCGGTTCGCCCTTGCCGGTACGATACAGTATCTCCCCGTACAAATCGCTGCAGACATCCAGTACGGCCATGCCGGTCAGCGCGCCCAGCGACGGAACCAGACTCATCGCGACGGCCAGCGGCAACTGGACCAGTTTTCTGCCCATCTGCTCGGCTATCCAGAGGCTTCCGTTTTCCGCAATGCTTTCCCAGCCTCTTTCAAAGACATTGCTCCCCCGAAGGAAACCCTGTTCTTCTTCCTCGCGTTTCATGGCGATCAGGTCGTTTTTGGTTTTTTCCAGTCCGGTATTGTCGCCGGGCAAGGCGAAGTCGGTCGCATCGCCGATAAAGGCTGCCAGGGCATACAGATTCTTCCGGATTTCCCGGGGACTGAATCCGGCGCCCTTGCCGAAGTGCCGGGCGAATTCGCTGCCATGCTCCCGGTTCATGACGGTTCCCGCCGCTTCGGCATTTTCCCGGATGGCATCGGCGACGGTCTGGTGCCTCATGGAACCGAACCCTTTTTCCATCAGTGGTCCCATGCTCTCATCCGGATGTGCAACCGGTTGCGTTCCCCGGGCATTGACTGCTGAAGGGTGTCCCAGACCGTTTTCGATGGCCTGACCGGCGATGCGGTAACCGGCTTCCATGCTTTCATCCGGATGTGTAACCGGCTGTTCTCCCTGCCCGTTGACGGCGGACGGTTTTCCGATATGTTTTTCAAGCAGGCTCCCGTACATCCGGTATCCCGGCATCATGCTCTCGTCGGCCGGCCCGGCCACCTCATTTTTCCCGTGAACCCGGCTGGTGATATCCAGCCCGTTTCCGTTCTTTTCACGGTTTTTTTCCGGCACGGGGGGAACATGCATTTCCCGGAGAGCCAATACCGGTGCTTCCGGTTTCCGCCGGGAAAGCGATTCCCTGTTTTCCTGTTCCGGCATCGCCAGCCAGTTGCGGAAAATCGTCCGGTTCGTCCGGGTGCGGAATACCGGATCATGGCGGTAATTGAGAGCAAATGCGATGTCCCGTGCATCCGGACTCATTTCCCGGACTTTCTCCGGCCAGCGCGCCACGACGGAATCGGCCTGTTCCCCGGAGAGCGGACGGCCCATCCGGTCCCTGGGCGGATTCCCGTCGAACCGGTTGACGATCTGTTCGTCGATCTGGGCTCCCGACATCAGGGAAGCCGGATCGGCAAGTTTTTGTGACCAGTCGATCGAGGCCGGATCGTCTGTTCCGAAAGGGGATACGCTTGAACGGATATGCCCGGGCGGGAACGTTTCCGGGAAATCCCGGGAAAGGGAATGTCGGGCATCCGTGTTCCGTTCACTCCCCCGGAGCGGATAGCCATGTTCCGGCAAGGTCAGGCGGCCGGAGAACATATCGCCCGCCCGAGTCGGAAAGTTTCGCCATTCATTCATACAACCTCCTGAACAAATCATGAAAAAAGCCTTCCGGTTCCCCGGAAGGCATTACAGAAACGACGCGGTAAAAAAAAGGGCGCAACAGGCCCCCACTGGCAACTTATACCGCAAGGGCGTATTTCTGTCAGCCTGTCGCGAAAGGGAAATGCCGGTTCTGTCGCACGGTCCGGCCGGAACCGGGGATGCGGAACGTTTTTCCGATCCGTGATTTCCATCGGTTTCCGGTGTTTCCGGTTTTGATGCCACCATTTTCCGCCTTTTCTTTTCGGTCACCTCAAAGGCCTGGGCAGTGCAAACAAACCGGGCAGCGCAGATATTCCACAGGTTTGCGCCAGTATGACATATGTCCGGTTTTGCCGTTACAAAAGCCGCTCATCCTGAAAATATGACGATAAAACAACACTTTACCGGATTGGCAAGACGCAAATCCGCACGCTTTGTTATGATCGTTACAAATGCATGTGCCTATTGATGAAAAAACAAAAAATGATTCGCCCTATTCCCGTTTCTTCCCCGTTCGCACGGTGGATGTCCCGTCTGGCACTCGTGTGCTGCATGCTTCCGTTCGTACCGGCTCCGGTCGCAGCGGAAGAACTGGCCGAAGGTGTCCGCCTGTATTACAGCCAGCGATACAAACAGGCCGCTCCGCTTCTGATGCGTGCCGCCCGCAAGGGCGATGCCAAGGCACAGGCCTGTCTCGGCCTGATGTACCAGGAAGGGCTCGGAGTACCGCAAAATTATAAAAAAGCGAAAAAATGGTATGAGAAAGCGGCCATGCAAAACCGTGCCGACGCGCAGACTTTTCTCGGCATGCTCTACAGTCAGGGCAATGGCGTCGAAAAGGATTTCGCCACCGCGAAAAAATGGTTCGAAAAAGCGGCCGAACAGGATTTCGCCCCGGCACAGACACTGGTCGGTCTCATGTATGCCAAGGGCGTCGGTACCCAACGCAACATGACACAGGCGGAACGCTGGCTCAACCGCGCGGCCGATCAGGGCGAAACCGACGCACAGACTTTTCTGGGGATTCTGTATCTGGATGGAACCGAACTGCACCAGAACCTCGACCGGGCAATCTATCGTTTCAGGCAAGCTGCCGAAAAGGGCGATGCCAATGCCCAGGCGGCATTGGGCATGATGTACTTTTCCGGCAAGGGCGTGAAAGAAGACCCGAAAGAGGCCGTCAAATGGCTGGAAAAAGCGGCCATTGCCGGTAACGTCGATGCACAGACATTCATCGGCAATCTGTACTACAAGGGAATCGGCGTCGCCAGAGACAATGTCAAGGCCGGTTACTGGCTCCAGAAAGCCGCGATCGCCGGCGACGCCGATGCACAGGCCACCTTGAACGATCTGCTCGGCAACGGAGAAGCGGACGGAACGGATACGGCGGGCGAAAAAGAGCGATAAGCCGTTTCAGAGGATGTTTCAGGCCTTTTTCCCGACCGGCTTTCACCTTTCCCGGGCAAACGGTATTTCCGGCCGAAACGGGCGGAAATACCGTTTTTGCGTCATATCCCGCGCATGGCTCCCGCACGGTATCCCTTTTCGGGTTAAAGTAGTGGCCGGGCTCAAACTTTTCCCGTTTTTCCATCATCATCCATACGGAGAATCCGCATGAATCGCGCCGCACCCCCAGCCGGTGGCAAAAGAAGCGACAAACCTGACGATATCGACCAGCCGTTCGCCGGCGACCTGCTGCAAAGAACCCGACTGGCAGACAGGCTGACCGGCTATATCAACCGTCTGGAAAACGGTGCCGTCATCGCAATCGACGCCTTGTGGGGAGAAGGAAAAACATGGTTTGCGAGTAACTGGGCGGCCCGTCTGCACCGGGAAGGTTATCCGGTCGTTTTCATCGACGCGTTTGCCGAAAACGACGAACTGGACCCTTTTTTCATTCTGGCCGCCGAGCTGGCGCTTCTGTTCGAAGACGGCCAGGGAACGGGCGACGCCATCCGTGGCGAGGCGGCACGGCTGATGAACGCCATGATGCCGCTTGCCGGCAAACCCGCTGCCGCCCGGGCCGTTCCCCCCGCGCCACCAGATGCGCCGTTCGAGACGACCGGCGACGATATGGTCAACCGGATCGAGAAGCGGCTCAAGGCATGGCCGGCCGAAAAAGCCCTTTTCACCCGATTCAGAACCACCCTTGGCCGGATCGTTTCCGGCTGCGGCAAACCCGTCGTGATCGTCATCGACGAACTCGACCGGTGCCGTCCGTCATTCGCGATCCGTTTTCTGGAGAAGATCCGGCATTATTTCGACATGCCGAACCTGATTTTCGTATTGCCCGTCAACCGCATCCAGCTTTATGAAGCCGTCAGAAACGTTTACGGAACGGACACGGATGCCGGTACCTGTCTTCACCGGTTCATCGACTTTTTCCTGTCGCTGCCGCGGTTCGCCTCCAACGATACGGCCCATCTGGCCCATATCCGCTCGTTCATCGGCGACATGTTTTCCCGGCACCGTGCCGATACTGGCACCCCCAAACGGAAACGGTTCATCGAACTGATGACGGCATGGGCCGCGCTCGTTCCCCTGACGCTTTCCGAAATCGAACGCGCCGTCACGCTCTATATTCTGGCCGGAGAACCGCCCGAACAGGGTATCGCGACATTTCTGATCGTTTTGAAAATCAAAAAACCCGAATGGATCGCACCGCTTCTGAAAAACGACCGGAAAATCCTCGCCGCCATCCTGGACGATTTTCTGTCCAAAATCATCACAGACAGCCAGAAACTGCCGATGGCGCCCGACCGGTATTTCATTGCCCTGCAAAACTTTTTCAACAGCGAGAAAAGCAGCCACATGCAGGACAGGCAGGTCATCACGCAATTCCAGATGGACGTGCTCGATCCGAATTCCTTCTATATCGAATCGCTGGAAGAAATTTCCTATCTCATCCGCATGGTCGCAGGCAATCTCGATCTGGATATCCCGGCCTGACCCGCCGTCGGCCGTCATCCCTTTTCCGGGCAAAAGCGGAAAAAGCCGTTATTTGACGACTTTTTCCCCGCAAACGGCCATCAAAACACGTCAACTTATCCACAGGCTGACACGTAGCGATAAAACGCGTTTTTCATGCCGTTTCATGTTCCGTTTTCCGGCTGTCCGGCCCGAGACATTTCACTTCGTAAAAGTTTGCATCGCCATCCGGAGACATCCTGACGGCCGTCACCGAAAACCGGTAACCGTCATGGGAAACCGTAACCATAGCCTCATGGCGCTCCCCCGATTCCGTCATGCGTTTTTCATAAACGGCCCCGGCAAGACGCGCGGCCGTATCGGCCCCGAAAACACCGGCAAACGTTTCGGCGCTGTCGAAAACACAATCCTCATAACTCACCTCATCGGCATCCAGCTCGAGGTATTCCGTCATCCCCGTCAGAGAGAAACACATCGAGATTTCAAGACAGGGCAGACCACCGTGGATCACCATCTGGCTTTCCGCCATATCGATATAGGATTTCACCGTTTCGTCACCGACCCGCCCGGACAGGTTTTCCCTGACGAACGTACCGATCGCTTTTTTTCCCGCTTCATTGATGATTTTCCGCATACTCCCCGCTCCGTTCATGAAAAGCCGGACAACGGACCCGACCGATAACACGCCCGGGCCGTTCCCGCAACCCGAAAAAACAGATGATACCGTTTTTTCGCGAACCGCGTAAAAAACAGGCATGCCCGACCGGAAGCAGGCGGGGCATGAATCCCGTCAGGTTATTCACCCGGTTATCCACAGGAAATGGGGATAACGCTCATGGCAAATCCGCCACACTTTTCCACTGTCCCGCTAGCGGAACACATTGACCATGATATCGGCCACGATACCGCTTGCCACGGCGATCAGAACCAGATCGTTACCCGTCCGGTACCATGCATACCCATCACGATGTGGCAGATGACGACACATCCGCGGAGGTACCGGACGTTTCGCGATCCCGTGCGGCAGCGGTTTTCCCCGCATCATGTTTTTCCGCACACCCGGCGGCAACGGCGTATAACCGGTATAACGGTACTGCACCGCCCAGTGGCGGGCATCACCGCGGGAAACGCCATGTTCAGGACGCCGGTTGTCATGCCGGCGCTTTTTGTCCGTTTTCTTCCAGTCCTTTTCCGCATGCCGGTATTCACTATGCCGTTTTTTCTCCGGCCCGGCATGTGCCGGCACCCACACGAGCGACCAGACCGACAGGCCGCAAATCAGGCATTTCGCCCAGGCTGACAATCCACGATACATACCGTTTTCCCTCCTTTTTTCCAGACAGATTCCATCGTATTCAAACCGGCACCGTTGCGCCAGAGAAAAACCGTTTTTTTTTGTAACGGATTTTCACAGAACAGTATCTCCCGTAAAAGCGGATACATGCCACAGAATGCCGGTTCGCCCGTTCGCGGCCGAAATGTGCCTTTGCCGCAGCACGGACCGTTTCGCCACCATACAAACAGACTGTTCCGGCCAACCGGCATGTTGCCGGAAATCCGGCAAATATCCGTGCCGCCCGGCAATCAGACAGGATGAAGGGATAATCTGTCGGCAGTGGATAGCGTTGATTTCATGATTCGCCCCGGCGATACGGCCTGATTTCGATATGGAAAAAATTCCGGAATCGCCGACAATCCCGGCATGGAAACCCTGTGCGAAGGCGTCGAAACCGCCATGCAGGCCGAATTTCCGAAACAGTGCGGATGTATGCCGGCGCAGGGGCACTTTTACGTCCGGCCTGCCTTTTGACGAATTCGCCGGAATCTGGCTGAAAAGCACCGGAACAGACACGGTTTTGTCATAATACCGCTTTATACTGACAGGGACTTTTTATGCACGCCGGGGCCGGCCTGGACAATACGGGCCCCGTTTCGGCCACGGCATGACAGCGATGTCTTCCGAAATCCGGTAACAAAACGCCATGACAAAAAACACGACCTCCGTACAGACCGGCAAAACCGCCACATCCTCTCTTGCCACACTGCTGAAAAAACGTCCCGCACGCGATGCGAACGCCTTGCTTGCCGACATCGCGGCCCTGACAAAACTGGCCGGACACGCGAAAAACCCCGGCGCCGCCGAAAAGGTCCTGTCCTGGTATGAAACCGCCGCCAAAAGAAAGCTCGATGCCACCCAGCGCTGCCTGCTCGACTTTTATACGGCCAATGCCTGGATCTGCCGGCACCACGAACGGAAAAACGCTTCCAACGCGGCATGGGAACAACCCGAAATCGAAAAGGCGATATACCACCTGCGAAAAGCCGTGGACGATCCCGCTTTTCTCTTTTTCGACGAACTCCTGCGTTGCCGGATTCTGACGCTGTCAGGCAACCAGCACGGCTATATGGGCGATTTCATCCACGCCATCGAATACTGGGACCGCGCCATCGAAACGGACACCCGCTTCGGCATGGCGCTCGGCAACCGCGGAAAAGGGATCGCCGAATATGCCGAACTGATCGGCGACGATACGCTAAAACCGGTTTTTCTCGGCATGGCGACAGACAATCTCGAAGCCGCGACCGACGACGACGCGCGCTACTTCGGCGATGCACAGGGCAAGGAATATTTCCGCGCCGAACTGGAAAAAATCGACGCCACCCTCTCCGGTTCCGACAGTGACGCCGCTCCCGTCTGCGACACTCCCCGGCAAACGGACAAATCCGGAAAAAACAGGAATTTCCGGAAATGGTGCCTGACGGAAAAACTGTACCTGAATCCGTACAACGATCTGTGCCAGGCCAATGCCGCCGCCTACGACATCATGGAACAGCCCGTATCGAATCCGTCACCGCTGCGCAGCATGCCGCCGGCCATCCGTTTTCTGTCCCAGATACGTCAGGAATACATCGCCGCACGCCACCTGTGCCATGGTGCGCTGTCCTCGAAAGCCTTGCGCGACGCCCGCAAGAGCGAAAACGCGGAAACCGACCGGAAAGGCTGGTCGCTCGCGGTCGAAACACTCAAACTCGCCTGCCGTTCGGCCTGGTCTCTGCTGCCGAAAATCGCCCGGACCGTCAATCTGTATTTCGATCTGAAACTGCCGGACGGGAAAACCGGCCTGAAAACCGTCTGGTACAAAAACGGCAACCCGGCAGAAGGACTGGCCGATGCGTTCGCCGGCTCGACGAACTGGCCCCTGCGCGGCCTGTTCTGGCTGTCCAAGGCACTGCCGCCCGAAAGACTTTCCCCCTCAACGGATCCGCACAGCCTTCTGCTGAAAACCATCGCCGAAGAACTCGGGCACCGTTACCTGCGCATTGTCGAACTCGACTTGCCCTCCGGCCAGATCGTCGACGGCACCCTCTCCCGCCGGAAACTGGAAGACGCCACCCTCAAGGCACTGGGACTGGCCCGCGGTGCCATCGTCTATCTGACCCAGGCCATCTCCATCGAGGAAACACGGAAAAAAATTCAGGCGGAAAGCCATGCCGGTGGCAACGTGTATCCCGACATTTCCGCATCGCCCGCCGGTGAAACGCCGTGATGATATACTTCCTTTTTGCCCACAAGGCATTTTGCAACAGGAAATCTCATGAAAAAAAATTATGACACGCTCCTGCTCGACGCGGACGATACGCTGCTCGATTTTTCCAGAACCGAAAAAAACGCGCTGGATCTGACATTTTCCCGTTACGGCCTGAAACTGACCGACGAAATCCGGGACATCTACCACACCGTCAACCACGGACTCTGGGCCGCCTTCGAACGCGGCGAAATCAGCAAGGAAACCGTTACCTCCACCCGCTTCTCCCGTCTTTTCGCCGAAACCGGTTATGCCGTCAATGGCATCGCTTTCGCCCGGGATTACCAGCTGGCGCTGGGAGAAGGATACTATCTGATCGACGGCGCCAGGGAACTCTGCGAGAAACTGGCCGGGAAATACCGCCTGTACTGCGTCACCAACGGCGTGGCCGCCACCCAGCACAGCAGGCTGGCGGGAAGCGGACTGAACGAGTATTTCAGCGGCATTTTCGTCTCGGAAACCATCGGCCACCAGAAACCGAGCCGGGACTACTTCCGGGCGGTTTTCAACGCCATCGGACGCTTTTCCCCGGAAAAAGCCATGATCGTCGGCGATTCGCTGACCTCCGACATCGCCGGCGGCAAAAACACCGGCATCGACACCTGCTGGTACAATCCGTCCGGCAAGACAGCTGAACCGGCGCTGACGGCGGACTATGAAATCCGCCGGCTTGACGAACTGCCGCCGATACTGGAAGGCGAATAGGCCCCCGACGATCCGGATACCGGGCGCCGGCAAAACCGGACAGGATTTGCCCAGCCAGTGCCAGACCGTTTCCGTACCTTTGACGTCGCCGCCGGATTCGGCCAGAATAACCGGCTTTCGGCACACGGGATCCCTGAACCGTCCAGCCTGCCGACACGACAGAAACCAGAACGCATGAATCAGCCAATTCCCTTTACCGACCATTTCCGCAAACTGATCGCACTGGGCGTACCGATCATCATCGGCCAGATCGGCATGATCGTGCTTGGCTTCGCCGATACCATGATGATCGGGCATTACAATACCGAATCGCTGGGCGCCGCCAGCTTCGTCAATAACCTTTTCAACCTCGTCATCATCGGCAGCACAGGCTTTTCCTACGGGCTGACGCCACTCATCGGCGAGCTGTTCGGCGCCAACGACAAAACCGGCATCGGCGGCAAGCTCAAAAACGCCCTGCTCGCCAATTTCACGGTCGCCGTCATCTTCACACTGGCGATGACCATCCTGTTCTTCAACATCGAAAAACTCGACCAGCCGGCCGAACTGATCCCGCTGATCAAACCCTACTATCTGGTCGTACTCGCCTCGCTCGTCTTCATCCTGCTGTTCAATGCCTTCAAGCAGTTCGCCGACGGCATCATGGATTCCCGCACTGCCATGTGGATTCTCCTGTTCGGCAATGTATTGAACATCATGGGCAATTACGTCCTGATCTACGGCGTTGCCGGATTTCCGGAACTCGGCCTCCTGGGTGCCGGGATCTCCACCCTGTTCTCCCGTATCGTCATGCTGTGCGTTTTCATCGCCCTCTTTTTCCTGCTTCCCCGCTACCGCAACTACCGTACCGGTTTCATCCAATCCGTCGTCAACCGTGCCGACTTTCTGAGGCTCAACGCAATGGGCTGGCCGCTGGCCCTGCAAATGGGCATGGAAACCGCCTCTTTTTCGCTCACCACCATCATGGTCGGCTGGATCGGTACCGTCGCACTCGCGGCCCATCAGGTCATGTTCACCATCAGTACCCTCTTTTTCATGATGTACTACGGCATGGGTGCCGCGACTGCCGTACGCGTCAGTTATTTCAGGGGACAGGCCAGAGCAGCCGACGTACGGCGCGCGGCCTTTTCCGGCCTGTACCTGATTCTCGTCATGGCAGTCATTTCCACCACTCTCTTCTGGCAGTTCCGCTTCGCCATCGGCAGCTGGTTCACGGACAACACCGCCGTCCTGGCGACACTCTCCACCCTTTTCCCCATCATGATGATCTACCAGTTCGGCGACAGCATGCAGATCGCGTTCGCCAACGCCCTGCGCGGCATCATGGACGTGAAAATCATGATGCTGTTTTCCTTCATCGCCTACTTCGTCATTTCCCTGACATCCAGTTACCTGCTCGGCTTCGTCATGGGATATGGCATCGTGGGAATCTGGATGGCCTTCCCGCTGGGACTGACTTCCGCGGGCATCCTGTTCTGGCTGCGCTTTCTGTACAAGACCCGGCCGGCCGCCTGAACCGGAAGGAGAATAGGAAGCGACGCAAGCGGTCTCATTGGCGCAGCAGAAAACTTTTCCCTACAATCAGCGTTGTCCTGTCCTTTAAGAAATACCCGTTATGGAAAAGAAACTGGTCATACTGGCCGCCACCCTTGTCGCCAGACTCATCTGGCGCCTGACGAAAATCACGTCGGGCCCTCTGCGAATGGCGGTATTTCTGGCCGTACAGGCCGCCATCACCGTCCTGGTTCCGGTCGTCCGAAACCGGCTCGGCAAAAAACGGCCGGCCAAGGCAGCCTGAACGCTCAGACCGTCCGGTTCCGGTCGCCGTCACGGAAAAAACCGCACGCCACCGCCTCGTCCCGCGTGCGGGCAAACGTCAACTACATATCACCTGACTTTATTAACATTAAGCGATTTATATACGAGACAAACAAACTTACGATTTCCATGACTTCTGGAACTTGATTCCTTCCGTCCTAGCTCTTTCAAGAAGTCCAAGTAAATCCATACTCTGTCTTGGATTTGGAATCTTCCTTGGAATCTGTGCAGCTATTTTCAGAATACCGTCCTCTTTCGGAGTAATGAGCCTTTTCAGCGACAATTCATTTCGTATCCTTGCCCACTCGTCACCGGTTATCTTCATCACGACTGTCTGCGCATCAATACCGTTATCCATCTTCTGTACAGTCCGTGCATCATGCTCTGCCCTTGCTGATTCTTCCGGACTGACCAGTATATTTTCCAGACCCGTATTTTCCAGTTGTCTTTTCAGCTCCTGCAAACCTGCCTTCATGGTTTCCCAGCACTGTGCCTGCTTGCACCACTCTGTAACGTTCTTCCCCCTGACCGGCATATTGACGATCCTGTCATTGGCATATCTTGCGCAAATCTCCAGAATCCTGATAATACTGGCCGGCATTACCTGCTGTTTCCATATCATTTCATACGGAAAAACCTTGCCCATATCCCCAATCAGTTTTCCAAGACACGCAATGGTATAAACGACAATATTGGCACGGTATCCACCGCCATACCATTCCTGTTTTGATACCAGATTTTCCGTCTGGTTGAATATGATCGCTCTTGCCACGGCACGCCGGAAATAACTTTCATTGAAGCCATCAGAATCCTTTTCCCATTCCCTGCTGATTCTTTCAGCATATTTCACGAAGTTCTTCTGGCTGCCAGCATTGACAAAACGTGGCTCCTCATCCCATACATTTTCGTATTTGGCAAGTTTTTCCTTTGTAAACAACTGGCTTTTCGGATTTTCAAGCCTGAACCTGTCCAGTTCCGATTTTTTCGCCAGTTTGGATTGTGCCTCGGTATACTGGCCCCGTGTTCTTTCAAAAAACCATTTGGAACCACGCAACTCAGCCTCTCTGGCTGGTGCCCATATTCTGCGCGACATTTCTTCCATTCTTCTCGAAAAAGGATGATTTGAAAAGAAATCAGATGCATTGACCTTGTTCTGTGTATTGGCATACCGTGAAATATTCGGAACAATTCTTTCATCCTGATCTTCAGGTATGACAGACAATTTCATCTGGACAAATATATTTTCCAGCTGAACCTTGTCTTTTCGTCCGGTATGAAACAATGATGCCGTCGTCTGCCCGCCATTGACTATCTGCAAATCACTGATTTTGACGATTTGCAAACCATTTTCTCCCCTTTCTGTAAAAACTTCACGCGCAGTGGCAGTAATACCGTTGTTATATGCAAAAAACATCTCGGGTTCATTCAGAATTGTCGCCCTGATTCCCTGATTGACCTTTCCCTTTGCCTGAAGAAAAACACGGACATTGCTTTCCAGAAGACGGGTATCATATTTTTCATACAGTCCTGCCAGAATACGACCAGGCATAACCGCCAGATAGGACTGGTACGAATCCGTTCCAAGATTGACATTCAGGCAAGGAATAGCAAAACCGAACATCTCCCTGAAATCAATAACAAGCTGTTCTCTCTGACCAGTAGACAGATCTTGTTGATACAACCGGTAAATATCCCATACCTGCCATGATGCGGATATTCCGCAAACAACATCATCACGATCTAGCGCCTTGACCCGTTCGCTCAATGTTCTTTCCGACAACAAGAAAAAACGTATCTTGCGAATTACGGAAATCCTGTTCTCTACCAGTTCGACAAAATCATATACCGGTGAGGTCATTTCAAGATCTTTTTTCAGTCGCAGTTCCGCACACTCCCTGAAAAACCTGACCAGACGCCCGAACTGCAAATTGATTTCCGATAATGAAAGCGACTCCAGTTTTGGCCGATTATTGTAATCTGCAATGAAGAGGGACAAATTGCCTTCCTCTTCATCAAAAGAATATGCGTCAATACGCAGACCTTTTACAGGGTTTCTGTAATGACAGTAAACGATATCTTCGTTAACAAAACCTGTCGCCTCAAGCTCTTCTGCCACCCGTCTGACAAATGTTTCATTGCTTGAAGATTCATCCGCTTCTCCGCCAATCCTGATTTCCTGCTGGAAATCCTGGAAAAATTCGTCAAGTGACATTTCCATTCAAAGCCCCTCAAACACCTTTTCTGCAAACAGACAAAACGCCCTGTCTTATCAAACACGCATCACTTAATCAGGCAACTGTGACCTTGCAATCCCCGCGAACTTCACCTTCCCTGCAATATCCATACATCTTCCGGAATTCCGATTCTCTCCCATGACAACCGGATCTCACTCATCATAATCATCCTCATCTTCCGGAGAATCATCCATATCGTCATCCTGTCGAAGCCATACCTTGTTGACAACGACAACATGATCACGCCTGACCTGTTCATCAAACGGAAAACTGATACCGAAAGCCGGAATGACACTATTTTCATCCCGTATTTTCAGCAGATGTATCATCAGCAGCGGTTTCCTTCTCACCTTCCGGTAATGCACATCGGACGGACTTGCGCTCTTGCTATGTCCTTCATCGTATGCTTCCTGTGCCAGCTTTCCCGCCTCGGCCAGTTGCTCATCGCTCAGCCCGTAACGTTCCAGTTTCGCACCGCCAATCCTGCGCTTTGCAGTCCGCCAGATGCCATCTCCATCCTTTTTCCATCCACGACGTCTTTCCTGAACCCCGAGAATATGGTTTCCGATCCTGTTTTGCTTTGAAACACATAAAACGTCTGCTTTGGGATAGTCGTCCGCTATTTTCACCAAATAACCGATAATGCCTTTTTTATCTTCATCCATGCCGGCCGTCGACATCTTAAAACGCCTCAGAAAATTTTCGACAACCGAAATGGACACATTGCGGAAAAACAGATTCTCCCCAAACCGCTCACGTATCCCGTCGAATCCTGTTTTCAAAAATTCACGAACCAGATTCTCATTGTGCCGGCAAATTTCCGTATCGGCAGACAAGTCGGTACTCTCTTTCAGCCGTCCCCCAAAATATTGCCCGATTTCTATTGTCTTGCCAGTACGCATCTTGTTGCGTGCCGTAATCAGCAATGCATTGTCAGGATGTGTCCCGACAAACAATCCGAAATCTTCAGGAGACATTCCGTTCTTGCGCATCTCCCTGATTTGCGCCCTGAGTTCATTAGTCTTGTCTGTAATATGGCTGTACCAGCCGATCGAATCCCTGTTAAGCCATATCCGGCACAAATCCTGATACCCGTAACGGTAACCGAACCACCTGCCCATTTGCATCAGGGTGTCATACATCCGGGTATTGCGGTACATATAACTGATACAAAGCCCCTCAAGAGTCAGCCCCCGAGAAAGGCTCAGCCCGCCGACAGCCACGACAGTCAGGGCACCGCCGTCATTTTCAGCACGCTTGTAATCCAGTATCTCGTCGGACTTGCTGTTGATCACGCAAAACTGCATATCGTCGAGCACATCCGGCAATTCCCGTTTGACACCCTGCCATGTAACAGGATTGCCCTGCATATTCTCACCAGCCTTGCCTGACATGAATTCTTCGTCGAATTCCGTGTGTAGCTGATACATATAACTGTCCCCGTCCGAGCGATTATCCGGCAAGGCATAATTCGCTAGGACAGCATTGTGCAATCTTTCCTTGTAATCGGATAACAGATACCTGACCTGTTTCTGTACATCCACAAATCTTGAAACATTGACCAACATGGAACAATGCTGTGACTTCTGGTTACGGCAATTCCGTATGGCTCTGACGAGAACAAACTGGCGAAATGCCCTGCACAGACTGTCCGGCAACCCGGTCACATTGAAATTTTTCTTGTGGACGATCGGCAACCAGGTCTCCGCATCATCAATTTCCCTGATCCAGAAAGAATCCTCATCCTTCTCATCATCATTGTCATCGTCATTGCCAAATACCATGTCCGGGCCAAAATAATCGGTCGGCTTGTCCAGCAGATAGATGAAGTCTTTCGGAAACAGATCCTTCCTGTCTTCCTCATCATAGGCATCCGGGTCAATAAAAATATTGGCAAAGGGCGTTGCGGTATAACCGATATAGCAGCCCTTGTCAAAAAGCCCAAGAATCCTCCGGATCAGGCGGTTGGTTCTGGTCGGATCCAGTTCCGGACGATTGGTATTAATGGAAGCATTGTCGGCCTCGTCATCGATCATCAAAAGCGGGACATCCGTTATCCTGCCATTGACAGAATTGAGATCCTTCAGCCACCCCAGCAGACTCTCAAGTGTATAAACATTCTTCTTGATAACCAGAACAACCGGCTTTCTGAAATCGTCTAACTTCCATCCGCTCCTTTCAGCCGTTTGCTTGTTGAAATCGGAACGGACATTGGTAATCGTGACAGGTTCAGGATAATCATTTGCATACGCACCAACACCCACTTTTATGACTGTCTTCCCTGTTTCTTGCCATGTTCTCCCGATAAATCCCGCCTCAATCCGCTCCTGTGTCTGTTTTCTCAGATTGTTGTGTATCCCTGCAATAACGATAATGCACTTATATCCTGCATCAGCAGCATGAGCGAGCAATCCGGTATAGTTTGCCGTCTTGCCTGACTGAACATGCCCGATGACGAGACCACGTCTGCTCCAGCCCCCTTGGGTTGCCGGATTCTGCATATGACCCAATATCCGCTGGCAATCCGTTCTTATGGATTCAACAACCTTGGGCGACCATCCCTGCCGTTTCAGATAATCCGTATAGGCATTCGCATATGTCCATGCAATATTTTTCCGTTTCTGGACCCATTCTTCGTCATGATCTGCATTCCGGTCAACAATCGATATGCCAACCCCCATACGTGTTTGCATATCCATCATGATCTCATCGACAAGATTCTGAATGTTTCCTGTGTAACTCTTTAATTTTGCCACTGTCTGTACAATGTCTTTTACTTTTTCGTACGATGGCGGTTGATCTCCACTATCCACCTGTACAAGATACTTGATGGCTTTCCTGATTTCTTCCTGGTTATTCATATGCGTGCATCCTGACAAATTGTTCTGCCACCTCACGTTTCTGCAAAAGCTGCGGATCAGAAGACACGAGTTTCAGCAAAATCTGTTCATCACTCATGTTGCCCAGACAAACATGCCATGCCTTTATCTTCTCGAGAACATCATGATCATCCAGCGTGACTGGCTCAAGCTGTCTGGGTTTGCTGGAATAATCATCACAAATAGCCGGAAACGGCAATGATGTTGCAATCATTTTAAGAAGTATGTCGAAAGCCTGTATGCTTTCACCGGAAAGCCGGTTCCTGAAAGCATCTACCAGCGGATGCTGCCTGTTGATACTGTACCTGAT
This sequence comes from Oxalobacter aliiformigenes, assembly GCF_027116575.1. Taxonomy (GTDB): domain Bacteria; phylum Pseudomonadota; class Gammaproteobacteria; order Burkholderiales; family Burkholderiaceae_D; genus Oxalobacter; species Oxalobacter aliiformigenes. Next base: position 988,724 of record NZ_CP098252.1, on the reverse strand, counting down.
CGGTCCATCCCTTTCCTCATATCTTTCCCAGACCGGACTATTGCCTTCACCCAGCATTTTTCGCCCACGTTTTCTGTGAATCTGGACGCTCCGGTCGGATATTTTCGGCAACAGTTTCCTGATACATTCACGCACGGCAGGAGGCGGAATGGCAGAAGACTTTTTAATATCAATCGTCCACAAGGCATCAAGCCTTGATGGAAAATCGATCTGGATGCGTGCGTATTTTGTGGATTCTCCCTTCGGCATCATGCGAAACCAGCTACCCCAAGCCACCAGACGGCTGTTTCTGTAAACATATATTCCCTGGTTGGACAGGTATTCGCTTCTTGACTGGTAAGAGCGCTCCTGTTTTTCCGTCAGTCTGGAATAGTGCGGCATTATATAAGGCTGTATTTCAACGACGCCGCTTTCCTCTCCGTTATCGAGATATATGACCTCATTTTCAAGCATTTCCGATTTCTGCCGGAAAAACGGATCGAATGCACTGATAACGCCATTGTTCAGGACCAGCGTAACTTTCGGCGTTTTTCTTCCATCACCATCGATAAAACGATGAAAGACAAGAGAAAGGTGTTCACGCAAGACAGAAAGTTTTTCATTGAGAATATCATTTTGCCTTGTACCTGTCGCATTATCAAAAAGCCTGTCGATCTTTTCCCAGATAACCAGCGTACCGTTGCCATCCAGTTCACTTGTTCCGGGTATGGCATGAATATCCGCCTCATCAAGAATACACAGCAACCACTCGTTTTTTTCCTTTACCAGATCCAGATCCCACATGGCGCCGCACCATTTTCCATTCTGTACAGAAACGACGGTCAGTTTCCGGCATTGTGAGAAAGACGCTGTTTTCAAGCCAAGGCCGAATCGTCCCAGATCAGAATTGGCGCGTTTCGCCAACGGATCAGATGAACCATGTCGCATAGCCTGTTTCAGTGTTTCAGCCGTCATGCCATAACCATTATCCACAATGGTAATGACAGGATCTTCATGAGACATGTTACAGGAAATATTGATCACAGAAGCTTTTGCAGAAATACTGTTGTCGATTATATCGGCCACAGCCGTCTCCAGTGAGTATCCAATATCCCTGAGAGACTCCAGTAAAATACCGGCATTGGGAGGAAGAGGGGAATAGGTTGACATATAAGAATTCATTGCAGGTTCAGTCTCATTATAGATAGATTTTTCCCGGATAATCTTCCATAATCATAAAAGTAGTAAAATTAAGACATACGCAAATCAGATCCATAACCAGCCTGATCGTCCTATCTTGAATTACCGATTGACACAATCCTGAAGGCAAAAAAATAGTAACTTGGATTAAATACATCCCGCCTCACAGGCAGCAAAAATATATTTGTGCCGAGAAGTTTGATCGGATCATATGCCAAGAATGATCCACACAATATCTGTTACCACACCAGTATACTGATCAGTTATGATGTACAGTTTTCTAATCTCTTTTATGAGGGAGTTGGTTTTTCATAAGCAGGTATACATTGCACTAACGACATGACATAATGTCATCAATTCTTCCCGGCGATCGAATAAAAAGCAGATGGAAATTCCTGAATCCAATGAAGCCCGTCAAATGTTTTCCCGGGCACGTGAGCGTTATACACAAAAAGAACTGGCGGCTTTGCTGCATTATTCACCTCGCCACATATCCCGTTGGGAATCAGGACACACTCCCATTCCCTACGCATTGCTGCCTGCATTAAGAGTTATTGCTTCCCGACCGGCAAAAATGAAACCTGAAAGCAAATTTACCTTTATTGATCTGTTTGCCGGAATCGGCGGCATACGTATGGGTTTTGAATCACAAGGTGGCCGCTGCGTCTATACCAGCGAATGGGACAGTTATGCACAGAAAACATATACTGCCAATTTCCCTGATGATCACGATATTGCAGGTGATATAACGAAAGTGGATGCAGCAGATATACCCGATCATGATGTATTGCTGGCCGGATTTCCATGCCAACCATTCAGTCTTGCCGGAGTTTCAAAGAAAAACGCCTTGGGACGTCCACACGGTTTTGAATGCACTACCCAAGGAACCCTTTTCTTTGATGTAGCCAGAATTATTGCCCAAAAAAGACCAAAGGCTTTTTTGCTTGAAAACGTCAAAAACCTTCTTTCCCATAACAGGGGACATACATTTTCGGTTATCAAGGACACACTGGAACACGATCTTGGCTATCACATTACATGGCGCGTTATTGACGGACAACATTTTGTTCCCCAGCATCGTGAACGTATCCTGATCGTTGGTTTCAGGGAAAAAACAGGCTTTGACTGGGACGCACTCCGATTGCCACACTTGGGAACCGATACTCCCAGACTGAAAGATATTCTTCATCCTGAAGATGGAACAGAAATGGACGTGGACGACGGCAGGTATCTTGACCGGAACGGGAAAGTTCATGACAAGTATATCTTGTCAGACAAATTATGGGCCTATTTGCAGGCATATGCCGAGAAACACCGAGCCCGGGGAAACGGTTTTGGTTGCAGTGTGGTAAGGCCTGAAAACATTTCCAGAACTCTTTCTGCCAGATATCACAAGGACGGTTCCGAAATCCTTGTTTATCGTGGAGAAGGGAAAAATCCCCGTCGCCTTACACCAAGGGAATGCGCAAGGCTGATGGGATATCCTGATGACTTCAAAATAAACGTTTCAGATACAAGAGCCTATAAGCAATTTGGCAATTCCGTTGTCATGCCACTGATGAAACATGTTGCTGCATTGATGCGTCCATGGATTCTTGAGCTGAAAGAACGCGAGGAAAACGCAATCATTCAGGAACAGTTACATTATGACTGACATTGTTGATCCGGCAACCCGCCACCGAATGATGTCCGGGATTCGTGGAAAAAACACAAAAATCGAGGTTCTTGTTCGCAAGGGACTTTTTGCAAGAGGTTTTCGTTACCGGATCAATGACAAAAAATTGCCTGGCAAACCGGATATTGTTTTGTCAAAATACAAGGCTGTGATTTTTACACATGGCTGTTTCTGGCATGGACATGACTGCCATTTGTTCAAATGGCCTTCCACACGTCCGGAATGGTGGCGCAATAAAATCAATGGCAATCGCAAACGGGATAATCAGGTCCGGATGCTTCTTGAAAATGCCGGCTGGAGGCAGTGCCATGTATGGGAATGTGCCCTGAAAGGAAAATATCGCCTTGATATCAACAATATTATTGACGAACTGGTACAGTGGCTCCTGAGTAACTGTACCATGCTTGAAATCAGGGGGAAAACTGAATGATCGAAACCCTGTCAGGATTGGTAGCCCTGATGAAATCATACGGTGCCACCCGCTTTTATGCCAAAAAACTGGCACCAAATGACAATTCAAAAAACCAAGTTTATCTGGGCGGAGATTTTTCTGTCCTCAACATTATTCCTCACCAAGGTATCTACACAGATAATACTGTGTCTTCAGGAAGTGTGCGAAATCGTGCCAAGGCTGATGTATCGTTTTCATGGGTTAACCAGAATGGGCTGCACAATGCCCCAAACGCCCAGCTCATTCTTTATCCCAAATATCCCGAAGTCAGGATGTCCGGTTTTCTGAAAGGTGCGAAATACGCACCATCCGATATCATGGCTGTACGTGATGAAGGCCGGGTCCTTTTCATTGGCGTAACACCGGATGGCCAGATACTCGGATATGCCGCAGGCCCCGATTCTTCTCTTGCAAAAGAAGTTTATGCAAAAAACGATCTGAAGCAAATTGGTGTTTTTCTGGAAATACCGCCTGAATCCGGTATAAAAGATACCAGGAAATTGCTTCTTGACAAACTGGCCGAAATTTGCAGCAAACACTGGATCATGTCAAAAAAACTTGATTCGGGTGGTTTTTCCAAACCCTACAAGGCAAGAAATGGAGGCGGCTATACACTTGAAGCCGAGTTGGGTATAACGCCGAACGGCTATTCCGACCCCGATTACCTGGGCTGGGAAATCAAGCAATACGCTGTTAGTGATTTCATTGCATACCGTCCGAAAGGAGTTGTAACACTGATGACTCCGGAGCCCACCAGCGGTCTTTACAAGAATTCCGGCGTTGAACAATTCCTGCATCGTTACGGATATCCTGACAAGCACGGCAAGGCAGACCGGGTAAATTTTGGCGGGATCTATTCCTGTGAAAAGGATTTCCACGCTGACACAGGATTGAAACTGGCCTTGCAGGGATACGATCCTTCAAGCGAAAAGATTACGGATATGACAGGAGGAATTGTTCTGCTGTCACGTGAAAACGAGATAGCAGCAAAATGGGATTTCATCCATCTCATGGAACACTGGACCCGTAAACATGCGCAAGCTGCCTACATTCCCTCGATTTTCAGGACACCGCCTCCGGAATATGCCTACGGTCCGCGCATTTTGCTGTGCGAACAGACTGACTTTAGCCTGTTCCTGAAAGCCGTGGCAAATTGCACGGTTTATTATGATCCTGCTGTCAAGATGGAAAAGGCATCTTCTGGAAACCCGGCTACCAAACGCCGAAGCCAGTTTCGTGTCAGATACAATGAACTTGTACACATGTACTACCGTCACGAGTATGTTGAACTGCCCATTGAATAAAACAAGATACCGTACTTGCAATCGTCAAAGTACAATCAGGATCCATACATTGGCTATTTCGTTCCGAATGAAAACAGGCCTGTCAAAAAGACGAAAATGCCTGTTCTTTTCATCAAACCTGCTTTGAAAAAAAACCGCACGCCACCGCCTCGTCCCGCGTGCGGGCAAACGGCGGCAGGCTTTGCCAGATGCGTCGGCCATAGGGTTTGGAAACGAGCCGCGTATCGCAAATCATCAGCACGCCCCGGTCACGCTCGTCGCGAATCAGCCGCCCCGCCCCCTGTTTCAGGCTCATGATCGCCTCCGGCAGCTGAAAATCCATGAAACCGTTTCCCCCTTCTTTTTCCAGTGCCCGGATACGGGCCGCCAGCACCGGATCGTCCGGCGGCGCAAACGGCAATTTGTCCACGATCACCAGAGACAGCGCTTTTCCGCGCACATCGACCCCTTCCCAGAAGCTCTGGCTGCCGACAAGCACGCCATTGCCCGATTTCCGGAAACGCTCCAGCAGATCAGTCTTGCCCGATTCCCCCTGCACAAAAAGGGGAAACGGCCACTCCCGTTCCCTGAAAATCTCCCTTAGGCGTGCCGAAATCCGGTCAACCGCCCGCAAGGTCGTACACAGAATGAACGCGCCGCCACCTGATGCCTCAATCAGAGGCAATGCCGCTTCCACCACCGCATCGGAATATTGCGGCGACATCGGTTGCGGCATGTTCTGCGGAACGTAAAGCATGGCGTTTTCGCCATAATCGAAAGGACTGGGCCAGGTTTTCGACTCGGCCTCCATCAGTCCCATCCGGGACGAGAAATAACTGAAATCCTGTTTGATGGCGAGTGTGGCCGAAGTGAAAATCCAGGCACGCGGCGTGCCTTCCCGCTGTTTGTTGAACACGTCGGCAATGGACAGGGGCGTCAGATGCAGTTGCAGCGACAGACCGAACGTTTCCACCCAGAGCACGTCCTCGGTTTTTTCCTCGCCTTTGGCCAGCGCCAGCCATTTGCGCACAAAAACACCGGTTTGTTCCGAACGCGCCCGGCAGACTTCGAGCAGTTCGGAACGTTGTGCCTGTTCTGTCAGCGCTCCGTTCAATTCTTCGAGCGCCTCCCTGAACGCCTCCAGCGCGGCCATGAAAGCCTCGCGCTTCGCGATCTGGTGAACTGCCATCCGGTTCATGCCTTCCGGCAGCGTCAGCCGCAAATCCTTCGTCGCCTTGTCCAGCCGTCCGACCAGAGCCACCCAGTCGGCCCCGTCCCGCGCCTGCGACAGACCTTCCACCTGCGTATCCCGGCACAATTCATGAATCTGGCCGGTCGAAACGAACTGCCCGAAAAACGTCGTCGCCGTATCGGGCAACTGGTGCGCTTCATCGAAAATCACCGTATTGGCCGTCGGCAACAGTTCCGCCACCCCTGTATCCTTCAAAACGACATCCGCGAAAAACAGATGATGGTTGACGACCACCACATCGGCCTGCTGTGCCGACCGTCTCGCCTTCATCACGAAACAGTCCTGATAATGCGGACATTCCGTTCCCGGACAATTTTCTTTCGTCGATGTCACCAGATTCCAGACCGACGCCGTTTCCGGCACCGTCGGCAAATCGGATTTGTCACCCGTATCCGTCATGTCGGCGAATCTGACGATTTCGCGCAGATACCGGGTATCCGCCTTCGTTTCCAGACGGCCGTACTCCGCCGCCCGTGCCAGATGCAGACGGCAGACATAATTGGAGCGGCCCTTCAAAAGCGCCACGGTGACGGGAGAAGCCAGCGCCTTGCGGACTGTCGGGATATCGCGGAAAAAAAGCTGGTCCTGCAAATTGCGCGTTCCGGTCGAGATAATGACCTTGCCGCCCCACATCAGCGCCGGAACCAGATAGGCGAATGTCTTGCCGGTTCCCGTTCCCGCCTCGGCGACGAACGTCTCGCACCGAACGATCGCCCGGGCAATGGCCTGCGCCATTTCCAGCTGCATCGGCCGGTCGCTGTACCCTTCCACCACCTCCGAAAACGGCCCGCCCGCGTCCATCAGACGCGCCAGATCCTCCTCATACGCCTTGAGGTTTTCCGACCAGACAAGTTGGGAACCCGATTCAGAATCCAAAAAAACACTCCGGAAAAGCGACACATCCCCCCCGGGCCGCCGCACTCCGGCTGCCGGCATCTCCCGGACACAAAGACATACCGGACACACAAACGACGGCCACCGGACAAACAGGCGTTATTTTACCCCATTCATCCCGATGCACCGGTACCGTCTGCCGTTTCCGTCCCCCAACCCCGCCCTGTTCCCATTGGCTGCAGGATTTTCGTGCGGTGGAAAAACACGGCCGATCTGTCCGATTCCGAAGCATGGTATCCACAGGCAAACCGAAACGGCTTTGGCCGCAAACGGTTTGCCGGACAGAGTGCATCCCGTTCAGGAAATGTAATTTCACCTGAATACCACTAACCCGCTTCGCGGTCTGTAAACCACAAAACACCTTCCGGTACCCTTTGCCGGTATCGCGGAATAAAAACCGTTGGGCTTGTCCCTTATGGATCGGCGGTTTGCCATCCCGCCCCGCACCACCTAGAACCACACCGCCAGCGACTTGAGGGTCATGACGGTTGTGATGACCATGCCGAGTACCCAGACGGACAGCGGAATCCAGAAAGACCCCATGAACTGCCCGGTATAACCGGCCTGTTTTTCCTTGCGGCGGTACCAGAGGTAAAAACCGATCCCGGCGATCAGATACCAGAACATGGATGAATTGTTGGACTGGAGAATGCGTATGATGACGGCAATCCGTTCTTCATCGGCCGGCTGCTGTTGCAGGTAAAACTGGTAAAGCTGCGCGGGCAAAAGCAGAACGGCGTTGGCGATGACAACCCATCTGAATTGCAGCCGGCGAAGGTAGGGGATGAGAAACTTCATGTTTTTCAAAGGTGATATGAATTCTTCCATTATAGACGGTTGTGACGACGAAGCGGCCGGACAGGACTTGCGTTTTTCCGTTCGGAACAAAAAAGAGACACACCGGAAAAAACAAGCATTTGCCGGATCCATCCGACGGACGGCCACCACCCGGACTGTTTTTCCGGATCTTTTGCCATGCCGCCGTCCCAAAATGCCCGGGCATTTTTTTATCGGCCAGAACACTTGCCCGAAAAAAACAAGAAAGACGCTGTATGAACATGGCGATATGCCGGACAGCTTGCATCCTGTGGCAAACAGCCATATCCTTCCCCTGGCATTCGCAAACAAAAAGGCGACGTGGCACCACAAAGGAACAAAAAACAGGATTGCCCGTCACACCCGAATTGCCCGCCAGAGCATTATCCGGATTTTCCGATCATGATGCCGCAGTCATCCGGCATCCGGTACAGGACCCCATCGAGCACCTGTTTCCGAAGAAGAAATAAAAAGGCTTCATGAACCGTTTAAAGAGGATCTTCTGGCGATTGGACGACGGATTTTTTATCTGTTCAAGGGAGAATCTTCCGTATTTTTCCCGCTGTTTTTTCCGAATTGCCATCCGAACCGTCCGGAACCGGAATTTTTTGCAAGAACTGTCAAACGCAGTGTTCATAAAGATTTCGGGCCGTTTTCGACCTTTTTCATTCATCCGGTTTTACCCACCCCGACTCCCCGGCAACGTTTTTTGCCGGTATCCGTGACGGCCCTTCGGCTCTCGGTATCCGGACCGGAAACGGAAACTGCCTGACACCGGTACGGGCAGAATTTTACGGCCCGCATGACGTCTTGCCCGAGAAAACATGTTTGACACGACACCGGCAGGATTTTGTCAGCACCGTTCTCTGGAAAACGGCGTCATGCTGCAATTCGCGGCCAGCCCCTGCCGGGCCAGATAACCGCTTCCCCAGTCGTACATGGCCTCGAGTACCGGGCGGATGCTCTGTCCGAAATCCGTCAGCGAATACTCCACTTTCGGCGGAACGACCGGAAAAACTTCCCGGACAATCAGGCCATCCGCCTCCAGTTCCCGCAACTGCTGCGTCAGCATCTTTGGCGTGGCGCAAGACACTTCCCTTTTGAGCTGGGAAAATCGGAGGGTGCCGCCCGCCAGCTTCCAGAGAATGAGCGACTTGTATTTTCCCCCGATGAGTCCGATAGTCGCCTCGACCGGACAGTGGGTTTCTTCCTGCCGGCAACAGGAACCGTTTCCGTTTTCCTTGTCCATGATGGCCCCCGAAAGGAACGATGAAAAATGACAGTATCTTTTTCGATACTATATACCAAAAAAGTGCGTTCTTGCGAAAAAAACAGCTTCGGCTACAATGGCATGACACGATACCGGCCGGTCACCCCGCCCGCCAACCTTCTTTCACCCGAAAACACTTTATGGAAAAAGAACGCTTCGATATCACCGGTATGACCTGTTCGGCCTGCTCCAGCCGGGTGGACAGGGCCGTGGCTGCGCTGGACGGTGTAAAGGAAGTCAGCGTCAATCTGCTGAAAAACAGCATGAACGTTTCGTTCGACCCGGCTATCACCAGTGAAAAGGCGATTATCGCCGCCGTGGAGAAAGCCGGTTACGGCGCCACGGCACACCATGGAAACGGGATATCCTCTTCAGGCGACCGGACGGCTGCCGATACGGCCGACCGGGAAAAAAAGGCGATGGCCACCCGGCTGGCGGTTTCCATCCTGTTCACCATACCGCTTTTCTATATCAGCATGGGCCATATGGCGGGACTTCCCCTGCCCGGCTTTTTTCTGGGTTCCGAAAATGCACTGGTTTTCGCCTTTACGCAATTTCTGCTGACGATTCCCGTCATTGCCGTCAACGCCGCCTATTTCACCAAAGGATTCAGAACCCTGTTTTCCGGTGCGCCGAACATGGATTCGCTGATCGCTATCGGTTCGGGCGCCGCTATCGTCTCGGGAATCATTGCCATCTACCGGATCGGCCTCGCGCTGGGACATGGCGACATGGCAAGTGCCTATCATGCCGCCATGAACCTGTATTTCGAATCGGCCGTCATGATCCTGACCCTGATTACACTGGGCCGCTATTTCGAGGCACGTGCCAAAGGCAAGACATCCGAAGCCATTTCCCGCCTGATGGCGCTGGCGCCGAAAACCGCCACAAGGATACGGGACGGTATCGAAACGACGATTCCGGCCGAAGACGTCGTCGCCGGAGACATTCTGGTCGTCAAGGCCGGTGAATCCGTTCCCGTCGACGGTGTCATTACGGAAGGATACGGCTATCTGGACGAATCCGCCCTGACCGGTGAATCCTTGCCTGCCGAAAAAACGGCGGGTGACAATGTCTCGGGGGCGACGGTCAACCGTTCGGGCCATTTCCTCATGCGGGCGACCCGGGTCGGTGACGAAACCACCCTCGCCCGAATCGTGAAACTGGTGGATGAAGCCACCTCATCCAAAGCCCCGATCGCCCGTCTGGCCGACAGGGTCAGCGGTGTTTTCGTACCCGCCGTCATCGCGATCGCCATCGCAGCGACCGTCGTCTGGCTCCTGCTCGGTTACGGTGCCGATTTCGCCCTGTCCATCGGCATTTCCGTACTGGTCATCTCGTGCCCCTGTGCACTGGGTCTGGCCACCCCGACAGCGATCATGGTCGGTACCGGCCGCGGTGCGGCCAGCGGCATTCTTTTCAAATCGGCCGAAGCTATCGAAAACGTGCAGGCCGTCGATACTGTCGTGCTCGACAAGACCGGAACCATAACCGAAGGCAAACCGGTCGTGACCGATATCATCGTCACCGGTGCCCGGGACGATTCGGAATTGCTGGGTATCGCCGCCTCGCTGGAAAAACTGTCCGAACACCCGCTGGGCAAAGCCATCGTCGAGGAGGCGAACCGGCGCGGGCTGTCATTGTCCGGCGTGACCGGCTTCACCCAGACGCCGGGCGAAGGCATCGGCGGCATCATCGACGGCAAAACCTGCCGTGCCGGAAACCGCCGCCTGCTTGACGCCTCACAAACCGGAGCCGTTGACGATATCCGCCAAATGGCCCGGTCGCTGGCCGATGACGGAAAAACCGTCCTCTATTTCATCCGCGAAAACACCCTGCTCGGCATGATCGCCGTTGCCGACCGTATCAAGCCGACCAGCAGGCAGGCCGTCGCCGGACTCGAAGCGATGGGGCTGGATGTCATCATGCTGACCGGCGACAACGCCCGGACCGCCGCGGCCGTACAGCGACAGACCGGCATCCGCCGGGTACTGGCCGAAGTGCTGCCGCAAGACAAGGAAAGGGAAATCCGTTCGCTTGAGGAAAGCGGGAAAAAAACCGTCATGGTCGGCGACGGCATCAACGACGCCCCGGCACTGGCCCGCGCCCGTGTCGGCATGGCGATCGGCGCCGGTACCGATATCGCCATCGAATCGGCCGATGTCGTCCTGATGAAAAACGATCTGACCGATGTCGTCACCGCCATCCGGCTGGGCCGGGCCGTCATGAGAACGATTCGCCAGAACCTGTTCTGGGCCTTCATTTACAATATCATCGGTATCCCGGTCGCCGCCGGAGTGCTTTACAGCCTGGACGGCCTGATGCTGAACCCGATGATCGCCGCGGCGGCCATGAGTTTCAGCTCGGTATCCGTCGTCGCCAACGCGCTGCGCCTGCGTTTTTTCAGACCGGCACCTGCATCCCCCGTTCTGGTCTCCGGCCAGCCTCAAACAGACCTGGCCGGCCATTCGTCCGCAGCCGGTATCCCCTTGACCCAAACCATTGAAAGGAAACCCGCCATGAAAAAAACCCTCCAAATTCAGGGCATGAACTGCAACCACTGCTCGTCTGCCGTGGAAAAGGCCCTCAAAGCCGTTCCCGGCGTGACGGCCGTCACCGTCGATCTGGCCGGCAAATCCGCCACGCTTGAAGCCGGCACCGCCGTGACGGACGAATCCCTGACCGCCGCCGTGACCGATGCCGGTTTTCAGGTCACCGGTATCCGGTAAACGACAGCAAAACGCCGTGGCGATGCGGTGACCACGGCAGACATTCCGACCGGTCTGACGGGAAAAACCGTCGTCCGGGCCGGCCGGAAAACATGATCCGGGACTTGCCGGCAATCCGGCTTATGGCATGACCGGTTTGTTATCCATCGGCCAGAAGGGCAACCATATCCCGCATCCGTTCGGGTTGCCGCAAAAACGCCTGTTCCATCGGATACCGTCCCCCCTCGGCAGTCCCGCCTGAATGGTCTGGCGGATGCAAAATTTCGGAGAAAGCGCTCGTTTGCCGCCGACAGACACAGCGTCCCGCCGAAGCGGCAGCCTGTCCTGGAAACACGGAAAAGCGAGCACAGCCATTGTATCCGGTTGCCGTATCGTATGGTACCGGCCGAAACGATTCACGATTCGCCCGGCACATCGTTGCCGGCACCGGCCAGCCTCACCGTTTCCGGCTGACGTCTTCGACTTGGTAAAAAAAAAACCGGCCCTTGCCCGCCGACTGCTTTCCTGAATATCCCCGGACAAACCACCCCCTCATATTCCCCCACAGGAAAACGTTCCACTGTATTCCGTTGCCTGCAAGGTTTTCCGATGAAACTCCCTTCAGCCTGACTTATCCCGCATGAATGGCCTTGCTTTCCGGCGGCTCTTGTTTGCCATTTTCAGGCCCGGTCTTTCACCCGTTTTTGCGCCATGCAAGACGGAAACCGGCAGGAAAAACGACGTCGCCACAACACCCCGCCAGAAGAAGGAAACACCCGCTGAAACCGGAAAAGAAACGGCGCGACCGAACCCCGAACAGACGAAAAATCCACCGAGAAAGCCATCGCTGGCTGCCCTCCAGGGCAAAAATCGGCCAGCCGGACAAGGTCATGGCATCTTCCCTGAACTCGCGAAAACGTGGCCTGTCCCCCTGGTTTTCACCGTCCCTGGCAGGACGGCAAGGAAAGAAAATCCGGCTCTTCTGCCGGCAATAAAAAAATGTATAACTTTTTATTTTATATTTTCTTGATACACAACAGCATAATCCTGACAACCGATTGATGAGATTTGCACTATTCTGGTGCTGGGAACGCTTCATGGCAATGCACGGGGAAAGGCCCGTTTTTTTGTTTTAAAACAACATATTATGATCAGACAAGCGGAGCGGCGGACAGTAATGTCATGCATAATCCGTGCCAACGGAAAATATGTGGTGAAAACAAGACAAATCATTCAATAAAAAGAAAAAACCGTCCCGGCGCCCTTGCCAGTGTTCTGTCCCGTGTTCATAGAATGAAAACAAATGCCTGTGCCGGAGACAGGACGCCTTCCCCGGATGCTCTGACATGGTGCATTTGACACAGGAATTTTGTTTATTTTTCCAAGAGGACAATCATGAAAAAAACTCTTATCGCATTGGCTGTACTGGGCACCTGCGCAGGTGCTGCATACGCCCAGACCAACGTCACCATTTACGGTACGGTGGATACCGGCCTGATCAAGGAAACCGGCTCCGACGTCCGCATGGGCAGCAACGAAGACAGCCGTATCGGCTTCAAGGGTACGGAAGAGCTCGGTTCCGGCATGAAAGCCACCTTCCAGCTCGAAAGACGCTTCAGCCTGAACAACGGCACGAAATTCTCCGGCAACAATGCGCTCGATATTCTTCAGGGAGCGGATCCTGAGGGGGAAGACGGGGTCGAATGGCAAGGCGCCGCCAACGTCGGTCTGCAAGGTGAAGCATGGGGCGCTGTCCGTCTCGGTCGCGTCAACGATATCGCCATCGAAAACTTCGGCGCACTGGATCCGTTTGCCTATTACGGGGTCGGTTCCGCAATGGGGGGTTACAACATTCTCTACTCAGAAGAACTGGCCAACACCATCCGCTACGATAGCCCGAGCTGGGCTGGCTTCGGCATCAATCTAAGCTATACGCTCGGTCATGAAACTCATGGCGCTGAAAATAGAATTTACGACGACTACGGTAACGACGGTTTCGGCATCGGCCTGAAATACGACAACGGCCCGCTGATGCTGACCGCCAACTATGACCGACTGGCCGATTCCGACAAATCCTGGCTGTGGAACGCCGGCGGAGCTTACACATACCAGGGATTCAAGGTTTCCGTCGGCTATCAGAGTACCAAGGTCAAGAGCGCTGCCATGAATGTCCTCACTGGTCTCGATGCCGATGTTGACCAGAAAGACTGGCTGGTCGGCCTGCAGTACAATACCGGCCCGCATACCGTCAAGTTCTCGTATAACCGGGGTGAAGTCGAAAGCCATACCGAATATGACGGCAAGGCCAACAAATATTCGCTGGGTTACACCTACGATATGTCCAAACGGACTTCCCTGTACGCGATGGTCGCCTATACCGACAGCGATAACGATTCCGTCGGTGAAATCTACAACAGTAACGATGTGGCCGACGATTCCGTTACCGGTGTCCAGATCGGCATGACACACCGGTTCTGACCGGATAAGTCCTGACAGGCCATGAAGCGGAAAATGACTTCTGCCGCTTCATGGCCTTCCGTTTTTTCCATGCACATCATGACGCTGCCGACACATTTACAAACCAACGGGCCAGAAAGCATGACAACTCCGGTACGGGAAACAAGACAAACAAAAAAACAGGAAGGTGAACCGAAAATGTCTGGCAGAATATGAAGCCGGAAAAGCGGGGCCGGGTGGCGTTGATGGCCATGTGACGGTTCTGGCCGGTGATATTGTAGAAACGCGCAAGGCTTTCGAAAGTTTTTCCGTGCGACGAGTGGATATTTCCCGTTTTGCGAGTGCCGGAGCCGGACGGAAGAAATCCCGGGATCAAGTTGTTTGCCCTGTCCGTTTTTTGCAGGAGACGATTCGGTCTCACCCGATGAAAAGAGGAGAACGATTCCTTTATCGTGCCAAACGGGCCGGTTTTTCCGCTACGCTCTACTGACGCCCCTGCCACGAACCGTGCAAATTTCCCCGGCCGGTTCCCTCATGTCCCGAAAAAAAACATCTTCGTTTGCCAGCTGCAATCTTCCGTTCCGCCCGACTGCATCTGTCAGGATACAGACTTTCCGGACCATTCCCGAAACAGAACTTTCAGGATAGCTGGTCCGCTCCCGTTTCCGCAAAAAAGACAGACCGCTTCCATGAATGCACCGGTTACAACCGGTTACAAAAAACCCTTTCATCATCCTGTCAAAAAAGCCGGATATCCTGATCACAGGCCGTGTCAACGTGTCAAAACAGTGTCAATTTTGTGTCAATGACACTGCGTTGCCACTTGAAAATGACACGTCAACACGTATCGTGCCATCCCTTATCACCCTGTTCGCTTTCTTTTTCCACCCACGCGAAACTATCGGGATATTCCTCCCGTACCGGCCTTCCCCGTACAGCACTTCATGTCCGGTGCCGTTTTTCGCGATGCTTTCCACGGACAGGACAATTCGGGTCACCTGGCCGGCATCCGGTACCGGACTTAACGAAAAAAGAACGGAACACTCTGTTTTCAAAAGAAAAAAACGGAAAATCGCCGTAACGGACCATACGGCAAGAACACGAAATACAAAAAAAAGAGAAGACTCCCGGTTGGAGAGTCTTCCCGTCAAAAAGAGAATAGATCTGATATCTCAGTCCGAGCTTTTTAATGCATATTCCATGCCAATTTTTCAAAAAATTGACCAGGATCAAAAAAAACGATGTTTTTTTATCGGCAACAATTGAGCTGGCACAAAAAATGCAGAACAGTTTCTCGATCTTTGTTATTTGCAAAGAGCGGTACTGTCAGACATGCCATCTCTATGGCAAATCGGATGACATGTTTGCAGAAAAGTATTTCCTTTTTGGAAAAATCAGATTTAGGAGAGTAGATCTATGGCTACACAAGAAAAGTATCCTAATCGGTGGATACAGCTTGTTCTAGGTATTGTCTGTATGGCGACGATCGCGAACTGCCAGTACGGCTGGACGCTGTTCGTTGCTCCGATTGAAGATAAATATCACTGGGCCCGTACAGCCATTCAGTTGTCGTTCACCATCTTCCTGTTTTTCGAAACCTGGCTGGTTCCTCTGGAAGGATGGGGTGTTGACAAGTTCGGTCCGCGTCCGGTCATTATTTTCGGTGCCATTTTAAGTACCATTGGCTGGATTCTTTGTTCCAAGGCTTCCAGCCTGGGATTTCTGTATTTCGCCCAGATCCTGACCGGTGCCGGCGCCGGTGCCGTGTACGGTACCTGTTCCGGTAACTCGCTGAAATGGTTCCCGGACAAACGGGGTCTGGCAGCGGGTGCGACGGCAGCCGGTTTCGGTGCCGGTGCCGCAGTCACCGTCATTCCGGTCGCCAACATGATCAATACCTCTGGCTATGAACAGGCGTTCTTCGTCTTCGGTATCATCCAGGGTTGCATCATCACCGCCTGCGCACTGTTCATGCCACGTGCCAAACTGCCACCCGGAACGAAAGCCATTCCGAAGGTCATTTCTTCCAAAAAGAATTATTCCCAGACCCAGATGTTGCGCGAACCCCTGTTCTGGCTGATCTACATCTGCTTCGTGGGTGTTGCCTCCGGCGGTATCATGGCGACGGCTTCGTTCGGTCCGGTTTCCCGCGACTACGGTCTGGACAAGATTCCGGTCACCTGCCTGGGTGTCACCCTGCCGCTGCTGACCATGGCCATGTCCATCGACAACATCTGTAACGGCGCTACCCGTCCGCTGATGGGTTATCTGTCCGACCATTTCGGCCGTGAAAACCTGATGCTCGTCGTGTTCGGTGGTGAAGCCGTCGCCCTGCTGGGTCTGGTCTTCTGGGGCCGTCAGCCGATCGGCTTCATGTTCTTCGCTGCCATGACGTTCGCATGCTGGGGTGAAATCTTCTCGCTGTTCCCGTCCATGTGTGCCGACACGTTCGGTTCGAAGTTCGCCGCCGGTAATGCCGGTACGCTGTATACCGCAAAAGGGACATCCTCCCTGCTGGTTCCGCTGGCAGCCGGTCTGGCCAAAGGCGGTAACTGGAACCGTACCTTCATTCTGTCGGCATGTATCGCTGCAACCTGTTCCCTCTTGTCGTTCTTCGTCCTGAAACCGTGGCGTCGCCGTTTCATCGAAAACAACAACAAGGAAGTCGAAGCACAGGAAGCTGCCGCAGCCGCTGCTGCCAAGTAATCCTGACAGGGCCGGTATCATTGCCGACCCTGTAGCGGATTTTCTGCAATATAAAAAGCGGCAATACTCCGGTATTGCCGCTTTTCTCATATACAGTCCCTTCTCTCCCGCCGCCGGACTACAAAACACGCCATATATCTGAAAGCAGAAACATATGGTAAAATTTCCTTTATGTAACTCAAAACATATTTTGCATCCCAAAAAAGGAACGATCCGCCACAGCTCCCCGATAACGAAAACTCCCAGACCGTACGAGAGCCTGCTTCACGGAAATCTCCGGTATTAATGGAAACATTCAGTAATGACTGCATTTGATTACCGTCATGGTGGTCTCTGCAATACAGTGGACCGTCATGAACACGATTATTTTCATTTTCTGGTCGATCTGACAGACGCTGTTATCGCCACCAGAGATATCCCCTCCCTGGCCGAAAAAACAGCCGATTACCTGCACGCCTTTTTCGGGCTGGATTTCATCAGTCTCGAAACCGTGGAATCCTCGACCTTCAGACTGAATGCCCATTCCTTTGCATTCGACCGCCAGAACCGGCGGACATGCAACTGCTACAGCAAATCGTTGCATGCCACCCTGCTGGGAACCGCCCTGCGCAACCATGAAAAAATCCTGTTTAACCGCAAGGCGATGCTCGAACACGCCGGAAAATATCCTTTCATCGACACTCTGGTGAAAAAAGGCCTTCAGGTCCTGCTCCACCTCCCGCTGGTATCGGCAGGAGAACTGCTGGGAGCACTCGCCATCGGCAGCGTCAGGCATTCGCATTTCACTCCTGATGTCATGGAACTGCTAAACCGTGTCAGCAGCATGCTGGCCATGGCGATCGACGTCATCCTGCTGCACGGGAACGGCAATTCCTGTTCCGCGCTCCCGCTACCGGCGGATTCTTCTCCTGTGGAGCAGGATGCCTCCTTGCATCCCCACAACATCATCGGCAACAGTCCTGCCATCCAATCCATTCTCCGCCAGATCGAAATCGTTGCACCATGTAATGCCACCGTATTGCTTCAGGGAGAAACGGGAACCGGCAAGGGACTCGTGGCACAAACCATCCACGACCTTTCCGAAAGAAACATGCATGAAATGGTCAAGATGAACTGTACGGCCATTCCGTCCGAACTGATGGAAAGCGAACTGTTCGGCCATGAAAAAGGCGCCTTCACCGGAGCGTTGAACCGGCGGATCGGTCACTTCGAACAGGCAGACAAAAGCACCCTGTTCCTCGATGAAATCGGCGATATGCCGCTGGATCTCCAGCCGAAGCTGTTAAGTGTTTTGCAGGAACACCAGATCCGGCGACTGGGAAGTGTCGTCACTCTTCCGGTCGATGTCCGCTTTATCGCCGCGACGAACTGCAATCTCGCCCAGAAGATCGAGGACAAGACATTCCGCAGCGACCTGTTCTACCGGCTGAACGTCTTTCCGATCACCATTCCGCCCCTTCGTGAACGGGCGGAAGACATCCCCCTGCTGGCGAGATTCTTCGTCCGCAAATATGCCCGCCAGATGAACCGGCACATCACGACCATCCCTGAACCGATACTGGACATGATGAGCCGGCTGCCCTGGCCCGGCAATATACGCGAACTGGAAAACGTCATGGAACGGGCGGTGATTCTGACCGGCAACAGTACGGTGTTAAATCTCACTCCCGAATCGCTGTCCGGTTTCACGACCCGTACTTTTCCGGTCACCGTCCAAACACCGGAACCCATTCGCATTCCCGCCCCGGTCATACCGCAGACGGACAGAAACGCGATCATCCGGGCACTTCGCGAAACCGGAGGACAGATCGGCGGCAAGTCCGGCGCCGCCGCCCGGCTTGGGCTGAAACGGACGACATTGCTGGCGCGTATCAAGCGTTTGGGTATCGCCGTCGACGATTTCCGTGAAAAAGAGGAAATGCCGTCCACCGTCACGGAAACCGCCTGATCCCGGCACCATTGCCTGACCGGTACGGGCAGGCAATGGCATGGCAAACGCTTCGTCATACCGGAAAAACCTTCGCGGCAAAAGACCGTCTCCCGGGCGATTCACCTCTCCGCCGGCACAGGGATGCCCGCGTTTCATCCGATACGGCGCGCTTCGTGGCGTATCGCGGGTGAATACAGACACATTCCGGCACGGTGGATGTTCCCCGTATCGCTTTTCACTCCTGCCGCCTGACAGAGCCAGACCGTTCCATCACCGCCTTGCCGCAAGCAGAACCGGTATTTCGCGTCCCATCTGCCTGAACGTTTTTCCCGGACGGGAACCGGTACGGTTCTCCTTTTGTCTGCCTCCGGCCCGTTCTCCGTCCCGGGCGGACTTTTCGCGTTTTCCCGGAACCGGCCGGTTTTCAGGCAAACGCCCCATTCCATCTTTTTCGGCCCGGACAACGGCCACCCACTTGTGGCGACAAAAGACAGATCTCCGTTTTTTTATCCCCTCCATGAAACGGCATGCTCCGTGAAAGGACACTTTCCCTTATACTGACGGTATGGCCTTTCCGAAAACAGGCCAATCCAAGGAGATTGTATGAGCCGTACCATCCGTGTCATGGAAAACCGGGAACTGGAAAAGGGGTTCGACGCCCGCGCCGCCATGGCCGAAGCGGCGCGCTGCCTGCTCTGCCACGACGCACCATGCAGCGCCGCCTGCCCGGCCGGAACCGATCCGGCCCGATTCATCCGCTCGTTGCGTTTCTCGAACCTCTGGGGAGCGGCAGAGACCATCCGGGAAAACAATCCGCTGGGAGCGAGCTGTTCCCGCATCTGTCCGGTCAACGAATTGTGCGAAGGCGCCTGTGCCCGGTCGCGGCTGGACGCGCCTGTCAAAATCGCGAAACTCCAGCGTTTCATCACCGACGAGGAACGACGGCTGGACATGCATATTCTCGAGGCCGGAGAACCCAACGGCAAAACAGTCGCCTGTGTGGGCGCCGGGCCCGCTTCGCTGGCCTGTGCGGTAGAACTGGCCCGAAAAGGCTGCAAAGTCACCGTATTCGAGGAAACGGCGCAACCCGGTGGCATGCTCTCGTTCGGCATCCCGCCCTTCAGGCTTCCGCAGGAAATCGTCGATTTCGACCTGTCCCGCATCGAAAAACTGGGAATCGAGTTTTTTTGCGATACCCACCTGACTGCCCACGATCTCGACAACCTGCTTGAACGGTACGACGCGGTTTTCGTCGGAACCGGTCTGATGAAACCCAAAACGCTGGATCTGCCGGGAAAAGAACTCGACGGTGTCCACCATGCCCTTGACTGGCTGAAAACCGCCCGGCTGGAGAAACCCTCCGAAAAAGGCAACCGGATCGTCATCATCGGCGATGGCGACGTCGCGATGGATTGCGCCACCACCGCCGCGTCCCTGCTGGCCGCCAATGTCAAGCTCGTTTACTGCCGCCCCATCGCTTTCGCCTCGGCCAACATCGACGAAACCCTGCTGGCCGTGAAAATGGGCATTCCCGTACTGGCCGAATTTTTCCCGAAAGAAATCCGCGGCGAAAACGGCAAAGTGACCGGAATCGTCTTTACCGGTGCGGACAATGTATCCACCCTGACGCTGGCGACCGACAAGGTCATCCTCGCCGTCGGGCAGGAAAAGGCCGACGATCTGGCCAGCCTGCCCGAACACCCGCGACTTTTCGCGGGAGGCGACCGGGTCAACGGCGGTTCAACCGTCGTGGCCGCCATCGCTTCGGGCAAACGGGCGGCCAGAGCCATTCTGGACACGCTTTCCGGATAAAAACCATGCCGGCACTCCCTTTCCAGACCAACCGTTCGAAAGACTTATCATGGCACTGAAAAAAGACCTGTCCATCGACTTTCTGGGCGTTCATTGCGAAAACCCGTTTTTCCTCTCCTCTTCCCCGGTCAGCAGCGACTACGACATGGTCGCCAAGGCATTCGACGCCGGATGGGGCGGGGTGGCCTACAAAACCGTGGGCATTTTTCTGCCCGACGAATGCTCCCCCCGGTTCGACATCACCGGTACCCCCGGCGGCCCGTGGACCGGATTCAAGAACATGGAAATGATTTCCGACAAGCCGCTTGAAGTCAATCTGGAGAACATGCGCCGACTCAAACGCGATTACCCCGGCAAGGTCATGATCGCCTCCATCATGGGCAGTGACGACGGGGAATGGCGGACACTGGCGCAGAAAGTCACCGACATCGGTGCGGACATGATCGAGTGCAATTTTTCCTGCCCGCAAATGACTTCTTCCACGATGGGATCTGACGTCGGCCAGAGCCCCGAACTGGTCGCACGCTATACCGAGACCGTCTGCCGCGCCACCCATCTGCCCGTTCTGGCGAAAATGACGCCGAACATCGGCCATATGGAAGAACCGGCCATCGCGGCAATCCGTGCCGGTGCGAAAGGCATCGCTGCCATCAATACCGTCAAGGCCATCACGAACCTTGATCCGGAATACATGACCGCCATGCCGGTCGTCAACGGCAAATCGTCAATCTCCGGCTATTCCGGCCCTGCCGTCAAACCGATCGCATTGCGCTTCATCACCCAGATGAAACAGCATCCCGAACTGAAAGACGTACCCGTCTCCGGTATCGGCGGCATCGTCACCTGGCAGGACGTCCTGGAATTTCTGCTGGTCGGTTCCTCCACCATTCAGGTCACCACCGCCGTCATGGAATACGGATACCGCATCGTCGAGGATATGGCCAGCGGCCTGTCCCACTTCATGGCCCGGCGGGGAATCGACAGGCTCTCCGACCTTGTCGGTCGCGCCCTGCCCAACATCGTACCGGCCGACGACATCGACCGCAGCTTCAAAGTCATTCCCGAAATCGATCCGGCCCGCTGTATCGGTTGCGGACGCTGCTACATTTCCTGTTACGACGGAGGACATCAGGCTATCGACTGGGACGACTACACACGTACGCCGACCATCAACGAGCACTGTGTCGGCTGCCACCTTTGCCTGAACGTCTGTCCTGTCGCCGACTGCATCTTGCCGCGGCACACCGAATTCAAGCCGGGCCGGCACCCCCACCCGGTCACCTGCAAACTGCATTACCGCTGAAATCGCGACATGACAACCGTCATCGCACTCCAGCAGTCATCCGGGGAAAAAACGACGGCCGGTACCGCACCGCCGAAACCGGAAGATTCTCTCCGGAATTCCCCTCCGAGGACAATCCACAAAACCGGCGAAGCCGTCCGGACCATTTCCGGCCAGCCCGTTTTTCCCCATACACTCGCCCATGTTCGCCTTCATCCGGAAACCCCTGCGAAAACTCGTCGAATGGCTTGATTTCCCTCCCCCCGCCCCTTTGCCGGGTGTTATCGACATCCACTGGGAATTCATGGGCGATTTGCTGGGCGAACTGACCGCCCTTTCCGACACCGAAACCGCCGCATTCCTGCACCGCGATTTCACCGATCCTGACGCTATCCGCGAACTGACCCGGCAATGGATATGGCCGGCCTGGGCACGCTTCACGCCCGCATCTCGCGAGAAAATCCTCCATACGCTGGATTACTGTCTGGCCACCGGCAGCGAAAAAACCGGCTGGATATTCCCCTCATACGGCATCCCCATCCGTACCGAAGCCCGCCTTTTTTTCGCGACCGTCAGGAAAGAACTGGCCAAAAGGCCCGTACCCGATACCATCGAACGCCACCGCTACCGTGAAAACGGACGGCAGGCCTTTGCCAACACCCTGTTTTCCGACATGAAAGCGGAAAACGACGAAAACGGCCCCCTTCCCGAACGCCCCCGCCGACAGGGTCTTGTTTTGCCGCGCGACATGCAACGCCATGCCGCCAGCCAGCCGCTCGAACTCATCCGGCGGTGGGCCACTACCGGCATCACCCCCGACGGGGTGCCAGGTCTTCCCTGCGATGCCGCCCGCTGGACATCCGGCACCGACCCCGACACCATCCGGGAAATGGCCGCCGCCCGCTTCGAGCGGCAGAAACACGACCGGCTGGGAGTTTACCGCCTCACCCTCGCTTTCTCCCATGCCGTCGGCGAAGGCTTTCTGGCCGGACACCCCGATACCCTAGTCACCACCCGCAAGGCCCGCTGCATGATCGACCGGCTAGGCTTTCTCGTGCGTTGCTATCCGATACTGAGAGAATAGAATATTCCGCCAGCCATTTTTCCGCTCTTTTTTCTCCTTACCCCGTCTCAACCCTGCACCGGTCTGACGGAACCTTTCAGTGAAACACGGTTCCAATCACTGAATAACCACAAGGAACTTCCACCATGTCACTGCAACAGCCCAACATGCGTCTTGTCGTTTTCGGCGGGGGTGGAACGATCGGCCGACCAATCGTTGCCGAAGCGCTGTCCCGCAACCATTATGTGATCGCCGCCGATCCGTTTCCCGACCGCATTCCGCTTGAGAACCCGAATCTGGACATCGTCAAAACCGACGTCTATTCAGTGGACAAAATCGCCGGACTGAGCAGAAACGCCGATGCTGTCATCGTGTCGCACAACCCGGTCTGGGAACAAAGGGATCTCTTCGAGTCGGTGCTGAAACGGTATCCCTTCATTCTGGAAGGCGTGAAGGAAGCGCAGGTTCCCCGTATCCTGTTTGTCGGCGAACCCGCCACTCTTTTCGTCCAGCCCGGCATCCGGCTGATGGATACCGGCCTGATCGGAGAGGATTCGGCACTGCGCATGCTGGGGGCGTTTTATCTGGACGTGCTGCGGCATGAACGCGATATCGACTGGGTCTGGTTTTCACCGGCCGCCAATTTCATCCCGACCGGCCGTACCGGAAAATACCGGCTCGGAGAAGATGACCTGATTGTCGGTGCCGACGGCCAGAGCACGATTTCACTGGAAGATTACGCATCCGCCCTGCTCGATGAAACCGATGCACCGGTACATCACAGGGAACGATTCACTATCGGCTACTGAAAGGCAATCTGATGAAAAAAGCGTTTCATTTTTTAAAAGGCCACGAAGACATGGCTTTCGCGACCTGCGACAGGGAAAACAATCCGAAAGTCCGCGTCCTGCAACTGATGAAAACGGACGGACATACCCTTTACTTCGCCGTTTCGCCCCTATCCGAGACATATGCCCAATTACAGGACAACGACCGGGCCGAAGCGCTGGCCTGGGAAGGTGATGTTTCGGTACGGGTCAACGGCAAGGTCCATTTCGATGTGCCGGACGAAACCTGCCGCGAGATTTACAAAAACAGCAAGCTCCTGCAACGCCTTTATACCCATTACAAGGAACTGGCCTATCTGCGCTTCGTCGCGAAAAAACTGGATTACTATGACCTTTCTGTCAGTCCCCCCGTTCAGGATGTCTATGACTTCGACAAGGAAGACCTGCCGGTCGCACCCGATCCGTCCGTGCTGGAACACCGCTTTTAGCCACCGGCCTGTCATTGCCTGTTCGGGAACCGGGTCGCTTCCCGACAAACCGTTTTCCGGACAGCAAAAACGGCTGTTCGATGCCCCATTCACTGTATCCATTTCCGACTCCCGCCGGAAAACAGACATACGGCCGGTTTCTTCCTCCGTTCCGGCCGGACACGGAACAGGAGACGCTCGGGAACCGTCGTTTGTCATGGCATGTTTCGTATCGACGGGCGCGACGGAAGCACCGGCATGGCCGCACAAGATGCCGAACGAGTACACCTCCTGACATCAGAATCGCCGGAAAAAAGGCACAAAACGCTTCATGAATCCATTCGTCAAAAAAACTGAAAGGCATGAAAACAAATCTCCCGTTCAGCAACAATCGGCTTCATGGCGAATACAGAAAAAATTCACGGATGATTTCCGACAGTCCGAACCAACATTTCTTTTTTCGCAAAAATCCCCTGCCCGGAAACGGTATCACGACCGGACATACTGGTACGGAAATTCTCCCGAGTCCACATCATGAAACTTTCCCGACCGACACGTCTCATGATCCGGATAAAAACGGTGCCATGAAAAACATGCCATACTGCTTTCATCCGGTCTGCCAATTGCCGGAAAAACTCTCGTAAAGCTTTCCACAGGCTTCCGTTTGCCGGACATCAGGAACGTGAAAAGGAAAACCACATGAAAAAAGTCGACGCCATTATCATCGGATTCGGCAAGGGCGGAAAAACGCTGGCGGCCGATCTCGCCAAACGGGGCTGGAAAGTCGCGATGATCGAACGAAACGACGGAATGTACGGCGGAACATGTATCAATATCGGCTGCATCCCCACCAAAACACTGATCCATCAGGCCAGTGAAACCGCCTGCCTGACCCACGGCGACAAAGATGCCGAAAAACGCCATTACCGGGAAGCCATCGAAAAGAAAAACGCGCTCACCGCCATGCTGAGAGACAGGAACTACCATAACCTGGCGGATGATCCGAACATCACCGTATACCACGGGGAAGGACGTTTCATCTCGACCGATGCCGTCTCGGTCGCACTGGCCGACGGCGGGACACTGGAACTGACCTCCAAACACATTTTCATCAATACCGGTGCGCGTTCGGTCATTCCTCCCATCGAAGGTGTCAGAGAGAGCCGGCACGTCTATACCAGCACGACCATCATGCAGCGGGAAAAACTGCCGGATAATCTCGTCATCATCGGCGGCGGCTATATCGGACTGGAATTCGCCGCGATGTTCGCCGCGTTCGGATCGCGGGTGACCGTACTGGACAACCATTCGGATTTCATTCCGAAAGAAGACCGCGATATCGCCGTCTCGGTGAAAGCCGTCATGGAAAAGAAGGGTGTCGAATTCCGCATGAATGCCCGGACCGAATCCATCCGCGACACGGAAAACGGCGTCAGACTCTCCTGCCACGACACGGAAGAAGGTTACAGTTACGAAATCGAGGCCGATGCCGTCCTGCTCGCTACCGGCCGCCGTCCCGAAACCACTGCACTCGACCTGGCCGCGGCGAAAATCGAGACCGACCGGAGAGGTGCCATTGTCGTCGATTCCCGGCTCAAAACATCCAATCCGTACGTCCGGGCCATCGGCGATGTCAGAGGCGGCCCGCAATTCACCTATCTTTCGCTGGACGATTACCGTATCATCCGGGACGACCTGTTCGGCAATCACGACCGCAACACCGATGACCGTACGCCCTTTGCCTATACCGTTTTCATCGATCCTCCGCTCTCCCGGACAGGAACGGGAGAAGACGAAGCCCGGGCGATGGGCATGGATATCGGTGTGGTCCGCCTTCCGGCCGCTTCCGTACCCCGTACCCGTACACTGGAAGCGCCCGATGGGCTGCTGAAAGCCGTCATCGACAGGAAAACGGGAAAAATACTGGGTGCGACACTCTTCTGCGCCGAATCGGGCGAAGTCATCAACCTGATCGTGATGGCCATGAAAACCGGTCAGCCCTATACCTTCCTGCGCAATTTCATCTTCACCCACCCGTCCATGAGCGAGGCGCTAAACGACCTGATGAACCAGCCGATGGCATAAAACGGCGATCGCCCCGCCGTTTTCGGCGGCAGCCATCTTTCCATGACGGCCCACGCCATCCGGCACTCCCATCATGCCGTGAAAAACAGATGCTCCACCCTTCGGCATATATCTGCCGGCATTTCTTTCGGGGCGGCCATGTTTCTTTCCACCTCGCCCCGCCGACTCCGGCATTTCCGGGCCGGTTCCATAACGACGTCTCCGCTTTCGCCCGTTTCCGTAACGGGCATCCGGCCGGTATTGTCCGTTACGGCAGCATCCGGCTTTCCTGACAGGATCCGATGTCTGCTTTTTTCAACAGAACCCGCTTTCGGTTGCATTAATTTGTAACGCCTTGTAACAGAACTCCTCCCAACCTTGTCGGGCTGAAAAAGATGGATTTACAATGCCACGTAAACTGTCCGTTTCCGTCAGCCGGCAGGATACATGGAGTCTTGCGGCGCGGACTTCCCCTATCACTGTCAGGTTATCCCGGTGCCAATATGCCAAAGAACGTCAAACTTCGCCGCCCTTTTCTGATTGCCATCGTCTCCCTGATCATCATTCTGGTCATCTGGGGCATTTACTGGATCGTTGCCAAAAACAGGGCTGTCACACCGCGTGCCGGTGCCGTGGCTGTCGGTGTCGCCACCGTCAGGATGGAAGACGCCCCGCTCCAGATCAATGCACTGGGTACCGTCGATTCAACCTACACCGCCACAGTCCGCAGCCGGGTGGATGGCGAACTCGTCCGGCTTCATTTCCGGGAAGGCCAGCAGGTCAAGGCCGGCCAGCTTTTGGCGGAACTCGATCCCCGTCCGTTCAAGGCGGAACTGATGCAGGCCGAAGGGCAGCTCATGCGCGACAAGGCGCTTCTGGAAAACGCCCGGCTCGATTTGCAGCGTTACCGGCAGCTGCTGGAACAGAATTCGATCGCCAAACAGCAGGTCGATACGCAAGCATCCCTGGTCAAACAGTACGAAGGTACCGTCAGGCTCGACCAGGGGAATGTCGACAACGCCCGCCTCCAGCTCGAATACAGCCGGATCACGGCTCCGATTTCCGGACGCGTCGGCCTGCGGCAGGTCGATCTGGGCAACATCGTCCACGCCAGCGATACGAACGGCATCGTCACCATCACGCAGGAACAACCGATCAATGTCTTCTTTTCCATCCCGGAAGTCGATCTGACGCAAGTACTCAAGGCTTACCGGACCAATCGCAATCTGGCTGTTTCGGCCTGGGACCGTGAAAACCGCAACCGGCTTTCCGAAGGCACCCTGCTGGCGATCGACAACCAGCTGAGCACCGATACCGGTACTATCGGCATCAAGGCCAGATTCGACAATGCCGACAGCGCCCTGTTCCCCAACCAGTTCGTGAACGTCCACCTGCACCTGGGATCGCAACCTGATGCCGTCGTCGTTCCCACCGTCGCCGTCCAGCTCGGCAAGCTCGGCCATACCGTCTACCGGATCAACGACAACGACACGGTCAGTCTTGTCAAGGTCAAAACCGGCGCCACATCCGGCGAAAACACGATTATCGAGGAAGGACTGGAACCGGGCCAGATCGTCGTGATCGACGGAGTGGACAAACTCCGTGACGGCTCGAAAATCCGGATCGTCAACCGGGCGATATCCACCGAAGAACAGCAGCCTGCCACCGGACAGACACAGGAACCGGCCGCACGCCCGGCGGAAAACGCCAAAACGGAAACGGCCGGTGCGTCATCCGGTGAAGCGAAAACGCCCGTCTCCCCCAATGCAACCCCATCCGGTCATGCCGCTGGCGGCCGGCAATAACAACCGGAGAGAGGCATGAACCCGTCGCGCCCGTTTATTCTCCGTCCCGTCGCTACCATCCTGTTCATGGTGGCGATCCTGTTGTCCGGGCTGGTGGCATGGAAGCTGCTACCGGTTTCTGCACTGCCCGAAGTCGATTATCCGACCATTCAGGTCGTCACCTATTACCCGGGCGCCAGCCCGGAAGTCGTCGCCTCGACGATCACGGCGCCGCTCGAGCGGCAGTTCGGCCAGATGTCGGGACTGGAACAGATGTCGTCTGCCAGTTCCGAAGGCGTCTCCGTCGTGACCCTGCAATTCACGCTTTCCCAGACACTGGATGTGGCGGAACAGGAAGTGCAGGCCGCGATCAACGCCGCCGACAACCTGCTGCCGACCGATCTGCCGAACCCGCCGATCTATAACAAGGTCAATCCGGCCGACACGCCGATTCTGACGATCGCCGTCACATCGCCCACCATGACGATCACGAAACTGGAAGATCTGGCCGATACCCGCATCGCCCAGAAACTTTCGCAGGTTCCGGGCGTCGGTCTGGTCTCCATCAGCGGCGGCCAGCGGCCCGCTGTGCGTATCCAGGCCAATTCGCGGGCACTGGCCGCACGGGGAATCACGCTCGAAAACGTCCGTTCCGCCGTGGCCAACGCCAATGTCAACCAGGCCAAGGGGAGTTTCGACGGCCCCTTGCAGGCCTCGACGGTCGACGGCAACGACCAGCTCAAATCCGCTGCCGAATTCGAAAACATCATCGTTGCCTACAGCAATGGTTCGCCGGTACGTCTGAAAGACATCGCCACCGTGACCGACGGCGCCGAAAACGCCCGTCTGGCGGCCTGGGCAGGCGACAAGCCGGCCGTGATCCTGACCGTCCAGCGCCAGCCGGGAGCCAATGTCATCGCCGTGGCCGATCGTATCAAGGAAATACTGCCCCAGCTCAAAAACAGCCTGCCGGCCGCCGTCGATGTGGACATCCTGTCTGACCGGACGGTCACGATCCGCGCCTCGGTGGCCGACGTCGAACATGAACTCGTCATCGCCATCGCCCTGGTTGTGCTGGTCGTGTTCATCTTCCTGCGCAACATGACGGCCACGATCATCCCGGCCGTCGCTGTCCCGCTCTCGCTGATCGGCACGTTCGGGATCATGTATCTGACCGGTTTTTCGATCAACAACCTGACCCTGATGGCACTGACGATCGCCACCGGGTTCGTGGTGGATGACGCGATCGTGATGATCGAAAACATCGCCCGCTATATCGAGGAAGGCGACAAGCCGATGGAAGCGGCCCTGAAAGGCTCGAAACAGATCGGCTTCACCATCATTTCCTTGACCGTTTCCCTGATCGCCGTCCTGATCCCCCTGCTGTTCATGGGGGACGTGATCGGCCGGCTTTTCCGTGAATTCGCCGTCACGCTGGCGGTCTCGATCCTGATCTCCGCCCTGATCTCGCTGACGCTGACCCCGATGATGAGCGCCCGGCTCCTGAAACACATTCCGGAAGAAAAACAGGGCCGCTTTTTCCATGCCAGCGGACGCTTTTTCGACAGGGTCATCGAGGAATACGCCAAATGCCTGCAATGGGTACTGAAATACCAGAAACTGACGCTGGCGGTTGCCGTCGGCACCATTGTCGTGACCGCACTGCTTTACATCGTCATTCCGAAAGGCTTTTTCCCTGTACAGGACACCGGCGTCATACAGGGCGTCTCGGAAGCGTCCCAGTCCATTTCATTTGCCGCGATGGGCCGCCAGCAGGAAAAACTGATCGACAAGGTGCTGGAAGACCCGGCTGTTGTCAGCCTGTCGTCGTTTATCGGCGTGGATGGCACGAACGCCGCCCCCAACAACGGCAAAATGCTGATCAACCTGAAGCCGAAAGGCGAGCGCGACGATATCCATACCGTCATGAACCGGCTCTCCGAAGCCGCTTCCGGCATTACCGGCATGACGCTTTATTTGCAACCCGTCCAGGATATCAGTATCGACAGCCGGAGCAGCCGGACGCAATACCAGTTCACCTTGCAGGCAACCAGCCAGCACGAACTGTCGGAATGGGCGCCGAAACTGATCGAACGGTTAAAACAGCTCCCCGAACTGACCGACGTGGCCACCGATCTGCAGGAAAACGGCAAGATGGTGTACATCAACATCGACAGGGATACCGCTTCCCGTCTCGGTATCTCCACCCAGGATATCGACGACGCCCTCTACAATGCTTTTGGCCAGCGCCTGATTTCGACCATTTACACGCAGACCAACCAGTACCGCGTCGTGCTGGAAGTGCAGGAACACGAACGGCAGGATCCCACATCGATCAAGGGCATTTACGTGGCCACATCTTCCGGATCGCTGGTACCGCTCGATACCGTGGCCAGCATCGAACTCAAGCCCTCCACGCTCGTCATCAACCACATGGGCCAGTTCCCGACCGCGACCGTCTCGTTCAATCTGACGCCGGGTTCCTCGCTCTCCGAAGCGGTCGAGGCCATCATCGCCACGGAAGCCGACATGCAGATTCCGCCATCCGTCCAGACCCAGTTCCAGGGAGCGGCCATGGCGTTCCAGTCGTCCCTTTCCTCGACGCTCTGGCTGATCGTCGCCGCCATCGTGACCATGTACATCGTGCTGGGTATCCTCTATGAAAGCTATATCCATCCGATCACCATCCTGTCCACGCTGCCGTCTGCCGGAATCGGTGCCCTGCTGGCCCTGATGATAACCGGCAACGATCTTTCGGTCATCGGGATCATCGGGATCATTTTGTTGATCGGGATCGTGAAAAAGAACGCGATCATGATGATCGACTTCGCACTGGTCGCCGAACGCGATCACGGCATGTCGCCACAGGAAGCGATTTACCAGGCCTGTCTCCTGCGTTTCAGACCTATCATGATGACCACGCTGGCTGCCCTTTTGGGTGCACTGCCCATGATGTTCGCCACCGGCATCGGTTCCGAATTGCGCAACCCGCTGGGGATCACGATGGTCGGTGGCCTTTTGGTCAGCCAGGTACTGACGCTGTTTACGACACCTGTCATTTATCTGTATTTCGACCGGCTGGCCCGCCGCTTCGAAAAAACGGCCTCTCACGCCATAGACGGTTCCAATCAGGTCTGACGGGGGACGCCGATGAAATTCTCCGAAATCTTCATCCGCCGTCCTGTCGCCACCGTACTGGTCACGCTGGCGATTCTGCTGGCGGGGATCGTCGCCTTCAACTGCCTGCCGGTATCCCCGTTGCCGCAGGTCGATTTTCCGACCATCCGCGTGAGGGCGAAACTGCCGGGCGCCAGTCCCGAAACGATGGCCTCCACCGTGGCGACTCCGCTGGAACGTTCGCTGGGACGCATCGCCGGCATTACGGAAATCACCTCGGCCAGTACGCTCGGCTCCACCGATATCACCCTCCAGTTCGACCTGTCGCGCGATATCGACGGCGCCGCACGCGATGTCCAGTCCGCGATCAATGCCGCACATGCCCTGCTGCCGACCGGCATGCCGTCCAACCCGACTTACCGCAAGATCAATCCGGCCGATGCCCCGATCATGATTTTATCCATGACGTCGGAATCGCTGACGCGCGGACAGATGTACGACGCCGCCGATACCATCGTCGCCCAGAAACTGATGCAGCTTGAAGGCGTCGGCGACGTCTTCGTCGGCGGCGGATCGCAACCGGCCGTACGCGTCGAGCTGCACCCGCAGCAACTCTCCAGCTATGGCATCAGCATGGAGAAAATAAAAAACATCATCACCGGCACCAACGTCAACCGGCCGAAGGGATTCGTCGGAAACGACACTGAAAAGTGGAAAATTGAAGCCAACGATCAGGCCAAAACCGCCAAGGACTACATGCCGCTGATCGTCCACCATACCGATGGCAAGACCGTCCGGCTTTCCGACGTCGCCAGCGTGGTCGATTCGGTACAGGACGTACGCAACATGGGGATGGTGGATGGCGAACCCTGCATCATGATCATCATTTTCCGCGAACCGGGCGCCAACATCATCGAAACGGTCGACCGGATCTACGACGCCATCCCGGTTTTGTCCGCCTCGATTCCCGAAGCGATCGACGTGAACGTCGTGATGGACCGGACGCCGACAATCCGCGCCTCGCTGGCGGATGTGGAATTCACGCTGATCATCTCCATCGCGCTGGTCATTCTAGTCGTGTTCGTTTTCCTGCGGAATTTCCGCGCTACCGCCATTTCCGCCATTTCGGTTCCCGTCTCGCTGGTGGGAACCTTCACCGTCATGTATCTGGCGGGTTTCTCCTTAAACAACCTCTCGCTGATGGCGCTGACGATCGCCACCGGCTTCGTGGTGGACGATACCATCGTCGTGCTGGAAAACATCATGCGGCACATCGAGGACGGCATGAAACCGTTCGACGCCGCCCTGAAAGGAGCGCAGGAAGTCGGGTTCACCGTCATGTCGATCAGTATCTCGCTGATCGCCGTGTTCATCCCGATCCTGCTGATGGGCGGCATCATCGGCCGGTTGTTCCGCGAATTCGCCGTCACGCTTTCCGTGACCATTCTCGTTTCGCTGTTCATCTCGCTGACTACCACCCCGATGCTGTGCGCCCTCTGGCTCAAACACAAGCAAACCGCCCCGAAACCGGGCCGGATGAACCGGCTGTTCAATGCCAGCGAACACCTTTTTTCCAGTATGCAGATCGCCTATGGCAAAACGCTCAAATGGGCCATCGATCACCGTCGCATCACCCTGTTGATCCTGATCGCGACGATCTGCTTCAACGTTTTTCTTTATATCGTCGTTCCCAAGGGTTTTTTTCCGCAGCAAGATACCGGACAGATGTTCGGCGTCATCCGTGCCGACCAGAGCATCTCGTTTAACGCCATGAAGGAAAAAATGAGAACCTTCATGCTGAAAATCAAGGAAGACCCGGCCATCAATCAGGTCACCGGCTATACCGGCAGCGGGCAGACCAACAACGCCCGTCTGTTCATCAGTCTGAAACCGCTTTCCGAACGCAAGGTCAGTGCCGACGAAGTCATCGGACGCCTGCGCCAGAAAACGGCATCCGAACCGGGCGCGACCCTGTTTCTGCAATCCGTGCAGGACATCCGCATGGGAGGCCGCCAGAGCAATGCGCAGTTCCAGTACACCCTGCAAGGCGACAACCTGAACGAATTGCGCGAATGGACACCGAAAGCGTTCCGTGCCTTGTCGAAACTGCCGATGCTGGCCGACCTGAACACGGATCAGGAACTGAAAGGCCTGCAAACCATGCTGACCTTCGACCGGGACGCGATGAGCCGCCTGGGCCTGACGCAACAGCAGGTGGACGACGTGCTCTACAATGCGTTCGGCCAGCGGCAGGTATCGACCATTTACAATGAACTGAACCAGTACAAGGTCATCATGGAAGTCGCACCGCAATACTGGCAGAATCCGGAAGCGTTGAACCATATCTACATCCAGACGCCGAACGCGGGGCCGACCCCCATCTCCGCCGTCGCCCGCTGGGAACCGACCAATACCTCGCTCTCGGTCAACCATCAGGGCCAGTTCGCCTCGTCGACCCTGTCGTTCAATCTGCCTCCCGGCAACTCGCTCTCGGATGCGACGACCGCCATCGAGCAGACCCTCTCCGATATCGGCATGCCGTCTTCCATCGTCGGCAGCTTCCAGGGAACGGCCAGAACTTTCCAGGAATCGCTCTCCAACCAGCCGCTTCTGATCGTACTGGCGCTTGTCGCCGTCTATATCGTGCTGGGAATACTGTATGAAAGCTTCATCCATCCGGTCACCATCCTCTCCACCCTGCCATCTGCCGGGGTGGGCGCGCTGCTGGCGCTGATTCTGGCCGGAAGCGAATTTTCCGTCATTGCCTTGATCGGTGTGCTGCTGTTGATCGGCATCGTGAAAAAGAACGCGATCATGATGATCGATTTCGCGCTGGTGGCCGAACGGGAAGAAGGCCTCACACCGGAAAACGCCATCTATCAGGCCTGCCTGCTGCGTTTCAGGCCCATCATGATGACCACAACCGCCGCCCTGTTCGGCGCGCTGCCGCTGGCACTCGGCCACGGCGACGGTGCCGAAATGAGGATCCCGCTGGGCATTTCCATCGTCGGCGGCCTGATTTTGAGCCAGCTTTTGACCCTGTACACCACCCCGATTGTCTATCTGTACCTGGACCGTTTCCGCAAACGTCTGGCCGAGAAAAAAGCCGCGGCAAAAGAGGAAACGGTCTGAACAACCGACACAGGATAAACCCATGAAGACCGATTCGCCCTTCTACCACGCCCTGCAAAAACCGCAACGGACACATTCCGTTTTTCCGGCCGTCGCAAAAACCGCTCTCGTCGCCGTACTGTCGGCGGCGGTTCTGGCCGGTTGTGCCGTCGGTCCCGATTACGTCATTCCCGAAACGGACGTACCGGTTGCCTACAAGGAAGACAGCCTCTGGAAAACGGCGAAACCGGCCGACGAATATCCCCGCGGCCAGTGGTGGAGCGTATTCAGGGATCCGGAACTTGACCGGCTGATGGAACGGTTAAACAGCCAGAACCTGACCATCGCCCAGGCCGAGGCCCAGTACCGGCAGGCACAGGCCCTCATGAGACAGGCGGAATCCGCCCTTTTCCCGACCCTCTCGCTTGACGCCGGGCGGACACGAGGCGCCCTGTCGAACAGCTCGTCGGCCATATCGACCCAGAATCAGGCGATCGGCACCTTGAGCTGGGAAGTCGATCTGTGGGGCGGTATCCGCCGCAATGTCGAGGCGGGAGAAGCCGGGGCACAGGCCTCTCTGGCACAACTGGCCGCCGTCAGACTGTCCCAGCAGGCCCAGCTGGCCACGGCCTATCTGGAACTGATCGTCACCGACCGCCAGATTTCAAGGCTTGAAGAAAGCGAAAAACTGCTGGCCGAGTCGCTGAAACTGACACAAAACCAGTACAACGCCGGCATCGTATCGGACGCGGACGTGGCACAGGCCGAAAGCCAGCTGAAAGTGGCACAGGCCGCCACCATCGACTCGAAACTGGCGCGTACCCAGCTGGAACACGCCATTGCCGTTTCCATCGGTGTCCCGCCCGCCACATTTTCCCTGGCGGCAGCCGAAAACGATCCGTATCTGCCGCAAATCCCGGCCGGAGTGCCGTCCACCCTGCTCCAGCGGCGGCCCGACATCGCTTCGGCCGAACGCAAGGTCGCACAGGCAAATGCCCTGATCGGCGTCGCCAAATCGGCGTTCTTTCCTTCCCTGACCCTGTCGGCCACCGGGGGCTGGCGCGGCCCGTCCTTCGGCGACCTTTTCACCGTGCCGAACCGCATCTGGTCGATCGGCCCCGCGATCGCCCTGTCGATTTTCGATGCCGGACTGCGCAGCGCCCAGACGGACGAAGCCATCGCCGCGTATGACGAAACCGTCGCGACCTATCGCCAGCAGGTGCTGACCGCTTTCCAGGAAGTCGAGGACAATCTGGCGGCACAGGCCATGCTGGGCGATGAATCCGGATTACAGGCCGCCGCCGTCGATGCCGCCCGTCGTTCCGAAACGATTACCCTGAATCAGTACCGTGCCGGCACGACCGGCTATTTGCAATTGCTCGTTGCCCAGAACAGCCGCATTTCCGCGGAAAACACGCTGTGGGATATCCGAAAACGCCAGTTCACCGCCAGCGTTGCGTTGATCGCCGCCATCGGCGGGCAATGGGAAACGGAAAAACCGGCTGTTGTACCGGAAAATGCCAGCACAACGTCCGCCGTACCGGCCGGCAATCCTCCGGAGAAAACAAAATCACCCGCCCTGCCCGATACGGCTCCGGCGGCGGAACCGGTCTCATCCGGAAAAACCGCCGGCCCGGCCTGAATGCCTGTCCATTCTCCGGTTGCCGAAACGACAGCCGTTTCCGGCACAGCCGGATTTGCCACTCCGGTACCCGCAGACATGGCCGTCCCCGTTTTACCACGTGCAACCGCCGGCAGTGGTCGGTAAACCTGCCAGAAACGGAACCGCATCCTGACGTGAAGAAACGGCAGGCCACCCTGTTTCTCTACCGCTCATTTCATCCGGTTTTCCGGTCTTTTAGCAGACAATTTTCCTCTTTCTCGCGACGACAGCCAGAAAAAGACCGGAAGACATCCCATACCAGATGCAAGGTAAACGGAAAAACGAACTGGAAATGTCCGGCCTGAAACGGACATCAAAAAATCTGTTTACACGATTTTTATGAGACCGGTGAAACGGTTTGTTTGACCAGTTGATTTCACATGATTTTTCATTTCCCGGAACTGACCGTTCCTGCATAACAGCGCCAGGGTTTCCCCGAAAGCGGCATGTCACAAACGAAGCGGATCACGGATGTCCGGATGGCTTTCGGAAATGCAACAACACTTTATCAACACAATTCATGAAATGCGCCAGACAGAAAAAGGGGACTGGATAATATTTACGGATATATGGCTGTTCCGGTCAACGATATCCCGGAAATGCGCAAGGCTTCCGGGAACCGCTTCGTGCGGATGTGTCCTGTTTCATGGGGATTGGAACCGGACAGGAGAGATCCCGAAACCCGATTGCCCGGAATTTCCGGGTTTTGCAGAATGCGATTCCGTTTCACCTGATGAAAACAGAAAACGACTCATTTGCCGTGCAAAGCGAGTCAGTTCGTCTTGCTACCCGCGAATACCGAATGAATCCGGCCATCCCGCCGCTTCCCGTTTTTGTCGGCATTTTCCATCCGGGCAAAGGAAACCGGCACCTCATCCGCACGACTGCCGGACAGAACCAAAACACCGGCAAAGCCGCAAACCCGGTTCCATATCCCGGACGGTACTTCGGCTCGCCGACGGGCCCCGGAAACGGGAACAGGCAAAAATGTTGCCCGACATGTCAACCGAATCGTTTCCCCATGCGTTATCAGAAATCATGAAACTCCGTTTGCCCCGTCCCAGCCAGGTATGACGGCCGGGGAAACCCGGAAAAATCCGGCGGATTCCCGAACCATTCACCGGGATCGGCGGGAAATTTCCGGACCGTTTCAGAAAAACGCCGTTTGATGAAAACGGATCGTTGGTGAGTCTGGTGTCTTGCGACAGGGAACCGGAAAAAGTAACGAAGCTTGACAACAAAGTGGTGAAAAAACAGCGGTTCCATCCGGCAACTCGCGGATTTCATCCCTTCCTTGCCCAGCTCGCCGTTTTCGTTCTTTGTGCCAGCGCCCTTTGTCCGGTGCCGGCTATATTCGTACAACACAACGACATCAGAAAAAACCTTTTGTTCAAATTCAGACGTAGCATGGTAATTTTTGCAATGATTTCCAAAACAGCGGCGGCTGCCCGCAAATTCGTTTTCAGTTTCGTCCTTTTTGCCTTTTCTTTCATCGCCGTCGCGCAGGCAGCAGACAAAACCCCTTCGTTCATTACCTTGTGCTACCACAATGTGGTTCCCGTTCTGGACGGCAGCGTGCTTGACGACACGGCCCCTGTTTCCCGGGCGGAACTGAAAGAACATTTCGACTGGCTGAAAAAAAACGGCTATACCGTCATCAGCGTCAAGGACGTCCTGAAAGCGAAGGAAAACAATACGGACCTGCCCCCCAAATCCGTGCTGATTTCGTTCGACGACGGATACCGCAGCTTTTATGAAATCGCCTATCCCATGCTGAAGTCCTACGGCTATACCGCTTTCCTGTCGCTGGAAACGGGCTGGCTGGAAACCCCCGACGGCGAAAACGTCAACTACGGCGGCGACAAGCAGCTCCCCCGTTCCATGTTCCTCACCTGGGACCAGATCAGGGAAATGGCCGATTCCGGCATCGTCGAACTGGCATCCCATTCGCACAACCTGCATGAAGGACACCAGGGCAACCCGCAGGGAATCATGCTGCCATCCGGCGCCCACCGGTGGTATGACCCGAAAACCGGAACGTATGAATCCATCGAGGCCTTCAGGACACGGGTTCGCGACGACTGGAAACGCTCGTCCGACATCATCTACGAAAAGACCGGACGCCGGCCGCAGGTCGCCGTCTGGCCTTATGGCCGCTATAACCAGGTCGGCGTTTCCGCCGCCCGGGAAGCCGGTTACGAACTGACGGCCTCGCTGGCTTTCTATGCCGACTGGCCGACCATTCCCAGACTCATGATGCACGAAGGCATCGACCTGCCTCACATGATGCGGAAAATGGAAGCAGGCGTCATGGCGGGAAGCACCCTTTACCGGCGCCGCAACGCCATGGCGCAACTGCCGGTATCCGATTTGCCCATCCAGCGCGTCATGCATGTGGATCTGGACATGATTTACGACGACGATCCCCTGCAACGCGAAAAAAACATTTCCCTGCTTTTTGACCGCGTCAGGGCTTCCGGTGCCAATGTGATCTACTTGCAGGCTTTTGCGGACCCGGACGGCAACGGCACGGCTGATGCCCTGTATTTCCCGAATCGTCATCTTCCCATGCGTGCCGACTTTTTCAACTATATCTCCTGGCAGCTGGCCACACGCTACAAATGCGAGGTTTACGCATGGATGCCCATACTGGGGTTCGATCTGCCGAACCGCCCGGTCGTCCAGGCCACTTCTCCCGACAAGAAAGTCTTCTACACGCGCCTGACCCCCTTCGACGCGGAAAACCGGCGCATCATCAACGAAATCTATGAAGATCTCGCCAGCCATGCCCCCCTGATGGGAATCATTTTCCACGACGACGGGATCCTCGGAGACTACGAAGACGTCAGCCCGGCCGGAAAAGCCTGGCTCACAAGCCTCGGATTGCCGACCGATCCGGAACAGATCCGGAAAGACCCGAAACTCATGCATGCGTTCACCCGTGCGAAAAGCCGGGCACTGATCGATTTCACGAAGGAACTTCAGGCGACCGTCGAAAAATGGCATCCGCCGGTCTTCACGTCCCGCAACATGTACGCTCCGGTCATCCTCACGCCGCAGGCGGAAGAATGGATGGCCCAGAATCTGGACGACTTTTTAAGGGCATACGATTACACCGGTGTGGAAGCGATGCCGTATATGGAAGGTGCCGCCGATCATGCCGACGAGTGGATGGAAACCCTGATCCGCAAAGTCGCCAGACACCCTCTCGGATTGCGCAGGACGGTGTTCGAATTGCAGGCGAAAGACTGGCGTCAGGACCATTTGCGGCCCATGCCAAACGACATCATGGCAAAACAGATGCAGCAGCTGTTAAAACACGGTGCCAACAACTTCGGCTACTACCCGGACGATCCCATCCTCGGCCATCCGGATATCGGTGTGATTTCTCCATATTTTTCTATTCGGAAATGAGACAAGAAAGATATGCTCGATCGCTTGACAGAACTGCTATTTGATTTCGCCTTCTTCTATCCGCTGCTGATGTCGTATCTGTGGATGTCGGGAGCGCTGGTGTACTACTACCGGTATGAAAGGGGAAGACGCTACACGGTTCCGCCTGAACTGCCGGAATATCCGCTTGTATCCGTTCTGGTGCCCTGCTACAACGAATCCTCGAACGCTATCGAAACGTTTACTGCACTGGCCGACATGCACTATCCGAATTACGAAATTCTGGCCATCAATGACGGCAGTTCCGACGATACCGGCCAGCAGCTGGAAATGCTGGCAAGAACCATTCCCCGCATGCGGGTCGTCCAGCTGGCGACCAACCAGGGCAAGGCCGTTGCGCTGAAAACGGGAGCAATGGCCGCCAGGGGCGAATTTCTGGTTTGCATCGACGGAGACGCCATACTGGACCACTATGCCGTCACCTGGATCATGAGCCATTTCGTCCACAGTCCCCGGGTCGGCGCGGTCACGGGCAATCCCTGCATACGCACCCGCAGCACGCTCTTGGGCCGCATCCAGGTCGGCGAGTTTTCCGCCATCGTCGGACTTCTGAAACGTGCCCAGCGGATTTACGGCCGCATCTTCACCATATCGGGAGTGATCGGGGCGTTCCGCCGCCGCGCGCTGCACAGCATCGGCTACTGGAACGAGCTGACCATCACCGAAGACATCGACGTGAGCTGGAGATTGCAGCTTGCGCACTGGGACATCCGGTTCGAGCCCCATGCCCTTTGCTGGATCCTGATGCCGGAAACCCTGGGCGGCCTGTTCAAACAGCGGCTGCGCTGGGCTGTCGGAGGAGCGGAAGCCTTCAAAAACTATTGCCGTTACCTCTTCAGCTGGAAAGAACGCCGTTTCTGGGGAATTTTCATCGAATATATCGCCAGCATCGTCTGGAGTTACACCCTCCTCGCATTGATGCTGACCGGAATATTCAAGTTGTTCGTCGATTTTCCGGCCTCTTCGGCAGAACCGTTCTTCGCCTCTCCCTATACGGGACTGGTACTGGGACTGACCTGCCTGCTGCAGTTCGCCGTCTGTTTTTTCATGGCCCGGAAATACGACAGCAATCTGGGCGGGATCTATCTGGAAATCATCTGGTATCCGCTCTTTTACTGGCTGCTGAACTGGATTGTCTCGCTGATCGCTTTCCCCAAAGCCATGTTTTTTTCCGGCGGGAAAAAACGGGGCCGCTGGCACACCACGGACAGGGGAATCGGCAGCGAACCGGATAAAAACACACTGCTTCGGCAAAATGATGAATCAAATGAAAAAGGGAAGACAAAATGGTAATTGATCCAAAAAACCTGATCGTATGCTACAAACACAAACAGTCGGCCGGACAGAAAGCGCTGGGAATATTCCTGCCGATCCTGTTCTGGGGTGTCCTGCTTTACATCCTTTCCACATTCTTTGCGCTGTGCAGCTGGACAATCGATTACTCCCTGTTTTCGAACATCATCGATTACAAGGACATTCTGGCGATCAAGACCGTCATGTCGCGGTACTTCCCCGTAATCGGCGGATTCGTCTGTGCCTTCCTGCTGTGGGCACTGTATAACAAGCTGCGCTTTCAGGGAAGCCGCAACAGACGCACGACCCGTCCGGTACCGGTCAGTCTGGATGAAACAGCCGGATTCTGCGGTCTGGATACAGCTGAAAT
This sequence comes from Oxalobacter aliiformigenes, assembly GCF_027116575.1. Classification (GTDB taxonomy): domain Bacteria; phylum Pseudomonadota; class Gammaproteobacteria; order Burkholderiales; family Burkholderiaceae_D; genus Oxalobacter; species Oxalobacter aliiformigenes. The sequence continues at coordinate 947,836 of NZ_CP098252.1, read as the reverse complement.
CCGGCGCATGCAGCAGACAGGAATCATGACCTGCCTGTTCGATGACGCCGGAAACATCACCGGTGTCAGATACCATGCCACGACACTGCCTGCCCGGAAAAAAACGGACATGGACAGAAACATGAATCCGGAATTCTTGTCCGGCCCGACTGTCCAGCTGGCGACATCCAACTGATCCTGCCGGCCGGTCCGGGAAAGAGGCGAAACGGGCCCGGCCCGTTTTATCCTTCCCGCCACACCCCGACCACGAACCGGTGAAACCGGTATCTTCCATGGGAAAATTCAGGCGCTTCCCTTCCTGAAGCGCCCTGTTTTTTCTCTCATCCTTCCTTTATACGCCAAACCGGCGACATGCTGCCCGGGCACCGGATCCCGTTTTTACGGAGCCGGCCGACCATAACCATACGGTGGAAACATCCTGCCGGTACCGTCTGTCGGACGGCAATCCTCCATTTTTTTTGCATCCTGCCCTGCCCAAACCGCCGAAACGCCTTGTCCCGTCATATCTGCCAGCTACAGTCAGACGGACACACCGCCTATTGTCCTGATACCTCTTTCACGCCATCAGGCTACGCTTTCATTTCGTCATACAGAAAGGATTTCCTGATCGGCGCGCTGTCGCCTCCCAATGCATCAACCAGAGCAAAAGCGAACGGCAAAACCGCCCCCGGAGCACGGCTGGCAATCATCTTCCCGTCACGTACGACTACATCCGCGACATACCGCACACTGTCCGCCGCAAACCCGCCACGACGCACAATATCCAGAATCGTGACCGTTTCCCCTTCTTCGAACCCCGGAGCCAGCATCACCATCACCTTCGGTTTATCCATCGCAAACACTCCCCAGAAAAAAACACCGCAATCGGTACCGGCATAACCCGGAAACGTTTCATACAGCATCCCCCAAAACCGGCCGGAAGAACATCACGGATCATTTTAGCGTCCGGTTCTTCATCCCCGAAATGGGGAACATGCCCCATCCCGAACGGTCCCCATACCGGACATCTTCCTTTCCGCAACCGGTATCCATTCCCGTCAGGACGCCCCTGCTGCAACGCCGTTTTCGCCAACCTGACAGAAAAACAAAAAGGGAACGTCTCCGTTCCCTTTCTTTCCACTTTCCGTTTTTTCCGGTCAGAAGCTGTAACGATATCGGGCCATGAGTTCCTGATCGATGCGCCCGTCGTCTCCGCTTCCCACACCGATATTCAGCCCGAAGCTGTGGTTTTGGTGGCTCGCTTCCACGCCGGCTCTTGCTATATACAGGGTATCTCCCGCTATCCGGGTACTCAGGGTATCGGTGACGCAGCCTCCTTCCATGCCGAACCGGTTGTCTGTTTTTCTGTCGCCGAACGCCGGTGTGATGGTGATGTCGATGAACGGTTTGACCTGCATGCCGTTTGCGGTTTTGAGGCTTCCGTTCAACGCCACGCCGACCGGGGTCTGGATCAATCCGGCCTTATCCGCCCCGTAACGGAAGCCACCGGCGGAAAAGCTGTCCATGTCGATATGCAGATAGCGCAGCCCGACGTGAGGCATGACAGTCACGGTTTCATTGAGGGCCAACGGTTTTTCCACTCTCAATCCGGCGGAAAACGTTTTCACATCCGGTTCGCCCTTGTAGCCCAGCTGTCTGATTTCATTGGAAGTTTCCAGATAGCCGACATGACCGATCAGATTGAACGGGTCATGGGTATAGATCCCATAGAGATGAAATCCCCAGTAGTCGATTTCGTTGTGGGTCCCGCCGCCGTTTCCCTGTCCCCGGGCCGTCCCGGTTCCGAAGCTCAAAGCCGCGCCTGTGGTGAACCCGTTTCCATGTGCCCAGTCCATACCGATCGTCGCTCCGGCCATTTCGCTTTTGTAACCGTAACGGGTATTGCCGGCGCTGTAACGGCTTGCCTTGCTGGCGTGGCCGTTCAGATCTATCCACAGGTCGGCCCCTTTTTGACGGTGGTCGTAACCTCTCAGCCGGCTTCCATGTCTTTCCAGAGTATCCGACAGGACTCCTGCCGTGTTTACAGATACCGCCTGGGCCGCTCCGGCAGTTCCCATCAGGGCGATTTTATTGAGGGTTTTGGCAGCGGTCTGTGCCGTCGTATCCGTCGTTATGGTGACAATGCGTTCTCTTGCCAGCGTTCCGGTCGAACCGAAAGCTTCGTCAATGACTCCCGACGCAGCCAGCGATCCGCCGAACGCATCCGTCGCGCTTGTGGTGACGAGCTTGTTGTCCCGGACGACTTTCAGCAGGTTATCCGTTTCCAGCCGGCAGGATGCCGGTCCTGTTCCATCCCGGAAACTAAAGATGGTTGTATTGTCGGCGATAGCTGCGGTATTGACGAGTTTCAGGGTGGATGAGGCATCCATCGCGGCTTTATCGACCGTCACCAGCGGATCGGTTCCGTTGTAACCGTTTCCGGCTTTGATAATGAGGGTTCCGTCGCTGCCGACAGTCAGGCTGCTTCCTGTTCCGGCCGTTCCCGTCGCTGTCGAGCCGACTGTCGTGGCTCCATACAGGGTGCTCCCGGCCGCGATCATCAGAGCGGAGCCGGACGTCGATGCCAGTGTGTCGGCGGCTTCCGTTTCACTCATGCCGACCGCCACTTTTCCCCGGACATTGAGCACACCGGTAAAACCGTCTGTTCTTCCATCCAGTACTGTCGTTCCATTGGCCACCGTAACCGCTCCGGCTCCCTGAAGCGCGACAGGTGACGCAACCGACACATTCCCGTGGAGCAAAACGTCCGAGTTGGAACCGGCGTAAATGCCGACTGCCGTATCCGTTCCGGAAGCGACGATTTTCAGGGTATCGTTTTCCGATCCCAGTGTAACGCTCGTCCCTCCATTGGCATGTACCCCGGCGACATAGCCTTTTTCCGAAACGGCGGCAAGCGTCCCGCCGACCACACTGACTTCCCCGCCATTGGCCAGCAGGGCTATCGCTTCCACATACCCGTTGTCTTCGGAACCGCCCGTTGCCTGTACCGTCACATCGACGTGACCGGTACGGACGCTGTCATTGTCGTTCCAGGCCCGGATACCGTAGGCGGCTACCGTATTGTCCACCCCTTCCGCCAAAACCTTCACGGTTGCATCCCCCATGCTGACCGAACCGTTCCGGCTGTCGATACCGGCGGCATAGACAGCCGACCCGCTGGCCGATTTGGCTGAAATGGCAATATCACCATTTCCCGTACGAATTTCGCTCTTATCGTCGCCATTGATACCTGCGGCATACGCTTCGCCATCAGCACCGGTCACTTCGGCCGAAACTGTTACGGAAAGATCTTTCAGACCGATCGTACTGCCGGGAAGGCTGGTATCTCCCGCATTCTGCCAGGCGGTTATCCCGCTGGCAAATGCATACTGTGCACTTTTTGCCGAGGCCGTCAGAACGAGATCGCCCCCTTCGATTGTATTGTCCAGATTGCTGGTGGACAGGGCATAAGCGGTGGCATTCTCCCCGCCGGTAATCGCACTGGCCGAAATGGCCAGATCACCCAGCGTGACCGTTTGCCCGTTGCTCTCGACATAAATCCCGTAAGCGTCCGCTGTCATACTGGTGTTTTCCGATGAAACCGTCACCCTTCCGCTATCCATCGAAAACGACTTGTCGTCACCATATAGATTGACTCCCTTCAGAACCGGATACCGGTCTTCCTGGCCAATGGACAACTCCAGTCCGTTGATCCCGATGGACCGGGTGGAACCGGAGATATCGATGCCCGTCGAAGCATTGCTATCGGAGATCGTCAGGTAGTCTCCCGCCCCGAATGTATAAGTATAATTTCCGTCTGTCCCCGACCTGATACCGTCGTAAGCCGCCTCTTTTCCGGTAATCGGGATGGAAAAATCCTGCGCATCCGCCAGTGCCATATTCCCCAAAACCAATGCACCGGACAATATGGCCGCCTGCACCATCTTCACCCTCCCGGATTTGCCTTTCGCCACCTGATGCTCGCCAACCACCACATATCCGCCACGCACCCGGTTCCAGATCACTTTATATATCCTGTTCATTCGCTTTCCTCATCGTCTTCTTCCCGGCTTCCGGTCGTCTGTTCCTTTCGTTCGTGTTCTCCGGCCTGTCCGGTACCGGTTTCTCCGAAAGATGTTGTCGGTCTTGTGTGACCCCGCCTGTTCGCCGCTGCTCCCGAAATGTCTGCTAATACTTATTAACAGGCATTGAAAACTATGCAGGCGCATGATTTCATTGATGATTTTCTTCGATCTGTTTCTCTTTCCGTTAGGGTGACAACCCCATCGGCACCGATGAGCGTTTCATTTCGCATCCGGTTTTTTCCTGAATTTTGATAGACTTGGCTTTGCCGGCTGTTGTGGCCGGAAAGGATGAACGGGGCAGTTAATAAGTATTAACGGATCTGTTTGTAAGTATTGGCGGACGTTTCCCTTGTCGGCAGGGATGTTTTTTTCCTGCAACAATTTTTTCTGTTTCGTCGCGACGGGATTTCTTCCATGAAAAAAGGGCGGTTTTTCCGCCCTTTTTTCCTCACCATGTCTGTTCCGGCTTATTTGTCCGCCGCTTCTTCTGCCGCTTTCCTGTCGCGTTTCTGTTGCGTCTCGGCTCTTTTCTGCCGGACTCTTTCCTGTCGTTTGATGGCTTCCTTCTGTTTGGCTTCGTATTCACGGACATTTTCCGCTTTCTCTGCCGGAGTCATCAGGTTGCCTTCATGCCTGGCTTCCGGTGTGGCTGTCTCTCCTCTCGCCGCGGCGGCCTGCCGGGCCGCTCTTTCCTGAACCCGTTTCACACGTGCTTCATGTGCCGCCACATTTTCAGCGCGTTGCAAGGCATCTGCCTCGCTTTCCGCCCTGCGTTCATCTGCGGCCAGATCACGCTGCCGGATGTCATCGCTGCGTTTGAAGCGTTTCGCTTCCACCTCCAGCATATGCAATGCCTGCGAATCGATACGCTGCCGCTCTTCCGCTTCCTCGTAACACCAGTTAACGAAAAACTTTTTGTTGCATTCCAGTTTTTCATTATAGAGACGGGCCTTGATATTGGCTTTTTCAATCCGGACGACTTCCAGCACCCGGTCGGCTTTCATGACCGAATCGATCGAACCGGCTGGAAAATGATCCAGAATGGCCATGATTTCCGGTCCCGGTTTTTCCGGCATCATGCTGTCTGCGGAAATATCGGCGGCATGAAGCGGCGCCATGCCGGTCAGCATACCGGCAACCATGACGGAAAAAAACCGTGTCACTCCGCGAGAAGAAAACACCCTGTCCCGACTTTCCCTCCCATATGGGGCACCTGACTTCCTGTCCTGCCCCCTGCACGGGGCGTCTGACGGTTCCAAATCGCACTCCTGTCCAAATGAAGTCATGAATCCTGACGCAAACATGTTAAATGAGACATTTTACCATCAAAATTTTTGGTACCGGCATCGGGTTTTCCGGGGACTGTTTTTGCCGGTACCCTGTTTCCGGAAAAGGTTTCCGTCTGCAATCCGACCACCCCGTTTCCCAAAACTTCCCGGACGGTTTCGTGGCAAGATCTGCACCAGCCATAGCCATTGCCGGACAATTTTCCGGTATGCCGCTCTCATGCCGTTCGAGACCGGAAAAGACTCATGAAAAAAGTTCAGGAACCGTTGGCGACGGAAAGACCGGCTTCATGCCCGTCTTCTCCGTACGCTGATTTTCCGGCGGGAAACGGTGCCGTATTGCGGAACAGATCGCGCCGTATTCCCGCCAGGGCGGCCACAGCGGCTTTCCGGACAGGACCGGCGGGAAGCATCGCGACGTCTTCGAGTGCCGCATCCAGCATGGCCAGTATGCCGGCATCGCCTTCCGGCCTTGCCGCCATGCGGTCACGGTAATGACCGGACAAGGCCTGCAACAGGGGACGAACCGGCACACCGAACCGCAACAGTCTCCTTTCCAGCCGCAAAAGCCTGGCCATGTTCAGTCCCACACACAGATCGGACAGAATGCCGGCAGCGGACAGGCCGTCCACCCCCGTCACATGTTTCTGCTTTTCCAGCTGCGACAGGCGCGGAACCAGCAGGCTGATGCCATCGACCATCCTGACCGATAGCGCGATCATGGACGGCGCCCGGGAAGTATCGCCCAGTCTGGCGATGTCGTCCCACATTTTCAGCACCAGACGCCGTGTCACGGAAGCGACATTGACGACCCGGAACATCCAGGTGCAGAAAAGGGACATGCCGATACCGATCGACTGGCTGAGCTCGGAATTGATGAAGGTCGTCATGTCGGCCGTCCCGGTATCGAACATGGTCATGGAACAGATCGTCAGCATCATGAACGGAGTAGCCCGCATGGCTGTTGCCGGTTTGACCATGAGAATATTCATGACCAGCAAAAAAGGCGCGAACATCATCATCAGCATTTCGAAACTGTGGACGGACGGCAGCAGAAGCAGCAGATACAGACCCGCCGTGAGCGTCGACAGGGTGATATAGATGAATTGCAGGCGGATGGCCGGCAACGGATTGTCCAGCGAAGCGAAAAACATGCAGTAAATGCCGGCATTGACCGGAATGCTGACCCCCGTCGGCCAGCCGGAAAGAATCCAGAACAGGCAGGAAAGTCCTTGCGCCAGCGCCGCGGCCAGTGCGGAAACCAGCGCAACCCGGCGGTCGACGAACAGTGAAACCGCGGATGTTTTCGCCTTCCGTTTTTCCATGAGCGGCAAGTCCCCGTTCATGCCGGCATCGATGGCACGCCGCAAATCGAAACACCGTTCGCATTCGTTCAGCAGACGTTGCAGTTCCATTCCCAGATTGACGAGCAACCTGTCCTGTTTCTCCGATGTTCTGCCGGTTTCCGGAACGATCCGGTCGATTTCCCTGTGCAGGCGGACGACAATTCCCCGATCGCTACCGCTGCCGTGCGCCACCCAGTGACTGATGGCCGCCAGCACCTTCTGCCAGGGCAAGGGCAGACTGCCGCCATATCCGGCTTTCAGTACGTCCAGCCTGTCCCCGACCGTCGCCAGAACGGGCACGAGTGTGGAAAAACGATTTTGCAGTTCCGTCACCAGTCCGGTTGTCCAGCGCACATTGGATGTATCGAATGAAAGATGGGTGGAAAGCGTCCTCAGTTCCGAAACCGTCTGCGAAAGCCTGTGCAGTTCCATCGTCCGGTTCGCCGGCGCTTCCGAAAGAATTTCCTGTACCCACAGGCGGATGTCTTTCAGCGCCTGATCGAGTCTTTCCAGCACGGTTCTGTCCACCCCTCTGGGCAAAATGACGCTGTGAACCAGCGCCGAACAGACAATCCCCAACACGATTTCCTCCACCCGCGCCAGGGATGCCTCGAACAGGGCCGCTTCGCTGAAAACGGAAACGTCCGCCAGAACCGGCAAGGCGATGATCGGCACCGAATAGCCCGCCAACATGAAAGCGTAGGCCCTGGGAGTCCTGTCCAGCAGGGAAACATAAAGGCATACACCGATCCAGACACTGAAAATGATCGACAGCAATACGGGATACCCGACGAATCTCGGCACGACCAGCATGGTCATGACCGCTCCGACAACCGTCCCGGCCACCCGGTAAACGGCCTTGGAACGGGTCGCTCCCGAAAAGGGCTGCGACACGACATAAGCCGAAATCAGCGACCAGAAAGGGCGGGGCAACCCCAGCCTGAACGCCAGATACAGCGCCAGCATGGCTGCCATGAAACTCTTGACTGAAAAAAGGATATCGTCCCGCGTAATCCGGTTTGGCATGATGAAAAACGGATTGGTTCACATACCGGAAGCCGGATGCCTGTCGCCATTCGGCTTCCGGATGGGAACTATATGTTTTATTCCGTCCGAACGGGACACACGATTTTATTCATTGGGTGCACAATCCTCTCAACCTGTATACAATCACGGCCAGTTCTGATAAAACGGTTCCTGTCCGAACATACCGACCGAATCATGACCGGATCCGACGAAAGACAGACACGCATCGCGGCCATCAACCGCACGATAGCCGGAAAAATCCTTCCGCGCATGCCCGAGCCGGGCAACTGGCCGACCGTCATTCCCGGCCTGATTCTCTACCGGCGGGACTGGAATTACCTCTCGGAAAACTGTTTCTATCCGCCCGCCATCACGGCCGTCATCCAGGGACAGCGGAATTCGTTTCTCGGGGAACGGGAATACCATTACGAGGAAGGGGAATGTCTCGTCCACAGCGTGGATGTCCCCAGTGTCAATTACTACACGAAAGCCACTCCCGAAAAACCTTTTCTCTCCGTTTCGTTGCAGGTAGACCGGTATCTCGCCGCCCGTTTCGCCCGGGAAATTCCCCCCGTTTCAGCCACGGAAGCCGAACCGGAAACCCCGGAAAACATTTCCATCGCCGGAATCGACATCGATGTGCTGGATGCATTTTCGCGACTGGTCGCCCTGCTCGACGAACCCCGATCCATTCCCTTTCTCGCGCCGCTGATCATCGAAGAAATCCACTTCCGCATGCTGACGGGACGACAGGGCAAACTTCTGAGACAGGTGAACACGGCCGGAACCCGGGGCAACCGGATCGCCCGTGCCGTCATGTGGCTGAGAGAACATTACCGGGAACCGCTTCAGGTCGAGGTACTGGCCCAGACCGTAAACATGGCTCCCTCGACGTTTTACCGCCACTTCAGGGAGATTACCCTGCTCTCTCCCCTGCAATACCAGAAGCAGTTGCGGCTGCACGAAGCGCAGAGGCTGATTCTGGTCGAGAAGCAGTACATTTCGACAGCGGCTCTGGCTGTCGGCTATGAAAACATCAAACAGTTCAGCCGGGAATACAAGCGCTTTTTCGGCGAATCGCCTTCCGCTTCCGCCACCCGCGCCCGCAAAACGTTTTTCGGGCCAGTATGATCCTGTTGTGGCTGGCGGTCTCTCCGGGTATGGACTTCGTGCCAAAAGAAACCGCCTGTATCCGTCTTGTACGGGCAAAACAACCATCCCGCATCAAAACGAATGCCAAAACTTCCTGCCGGGCAAGTATCCGGCCGGATCAGGCCGTCACTTTCCCGTTCTCGTCTTTCGCATCGCGATGCGTTTTTTCATAACGCAACAAAAGACTGGCGATCTTGTTGGAACAGGGATTGCGAAGCCGCTCCAGATTGTGGGCATAAATCTGGGTCGTCACAATCAGACTGTGCCGCGCGAACTGCTGCACCTGTTGCAGGGTCGCTCCCGCTTCCAGCGACATCGTCACGGCCGTATGGCGCAGGGAATGCGCCGTCATTCTGTCACCGTCGAACCCCGAACGCTGCAACAGGTTTTTCACGATACGGCTGATACTGCGTGAAGTCAGGCGGCCCCCGCTATTGTTCCGGCTGACCGAGGCGAACAGCGGCGAATTCGCGGTCAGATCGGTCCGCGTGCCCAGATACTGGTAAATGACCGCCGCCACCTTTTTCGGCACATTGACGGAATCCGTCTTGCCGTCCCGTCCCTTGCCATACACATAAAGTACCGGTTCACCGCCGACATATCTCAGGTCTCCCACATCGGCATGAGCCACTTCGGAAACACGCAACCCGCAGGTCACCATCAGAAAAACCATCGCATAATCGCGCGAGGCGCTGTTGCCCTCTTTCGCCTTTTTCAGAATGACAAGCACCTGATCAAGCGCCAGAAAATCCTTTTTCGGAAAGCGGCCGACACGGATACCTTTCACGGACGCCGCGATATCGGGATACATTCCCTGTTGTCCCGTCCATTTGAAAAACAGTTTGATCGCCGCCAGATAGGTCTGTGCCGTTCCCAGCGAACTGGTTTCCTTGACGAACTCTTTCCATGAAACGACATGCTCGCGCATGGGCGCATCGATCCCCATCGCAGACAGCCAGCAGAAAAAGGAAGAAAGTGCCGTCCGGTATGTCCTGACCGTCGTGGGCCGGAATTCCTGCGACAGCAGAAAACGGGTGGAAAGCTGGTAAAAGCTGGAAAAATGATGTGAAAAACGTGTTATTGAAACTCCCATAAACATTCCTTTCAAAATGGACACCGTTTTACACGCTATCCCTCCGTCACGGCAGAAAAAATCGGCAGCCGTCACCGGCTTTGCAGCTCTCACAACGCCTTGTTACAAAAAACAAGCATCCGTTAGTCGCGATTAACGGATGCTGCTGAAAGGAGGAACGATGAAGTAACGGCCGGTCATATCAGGCAGGCTTACGTTTCCTGCACAGATAATACTAATTAAGCGGAAAACATATGTAAACCATCATTTTTCACCATTCGTGTTAGACCAAAATGTCCCATCAGAAATTCCGTTTAATATTCAATACTCTGCGATGTTTTTCCGGTGACGTGTGAAACTGGAAAAATTTGTTTCATGAATATTTTCCGGTTCCGGCAGAATCACAAAACCGGAAAATCTCCCTGCAACCCCGTTTTTTCCGCCGCTTCCTCTTCATGACCCTATGTCCGGAGCACGAATGAAAAAATATTTCTCAAGACACCAGCGACAATCCGGACACGATTCCCTGTCTGAATTTCCGGTATCTCGAAACGGGAACATTTTTGGGGGGATCCGGCAAACGGTATGCCATGCCAGAAAACGGTTTCCCCGACCGGCAAACCGGATAGAGTCCCAACATTCATATCCAAGTGCATCTCACAGGATATTGCCGTTTGAGATGAAAATTCCGCCGGCACAATGACAACACAACGGATAAACCGCAATCCGGATATCGACGGTTTGGGAAACGTTGCGGTATTCTGTGAACTCGTCCTTCACGCCTTTCCCAAATGTTTTAGACGGATTTATCGATGTCGATGTTTTCTTCGCGATTTCCGGTTATCCGATTTCCGGCATCATCCCGGGTGATCCGGGCAAGGAAAAATTCGGTTTCAGGTAATTCCATGTCCACCATATCAGACGCATTTTCCCGGTACTGGCTGTCGTTCTGTTGTCCTGCCCGGCTTTCGGCGGGTTCGCACTGACTGGCGACAAGCAGAACCAACCGGGTAAACACATCGCGGCAGGCGCCGGTTTCATCCCGGATTCCGTGTTGTGGAATGAAGGGAGATACTCCGACAATTCGGCCAGCCCCGAATCGCCTTTGCATTTACGGCATTCGTGCATCGAAGAACCGTTCTCTATCATCCGACCATTTCCGCTCCAGCCATCCATCTATCCCGAATATCTGCCGGACAGGCTTGTTCCTTCCCTCGAAAATACTCCAGACAAACATTTCCGGATTCATCAGAGTGGAGTGCTCATTCTGATCATGATATCCGCCGGCCGCGATGACGGAACATATCACCGTCATCGCACATTCCCCGTCTCCGCTCACGGGACGTCACATGCACGCTTACATATTCAGCGCCCTGCCGTCAACGGCCAGCGCCGCTTCCCGGACCGCTTCGGACAGGGTCGGATGCGCGTGACAGATCCGGGCGATATCTTCGGACGACGCCTTGAACGTCATCGCCATGACCGCCTCGGCAATCAGTTCGGAGACCATCGGCCCGATCATGTGAACGCCCAGCACTTCATCGGTTTTCGCATCGGCCAGTATTTTCACGAACCCTTCAGTCGTTCCCATCGTACGCGCCCGTCCATTGGCCATGAACGGAAAAACACCGCTTTTGTACGTTATGCCTTTCTCGGCAAGCTCCTCTTCCGTCCGCCCGGCCCAAGCGATTTCCGGATGGGTATAGACGACCCAGGGAATCGTCCGGTAATCGACATGCCCGTATTTGCCGGCAATGCGCTCGGCGACCGCCACACCTTCCTCTTCCGCCTTGTGCGCCAGCATCGGCCCGCGCACGACATCACCGATGGCCCAGACGTTTTTCAGGTTCGTGCGGCACAGGCCGTCCACCGCGATGAAACCGCGTTCGTCGCATTTCAAGCCCACATTTTCCACTCCCAGTCCATCCGTATAAGGCACACGGCCGATAGAAACCAGCAGCTTGTCGAACACCGCCTTCGTCACCTGCCCCCGGGCATCGTCGTATTCGATGGATACACCGCCCCTGACCGGCCTGACCTGCCGGACTGTCGCGCCTGTGAAGATCGTCAGTCCCTGCCGCGTCAACTGTTTCTGCGCTTCCTGCGCGATCTGTCTGTCCGCACCGGCCAAAAGCGCCGGCTGCGATTCGAACAGGGTCACATTCGATCCGAGCCGCCGCCAGACAGACCCCATTTCCAGCCCGACCACACCGGCTCCGATGATCGCCAGGGATTCCGGTACCGACTCCATTGCCAGCACGCCGGCATTGGAAAGCACATACTTCTCATCGAACGGAACGCCGGGCCATGCTCTCGGTTTCGAACCGGTGGCGACGATGACATGCGTACAGGTGAACTGGCGGGACTCATCCCCCGTCACACTGATCCGGTACTCCCCGTTGCGGCAACCGGTAAACGAAGCGGTTCCATTGAAAAACGTGACCTTGTTCTTGCGGAACAGGAAAGCGATCCCGTCATTGTTCTGGCGAACGATGGAAGCGCGCCGGGCCTGCATCCGGGCGATATCCAGCCCGACGTTGCCGATCTCGACCCCGAAATGGCCCAGCCCCTCCTTGGCCAACTCGTAATGCGAGGATGACTCCAGCAGTGCCTTGGACGGAATGCACCCGACATTGGTACACGTCCCGCCGGGCGCCGGCCTGCCATCCGTTTTCCAGTCATCGATACAGACCGTTTTCATGCCGAGCTGCGCGGCACGTATCGCGGCGATATAACCGCCCGGGCCTCCCCCGATCACCGCCACATCGAAATCCACACTCATATTCCGTCCTTTCGCCACACATGCATCCCGTTCACAGATCCAGAAGCAGACGTGCCGGATCTTCCAGCGTCTCTTTCATCGTCCTCAAGGCCAATACCGCTTCCCGCCCGTCGATCAGACGATGGTCATAAGACAGCGCCAGATAATTCATCGGCCTGATCACGATCTGGCCGTTTTCGACAACGGGCCGGTCCTTGGTGGCATGAATGCCCAAAATCGCGGACTGGGGCGGATTGATGATCGGCGTGGAAAGCATCGATCCGAAAATCCCGCCGTTGGAAATGGAGAATGTGCCACCGGTCAAGTCTTCCAGCGTCAGCTGGCCTTCCCGCGCCCGGATCGACAGTTCGTTGATTTTCTTCTCGATTTCCGCAATCGTCATCAAATCCGCATCACGCATGATCGGCACCACCAGACCGCGCGGCGAGCTGATGGCGATCCCGATATCGTAATAGCCGTGATAGACGATATCGTTCCCGTCGATGGACGCATTGACGACCGGAAAACGTTTCAGCGCCGCAATGGCGGCCTTGACGAAAAAAGACATCAGGCCCAGCCGGACACCGTGTTCCTTTTCGAACTGCTCGCCGAACTTTTTGCGCAAGTCCAGCACCGGCTGCATGTTCACTTCGTTGAACGTCGTCAGCGACGCGGTGGACTGTTGCGACTGGATCAGCCTTTCCGCCACACGGGCACGCAGACGGCTCATCGGCACACGGTTTTCCGTACGGTTCGTCGCACCGTAAACCGTCTGTTGCCCGGTCGATCCGGAAGGTGTATAGGATGTCGCCGCCGTCGGGACAGGACGACGCGTGGCCTGCTCGATCGCCTTCTCATCTTCGGCCAGATCGGTTCCCCTTGCCGCCCAGGCGCGTTCCACATCCTCCTTGGTCACACGCCCGTCCTTGCCGGTACCGGTCACCTCGGTTTCATCCATACCCAGCTCGGCAATCATCCGGGCAGCCGCCGGCATGACGATGCCGGAAGGATAATCGGCCGGATCGGGCATGTCCCGTTCGCTGTCGAATGCAGTGGAATCAACAGGCGTTTCCACGGTTTTCGCCGGACCCGGCGTGGCGGGCACGGCATTGGCAACCGCCCTGGATACCGCCGTTTCCGGTACGGCGGCAGACGTTTTCACGCCGTCTGCCTGGACAAAAGGATCTTTTTCAGCCGCCACAGCAACGGCAACCGTATCAACCGTCGCGATGACTTCGCCGGCCACCACCGTATCGCCGTCCTTTTTCAGCACCGACGCCAGCACACCGGCTGCCGGCGAAGGCAGTTCCAGAACCACCTTGTCCGTTTCGATATCGACCAGATTTTCATCCAGCGCAACCGCATCTCCCGCCTTTTTGTGCCACTGCAACAGCGTGGCTTCCGTTACCGATTCCGATAACTGGGGGACTTTCACTTCAAGAACCGCCATAAATTTCTCCACTCAAAAATTCGGAGTCACATCAATAAAAACGACCCGGTTTTATTTCTTTCTTCTGTTATCTTTTCATGACCGGACGATGACCATTTCAGGCATAGGGCCGAAAGCGGCACCGACCAGCTCCTTTTGCTGTGCCAGATGCTTCTGGAAGTATCCGACCGCCGGTGACGACGAGGCCGGACGCGAAGAATATGCCAGTTTCTGCCCTGCCTGCATGCAATCGAAAATCGGCCTTAGCAACTGCAGCCATGCCCCCTGGTTTTCCGGCTCGTCCTGCACCCACATCACTTCTTCCAGCGCCGGATAACGCCGGAATTCGTCCGACAGTTCGTCATGCGGGAACGGATACATCTGTTCCAGACGGACAATCGCCACATCCTGCCTGCCCAGTTCTGCACGGCGGTGCGCCAGATCATAATAGACGCGTCCGGTACAAACCAGAACCCGTTTCACTTTTTCCATATCCAGGGTTTTGTCCACTTCCCCCAGCACCGGCAAAAACGATCCGTTCGCCAGCCCGTCCAGTGGTGACGCGGCATCCTTGTGACGCAGCAACGATTTCGGCGTCATGACGATCAGGGGTTTTCTCTGCATCCTGAGCATCTGGCGGCGCAATACATGGAAAATCTGGGCCGCTGTCGTCGGCTGCACCACTTCCATATTGTTGTCCGCACACAGATGCAGATACCTTTCCAGACGTGCCGATGAATGTTCCGGGCCCTGCCCCTCGAACCCGTGCGGAAGCAGCATGACCAACCCGCAGGCACGGCCCCATTTGGCTTCGCCCGAACTGATGAACTGGTCGATCACGACCTGCGCCCCGTTGGCGAAATCGCCGAACTGCGCTTCCCACAGCGTCAGTGTATTGGGTGCCGATGTGGCGAAACCGTATTCGAAAGCCAGCGCCGCTTCTTCGGAAAGCGGCGAATTGATGACCGTGAAACTGGCCTGGTTCGGCGAAATGTGCTGAAGCGGAATATAGACACCTGCATCCCAGCGTTCGCGGTTCTGATCGTGCAGTTCGGCATGACGGTGCACGAACGTGCCGCGTCCGGAATCTTCCCCCGCCAGCCGCACCGAAAAACCCGCGGAAACCAGCGACGCATAGGCCAGATGTTCGGCCATTCCCCAGTCCACCGGCATCTCGCCGCGTCCCATGGCCGAGCGGTCGCGAATGACACGTTCGACCAGCGGATGCAGTTTCAGCCACTCCGGCATGGTCGTGATCCGTTCGGACAGGCGCTTCAGCTCTTCCACCGGCATGGCGGTAACGACGTCTTCCACCCCTCCCCGCTGCTGCAAAATCGGTTGCCATTGCAGGGCCGACTGGCTTTTCATGTTCGTCATGACCGGCGACACGATCGGCACGCCGGCATCCATCCGGGCACGGTACCCGGCCACCAGCGCCTCGGCATCGGCTCTCGTGATGATTCCCTGATTGACCAGTCTGTCCACATACAGGCTCCGTACACCTGGCAGCATGGCGATCTTCTTGTACATCAGAGGCTGCGTCATGGCCGGCGTATCCTGCTCGTTATGGCCGAGCTTGCGGTAACAGACGATATCGACCACGACATCCTTGCGGAATTCCATCCGGAAATCCAGCGCGATTCGGGTGGCCAGAACAACCGCTTCCGGATCGTCGCCGTTCACATGGAAAACAGGCGCCTCGATCATTTTGGCGACATCGGTGCAATACAGCGACGAACGGGCATCGCGCACATCCGACGTGGTGAAACCGATCTGGTTGTTCAGCACGATGTGCACCGTGCCGCCCGTGCTGTAACCGCGCGTCTGCGCCATGTTCAGCGTTTCCTGGACGACCCCCTGTCCCGAAAACGATGCATCCCCGTGCACCAGTACCGGCATGACCTGCGAACCGTCCGGATCGCCCCGGTGCACCATCCGCGCCTTGGCGGAACCTTCCACGACCGGATCAACGATTTCCAGATGAGACGGATTGAACGCCAGAGACAGATGAACCGGACCGCCCGGTGTCGAAACGTCACGCACGAACCCCTGATGATATTTCACATCTCCGGCCGGCAACTCGTTCTCCGGCAAATTGCCCTCGAACTCGGCGAACAGGTCGGACGGCATCTTGCCCATGATATTGACCAGCACATTCAGCCGCCCGCGGTGCGCCATGCCCAGCACGATTTCCTGAATGCCCTTCGTTCCCGCACGCTGGATCACTTCGTCCAGCGACGCGATGAAACTTTCCCCGCCTTCCAGCGAAAAACGCTTCTGGCCGACATATTTCGTATGCAGATACCGTTCCATGCATTCGGCCGACGTCACGCGCTCCAGAATATGCCGCTTCTCTTCCGCCGTGAAATTCGGCCTGGACTGGATGGATTCCAGCCTTTCCTCGATCCAGCGTTTCTGGGCATGATCGGTGATATACATGAATTCCGCCCCGATCGAGCGGCAGTACGTCTCGCGCAAAAGCTGCAAAAGCTCGCGCAATGTCGCGGTTTCACGGCCGAAATAGGTGTTGCTGATATTGAACACCAGATCCATATCCGTATCGGTGAACCCGTAGAAAGACGGTTCCAGTTCCGGAATATGCGGCCGTTCATGCCGTTCCAGCGGATCGAGTTTCGCCCAGTACGTCCCCAGAAAACGGTAAGCCGCCGTCATCTGCTGGGCAGCGATGCGCTTGCGCTCCAGCTCGGCATTCCCTTTGGGAACCAGAATCTTGAAAGGAGAATGCCGTGCCCGTTCGGCATAAGCCGCCACTACCGGACCATGCCGGACATCCGAACGATTGCTCCCGTCCACCGCCGGGACATTCTGCATTGAATTGAAATAGGCCCGCCAGTTCTCCGGAACGGAAGCGGGATTGTCGAGATACGCTTCGTAAAGTTCTTCCACATAAGGCGCATTGCCTGCAAAAAGATACGAGTTGTCCTGATATTCCTGCATCATGATGCCCACCTTTCCCTTTACGGAAAACAGAAAGCTGTGCCCTGTCTTCCTGCCAGCGCCTGCTGCAACAGGCCGAACCCGCCGGCGGCACACGGCATAAACCATACCGGCTCCGCCAGGCTCTTACAAGGAGATTATACCCCGGTAACCGTTCAGAAGCGCCCGCCACAGCCCGGGCGGTACAGGAAACTATCGTGGCATATTGGAATAGAAGAACATTGACCGGAAGCAAAAATCGACATAGGGGTCCTGTACAAATCATCACAATCCGTACAGGACACCGGATACAGGAAAACAGATCCTGCTTCTGTCCTGAAGCGCCTGTGAAAATATCTGTTTACTGAATACCGGGATTCCTTACGGTGTGCGAAACGGAAAATATCGGCATGATGGCGATGTTTCCCTGTACATCACGGTAAAAGACATTTCAGGAACCCTGTGACGCTACTGGCTCCTTCGGCTTATTATGTTTCTCCTGAACAACAGGCGAATCAGCCTGTCTCCACTTCGGTTCAAGAACCGTATAACGATTTCCTGAAAACGGCGACCGACTGGAATACGGGACTTTTCCTGAGGGAACCAGTTGTTCCGCCTTTTCGAGATGAATATCCTGATCATCGAAAAAAATATGCGGATTGAAAGCCGTCAGAACGCTGGTTTTGTCAACGCCTCCCAGAAAGAATGCCTCATCAATATGAACTCCCCAACTCCTCAACGTTTTGATCACACGCATTTCGGAAGGAGAATTCCGTGAAGTCACCAGAGCGATTCTGATCGAAGAACCATTTCCGCTTTTGTTCAGTTTTTCCTGCAAGGCGGCCAGTTTTTTCAAAAATGTCGCATAGGATCCTTCGGCAAGAGGAATATCCTGCTTTTCGTCTTCCATTTTCTGAAAAGCGTCAAGACCCTGTGTCTTGTAAACCAGTTCACTTTCTTCCGAAAACAGCACGGCATCACCATCAAATGCCAGACGCACCTGCTCTTTCGACACCGTCCGCACCGTTTCAGGCGGATCTCTCAATATGGCTACGGCACAGGATCCCGAATCAATCACACTTTGTGCATCCTCGATATTGGTGGTCAGAAAAAGATCCACGTCAAACGCCCTGATATAACCGGATACCGGTTCCCCTCCGGTAAAAGCTGAACGTGTAATCGCCAGCCGGTCATTCCTGATCGTATTTAATACCTGAAAACCTGTCTCCGGACTGTTTCTGGACATGATGACTACCTCGACAAGCGGTACCGGATCATCATGTGTTCCAAACCGGTTCAACCCCAGCAGGGCACTGACCAGCGGGTACCCTGTACCGGGCTCAAGATGTTCGTTTTCATGAGCGAGCATATATTCACGATAACGCTGTATGGCATGTTGCCGGTCTTCCGCCATGAGTTTTCTGAACAGTCCGTCAGACTCGCTCATATCGAAAAGAGCGGTCGAACTGATACCGATAACTAGTGTCCTGCTCAAATCAAATGCCATGGGCAACGACCATCCTGAAAAAGGTTTCCTGAACAAAAAAACCGCACCTTGCGGTACGGTTTGCGAAACGGAAAAAAATCCGGATCATCCACGCTTGTCCATCGGTACCACATCGCGGCGCGCTTCACCGACATAGAGCTGGCGCGGACGGCCGATACGCTGTTCCGGATCGGAAATCATTTCCTTCCACTGGGCGATCCAGCCGACCGTTCTGGCCAGCGCGAAGATACCGGTAAACAGTGAAGAAGGAATACCCAATGCGGACTGGACGATGCCGGAATAGAAGTCCACATTCGGATACAGCTTGCGGGAAACGAAATAGTCGTCTTCCAGAGCGACGCGTTCGATTTCCAGCGCGATCTTGAAAAGCGGATCGTCCTTCAGTCCCAGTTCTTCCAGCACTTCGTGACAGGTTTCGCGCATTAAGGTCGCACGTGGATCGAAATTCTTGTAAACGCGATGGCCGAACCCCATCAGACGCGTTCCGGCGGTACCGTCTTTCACTGCCTTGACGAAACCGGCGACCTTGTCAACGGAACCGATTTTCTTGATCATCGCCAGCGACGCCTCATTGGCGCCACCGTGCGCCGGGCCCCACAGGCAGGCGATGCCGGCGGCAATGCAGGCAAACGGATTGGCGCCGGACGAGCCGGCCAGACGGACGGTGGACGTCGAGGCATTCTGTTCGTGATCGGCATGCAGAATCAGGATGCGGTCCAGCGCACGCACCAGCACATCGTTGATCCGGTAATCTTCCGCCGGAGTGGCGAACATCATGCGCATGAAGTTGGCGGTATAGTACAGATCCTTGCGTGGATAGACGAACGGCTGCCCGACATTGTATTTGTAGGACATCGCCACCAGCGTCGGCATTTTCGCCAGCAGGCGGAGTGCGGAAAGCTCCCGGTGAACCGGATCGGTAATATCCAGTGAATCGTGGTAAAACGAGGACAGGGCGCCGACGGTTGCGACCAGAAGCGACATCGGATGGGAATCGCGCCTGAATCCCCGGAAAAAGAACTGCATCTGCTCATGCACCATCGAATAGTTGGCGATGCTCCTGACGTATTCGTCATACTGCTCTTTCGTCGGCAACTCGCCTTTCAAAAGCAGATAACAGGTCTCCATGAAGTTGCACTCTTTGGCCAGCTGTTCGATCGGGTATCCGCGATAGAGCAGCTCGCCCTTGTCCCCGTCGATATACGAAATGGCCGAACGGCAGGAAGCCGTCGCCATGAATCCGGGATCATAAGAAAGCTTTCCGGCCGTGTTGTACAACTTCCGGATATCGATACTGTCAGGGCCGATCGTGCCCTTGTAAACCGGTAATTCGACGGCTGGTGTGCCGTCGTCAAACGACAATTTCGCTTTCGTTACAGAATCGTTCATTTTCATCCAATATCTATCAGTTCAATAAAACAGAATGCCAAAGCCCCCTGTAAAGTCCATAAACAAAAAAGAAAGCATTATAAATGCTCTCGTCTTCATATTTGCTTTTTAACACAAAAAACGCGAAATCCAAAATATTGCCCGGCCCGCCGGCGGCAATCTGTTTTGCCGAAGCGGCACCGTATCAGGAAACACGGCCGGCATACCCGTTCATTCAAGCACCCCGAAATGGCGAAGGGCATGGATGACGCCATCCTCATCGACGCTTTTCGTCACGAAATCGGCCGTTTCCTTGACGGGATCGTGCGCATTGCCCATAGCCACCCCGATACCGGCATAGGAAAGCATGCCCATGTCGTTGAATCCGTCGCCGAACGCCATTGTTTCTTCCGGTGCGATTCCCGCGCGGCGCAACACCGCTTCCATACCGACATCTTTGCCCCCTCCTGCCGGAAGCACATCGAAACAGTACGGAACCGAACGCGTCATTTCCACGTTTTTCAGAGCCGCTTTCAGAAATCCTTCTTCCCCGTCTTTCAGGAAAGGAACGAACTGGAGCGTGTCGTTCTCCCTTACCCTGTCCAGAGGAGCGACAGGCGGAACCGGATGATCGATCAGCCGGCACAGTTCTTCTACCGATTCATCCGAGTAATTGAGAAACATGCCGTCTTCCTCGACAAACAGACAGGGAAACGGCCGTTCACTAATCAGTTCCTTCAACCGGACGATCTCACGGCCATCGATCGTTTCCTTGCGGATCACACCGGTTTCGCCGTAACAGTACTGGCCATTCAGGGTCAGATAGGCATCGAACGAAAAATACCGGTCCATGAACGGCATCATCATTTTCGAACGGCCTGTGGCCACATAAACACGGATTCCCTTCTCGCGCAGGGCATGCAATGCACGCCGCGTCGATTCCGGCATGGTATGGTTTCTGAAACTGATCAGTGTTCCGTCTATATCGAAAAACACGGCCCTGATTGCCGAACCTGGTATCCCGCTCATCCCCGACTGTCCCTTCGCATGTATTGATAGAAACTATCATTATAGACATCATGCAGGCATTTCCGGCAAATCAGGAAACGGATGATATATCCCGGCCAAAAGAAACCGGAAAAATCCCCGCTTTCCGACAGCGATTCCGGCTATCCGCCACTGTTTTACCGGGCACATCCGGTGCGAAGAAAAAGGAACACAAAAAAACGGATTTTCCCCCGTCCGCCCGGCAAACGGCAATCGTCAACGGAAATATCTTTTCCGTACGAAAATCCTTCGGTCAACAGACAGATGAAAGATCTGTCCACGCCCTGCCGTTCTTCAGGTACCGTTTCTTTTTCATTCTTCAAACAATATCCGCGAAAAATACTGCTTGAAATCCTCGGTGCCCATGCCGGTGTACTGTCCGTAAAGTTTCCGGCAGACGCTGCCTGCCGGACATCGCAACCGGTCTTTTCCGTTCGTGGCGACCAGCCAGATGGTGCCGGCGGCTTCTTCGGGAGACAAAACACGGTATGTATTTTCGCTGGTTGGCTGCCGCCCTTTCATATCCCGTCAGGTCGTTTAACGGTATCCGGAAATTCGTTTTCGTACCACCGGGAATGATCGACTTGACGGCCACACCAAAAGGTTCCATTTCATAATAAAGCGATTCGACCATATCTTCCTGTGCCCGTTTGGCTGTCCCATATACGGCATCGCGGAGAAATGCGATCGTACCGGCAAGCAAGGTGACCGTCAGAATGACTCCCGCACGGCACTTCTTGAAATGAGAAATGAACTGCTGCGTCACCCGCATCGTCCCGATCACATCCGTATCGAACAAATTCCGTATATCCGCTTCGAAAATCCGTTCCAGTGGAGCCACGATTCTCCATATCCGGCATTGCTGAACACCGACGTCATCGTTTCAGCGCTTTCCGACAGGTTTCCCTGATCTGTTTCTGGTCCGTCACATCCAGCGGCACGACAACGATATTCGGCAGACGTTCCAGTTCTTTTCCCTTTTCGGGATTGCACATCGTGGCGACAACATGCCAGCCATTGGCGGAAAACAACTCGGCCACCTCTTTTCCTATAACCGCTGCCTGATGATACATTCCCGGCAGAAACGGCTACGCAGCGCCGGCGTCAATCGAACATTTGCCTGAACTGCGCCGGCGTTATGCCATAGACTCTCTTGAAAGACGCAATGAAAGCGCTGACATTCTCATAACCGACCGATTGTGAGACATGCTGGACATTTTCTCCCTGCGCCAGCCGTTTCCTGGCGACCAGCAGACTGGCTACCTGTCGCCACTGGGCAAACGTCATGCCGGTTTCACGGGAAAAATGACGGCTGATACTGCGAGAACTGATATCCATGCACGAAGCCCACTCCTCGATTCCCTTGCGCTCTCCCGGATTATTCAGGATTTCCCGGGCTATGTCATTGAGCATCTTTCCCTTGGGCAGCAACAGGCGCCCGAGCTCCTGCGAACCGGTATGCAGTTCATCGAGCAACACTTGCAACAATCTTTCCTGGCGGGGATCCAGCGGCTGGAAAATGCCAGCGCCCCCTTTTTGCTGCCAGGTCACCGCCCGCTCCAGAATCATGGGCACGAAACCGGAAACGGTCATCGCGCATGAGATTTCCGGCAGGCCCACGCACAATCCCGGTGCCAGGGAAACGGCAACCCCCGAAATGCATCCGCAGGCCTCGATCTCATACCGGCAACCGGGAGGGAAAAAAGCGACCTGACCGGGAGAAACACTCCAGAAACCACGGTCATCTTCCACAACGAGCAACCCCGCCCGGAGATACACGAGCCAGACTTCGTTCTGGCCATGCCCTGGCGGTACGATTTTTGCCGGTACCGTAAACGTCGACAGCGAAAAACGCTGGCCGTGCAACAAAAAGTAAGAAGACATCCCGCCTCCTTTCAAACAGTCCCATCCGGTAAGGGGTGAACCCGTTACCGGAGATTGAATATCCGGTCGCCTTTCAGCTGCCATCTGGTACTTTTATTATATCAGACCCCTTGCAAGACCATTAGCCGGTGCGACATCCCGTTTGCGGATACGGCACCATGACGGACTTCGGGACAGAAACACTTTTCCGCCAGATTGTCATGTCCTGCCTTCAAGGTGCCCTCGCCCTTTTGCCAGACAGAAACGGATCATGGCTACCGGAAAAACCGGAACGTCAGCCCTTTGGCCCGAACAGGTAAAGCCGGACTGTTTTTCTGGAATCTTTACCCCTGACCGGCAGGGATCTGCGAGAAACAGGATGAACGGAAAAGATCGAAAACGGCCCAAAACTCTCGGGAATGCCGAATTTGAAGTTTTCCTGAAAAATTCCGGTTTCCGGATGACCCAGGGAAAAATTCGGGAAAAAACAGCGAAAGAAAATATAGTCCCCATAAAAACCCACGATCAAACAGCAGTGAAATATCTCCAAACGATTCACAAACTCCTTTTACGACCTTCCCGACTGCCGGTACCCGATACGATCCTGCACCGAATGCCGGACAGCACCGGCATCATCACGGGAAAGCTCCGCCAACGGTCAGGCCGACAATCCGGTGCGACTGAAAACCTTGCTCCCGGTCCTTCCGTCATGCCACTTCGCCTTCTCATTTCCGAATACCGATACCGGAACATCCGCCCGATACCGGCGTTTCCACACATCGTCCTTTCCTGCCGGAAAAGATCGACTTTTCCGATTCACGAACCGGTTTGCCTTCCCGTTCCCTTGATATTTGCCGGCCCATCCCCATATTTCCCGCAGAATTTGTCCCGGGAAAACATTCTTGCCGCACAATAGAGGTAAAATCACGTTTTTCTTCGGGCCAACCGATTTCATTCATTTATCCAGTGAGTAACCGAAAAATGAGCGTCGATATCTTTTTGCAGGAAACCCCTTATATCGATTTTTCATCCCCCATTGTCCGCGACCAGTCCAAAGCCCTGTTCAAGAGCGTCAACAGCGAACTGGAAAAAGTGCGGATCGCTTTCGAATTCGTGCGTGACCAGATTTCGCACTCCATTGACGTCAGCGCCCCTGTCGTCACCGCCAGAGCTTCAGACGTCCTGAAACACAAAACCGGAATCAGCCACGCCAAGGCCAACCTGCTGGCCGCGCTTTTGCGCTCCCAGAAAATCCCGACCGGCATGTGTTACCAGCACGTCACCAAAAAGGATGACGATTCAGACGGTTACATCGTCCACTGTTTCAATGCCGTCCACGTCGGCCATCGCTGGATCAAGCTCGATGCACGCGGCAACAACGATCACATCAACGTCCGTTTCTCGATGCACGAACCGGCACTGGCTTTTGCCAACCGTCCCCAGTACAAGGAATTTTTCTGGCCGGGCATTTTCGCCCGCCCGCACCGGGCCAGCATGAACGCACTGGAAGCCGCCAGAAACATCCAGGAACTCCTGAAAAAACTGCCCGACCATATGCTGGAAGACCCTGACATTCTCGAAATCGAGGCAGAAGATTTCCGTGCTGATCCCCGCAGCAATGCGGAAGGCGGCAGCTGGTTCTGGTTCTAGGCGGCATGAAAGCGGCATACACCCCGTCTCCCTCTCCCGCCCTCTGGCCAGCCGTGACAAAACAGCCGGGAAATGCGATCATGCCGGCAGACACATCCCCTTTTCGGTAACGCCAGCCGATGATTGTCCGTCGCATCGTCCCGGTCAAAAGTCTTGTTGCCCCATCGAAGCTGCCGGGTACCGATTTCGTGATCAATCCGTATATCGGCTGTCCGCACCAGTGCGTGTACTGTTATGCCGAATTCATGAAACGTTTCACAAACCATACCGAAGACTGGGGCGATTTTCTGGACATCAAACGGGCGGAAAAACCGATCGACATCCGCAAACTGGCCGGCAAACGTATCGTGATCAGTTCCGTGACCGATCCGTACAATGCATTCGAAAAACGGTACCAGGTCACACGACATATCCTCGAACAGCTGCAAAACGCCCATGCCGCCATCACGATCATCACCAAATCCGATCTGATCCTGCGGGACATCGACCTGATCGGCCGTCTGGAAAACGCGGAAGTCGCCATCTCGCTCAATTCGCTGGACGATACCTTCCGTCGCCGGTTTGAACCGCGCGCCCCCGACGCGTCCAGACGGCTTTCGGCCTTGCGCCGCCTGCACGAAGCGGGAATCCGTACGATCCTGTTCATGTCCCCGATCTTTCCGGGCATCACCCGGTTCGCCGATATCCTCGACGCCTCGCAAGCCTTCACCGGCGAATACTGGTTCGAAAATCTGAATCTCGACAACATGGCACGCAACCGGGTCGCCCGCGCCATCGGCCGGTATTACCCCGAACTCGTTCCCCTGTACCGCACTCTCTACCGTGAAGGCGACAGAACCTGGTGGAAGCGGCTTGCCCGGGACATCGAAACGCATTGCCGGCAACACGGAATGGCGTTCAGGAACCTTTTCCATAACTGAACGCCCCCTCCCGATCCAGGTCGCACCATCCGGAACGGGAAAATACACTATCCGGGCGGTCATCCCGCAGCAGTCCGTGCCCGTCCTGTACATGACGCCAGATGGAATACATGTTGTCCGTGATGCCTCTCTCAAAAACCTGCATGCATTTCCTCCCGCGAAAATTCAGTCCAG
The DNA here is from genome assembly GCF_027116575.1 of Oxalobacter aliiformigenes. Lineage (GTDB taxonomy): Bacteria > Pseudomonadota > Gammaproteobacteria > Burkholderiales > Burkholderiaceae_D > Oxalobacter > Oxalobacter aliiformigenes. Next base: position 922,234 of record NZ_CP098252.1, on the reverse strand, counting down.
CGTAATCAGCGATTCCGTCGAAGGCGGGGTTTCCTTCCTTCTGATCTTTAGTGGCAACGCGATTTTACGGTAATCGTGATTCACCATATCGTAACCTCTACAGCTGGAAAACCAGGGCCTGTACTCCGTATCGGAAACGGCAAATGTATGCCAGCCTTCCGAATCCCTGAGTTGGGACTTTTTGGCTGTATTCCTGTACAGATCGGCCATCTTTTGTTCATAGGTTCCGGTCACGGTCCCATCCGCAAGAATCGTTTCTCCCACGATTCTTTTCAGAACATCATGAGGACAACACTCGATCAGCAAGCCTTTTGCTTTTCGTATGGCTTCCCTTTTCGTCTGGAAACTCTTCAGTCTCCGGACTTCAGCGGCCAGTCTCCCCATTGCATCCCGGACAGCCCTGTCCATCACCTTGAGCGTCAACTCGCATGCATGACGAATATCGTCGCAATGTTCCTGTTCTGAACGGTAACTCTGCTGTGAGACTTCCTGATCAATTATCATGTAAATCTCGCGATTTCTTCCCCCGCGCACCCAATCCGTTCGTCCTCCTGCATCGCTGTCATACATTTGCCCCGTCGGATAAACACCTTTGACCAGATTGACGGAACGGTTATATCCCTCGTCGCTTTCTTCCTGCAAAACAATACGAGGAATCCAGCCTTCGCATCCCGACGCCTTCTGGCACCGCAAACAGAATTTTCCGACACGAAACCCGGTTGCCGGAGTCGTGATACCGGGTGAAAGCCGGGAACCGCCCAGCCGGATAATTTCCTGCTGATCTGTTATTCTTTCCGGATTTCTTGCCAGTGCCATAGACCTCCCTCTTTCCTGAAAAAACCGATTCCAGAATGCCGGCAAAAAGCCGGCATTCTGTCATACGGTATACATTACCGATCAGCTACCACCACCGCCACTTCCCACCGCGATCGGCTCGATCACCGACGCGAAAACCGTGGACAGTTTCGCCATCCCCTCGGCCGGTGCCTGTTGTGCCGCACGGGCATAGATCTCGTACTTGGCCGACTGGTCCGACTGGCGGGTATGATCGGCAGAGGTGGAAACGCTTCCCGAAATCTGGGCATGGAATCCCCAGAACGACATGCCGGATTCGACCTTGCTTTCCGTGCCCACATGCGACTTGTCCACGACCTGTTCTTTCACTTCCATCGTGAACCGGACCGTCGCCTCATCCATCGTGAATGCCGGTACCGGTACCAGCGAGATCAGCGGAGCGACCACCTGAACCTGCTGCTGCGAAATATTCCCGCTGCCATCCGTCACCGGACGTGTCAGATTGAACGTGAGCGTTTTCGTCCCTTTCGTCGGATCCCCGTCGATGAACGCCAGCCTGTACACATAATCGAGATAGACCCGGCACAGCTCCGACTGTCCTTTCGCCACTTCGATAATCGGCGTACAGACCAGAAGCCCCAGTGGCAGACCGGCAAATTTGTCACCCAAGTTTTCCGGCATAATGCACCTCCCTTTCCTTTGTTAAAGAAGCTTGACCGCTTCGGTTGTGATACGGGAAATACCTTCGGCAGGCGCCTCCCGCTTGAAAACCAGCTCGATTTCCTGATCCGGTTCCTCAGGCTGCCCGGCCGTATCCGGCGCATCATCCGCCATGCCGTGACGGTTTTGCCGCCGCAAGGGGGCCAGCGACACTTTCAGGGGACCACCCGCCCGATCGACCGAAGCGCTCACCCGCATCCTGAGCTTCACCTGATCCAGACCGAACGTATTGTGGTGAACCAGTGTGACCAGCGGAACCGACAATTCGGAGAACACGCCATTTCCGTCCGGCGTGGGAATGACGACTTTCCGGGTGACAGGAACCAGTGCATCCTCCGTCTCACCGGCATTGGCCATCCAGCCATCCCTTGAGAGACGGGACGGCCTGAAATAATCCCAGTACTGATCCAGCGTCGAACGGGTCACAGCCTGATGGGCATCAAGCATCGCCTGACTGATCGCGGTAAACAGATCGGACAGATTGACTTCAGCCATGACCGGCCTCCACCGTCTGCAACCTCAAAACCCGTTCGCCGGGAACACGGTATTTTTTCATCAACGCCTCACAGTCACTGCCGACTTCGACAACCCGGTGATGTTCTCCTCCGGGAGCCGGAGCCCATACCGCATAGCGGCCCACCAGTGTTTTCGCCCCGCCGATCTCGGCGACCCGGTCATTTCCAATATCGGAAATAAAAACCCTGTCTCTGGTCAGTTTCGTCCATTCATCCATCGTCATCTCCTTCCGTATCGTTTTCCATACCCCGACGAAAGCAGTTTCACGTTTTCTTGCCTGAAAGAAAATGCTACCGATAACGTATTGACAAGCCCTGCTCCGACAGGCACCATACCCTGCTACCGGAAAAAATCCTCTCGAACGACGGGCAGGCACCACCACCGGACTGGACGCTTTTGCGGATTCGGTCTGGTCCATGCAGGGAAAACAGGAAAACGGAAAGCGGGTCAGCCCATATGTCCTCCCGACACAAGCAGAGCCAGCGACAGGGCATTTTTGATACCGAGACGGCGATACAGATTTTCACGGTGTTTCATGACCGTCTGGAAATGGATACCGAGTTCGCGTGCGATCTGCTTGCAGCTTTTACCGGCAGCGATCAGAACGGCGACCTGTTTCTGTCTTTCGGTCAGCCCGCTGAACCCGATTACCGGACGTTTATTTTTTTTCGCCGGTCATCCGACCGACCAGCTCGACCATACTGGACGCACCTGTTTTGTCCATCAGGCTGGAACGGTGTTTTTTGACCGTGCTGGTACTGATACCCAGATGAAGCGCAATCTGCTTGCAACCGATGCCTTTCATCGAAAGATCGAGAATTTCCTTCTCGCGCGAGGTCAGAAGCAAAGTTTCCTGCATGATTTTCCTCCTTGCCATTGCCGGTGAATATCCCGAAGCGGATATTCACCGGCAAAACCATTATGCAAGGAAGGATTTACATTTATCGATAAAACAGGCGGAAAATGGCCGGTTCCCGCAAAAAGTATCTGTCTGACAACAAACCGGTCAAGACAATGCCTGTCACAACGGCGGAAAGTGCGACAGGCTGAAAAGGGAAAAAACCGTGCCGCGATCCATGAACGGGAGACGACAGGAAAAACCGGCAGGATGGAACCTGTCCCTGAAAAAAGAGAATTACGGCATGGCGTCTTCTGTCGTCATACCACCACCGGCAAACCGGGCAACCGTCCCCTGGCAGGGACGTTTGCCGTTGTGCCGTTCTGCCTGGGAAGCGGACTCCCTGACGGAACGGCCGGCAAGACAGCCCCTGACCTCATCCATTTCCCCTGCATAAAAAGCGGTCAGACAAGCCAGAGGTATCTCGACAATCACCGGTTTCGCCCCTTCCGAACATTCCGTTTCACCGGCATTCCCGCGGGGAGCAACAAACGATACCGTGACAGGATCACACCCCTCGAGAATCACCGCCAGCCGGCGAAGCACTTGAAGGTACGCCACACAAAGTTCCTCCCGGCAAACCCGGTCACCGGCCATTTCCTGCAAAACCGGCAACGGCTTTTTCCGCCGATCATTTTCCATGTTCTTCTCCCTGAATTGAAGCGGCATGCGTGTCTCACGACCGTTCACACAACTTGTCCCGTGAATTTTTCCGTTCGCCAGAATACAGACAGAAGTACATTTCCGTCATGACGACAATCATCATTCGGCAAAAGCCCCCAGCTTCAGTACCAGTTCGATGGGAACACCGTATTTTTGCTGCAACGCATCCAGATCGTCACCGACCTCGATGACCTGATGGCGTTCCGATCCTTCAACAGGTACCCACACGGCATAACGCCCCACAATTGTTTTCGTGCCCCCGATTTCGGCCTCATGGCTTTTGCCGAGATCCGAAATGAAAGCCCGATTGCCAACCAGCTTTTTCCATGTATCCATCGTTACAGGTACCTGTTAATAATCTGTCCGGGCCAGTTTCCCAATTTTATTGCCTGGCGTCAATTAAAAACGGTGCGCCTTTTCCCCTCCTTTCGGCATCAACGAAAACAAACGGCATAAACAGAGACCTCACGACAAATCCCTCTCATGTTCCGGCGTCGCCGACAGGCAACACCGTTTACACGGACACATTCCTTGTCATTCATCAAGTCCCTTTTTCCGGAAAAGAATAAGATCAAACCGTTACTCGAGAAATTCCTGCAATTTCATGAACTTTCTGCTCTTTTCGGCGCGTCCTTGCGACGCGTCTTTTTTTTGCATCGAGTCTGCCGATAAAACCCCGAAGTCTGTACACGTCACCGTTCAACAACCATACCCTTCGCCCTGAAACAACAACGCGGCACAAACAAGCCTTATATGGATTGACCGATATTTTTCATCCTCCTAAAATAGCCATAAATGAACCATTCCATAAAAACAACAATAACGGAGGAAACATGCGATACGACAAACCCGGTTATGGCGACCCCTGTACCTGGGGCCCGGTCACGAGCCATCCCAACGATCCCAGAACGGATTTTTCCGATTACGAAACGCGGCTTGGAAAACTGGCATTCGCATTCGGCCAACGGATAAGAAGCCGGATGGCGGAAGACGACGAAACAGCCATCCGGGTAGCCGACCAGCTTATCCGTTATCTGACGGATATCGAAGTGGTCGGCATCATCCGCGACACTGCCCGAGGCAAGAAGGAATCGGTATTTCTGGCGATCAGGGAACTGATCGAGGAAGCGATCGGGGGAGTCGCCGAGAACCTGGCCACCGAGCAGCTTGAACACGAGCGGTAAACTTTTTCCGCAACACCCGAAAAGGTACCCGACACTCTGGAGAATCATCATGCCACACGACTACTACAAAAACCCCTGGTTCCTTATACTTGTCGCCTTCGTCATCTGGGGATGCGGCTATATCATGGCCGACGACGCAAGAATAGAAAAACAGCAGCAGATCGCCTGCCATTGGAAAAAATGAACGAACCCGTTCCAGTCCGCAATAAAAGACCAGTTCCGGTCTGGATGCGTTATGCACCCACCCCTCAGAATAAACCGAAAACGGTCTATGTGAGTTCACGGAAACGGCCGGCAAGACCTGCATGCATTTCCCGGGAGGTCTGCGGGCGGGGAATGCAGGCAAGAATGTCTTCCCTGTCGCTATGCAGGAATCTGGTTGCCCGTGCCAAAAAGAAATCCGGGAAAATCTGATTTCTCCGTAAAAACCGTTTTCCCAACCCGATGGATATCCGCCATCCTGCTTCACATGGCGGATATTTCCTGCTCTTTTTTCCGGTATGGACAATCCGGACATACCATCAACGGTAGCCGTAAACCGGTATTCCGGTATCTGCCACCGGTGGTATCCGAAAAAAACCATATACCTTCATTCACTTGCCGACAGGCGGAAATCGCCCGTACCGGCATGGTGTCCTGCCCCGCCGTCCGGGCACAGATTTCATCCGGTCACCGAACCGTCCGGCAGAAAGAGGCTGGCGATGAAATACAGTGCGGCTTTCCCTCTCATGAAAACACGATCGTTTTCCATGCGGCAATAAAGTATGCCGGTACGCGGGGAAACCTGAAAAGCATGCCATTCCTTTTTGCCCAACTCGGCTGTCCAGAAAGGAATCACATGGCAATGACCTCGGCGCATGGGGCGGGCGGCCTGCCTGTCGAAGCCGGATACAGCCACGAATACACGGCACTGCCCGCCAGTTTCTTCGCTTTCATCGGCTTTGGGCTGCTCCTTTATTTCTGGCGACGCTATGAATACCCGATCCGGCATCTACGGACAACCAGCTACTCCCGCAAAACCGTATGACACCACATGCCCGGTACCGGCCGGCAGTCACAATTTTTCCGCTCCCGAATCGCAAGAAAACCGATTGATTATATAAAAAACAGATCGCCAGTGATCGGCCCTCCCGAAAGGTACCCCGTCTTGGGGAAAGCCCGGGTTCACGCAGTGGATGGTACTTTGCCTTTTCACCCGAAACCACCAATCTCGCATTTACAGTAAACACACTCAACACAAGCAGCAAAACGGAATACAGAAACAAGACAAACACTCAACCCGGCCAAACAGCCTTGTTCATCATCCTTCTCCAACCCTATCTTCAGAGTCCTGGCATCGGCAGGGCTTACTAAAAAGTATACCTGATATTTCTTCACTTCTTTCTTGCATGGGATATACCGATATTGAATATTGCCGAAATCAGGCAAAGCTTTGCTATTGAATAGCTGAACGCGATTGTCGAACTGTAAAATCCATATGGAAACAGGTTTTGGACCAGCGGGAGAGGTCTCTTTATCGGACCGTGGAAAAACGCTCTTGAAGACGCGCTTGTCAAGTCGGCGATCTTCAATGATGAACCAGAACCAAAGTCACTGTCCAGGTCAAGTTACTGAAATTCAATGCACCCGCTTTCGGGTTTGACATGGAAACAGAAGTGACGGCGACCGGTGTCGCCGGGCTCAATGAGAATTTTCCCGGTGCGACAAGATGGAAAAACCCGGTTAACCGGTCAGGCCAGAACAATATCAAAGCGTTCATTTCAAGACTTGAAGCAGCGGCACCTGAAATCAACAAGACCCTTTCCTCACAATAGTTTTTTTAAAAAGCCCGAATTCCCAAAACCCGATTTTTCCATGACATTTCCTGCGAAGCCTTCAGGCTCCAAAACAACCGACTTTCTTTGCAGGAAATGTCCTTTCTGGTAATGGTTACCGCTATCGGTGAAACAGACTGTGAATGCAATGCCGTCTTTTCTCAGAAGCCTCTGTCGATGTGTTGCCTCAATGCGACTTCCGCGTTGCCGCTACCGGTGACCGGCGACAAGCTACAATAGCAACCGGAACACTTTAAGAGACTGGATTGCCTTGCAATCCGTGCCTTATATCCTTGTCCCCAAAGACGGGGTTTTACGGCACAGTTAGGAAACACCATGTCAACGAATTATTTGCCCGTTATACTTTCCGGGGGCCCCGGCAGCGGAAAGACAACCCTGTTAAACGAACTGGCTCGCCGCGGCTATGCCTGCGTCGCCGAAGCGGCGCGGGAAATCATCCGCGAACAGATAGCCACACAGGGTGACGCTCTGCCCTGGAAAAACCGCCGTCGCTACACAGCAATCATGCTGAAACGCACCATCGCCGATTTCGACAGATACCGTGAGCAGGGAGGCCTGTTTTTTTTCGATCGCGGCATTCCCGACACACTCGCCTACGCCCGGCTGATCAGGCTGTATCTGGACAAACACAGCTGGCACGAAGCGCTTGCCCGCCGGTATGTGCCAACCGTTTTTCTCCTGCCGCCCTGGAAATCCATCTACACGAAAGATACCGAACGGCGGCAGAATTTCACGATGGCTGTCCGCACCTTCTGCATTATGGACAAAACATACCGCGAACTCGGTTACCGGATCATTGTCCTGCCGAAAGACGATCCGGCCGGACGGGCCGACAGGCTTTTGCAATGGATAAGGGAATGAAACGGACAGGCCAACCAGACAGCCCTGCCGCCGGAAACGGCCACAGGATCCCGAAAGCCGGATATCGCTTTTCAGCGTCCCCGTTTTCCGCATACCGTTCACCGTCCTGTTTCGTCGGCAACCGGCAGGAACCTTCCCCGACACCGGAGGGCCCGTTTTCCATACCGGCGACATCGCGGACACGAAAAAACGACGTACCGGCCTTTCAGGCGGAAAAACCCGCCATCTGGCAGGTTTTCATCATTGTCCGGCCTGCAATTCCGCCGAAATATCGGCCGGTGCCTTTTTCCCGGTTTTTCTGCGTTTGGCGGTCTTGCGCTTTTTGACCGTCGCCGGCTTCACGGACGTGGCCTTGCCCGTCGCATGCCGCTGCTGACGCCATTTCCAGGGAGAAACGGGATGCGGATCGATCCACAGACCGCGATTGGCCGCTTTTGCCTGTGTTTCCATCGACTGCCACCGTGTACAGATTTTCAGGCCACAATGACCGTCGTAAACCCAGGCCCACCCCGACCCGACAAGGAACGCCTGCAGGCTGTACTGGTCATTGACATAGACCACGGCAATAGCCGTACCGTTCGGATCGACATTGATGACCTGTACATTCACCGATTTGCCCCCGACCAGTTTTTTCGCCGCATCCCTCGCTTCGGGCCCGTTCGTCTGGGCCAGTTCCGGCGCATCGACGCCATACAAGCGAACATCGTAAATCCGGCCCGACTCGTGCCGTATTTTCAGCGAATCCCCGTCGATCACCTGATCGACGACACCTTGCCATGCCCAGGCAAAAGGCACCTGCACCACCAGCAGACAGAACACCAGAAACGATCTCACAAGTCACTCGCTTTCAACCGGAAAAAGACAAAACGGAGAAAAACATACCGTGTAAGTATGGCCCCATCCCCGTGCCGTGTACAGAGTGAAAAGCCCCTTTGCCGGAATTTTCCCGACTTTTGTTTTTTTCCGGAACGATCGCGGTCAAAAACCTTCAAAGTAGTTTTCCAGAGGAGACAATGACACCCGAACCTCTCACAAATCATACACGGCAGCTGAAAAACCCGGTTATACTCTTGTCATCACCTATTCCGAAAGGAGGTACCCCATGATTCCTCTCTTCTCAGATCAGGGCAGAATGCAAATCGACCGGATCATCCGTCCGGGTGTTCTCTGTGCATTCGATTTCGACGGAACGCTCTCCCCGTTCACGGGTTACGAGAACGCTTCCCTGCCGCAAGCCATCCGCGAAAAACTCGTCCGTCTCCAGTCCATGACGCCTGTTGCCATCCTGACCGGACGTGCGTTGTCCGACATCCGCGCCAGACTGGCTTTCAAACCCGACTATCTGGTCGCCAACCACGGACAGGAAGGTGTACCGGGCAAGGGAAAAGACAGCGAGAAATATCGCGGGAAAATCGACTGCTGGGCACAAATCCTGCAAAAGGCCCTGGCCGATTCCGTCCGTTACGACCGGGGTATCCGTCTGGACAACAAGCGCTATTCGCTTGCCGTACATTATCGCAAGGCGGCCGATTACGACGAAACCGAAAGCGTGCTGACCCGTCTCTTTGCCGAAGCCGTGCCCGAAGCGCATGTTTTGCCCGGCAAATTCGTCTACAACCTGATCCCGCCGGGCGCACCGGACAAGGGAGACGCCCTGCTCGAACTGATGAAAGCCGCCGGTTCCCGAACCGCGGTCTATGTGGGCGACGACTGGACAGATGAAGATGTCTTCTCACTGGAATCGCCGGACATTCTGACGATACGCATCGAAAAAAAACCGGAAAGTCATGCACGTTTCTATCTGGAAACACAAAAAGATATCGCCAGACTGCTCGACCTTCTTATCGACAAAACAGAAACCGCCATCTTTTTGGAAAACACGGCGGGCCACCAAAGGAAACTGACATGAGCTCACTGGAACTCGGACTGATCGGCAATTCACGCACCAGCGCATTAATCGACAGAAATGCCCGCATCATCTGGTGGTGCTACCCCTATTTCGACAGCGACCCGGTCTGCTGCGAACTGATGAATCCCGGGCTGAAAGACAAAGCGTCCGGATTCATCGATGTCGGCTTCGAGAAAATCCGGCAGGCCGACCAGTACTACGAACGCAATTCGGCCGTGCTCGTTACCCGGTTCGGCGACAACGCCCACAACGTCATCGAGATCATCGACTTCGCTCCCTGTTTCCCGATGCACGACCGGCTGTTCACGCCCTCGTCGATCATCCGCATCATCCGCCGGGTCGCCGGCCGCCCGCGCATCACCATCCGTATCCGCCCCGGCGTGAATTACGGCAGTGAAGCGCCACAGGTCCTGCCGGGTGCGCACCATATTTCGTACAAGGGACCCCAGCAGACGCTGCGCGTGACGACCGACGCGTCCATCACTTCCATTCTCGACGAAAAACCGTTCTTTCTGAACGACTCCGTCACACTGGTGTTCGGTCCCGACCAGGCGGTCGAATCCGCACCGCAGGACATCGGGCGGGCCTGGTATGAAGCAACTGTCCGGTACTGGCAGAACTGGATCCACAACATTTCCATGCCGTTCGAATGGCAGGACGCCGTCATCCGCGCCGCCATCACCCTGCGCATGAACACGTTCTACGACACCGGCGCCATCATCGCCGCCGTCACGACATCCATCCCCGGATCACCCGCCGCCCGACACAACCGGGATTACCGGTACAGCTGGGTGCGCGACTCGTATTTCGTCGTCAGCGCCTTAAACCGCCTCGGCGCGACCGGCACGATGGAACGGTATCTGCAATACATCCTGAACATCATCGCCGATTCGAAAGGCCTGCCGTTCCAGCCGGTCTACGGCATCCACCGCAATGCCGAACTGGAAGAACGGATCGCCCCCGCACTGGCCGGCTACAACGGCAAGGGGCCAGTCAGAATCGGCAACAGCGCCTGCCGCGAAATCCAGAACGACGTTTACGGCTCGGCCATTCTGGCCTGTACACAGGCTTTTTTCGACAAGCGGCTGCATCGCCCTGCCGACCGGAATGTTTTCGCCGATCTGGAACGGCTTGGCGAAGAAGCGATCGCCCGCTACAACCAGCCCGACGCGGACATCTGGCACCGTGAAGACGGAAAACACGTGCACACGTTCTCCAGCGTCATGTGCTGGGCGGCCTGCGACCGGCTGGCCGCCATCGCAAAAGAACTGAAAATGAAAGCCCGCGAAGAGCTGTGGGCCGCCAACGCGGCGAAAATCCGGGACGACATCCTGACGAATGCATACAACGGGAAACTCGGTACCTTCACTTCCGCCTGGAACGGCAGCGAAGTCGACGCAAGTCTCTTGCTGATGGCCGAGCTCCGTTTTCTCGAACCGGAAGACGAACGTTTCAGAAACACGGTCTCCACCATCGAGAAACGGCTTTTACGCGGGGATTTCCTGCTGCGATACGAAAACGAGGACTCGGACGGCTTGCCCGAAACCGCACTGCTGGTCTGTACGTTCTGGTGGATTCTGGCACTCGCCTACATCGGCGAAACGGACCGGGCCCGTGCCGGATTCGAAAAAATTCTTTCCCGCCGCAACCGTCTCGGCCTGCTTTCGGCCGATGTCTCGCGCGAGGGAAACGAACTGTGGGGAAATTTCCCGCAAACCTACAGCATGGTCGGACTGATCCAGTGCGCACTCAGACTGTCCAGACCGTGGGAAAACGCTTTCTGAACGAAAACCACAACGCCGGTCACGAACGGCAGCCAAACAAAGGAAAGGACAACAACATGGAAACAAGAAAAATACCCGGTACAGACCTGAATCTTTCCGTTATCGCCTTCGGCTCTTACGCATCCGGCAAGGGATGGGCTCCTTCGGAAAGAAAATCCGCCATCGAAGCCATTCGCGCCAGTTACCAGCTGGGTGTGACGACATTCGATACGGCACCGATCTACGGGCTGGGCGACACGGAAGCGATACTCGGGGAAGCCCTCTCGTGTTTCCCGCGGGACAAGGTACAGATTCTGACCAAGTTCGGCCTGCGCTGGCTCTACGTCCGGGGACGGCCGTTCAGGACAGTCGTCAGTTTCGACGGCAAGGACGTCAATATCTACCGCTACGCCACCCGCGAAAGCGTCATCGAGGAATGCGAAAACAGCCTGCGGCGACTCAAAACCGACTATATCGACCTCTACCAGCTTCACTGGCCGGATGAAGCCACGCCATTCGAGGAAACGTTCGAAGCCGTCAGCCGTCTGGTCGAACAGGGAAAAGTCCGGTACGTCGGCGTCAGCAACGTCACGCCGGAACAGATGGACGAAATCGGCAAAATCGTGCCGGTCGTGTCGCTCCAGATGCCTTACAACATGGTGGAACGAGGCATAGAAAAAGACGTCATGAAATACTGTATCGACAGCAACAGGGCCATTCTGGCCTACCGGCCGCTGGAAGCCGGGCTACTCACCGGGAAAATCCGCCCGGACGCCACATGGCCCAGAAACGATTCCAGAAATACCAACCCGTATTTCACGCCTGACAATATCCGGCGGGTCAATGCCTTTCTGGAACAGTTAAGACCCCTTGCCAGCGAGAAAAAAGCCACGCTGGCCCAGCTTACGCTGCGCTGGACAGCCAACCGTTCCGGAATCACGTCGGTTCTTGCCGGTGCCGTGAACTCACTGGAGGCCGTCGAAAACGCCCGGGCCGCAGAAATCAGCCTGTCCAGAAGAGACATGGACTTCATCAACGGCACCCTGCTGAAACTGGATACGGAAATGATCAACGAAGCCCTGCGCAAAACCAGAGTACGACTGGCGGCCCTGTCATAGCGGAACCATTTCCAAAAAAGGAAGTCTCCTTTTTTGGAGCTGCCGGACAAGCCGGCAAACTGTTCATGCCGTACGGAATCCGTCCAGCGGTTTCAGATCGTGACCGTCCCGGATTCCGTTTCCGGACATATGCAAAGGAGCAGGACAATGGAATACCGTACTTTTCCCGGAACCGATCTGGATATCTCCGTCATCGTTTTCGGGTCATGGGCCAATGGAGGATGGCTGCCCGAGGCACGGGAGAACGCGATCGGAGCGATACGGGCCGCCTGGCAAGCCGGCGTGACGACGATCGATACCGCTCCCCTTTACGGACTGGGCGACGCCGAAAGCATCGTCGGCGAAGCGATTGCCTGTCTTCCCCGCGACAGTCTCCGGATACTGACCAAATTCGGGCTGCGCTGGGACGAGACGGCCGGAACCCTTTTCAGAACGGTTGCCCGACAAAATGGCCGTCCGGCCGACATCGTCCACAACGCCACCCGCGAAAGCGTCTTCACCGAATGTGAAGCCAGCTTGAAACGCCTGAAAACCGATTACATCGATCTGTACCAGATCCACTGGCCGGACGATTCGACACCGATGGATGAAACGTTCGAGGCATTGCAGCGGCTCATCGAACAGGGGAAAGTCCGCTATGCGGGCGTTTCCAACTACAGTGCCGGACAAATGGCCGAAGCCGGGAAATCCATGCGGATCGTGTCCAACCAGATTCATTACAGCATGCTCAGCCGCGGTCTTGAAAAACAGACCGTGAAATACTGTATGGATCACGACATGGCCGTCCTTGCCTACCGACCTCTGGAAAGCGGTCTTTTAACCGGCACGCTCAAACCCGGAACCGTCTTCCCCGACGGCGATTTCCGCCGGAACAATGCGAAATTCTCCGACGAGAATATCCGGAGAACCGGTGAATTCATCCGATTGCTGAAACCGCTCGCCGAAGACAAGAAAATCAGCATCGCCCAGCTTGTCCTGCGCTGGACTGCCCAGCGCCCCGGCATCACCGGCGTACTCGCCGGCGCGATGAATGCCGCACAGGCTGTCGAAAACGCCCGGGCGGGCGACATCCGTCTGTCGGACAAGGAAATGGGTTACATCGACAGCATCCTGCCCCCTCCATAACGGCGACGGAGACCGGGCCGAAAAACGTGCCACCACACGATTCATGCCCGGGACGGTTCCGGTATTTCCGCAAACGGGATACGATAACGTATCGCCTGTTGGCTTCATCACGTCCCGACAAAGGAAATCATCATGACCATGGAATACCGCAATATCGGAAATACCGATCTGAAACTTTCTGCCATCACATTCGGTTCATGGGCGGCCGGCAGCTGGATGTGGGGCAAAACCGACCGCAACGACGCCATTTCCGCCATCCGTGCAGCATATGATCTGGGTGTGACATCCATCGACACGGCGCCGGTTTACGGCCAGGGCGACGCCGAAAACATCGTCGGTGAAGCCATTGCCGGCCTTCCACGCGACAAAGTCCAGATCTTCACCAAATTCGGATTGCGCTGGGACGCCCCCGAAGGAAAAGGAAAATTCTTTTTCGCAAGCAAAGACAATCACGGCAAGCCGATCGATATCGTCCGCTATGCCGGACGCGACAGCATCATGGCCGAATGCGAAGCCAGCTTGAAACGGCTGAAAACCGATTATATCGACTTGTACCAGATCCACTGGCCCGACAAGACGACACCGATCCACGAAACCTTCGAAGCCGTCGCCCGGCTGATCGAACAGGGAAAAGTCCGTTACGCCGGCGTTTCCAACTACAGTGCCGAACAGATGGCCGAAGCGGAAAAAATCCTTCCTGTCGTCTCCAACCAGATTCCGTTTTCCATGATCAACCGGGGAATCGAAACGGAAACGGTACCTTACTGCATCAAACACCAGAAGGCTATCCTTGCCTACAGCCCGCTGGAAAGAGGGGTTCTGACCGGCAAAATCAGACCGGGCCACGTTTTCGCCGAAGGCGACCATCGGGCCGAATACCGTTTTTATACGGATGAAAACCTGTTGAAAATCAACGCATTCCTTGACAAACTGAGACCGCTGGCCGAATCGAAAAGCGCGACGCTGGCCCAGCTCGTCTTGCGCTGGACGATCGAGCGTCCCGGCATTACCGTCGCACTGGTCGGTGCCAGAAATGCCGCCCAGTCGACTGCCAACGCACACGCGATGGACATCCGTCTGACCCCCGAAGAAATCGCCTTCATCGACAACAACCTTCCCGAAATCTGAAACAGGGATCCCGAACAGGTCTTTCCGCCGTCCTGCCCGAAACCGGGCAGGATGCACCGGCTTACGAAAACCCTTTCAGTCCGGCGATGCCGACCAGAATCATGGCGAGAAACAGCAGCCTTGGCAGGGAAACCGTTTCCCCGAACAGAAAAACGCCGGCGATGAAGGCTCCTGCCGTGCCGATTCCCGTCCAGACGGCATACGCCGTCCCGACCGGCAAGGTTCTCATGGCATGAGCGAGCAACAGAAAACTGGCCACCATGGCGGCAACCGTGCCGACAGACGGCCACAAACGGGTGAAACCGTGAGTATATTTGAGACCGACAGCCCATCCCGTCTCGAACAGGCCTGCCAGAACCAGCATGAACCAGAGCATATGCCCCCCTGCAAAAAAGGAAGGGCCGTCCCCTCATCCGCGATACAGCCGGGGTCGTCCCCGGGCGGCCAAAACGGCAAGACATGACAAGGATACCATCGAATCCCGACAAGTGAACCGGACTATCCGCATGCAAAAGCCATTTTGCGCATTCCCTGCTATCCTGACAGAAAACGGAATACTTTACCAGCCGGCCCATGCATGTTTTCCTCCGGCGGGACCGGAACCGGTTCCGTGTCTTTACGGCAACCTGCGCAAAACGTCTGCGGCCACATACGTTCCATCCAGAAATTCCTGACGATCTCCGCGAACAGATGATACCAGTACCTGCGTTTTCCGGATCAGGAAAGTACCGACGCGGATACCGAACTCCACCGACCGCGCCACATTGCGGGGCGCTCCCGGAACATTCCGGTACCGTGGATTGTTCAGACCCGGGTTGTCATATACCCGGATATGCCACGACAATCCGTTTTGCGCGATGATTTCCTCCGCTTCCCGATTCGTCGGATTCCGGCCCCATGCCGGATTCCAGTTCCGATCGCCAACGGCACCGGCATACCGTTCCCGCCAGAAATTCGCCGTATTGTTCTGTCCCAGTGCCTGATTCACCGGCCCCCGGGCCGGTACCCTCTGTACCCATCCTGTATGATCCAGTTCCCAGAACGTTATCGTTTCCCACCACTCAAAAACCGGTGCCTCGATCCGGTGGGCGCGAGGGCCACCCGCCGTGACAGTGGCGGGAACGACCAACTCGAGCGTATGTCCCAGAATGGGACCATTGACCCGATTGGGAACGACATTCAGAACCGGTTGCCCGATCGTCATCCGACGTGCCATATTCATCTTTCCTTTCATATCAAAATCCGCCCTCATGTATTCTGGAGAAAACACGGCCCCGAAGAAATGCTACCGGTAACGTATTGACTCGTCGTCATGTCCCCCTGCCGGTTCACCCCGCTGCCCCAGCGGATACCCGTTGTCGGAAAAACGGGCAAAACGGCCCGGTTCCCTTCCGTTTCGTCCCGACAGACCTCTTCGGCAAGCCGTTTTCTTTTTTGCCTCAAAATTCCTTGATCCGGCGCAAAGGCCCGTTTTCCATATGGGAGAAACTGGAACCGGTTTCCATAAACATCCCGGCGACCGTCTCCTCTGACCCCTGAATTCTTCAGGAACCTGCCGGTCGATCGGCCAGTCAAAACAGACCGGCCTTCGTCTCCGTCAAAACACATGAAAGCCGGTCCCGTGTACCGGGATGCCAACGGCCAGCAAGCCTTTTCAGGCCAAACGAATGGAAGGAGGGAAATCATGCCTTTTATCATGAAAAACGTCGTCCCCTGGGGACGCACGTTCGACGAATACCGGAAAATGTTTTCCTTGTCGGATGCCGAACTGGAAGGTCATATCGCCTGTTTCGGCGATGGTGTGGCCAGCTTCAACGCCGAATGCGACATGCAGGGCGGTCATGTCACCTCATTCGATCCGGTCTACCGTTTTTCCTGTGACCGGCTTGAACTGGTACTGGAAGAAGCGAAACGGCGACTGATCGAAAAAACGTGCCATGAAGGACACGGCAATGGCAGATCCGGTGTGGAACGGGACATTAACGAGCTGCAAAAACGCCACATGACCGCTGTCGAAATCTTCATGGACGACTTCGAGGAAGGCAAAAAACAGGGCCGCTATATCGACTATGAACTGCCCTACCGGATCCCCTGTCCCGACAACCGCTTCGATCTCGGACTGTCGTCGTATTTTCTGCTGTCTTCTGCCAAGCCGGGCATCAATTTCCATTACCAGGCTCTGGAAGAAATGCTCCGCATCTGCCACGAAGTACGCATATTCCCGATCGTCGATATGCACGGAAGGGAAACCGATCTGGCCCGTAAAGTCATCCGTCGCTTCGCCGGCAGCCACGATCTGTGGATATGCAAAACAGCCTATCACTGTGCAGGAAACCACAACGACATGCTGGTCATCCGCAACGTCTTTAAACCGTCCGCTTCCCTGTTGCACTGATATCGCCGTCCGGCCATCCGGACTTCCGGCAACAGGCCACATCACCACCATTTCCAGCATCCCGGATCCCGCTTCCGCCACGGCGACCGCAAGCCGATGCACGGTACCGTTGCTTTAGCGAATCCGCGAACGCCGGAACAATCGCCTGCCGGCCGATTTCCGTTTCATTTCCCCGTTTTCCGCCGTCACTTTATACATCGGCGGTTCTGCAGCAACACACGGTTTTCCGCCTTTCCCGTCAAGGCTTGGCCAGAAGAAACAACCGGCCGGGATATCTCCAGCGTTCCGGCAAAACAGGTTCCGTCATATGAAAAACCGGAATGCCGCGCCACGACACAACGCAGAAAACGGCCCTGTTCATGTACGGATTCCAAGAAAATTTCTGAAAGACATGTTTTATTGATTCAACTTTTACGCATAAAAAAAGGGAAGTGCCGTTCTTCCGTTGGTCGTTCCACCCCTCATGTGTCCGCTTCCGGAAAACCACCACGGGACGGCCGGTCTGCATCTGCCACACCACGAAACCGGCAGATCGCCGGCAAAACGGTTCAAAAAAGGCATAAACCGGTTCCGACAGCCTGCCCTGACGGTTTTTTCTCCGGACAGGGCATTCATCCTGTCAAAAAAACGGGCCAACTGCAAACAACGTCATAGATGGATACCGTTTGCACGGAAAACGGGACTGAAATCGCAAAAAACCTTTTTCCATTGCGTGATCTATCGAAACAGCCTGTGCGACCCGGTTTCCTGCAACCATCAATAAAAGCCCGCTATCTCCAACCACCTTTTTTCCGTGACCGTCCGCCAGCATCGCCAGACGGCAGAAACAAAAAACGCCAGTGGAAAATCCATTGTAAAAAGCGGGTGCAACACCCGCTTCCTGTACTGCAGATGAAACGCTTACGGCACCAGTATCCGGCGGGAAAACTGGGCGGAGAATTCACTGCCCTTGCCCGGTTCGGATTCGATATCCAGCCGTGCCTCATGACGCAACAGGACATGCCGGACAATGGAAAGCCCCAGACCGGTTCCATTGACCTGCCGGCTGCGGCTCTTGTCCACCTGATAAAACCGTTGCGTCAGCCGTGGAATGTGCTTGGCCTCGATCCCGATACCGGTATCCCTGACGGAAAAGCGCGGTCCTTCTTCTGTCAATGTCCATTTGAGTGTGATACTGCCCCCGTCCGGCGTATAGCGGACGGCATTGGTCACCAGATTCGTGAATGCCGTCCTGATTTCATCCATGCTGCCATAAAGTGTCTCGGGCCCGTCCATTTCCAGTTCGAACACATGGCGGCCGCCGGAAAGCGCCTGGGCGGCCTGATAAATGTTTTTGACCAACAGCGGCGCATCGAACGGTTCGCGCCTGATGGGGTAATCGTTCGATTCCAGATTGGTCAGGGTCAGCATGTCTTCCACCAGCGACTGCATCCGCTCGCCCTGTTCTCTCATCATGTTCAGGTGCGAAAGCCGCGTTTCACGGTCCAGATCGGGCTGGGCAATGGCCAGCTCCAGAAAACCGTTAATGACGGTCAGGGGCGTCCGGAGCTCATGCGAGGCATTGGCGATGAAGTCGCGGCGGATTTTTTCCGTCCGGATGGAATCGGTCTTGTCGTGCGTGACCAGAATCTGCCGCCGGTTGCCGAACGGGATGATCTGCAAAACCAGATACCGGTCGTTGAATTTCATTTCCAGCGGTTCATCGTACTTGCCCAAAATGACATAGTCGATGAAAGCCGGATCTCTCACCAGATTGGTGATCCGCATGTCCCTGTCGCGCCCGAGATCGAGACCGAGATGCTTTTCGGCCATCGGATTGCACCAGTCCAGAAACAGGACGTTGTCCATAATGGCCACACCGTCCGGAAGAAAGTTCATCGCTTCCCTGAACCGTGTCAGCCATTCCGTCAGTTCCTTCTTGCTTTTCTCCTCGTCATGGTTCAAACGGTACAGATGGGAATAGACGGCATGCCACGCTCCCCAGCCGTCAGGCAGACGGTCGCTTCTGGGCGAGTCCAGCCAGATATCCAGCGCCGACAGGTAATAAAGCTGCACGATGGTCATGGCTGTCGTCAGCGCCAGACCGGCAAGAAGGCCGATAACCGGCCCGAAAAAATACCACAATACCGCAGAACCGATCCAGATTCCGGCCAGCCTCAAGGCAGCCGGAATCCAGAACAAGACATGGGGATTCATTCACTTTTGTCCTTTTCCGAGAGCATATAGCCCATCCCGCGCACCGTCCTGACCAATCCTTCCTGGCCTTTCAACGCCTTTCTCAGACGCAGGACATGCACGTCAACCGTTCTTTCCTCGATATCCAGCTGGTTGCTCCACACCTTGTCCAGGAGCTGGCCCCGAGAAAAGACCCTGTCCGGGTTTGCCATCAGAAACTTCAAAAGCCGGAATTCGGAATTGCCTATCTCAACGTCGTTATCGCCGATCCTGACCCGGCAGCTTTCCGGATCAAGCGTCACCGCACCGGCACGCAACAGGCTTTTGGCCCGTTCGGGTGCCTTCCGACGCAAAAGGGCGTTGATCCTCGCGACCAGTTCTTTCGGAGAAAACGGCTTGGTGATATAGTCGTCCGCCCCCTGGTCAAGGCCGGCGACCTTGTCCTCCTCAAGCGTTTTCGCCGTCAGCATGATTACGGGAAGCGTTTTCATGTCCTTGTGTTCACGGATCTTCATCAAAAGACGCATACCGGAGAGATCCGGCAACATCCAGTCGAGAAGCACCATATCCGGACGAAAACGCTGCAAGGCCGTCCAGGCTTCGGTTCCCGTGTAAACCGTCACCGGCGTCCAGCCGGCGGTTTTCACGGAAAAGGAAACCAGTTCCGCAATAGCGGGTTCGTCTTCCACAACCAGAATCGAAATATTCTCGCTTGCCATAGAAAATGCACCCTCTCAAAGTTTTCAGTCAGTCAAACGTTCCGCCCTGCCAGATGACGGAATCCGCCAGACACGGCTAGCTTAACGCAACGTGCTGTCCGCGGGCAATCGGTAATCGGTATGACGGACATCTTTTCCATCCACCACATAGATGATGAACTCGGCGATATTGGTGGCATGGTCGCCGATTCTTTCGATCGCCTTGGCCGTTCGCAACAGGTTGACTCCCGCCTCGACCGACTCCGGTTCGCTCCGCATGTACCGGATCAGCTCGCACATGATATCGTGGAATTCCGTATCCACGACATCGTCTGTCGCCATCAAGGCCGCCGCCTTGGCCGTATCCATCCGGGCATAGGCGTCAAGCGCTTCATGCATCATGTGTTTGGCCGTATGGGACATGTTGATGACGGCATGGTAATGATCGGGAGTCAGCAGATCGCGGGAAACGATATACCCGACAGACCGGGCGATTTTCGTCGCCTCGTCGCCCATTCTTTCCAGATCGGAAATCACCTTGACTGTTGCCATGACATTGCGCAGATCGTTGGCGGCCGGCTGTCGCCGGACGATCAGCTGGGCGCAGGCATGATCCAGTTCGACTTCCTGCCGGTTCACCTGGGCATCACCGGCCACCACTTTTTTCGCCAGGGCGACATCTCCCTTTTCAAGGGCGACAATGGCATCCCTGAACTGGTTTTCGACCAGACCGCCCATCAAAAGCACCTTCGAACGGATCCATTCCAGATCCTGATCGTACTGTTTCGACGAATGCAATCCGGAAAAAACCGGATTTTCTTCATTCATCCCGTTCGTTTTCATCTGTTCCATCATCCTGTCTCAACCGAAACGTCCCGTAATATAGTCCTGTGTTTCCTTCTTCTCCGGCTGCATGAAAATCTGCTCCGTTTTGCCGAATTCCACCAGCTGGCCGAGGTACATGTAAGCCGTATAATCCGAACAGCGCGCTCCCTGCTGCATGTTGTGGGTCACGATGGCGATCGTGTAATCGTCTTTCAGTTCGGAAATCAGTTCTTCCACCTTCGCCGTCGAAATCGGGTCAAGCGCCGAAGTCGGCTCATCCAGCAACAGCACTTCCGGTTTGACCGCCACGCAACGTGCGATACAAAGACGCTGTTGCTGCCCGCCGGAGAGACTCTGGCCGCTCTTGTCCAGCTTGTCTTTCACTTCATTCCAGAGCGCCGCTTTCTTGAGCGCCCATTCGACCCGCTCATCCATCTCGCCTTTGGAAAGGTCTTCATACAGCCGCACACCGAACGCGATGTTTTCGTAAATCGTCATCGGAAACGGAGTCGGTTTCTGGAAAACCATGCCGATTCTGGCACGCAACGTGTTCACATCCACATCGGGATCGAGAATGTTCTTTCCGTTGAACAGAATCTGTCCCTCTGCACGCTGTTTCGGATACAGGTCATACATCCGGTTCATCGTCCGCAGCAGCGTCGATTTGCCGCAACCCGACGGACCGATGAATGCCGTCACTTTCTTTTCATGAATCGGCAGATTCACGTTTTTCAGCCCCTGGAAATCGCCGTAATAAAAATTCAGGTTCCGGATATCGAGACTCTTTTTTGCCTCTTGCCCGGCCTCCAAATCCTGTTTTTCCCCGATTCCTGCCATCAGAGACATCGCCATACCGCCATTGTCTTTATCCGTTCCCTGACCGTTCATTGCCATATCGCATTTCATCTTTTTCTCCTTGTTCCCTCAGTTCGCCGCCTTGCGGGCGAATACGACACGCGAAAGAATATTCAGCCCCAGTACCCCCAGCGTGATGATGAAGGCGCCACCCCAGGCGAGTTCGCGCCAGTTGTCATACGGACTCATCGCGAACTGGTAAATCACGACCGGCAGATTCGCCATCGGCGCATTCATGTTGGCCGAGAAAAACTGGTTGTTCAACGCGGTAAACAGCAAAGGCGCCGTTTCGCCCGAAATACGGGCCACCGCCAGCAGAACACCTGTCAGCACACCGGCCTTGACCGCTTTCAGACGCACCATCGTCGCGACACGCCAGCGCGGCGCTCCCAAAGCGAATGCCGCCTCGCGCAGACTTTCCGGCACCAGATTCAGGAAATTGTCCGTCGTCCTGACAATCACGGGCAACGCGATCAGCGATAAGGCGAAACTGCCGGCCCAGCCGGAAAAATGACCGGCATTGGCGACATACACCGCATAAATGAACAGGCCGATCACAATCGACGGCGCCGAGAGCATGATATCGACCGTAAAACGGGTAATCCTGCCGAACCAGCTCGTTTCCCCGTACTCGGCCAGATACATGCCCGCCATAATGCCGACAGGCGTCGTGATCGCCGTCGTGACCAGCACCATCAGAACCGTCCCGACCAGTGCATTCATCAGCCCCCCTCCGTCATTACCCGGTGCCGGTGTCGTTTCCGTGAAAATGGCCCAGTTCAGCGCCCCGATTCCGTTGACCGTCAGGGTATACAAAATCCACAACAGAAAGAAAATCCCGAACATCATGGCAAATACCGACAGGAACATACCCAGCCGGTGACGCAGATTGCGCCGTGCGACAATCGTCGCCGTTGTCTTGCGTCTCATCTTACAGACCCTCCTTTTTCGCCATACGCATCAGCATCAGTTTGGATGCAGCCAGCACGATAAACGTGATCACAAACAGGATCAGTCCCAGCGCGAACAGGGCGGAAACATGCAATTCCGAACTCGCCTCGGCAAATTCGTTCGCCAGTGTCGAAGCGATACTGTTGCCCGGCGCGAAAAGCGAGGCGGAAACGTGATTGGCATTGCCGATCACAAACGTCACGGCCATCGTCTCGCCCAGTGCACGTCCCAGTCCCAGCATGATGCCGCCGACCACCCCGTTGCGGGTGTAATGCAGCACGATGTTTTTCATTACTTCCCAGCGGGTGCAACCCAGTGCATAGGCCGATTCTTTCAGAACCGGCGGTACCGTTTCGAACACGTCCCGCATGACCGAGGAAATGAACGGAATAATCATGATCGCCAGAATCACACCTGCTGTCAGGACACCGATTCCCATCATCGGGCCGGTGAAAAGCAAGGAAAGTCCCGGAACGACTCCCAGTGTCGATTCCAGAAACGGCTGGACATAATCCGCGAAAATGGGTGCCAGTACAAACAGGCCCCACATACCGAAAATGATGCTGGGCACACCGGCCAGCAATTCAATGGCCGTCCCCATCGAACGGCGCAACCAGACGGGACACAACTCCGTCAAAAACAGCGCGATCCCGAAACTTAAAGGTACCGCGATCAAAAGCGCGATCAGCGAGGTAACCAGCGTCCCGAAAATGGCAATCGCCGCTCCGTACACCTCATTGACCGGATCCCATTCCACCATCGTGATGAAACGCCAGCCGAATTCCCGGAACACGGGAATGGCGCTGATGATCAGCGACACGATAATTCCCGCCAAAACCATCAGAACCGTCAGGGCGAACAAAAACGTCAGTCCATGAAAAACCCCGTCCTGCCTCTGCTGGCGACGACCGATCGCCCTCATCCGTTCCGAAACCGAACCCATCGTGTTTTCTTTCGCATCCACTCCGGATGCACAAACGCTTTTTTCCATCGTCGAAACCGGCACACTCATCGGATTTTGCCTTTTCATATCTATTTCCAGTTTGAAAGCCGCCTGCGAATTCCTCCGCAAGCGGCTGGCGGAACATCTTTCACACTATCCGGATATCCCCGTCAAACTTCATTTGTCTCGTTTATTTCCATACAGCCTGACCGTTTTCACCTTTCAGCTCGGTCTTCCAGGATTTTTCGACCATCCTGACAACGGCTGACGGCAAGGCGACATAATCCAGGTCCGACGCCATCTGGCCGCCATTTCTGAAAGACCAGTCGAAGAATTTCAGCACTTCGGCACCCTTGGCCGGATCGGCCTGGACTTTCTGCATCAGGATGAAAGAAACCCCGGTAATCGGCCAGCCGGACTGATTGGTCAGTATGACCCCGAAACCCGGCGTCGTATTCCAGGGCGCACCGGCGGCGGCCTGTTTGAAAGAAGTGTCGTCAGGCACAACGAATTTGCCGTTTTTCGCTTTCAGCTGGGTATAGGCGATATTGTTTTTCTTGGCGTAAGCGTATTCGACATAACCGATGGCGCCCTTGATACGCTGGACGTTGGCGGCCACGCCCTCATTACCCTTGCCGCCGACACCGGTCGGCCATTTGACAGCCTTGCCGGCACCGACTTTCTGTTTGAATTCGGGGCTGACCTTGGACAGATAGTCGGTCCACAAAAACGACGTTCCCGAACCGTCGGCACGATGTACGACCGTAATGGACGAAGCCGGCAAACTGATGCCCGGGTTCATGGCCGTGATTTTCGAATCGTTCCATTTCGTGATTTTGCCCAGATAGATATCGGCCAGCACATCGCCGGACATTTTCAGCTGGCCAGCCTTGATGCCTTCCAGATTGACCACCGGCACGACACCTCCCAAAATGGCCGGGAACTGGACGAGGCCGGATGCCTTCAGATCTTCCGCCTTCAAGGGCTCGTCGGAAGCGCCGAAATCGACAGTCTTCGCCTTGATCTGCTTGATACCGCCACCGGAACCGATCGCCTGATAATTCAGGCTGATACCGGTTTTCGCCTTGTAGGCTTCAGCCCATTTTGCGTAAATCGGATAAGGGAAGGTCGCACCGGCCCCCGTGATATCGGCTGCGGACACACTGGCACAGACCAGAGCGGATGCCGCGACCATCGATAACTTGCCCAGAAAAGAGACTTTCATACAGATCCTCGCTTGTTTGAAAAAATTGGATAGGCACAATGTAAACAGCCAATATGACAGCTCTGTGACAAATATGACAAAAAACGGAACTTGCTGTAACAAACCGTTTCCACGATACCAAGTCGTTGAAATACAACCGTTTTGGCACAAAGCGTGGCCGGGAAGGCATTCCGGATTTGGGGGCACCGGACAAATCGGTTAAACTGCCGCATTGAATATGCTATTCCGTTTCCACGGACAAACCGTAACACCATGCAAAAGAAAGTATTCATTAAAACCTTCGGCTGCCAGATGAACGAGTACGACTCGGGTAAAATGGCCGATCTGCTGGAAGCCGAGGAAAATTACATCCGCACCGACAATCCCGAAGAAGCCGACCTGATTCTCTTAAACACCTGTTCCGTACGGGAAAAGGCACAGGAAAAAGTCTTTTCCGATCTCGGCCGCTTCAGGAAACTCGGAAAAAACAAATCCAATCTGATCATCGGCGTTTCCGGTTGTGTCGCATCCCAGGAAGGGGAAGCGCTCATCAAACGCGCCCCGTACGTCAATCTCGTTTTCGGCCCCCAGACGCTGCACCGCCTGCCGAAAATGCTCCACGCCTTCGAGAAAACGGGCGAGGCGCAAATCGACATCAGTTTTCCCGAAATCGAGAAATTCGACTATCTCCCCCCGGCCCGCGTGGAAGCGCCTGTTGCCTACGTATCGATCATGGAAGGATGCAGCAAGTATTGCAGCTACTGCATCGTTCCCTATACCCGGGGCGCCGAAGTATCGCGCCGTTTCGAGGACGTCCTCATCGAGATAGCCGGACTGGCCCAACAGGGCGTAAAAGAAATCACGCTGCTGGGCCAGAACGTCAACGCCTATCGCGGCGAAATGGAAGACGGCACAATCGCCGATTTCGCCATGCTGATCGAATACATGGCCGAAATACCGGGTATCGAACGCATCCGCTTCGTCACCAGCCATCCAAGAGAATTCACGCAGCGCCTGATCGACGTTTACGAGAACGTCCCGCAACTGGTCAGCCATCTTTACCTGCCGGCCCAGCACGGCTCCGACCGGATACTGGCAGCCATGAAACGCGGATACACGGCACTCGAATACAAGTCCATCATCCGGCGGCTGAAAGCCATCCGGCCCGACCTTCTGGTTTCCAGTGACTTCATCGTCGGCTTTCCGGGCGAAACGGACGCCGATTTCGATGCCATGATGAAACTGATCGACGATATCGGATTCGACAACAGCTTCAGTTTCCTTTACAGTCCGCGCCCCGGCACTCCGGCCGCCGCCCTGCCGATGGATATCCCGCTTGACGTGCGCAAGAACCGCCTGCAACGGCTTCAGGAAAAAATCGACGGAAATACCCGCCACTACAACCGGATGATGGTCGGCAGTGTCCAGAAAGTGCTGATCGAAGCCGTTTCGCACAAAAACGATTCGCAGGTACAGGGCAAGACCGACAACAACCGGGTTGTCCACATTCCGGTGGAAGGCGATCCGCGAACACTGATCGGCCAGATGAGAAACGTGCGCATCACCGAAGCGGCCAATTTCTCGCTGCGTGGCGAATTCGCCGACGAAACTCCTGCATGATCCGGCCGTATCCGTGCGAAAAACGGACCGGCCATCGTGAAAAAACAAAACAGAATGCCGTCATGAGCCTAAAATGGAAACATTCTCCCCAGATCAACCGAACGGAGCGATTGTGAAAAGCAAAAACAAGGACAATCCGAATATCCTGTATTACACACCGGAACCCGTCGACAACGACAGGCTGGCCAATCTGTGTGGCCCGCTGGATGAAAACCTGCGCCAGATTCAGGCGGCGCTGGATATCGAAATCGCCCGCCGCGGCGGCAATTTCATCATCAGCGGCAAAAACGCGGCAGCCGGTCTCCAGATCATCGAGGATTTTTATGCCGTGGCCGATAAACCCGTCATGGTCAATGACATCCAGCTGGCACTGGTCGAACAGCGCGCCATCAACGACAATCTCGCCGCCGGCATGCCGGCTGCCGCACTGGTCGAAGCCGAAATGACCAACCCGGTCTTGAAAACGCGACGTTCCGATCTGCGCGGGCGCACTCCCCGGCAGGTCGATTACCTGAAAGCCATACTGGAACACGACATCACCTTCGGTATCGGACCGGCCGGTACCGGCAAGACCTATCTTGCCGTGGCCTGTGCGGTCGATGCCATGGAACGCGATGCCGTACAGCGCATTATCCTGACCCGTCCGGCCGTCGAGGCCGGCGAACGCCTCGGCTTTCTGCCCGGCGATTTGACCCAGAAAGTCGATCCGTATCTTCGCCCGCTGTACGATGCGCTCTACGATTTGCTCGGTTTCGAACGCACCCAGAAATGTTTCGAGAAACAGACCATCGAAATCGCCCCGCTGGCCTACATGCGCGGCCGAACGCTGAACCACGCCTTCATCATTCTGGACGAGGCCCAGAACACGACGCCGGAACAGATGAAAATGTTTCTCACCCGTATCGGATTCGGCAGCCGGGCCGTCGTCACCGGCGACGTCACCCAGATCGATCTCCAGCGCAACCAGAAAAGCGGTCTGATCGATGCCCTGAACGTTCTGAAAGATGTGCGTGGCATCGCCTTTTCGCAATTTTCCAGCGCCGACGTCGTCCGGCATCCTCTTGTCGCGCGTATCGTCGACGCCTATGAAATTGCCGACAAGCGCAAACATGCCGACCGGATGAAAGAAGCAGAAGAAGCCATCATCGAAGCGACCCGTGCCGAAGAAGCCGGCAAGCAAACCGCCACGGCAAAAACCGCAAAAGAAACCGGAGCGAAAACAGCGGCGAAAACAAAAGGCAAGGAAACGGAAACCGTTTCCGGCAAAAAGAAAAACACGAGCAAAACAGAATCGAAATGAGTACCCGTCACCGCCTTTCCCTGTCCGTCCAGTATCCCGACCCCAGACTAAAAGAAATCCTGACACGCCAGAAACTGCGCCGCTGGATCGGCGCTGCCCTGCAAATGCCTGCTGAAATCACGTTGCGCTTCGTCGATGCCGAAGAAGGCCTGGCTCTGAACCGGGATTATCGTGGCAAGGATTACGCAACCAACGTGTTGACCTTTCCCTATGACGACATGGACGAATTCGATCTCTCCGATGCCGAACCGGCCCCCTCCGCCCAAATGCCGGCTGAAGCGGAAAACGGTACGGAAACGGCACGGGCCGATATCGTCCTGTGCACCGATGTACTGATCCGGGAAGCGGAAGAACAGTCCAAGACACTGGAAGAACACGCCGCCCACCTTGTCGTTCACGGCACCCTGCACGCCCAGGGATACGACCATCTCGACGATACCGAAGCCGAGGAAATGGAAACGCTGGAAACCCGGATACTGGCAAAACTGGGATATCCCGACCCGTACCGCTGAGACTTTCGTCTTTGTCGACAGAACAACGGTATATGAACAGCCGACGAGCCGAACTGTTGATGGCCAGTGTTTCCCTGGCCTGGGGCTCGTCCTATCTTCTGATGAAAATCGGGCTGGACGGCATCGGCCCGTACAATCTGATCGCCCTGCGATTCGGCATCGCGTTTTTCGCCATGTCGCTGATCTTTCTGCCCCGGTACCGCCAGTTGTCCGCCGCCACACTGGCGAAAGGAGTATTCACGGGAATCATCCTTTTCCTGATCTTTTACGGTATGGTCAATGGCGTCAATCACACCACGGCCTCAACAGCCGGTTTTCTGACCAGCACAACGGTTGTCATGGTGCCCGTTCTGGAGTGCCTGCTCAAAAGAACCCTGCCGTCGAAAACGATTGTCATCAGCATTCTCCTGTCGGTTGCCGGCCTGTTTCTGCTGACAGCGAAAGACGGAATCGTTTTCGACACCGGTGCGGCGTACTGCCTGACAGGCGCATTTTTCTATGCCGTCTATATCATCGTTTTCGCCAGACTGGCCAAGGGAAACGACACATTACTGATCAGCATCATCCAGCTTGGCGTCGCTTCCTTGACAGGGGCGGTATTCATGTTCCTTTCAGAAACGCCTTCCCTGCCCGCCACCCCCACGCAATGGGGCGCCATCCTCGGTCTGGGACTGATTTGCAGTGCATACGGCTTCGTTGTCCAGCCCATCGCCCAGCGCTATACCACACCGGAGAAAATCGGCCTGATCTTCTCGCTGGAACCGGTATTCTCCGCCCTGCTTTCCTGGCTGTTCCTCCATGAAATCCTGGGATTCAAAGGTTACACGGGAGCGATCCTGATCTTTGCCGCCGTCATTTTCACCGAACTTTCCAGAAAAACGGCACGCTGACCGGTATCCTGTCCGGATTCCCGTCCGTCATACACCCCTGCCGGACGACATTTTCCGGCTTTCGACAATCCTGTCCGAACCGTCCGGTCATCCCGGATATTCTCGCCATCACGACAATCGTTCATCCGCCGGTTCCCTTGCCTGCCGCAATCCTGTCCCCGGTTCCGGAAACCGCTTGTCCGGCATGCCGAAAGCCCATTCCCTTTACAGCGACTTGAACCATATACCCGACCGGCATGACAGAAATCCGGAAAAACCACCCCAAAAAACGGAACATGTTCCGCCCCCATCCTCTATCCATCGCGTACCAGAGGCATGCGAAACAATAACCGTCTTGCATATCAGTATGCAAACCGGCCATCCTGCGGTTTTTATCCATGCCCGACAGGGTATATCCATTCATCGCTACTCCATTCACGCACGGAAAACAATCGGGGGAACATTCGGTACCGGTACGCCACGGGCCTGCCGGCATACCGCCGGCAAAAACGGCATGCGACACTTCGAGAAATCCGAACTGATTCTTCTCTGAATTTCATTCCCGTTACCTGCTAAACTTGCACCCCGGTAGATTGAAAACAACAGTCGGAAATTTTCGGTTTATGGGAAAACTGATTGTCAAGGCAGCACTCTCAGTCTTCATCTGTTGCCTGATTTACGAATTCTTCGATATCGGAACCGGGATTCCGTTCTATTCCGGTATCGCCACGATCATTTGTCTGCAACCGGAAATCAAAAGCACGTTCCGCGTCGGCATGAACCGGACAATCGGCACGTTGATCGGTGGTCTGACCGGTATGGCCGTCCTGTTCATCATCCGCGAATTCAGCATTTTCCGATTCCCGATGCTGCAATATCTGCTGATATCGTTCTGTATTCTGCCGCTGATGTATATCGCGGAAGCCGTCAAGAAAAATCCGCTCTCCGCTGTCCTGAAGAAAAAAAACGACCTGAGAAAACTCTTTTCGATCGCCCCCCTGATCCTCCTGGCCGACTTCATGCGGAAAAGCGCTCTGACCAACATCACCTGTGTCGCATTCCTGAGTGTCACCATCACACACGGTACCGATCCCAGCATCTCGAACTTCGCCTTCAACCGTATCGTCGACACCCTGATCGGCGTATTCGTCTCGTTTTTCATCAACATCATTCCCATCGGCCATCAGGAAAAATTGAATTCCCGCGAAGAAGACATCCATGTCGATTGACATATGCCTCATCCGGCCGGAAACTTCCGATCGCCCTGTTTTTTTCCGAAGTCATCGCAAGCAGTGCCGAAATTTTTCAAAACAAAAACACAGGTCAAGAGAATTGAAAAAACTTTTGGCTAATATAATGAAAACTGCACCAGAAACAAGGCATTATGGGAGTCGTCATCATCAAGGCAGCAGTTTCCGTTTTCATCTGCTGCCTGATTTATCTGTTTTTCAATATCGGTACCGGGGCACCGTTCTATTCGGCGATCGCGGCGGTGATTTGTGTCCAGCCGGAAATCAGGAGCACTTTCCGCATCGGCCTGAACCGGACGGTAGGCACGCTGATCGGCGGTTTCACAGGTATGGGCGTCCTGTTTCTCATCCGTGGCATTTCGCTGGAATCCCGTCCGGTCTGGGCCAATCTGCTGATATCGGCCTGTATCATCCCGTTGATGTATCTGGCGGAAATCGTCAAGAAAAAACCGGGGTTTCCCCTTGCCAGCGCGTCGGACAGCAAACATCCGCTGGCCATCGCACCTTTCAAATTCTTTATCGAATTCATGCGCAAAAACGCATTGACCAACATCACCTGCATCGCTTTTCTGAGCGTGACGATCACTCACGGCAACGATGTCAGCATCTCGGGTTTCGCCATCAATCGCATGATCGATACCCTGATCGGCGTATTCGTCTCGTTTTTCATCAACATCATTCCGCTCAAACCCCACGACAGCCTGAAGGAAAACGCGGAAAACCCGACCGGGGCAACGTGCGGCTGCCACCGCTGCCATCACAGTCCCGCCCCGCCTCCGGCACGGGATCCGCGCAGCCGTTATATTCACCGGTCAATCCTGTCCCGCAAAACCATCGACATCAAAAAGGAGGAAACAGGCCTCCCCGAGTCTCCCTTCCGCACAGACGGAACCGGAAAACCGGACCATTCAGGCTGAACTTTCTCCTGTAATGCTTCCTTGATCCCGACGAACCGCCCCGAAAAAGCCTTTCCGCTGATGAATGCCCCTTGTTCCCTCTGCAAACAAGCGGGTCCAGTACCATTTCATACGGAAATCCTCCCCTGTTTTCGCCAAAAAACGACAATATACTTTGCATCGCAAACAATCTTTTCTGTCTGTCATCATGTACTGTTACCATGTGTGACGGGGAAGGCAGCAAAAAGCAGTGACGTTTTACACACTCAAGCAACCACAAAGCGGGATGATATCATCCTGACCTAGACGATATCCTCCCGGACTCACTGGAGGAAAAATGAAGCGGAATCTTTTAGCGCTGGCATTGCTTGCTTCCCTTGCCGGAACGGCATTTGCCCAATCCAATGTCACCATTTACGGTATCGTCGATAACGGCTTCATCAAGGAAACGGGATCCGACATCACTATGGGACAAAATGTCCTGAACCGTATCGGCTTTAAAGGAAGTGAAGACCTCGGCCGCGGATACAAGGCCACTTTCCAGCTGGAAAAGCGATTTACCTTAAATGACGGAGCCCCCACAGGCGTCGAGTGGGATGGGGCAGCCAATGTCGGAATCGCCGGACCGTTCGGGGCCGTACGTCTCGGCCGTGTAAACGAACTGCCGACCGAAACCTTCCGTAAACTCGACCCGTTCAATCAGGAAAGCGTCGGCAGCATGCTGCTGGGTTCCCTGCGTTCGGCCCGTATCAGCAACACGATCCGTTACGATTCCCCGAATTTCTCCGGTTTCAGATTCGGCGCTTCCTATTCACTGGGTGAAAACACCGACAAGGATTCCAGAAATGAAACTGGAACCCGGCTGAAATTGGCCGATGCCGACAACGACGGTTATGCCATCAGCCTGAAATACGCCAATGGCCCGTTATACGCTGTGGCCAACTGGAGCCGGCTGGCCGATTCCAATGACTCCGCCGTCTGGAATCTTGGCGCTTTCTACAAATTCGGTCCGGCGAAAGTCTCGCTGGGCTACGAGAAAACCCACGACAAGGGCTACAAACTGGGTAGCGAAAAAGCGCTGAAAGAATCGACCCAGGACAACTGGATCCTCGGCTTGCAATATGCCATCGGAGCCGGCCGCATCAATGCATCGTTCAACTACATGGAGATCGACCATGCACGCGACTGGGACGGTACCAAGGATATCAAGAAATACTCGTTGGGTTACGAATATGACCTGTCCAAGCGCACGACACTTTATGCGATGATTTCCCACTCCGACTTTGAAGATACCGAACTCAGTCACTCCGTCAGCGGTTTCTATCGCAAAAACAAGGAGTCGGATACGATCGCCACAAACGACCACATCACCGGCATCCAGTTCGGCATGACTCACAGGTTTTGACAGATTGCATGACAGCCGGTTTCACAAACCGGCCGATGCAACGTCTTGCCTGTCCATTCATTCTGGCGTGCCATATCATGGCACGCTTTTTTCATGCAGGAAAACAACAGCAAACGAGCTACCGTACCCGTTACCGAAAACGACACCACCACGTCCCGAACGAAAACTTCAACATCATTTTGTTTGGTGTTAAGATTCGGCATGACAAGATTATTCCAGAATCAGGGGATTCATTCCGGAGCCAGGTTTTTCGGCAGAGCGTCATTTTGCCGGATCGTTTCATTCGGATGAGTAGCATTGAATCCCGGTTTGCAGCCAATACAGAATCAATCCCGACTTATGATCGACTATACCACCTGGCGTGTCATTGGACAGGGTACTGAGCGTACCTGTTACCAGAACCCGGAAAAACCGGCACGTTGTGTCAAGATCATCCGTAAATCCCGCTTCAAGCAGACACTTCGCGAAATCAGTTATTTCGGTTATCTGAAACGCAAGGGAGTTCCCTTTGACCACCTTCCCCGGTTTTACGGCAAGATCGAAGGAGAAGGCTTTATCGGCATCGAACAGGAACTGATCCGGGATACCGTTCCATCCGGTAAATCAGCGGATATGTTTACCCCCCCCCGGCACGATTTGCAAGCCGTATCCAGCCCGACCATCGACCAGTATCTCTCGAAACCCCGTTCCTCCCAGGAAATACGGGAATTCATGGAAGCGCTCGACGAACTGAAATCCTACCTGCTCCGGTACAACATACTGGCGCTGGGTATCGACCACAACAATATCGTGGTACAGAATACGGGAGCCGGAATCAAAATGGTTCTGATCGACGGCGTTTACGACACGGAATGGATTCCTGTTTCCAAATATTTCCGGTTTTTCGGCAACCGGAAAATCATGCGCCGCTGGAACCGCTTCATGAATCAGTTACACGAAAGATATCCGCAACTCGGCAACAGCCGACCATGAAACCGGCATGTCCGGTTTCCTGTACGTTCAACGGCGCATCCCGTGAAGAAACAGACGGTAAAAAGGTTTTCCATCTCCACGACCTCTGCGGCCCTGCCCGGTCACCGGAAGCAACCGCTCCGGACACATCCGTTTTTCTTCCCTGAAAACCGGCATTTTACGAATCGGCCTTCAGACATTAGAATAAGAAACCTGCCGGTTCACTGCCTTTTCTCGGAAAAGGGATATCCACTTTCCTGATTCCGGGAAACAGGCAAAAAATTCATCAATACTGATTCATCCACAATATGACAGACTATACCGCATGGCCTGTAATCGGAAGAGGTGCCGAAAGAACCTGTTACCTGAATCCTGTCGACAAGACACGCCTGGTCAAAATCAGCCCGAGAAAAAATGCCAAGCAAACTCTTCGTGAAATAAAATATTTCCGTTTTCTGATCCGGCGCGGTATCCCGTTCGATCACATTCCCAAATTCTACGGCGAAATAAGCGGTGACGATTTCATCGGTTTCGAACAGGAGTTCATCTCCGGTGACGATCCCCGGCATGATTCGATTCCCGAAACACTTGAACAGTACCTGCGCCATCTCTCATCACAGGAAGATATACAGAAACTTCGAAACGCGCTTGAAAAGCTGAAAACCTACCTGTTACGTTACAACATCATCCCCTGCGACCTTCTTCCGGACAACATCGTCGTCAAACACGGTACGACAGGCCCGAAACTGATCCTTATCGATGGGCTGGGCGGTACCGAACTGATTCCCGCCTCCAATTACTTCAAGCTGCTTGGCAACCGGAAAATCCTGCGAAAATGGGAAAAATTCTCCAAAAAACTGTCCGCAAAATTCCAGCAACTCGACCTCTGATATCCTATCAGGAACCGTCCGGCAGACCGGTCCTTCCGGACAAGACGCTTTACCGGCTCTTTCCCGTTCATGACGATTCCCCCATCCGGTACCTGACAGGCTCCCGTCTGCCTGTTTTCCGGCAAATTCATCAAAAATCAATCCAACTTCCTTTAAATTCGTAAAAAATGTTACAAAACCACCTGTTTCCCGGCTTATGTGATAGATTTCAGGAAACAGAACGGTCACCCCGGTAAAAAACCGGGAAAATCCTCCTTTCCCGACCTGACAACTGGAGTCTGCAGCAATGAAAAACTTTCCGTTTTGTCATTCGGTACCTTCCTGTCATCCTTTCCGGAAATGGATGGCGCTCGGTCTGTTCGCCTTTATCGCCGGACTGGCCGGCACGCACCCCCATGCCGCGACCTCCCGGTCAGACAAAGACAGCATTGCGGCGGCGACTCCCCAAAAAAGGCATATCAGAAAAAAAAGACCGGCCGGAACAACACGGGCTGCCGCCGTAAAAAACAGCTTCCGGAACAATACGGCAACTCCCGACTGGCAAAAGCAGAAACCTTTTTCCCGCACCGACATATCCTGGTCCGAAAACATCGCTCACGGGAAACCGGCATCCCCGCACAAAACTTTTGCCGACCCGTGGCGCCTTACGGTCACGAAACCGGCCACCGACGGAATCGGAACCGGTATTTATACCGGCCATTCTGCCGGGCACCCTTCAGAAGTATTCACGGGAAAAAACCGCAAGGCGATCGTTGAACCGGCAAAAACGGCTTTCATCGACAGCGACAACGCCGATGCCCGGGCCGTGACAACGGAACCGGCTAACGATGGCGTGAAAAACACGGGATACGCGATCGGTCCCGCCCGGTTTACGGTCAATTACGAAAAAGCGAACGACAGAAACCATGAAAAAATGACCCGACTGCTGACCGGCAACGCCACTTACGACATAACCGGCAATGATATGGTCGAATCCCATACGGACCGGGACAACATCCATCTGGGCATGGAATATGCCACCGGCAACGGGAGAGTCAATGCCGCCGTCAATGTCGTCCGCATGAAAGACCTGAAAAAAGGTGCCGAATCCGACAATCCCGATTCGGCGGATCTGAAAACCTTTTCTATCGGCTATACCTATGACGTTTCAGACAGCACGTCACTTTATGGAATGGTCGCCAGAACCGAATATGAAAAGGATGCCATGGCAGCTTATACCCGTGGCAACGGAAGCGACGAGGACAGCGTCACCGGATTCAGGTTCGGCATGACACACAAGTTCTGAAAACCGGAAGCGGGGGAACGCTCTTTGCCCCTGCACATGGTTGCCGGAAGCTGGCCGTTCTCACGAAACGGGTGTGTAACGGTTTTCTGTACGCCTGATTTTCATTCCTCCCCGAATGCATACGATTCCCTTTTCACGCGAAACCGAAAACGCTATCGCAACACCGGTCAGGCCAGTGCATCCTCCGTCACGTTTCCCCGGATTTTCATGTTTTCGCACGATGGCGGAACGAAGATGTATAAAAAAAGAAACGGTAATACTTTCGCAGCCCATCTCAAGGCCACTTGCGGATAGCCGGAGACATTCCGTGAGAGTAACATAAGGAAAATGTCCGGGGCCTGTCCAACAGGCAAAACGAAGACATTCCGGCAACCACCTGAAAAAACGGAAAACATCATACCAGCTCGGGGAAAACCAACATGGAAATCATCATCCGGTTCTTGCAGGAAAATCCTGTCCAGTTTCTGGCAACCATCGGAATGGATGGCAAGCCCAAGGTACGCCCTTTCAAATTCCGTCTCGAAGAAGACAACCGGCTCTGGTTCTGTACCAGCAACCGCAAGGATGTCTATAACGAGCTGAAAAACCACCCTCATGTCGAGCTGTCTGTGGCCTCCCCCCAGGAAACATGGATACGGCTTGCCGGCATCGCGGTCTTTGAGAACAATCTGGCGGTCAAACAGAAAATGATCGATTCCGACGAAAGCCTGCGTGCCCAGTACCGGACCGCCGACAATCCGGTTTTCGAAGTGTTCTATATCGACCGGGCCGTCGCCACCATTGCGGCTTTCACCGGCTTGCCTCCCAAAAAATTCTTTCTCTGATTTTTTGCACTCACCGGTATCCATCCCTGTGCCCGACGATCCCCATTCAAGCACATTTTCCGGCGGAAAACAGCCGCCGCCGGATACCCCGTCCGGCATCCTTCTTGCCCGACACACTTACAACCCATTGATATAAAAGGGTTTTCATAAAACCGGCAAACTGGCATGACTTGTGCATTTACCGACTCATGCAGAACTTCTGACGGATTGCCGAAGTTTTTTCCTGAAAACGCGAATGCAGTCCCGAAGCAGATTCTCTTCTGAAAAACCGTTCATTTATTCGGGAGCAATCGATGAAAAAACAACTTCTGGCGCTCGCTGCGTTCACTGCCGTTTCCGGAATGGCATCCGCCCAGTCCAGTGTAACCATATATGGCCTAATGGATACCGGCCTGGTCAAGGAAACCGGTTCCGACCTCAAAATGGCGCAATTTCATGCCAGCCGTATCGGATTCAAAGGATCGGAAAATCTTGGCAGTGGCTACAAGGCTATTTTCCAGCTGGAAAAACGTTTCACTGTCAATAACGGCGAAATGTCCGGTGTTGACTGGGAAGGCGCATCGAATGTCGGTCTGGCCGGTCCGTTCGGTACCGTCCGCCTGGGACGTGTCAATGAAATCGAAACGGAAAGTTTCAGCCGTCTGGATCCATTTGGCGAAGATGGTATCGCAAGTATTCTGTTAAGCACCCAGCACTTCTGGCGTATCAGCAATACCATCCGTTACGACTCACCTGTCTTCAATGGCTTTTATCTCAATGCAACTTATACACTCGGCACCAACACGGACAAGGAATCCCGAAATACGTACGGCGATACCCTGAAACAGTACGGTGCCGATAATGACGGCTATGCATTGAGCCTGAATTATGATAACGGCCCGCTGCTTCTGCTGGCCAACTTCAGCCGTCCGTCCGATTCCAACAACTCCACCATCTGGAGTGTCGGCGGTGCCTACAAATTCGGAGGACTGCGTGTTGCCTTTGGATACGAGAAAACCGATGACAGAGGCTGGAAACCCCATGCAACGGGTTCTGCCTTCAGCAACAAACTGGAAGGTGTCCGTTCGAAACAGGACAGCTATGTCCTTTCCGCCGACTATACAACCGGCCCGCACAAGGTAGCAGCCGCTTTCAATTACATGAAAGTCAAAGATATCAAGGCAGGAGAAGGCAGCGGAAACAACAGCGATTTCCTGAACGGCTACGACTCGGGAGATGCAAAAAAATACAGCATCGGCTATTTTTACAACCTGTCCAAACGGACAATGCTCTATGGGCAACTGGCCTACACCGACTTCGAAGACAAAACCCTTGCCCGCTTCTTCAGAGGATCGCAGTTTAACGGCGATTCCGTAACCGGCGTTTCCATCGGTATCGATCACAAATTCTGACGGCGACATATCGCGGAAAATTTTTCCGCCCGATTCCCTGTCATGTCTTTTCTTTTTCAGGCACGCCCTATGGCGTGCCCTTTTTCATAGTCCGTCTCCCACACCGCCGATACAGCAAAACCGGTTCCAGCCTGTCCCGTTTCCTCTCCCGGTTTGCCGGAAAAACACCCGTTTCACGAAAATAGGCTTTCTTCCGCAGACAGGAGCATTTTTCCGGAATGATGCAGGCAAACAACACTTCCCCGCTTCTGGACGGGGATAAAAAACGGCTTTCCGGCCAGAGATTTCATTGTCACGAAACCGTCACAGAAAACCTTTTAGATGACCATGAGCGATAAAGAAAACGAACTCTTTAAAGCAGAAACGATCATCTTTAATCTGAGGACCTAAATGAAAAAGCAATTACTCACTGTATCCCTGCTGGCCGCTTTTGCCGGTATGGCACAGGCACAAACCAATGTCACTATTTACGGTATTGTCGATACCGGCTATATCAAGGAAACCGGCTCCGACCTGAAAATGGGCGAATGGAACGACAGCCGTATCGGATTCAAGGGAACCGAAGATCTGGGCGGCGGATACAAGGCGACCTTCCAGCTGGAACAGCGTCTCGACCTGTGGGACGGCAAAGGTGGCGATCCTGAATGGGACGGCGCCTCCAATGTCGGTCTGGCCGGTCCTTTCGGCGCTCTCCGTCTCGGCCGTATGAACGAAATCGAAACCGAAAGTTTCCGCCGTCTGGATCCGTTCAACCAGGAAGGTGTCGGCAGCATGATGAAAGGCACGCAACGCACCAGCCGTATCAGCAACGTCGCCCGCTACGACTCTCCCAGCTTCTCCGGCTTCAAGGCCTCTCTCGGTTATTACCTGGGCCAAAATACCCAGAACATCGACAAGAACGCCAGTGGAAACGAATGGGCGAAAAACAACGCCGACAATGACGGTTTCGCCATCGGCCTGAATTACGACAACGGCCCTCTCCTTTTGCTGGCGAACTACAGCCGCCTGTCCGATTCCAACAAGTCCAACGTATGGAGTGTCGGCGGCGCCTACAAGATCGGCGGATTCAAGGTCGGCCTCGGATATGAACGGACCGACGACAAAGGCTGGAAATTCGGCAGCACCAGCAGTGCCGGAAAATCCAAACAGAACAACTGGATCCTCTCCGGTGAATACAAGACCGGTCCGCACAGAATCGCCGGTGCCTTCAGCTGGATCGATTTCACAGACAGCGAAAAATTCAGCGACAACGATTCACGCGACGCCAAAAAATACAGCGTCGGTTATTTTTACAGCCTGTCCAAACGGACAACCCTCTATGGACAGCTCGCCTATACCGACTTCGAAGACAAGGAAATCGCCAAAATCTACAAATACTATGATGACGGCGTAACCGGTGTCCAGATCGGTATCAACCACAAGTTCTGAACGATGAAAAAACCGGGCGGCATTTCCCTTCCGTCCGGTCCGCCACGACAGGATTTTTTCTTGCGGGGCATACCGAACGGTATGCCCTTTTTCCATGACGTCGCCATCACATCATGGAAAAAAACATCACCGCCACGGCAACTGTACCGGGCCAGTCCGCCCTGTTTTCGCCGATATCCCGGACAGCATGAAAATCCGCAGGTTCCGTGCACGTCAGGCACCGGAATGCATCCCCTTCTCCCTGCGTGACTGACGCCTGAAAACAACACTTCGCCTCACAACCTTCCCATCCTTGGTTTTTTATCAAATCACGGCATTTCCCGTTCGAAGATCATCTCTTCCAGAGAGGCGGTACACGGCGGCGCAATTCCCGAAACATCCATTGACTGCCGGCCGTAAAACGGAAATCAACACGGAGAACCCATGAAAAAGACCCTATTCGCTCTTGCACTCGCCGGTGTTTTCGCCGGTGCTGCACAGGCACAGTCGCACGTCACCGTATACGGAATCGTCGATACCGGTATCGCCAAGCAGACCGGCAAAGATACCTATATGACGCACAACTATGAAAGCAGTCTGGGCTTTCGGGGAACGGAAGATCTCGGCAACGGCTACAAGGCGATGTTCCAGCTGGAACATCGCCTGAACCTGAACGACGGAACGGTTTACGGCGGCAATCCCGACATCGACTGGTACGGGGGAGCCAATGTAGGAATCGGCACCCCGTTCGGAACATTCCGTTTG
Source organism: Oxalobacter aliiformigenes (assembly GCF_027116575.1). Taxonomy (GTDB): domain Bacteria; phylum Pseudomonadota; class Gammaproteobacteria; order Burkholderiales; family Burkholderiaceae_D; genus Oxalobacter; species Oxalobacter aliiformigenes. The sequence goes on along the minus strand of NZ_CP098252.1, from coordinate 882,308 downwards.
GGCCGGGTGGATGAATTACCCACCGAAACGCTGCGGACACTCGATCCGTTCAATCAGGACAGTATCGCCAGCATGACCCTGTCTACCCAGCGTTCCACCCATATCGACAACACCATCCGTTACGACAGCCCCAATCTGTCCGGCCTCCAGATCGGCGCCACCTATAGTCTCGGCAAGAACACCAAGGGAAGCGACCGTGACAATGCTTTTGCCCGTGCCGGTGCGGACAATGACGGTTATGCCGGATCCGTTCTGTACGACAACGGTACCGTCACCCTGCTGGGCAACTGGAGTCGGCTGGCCGATTCCAACAAATCCTACATCTGGAATCTCGGCGGCGCCTATGCATGGGGCCCCCTCAGACTGTCACTGGCCTATGAAAAAACACACGACAAGGGCTGGTACAACGCCGAACGATCGCTGTCGGAAAACAGCGGCGTCGCCGATTCTTCCCTGATCAACGGAGTCGCCTCGAAAATGGACAACTGGATTCTCGGTCTGAATTACCGGATCGGTCAGGGAACCTTCAAGGCTGCTTTCAACTATGTCAAGGTAAAAGACGTCAATGGCATGAGTCTGGCCGACGGCGGCAATTACTGGAACGGACACAGTTCCGCCGACCTGAAAAAATACGCCATCGGTTACACCTACGACTTGTCCAAGCGAACTTCACTCTACGGCATGGTAGCTTACACCGATTATGAAAACGAGGCCATTTCCAACTTCTTCAACGGCAGTGGCTATAACGAAGACAGTGTCACAGGCGTTCAGATCGGCATAACGCACAAGTTCTGACCGCCGGCAGGTTCCAGTGGCTTACGCCACGGAAAAGGGGGCGCCCGTCCGGTTTTCCGGTATCGTGACTCCCCAAGGGGCGCAGTTCATCTGCGCCCCTGTCCTCATCCACTACACGGAAAACAAAAAACGTGCCCTTTGACACGAAATCATCCGCTGCGTACTGTACAAACTTTTTTCCGGCGAAAACAAACTGTTTCACGGACGAAAGGTACAGCGAATTTGATTTCGGCCCGATTCCGCAACAATATATTCAGGCAAAATTCCGACTGATCAACTCCCCGAATTTCTTCTGCTTGGCACACCACCTGCGCTACAAGAAACCTCTATACGCTGCCTATCGAGCCCCCTTAAAAGTTTTGCGCATTTCAGAGATATCGCCGAACAAAACAATCATCCGGCCATGAACGCTTCCGGCCGGCGAACTGCCCGTCATATCGCTTGAGTCTGAATCCGACACCAAGCCTCCGTACCCGGTGGAGGATCACAGCAAAACAGTATACCCGGACGATCATGGCATTTGATGCATCTCTCCCTGCATCACTGCCCGATCGTCGCTCTGGCCAGTCCGGCATGCACTTGTGGCAAATCCTCTTCCAGCCATAGCATGTTCATGCTGCCATCCCATCGTCCGTGCATGCATTTTGCACACCGGAATATGTACCTGCCGGAAAGATTTCATCCGGCACTTTTTCCCGAATCATCCTCTCCGTTTTCCCCGGTATTTCCATCGGCAGTCTGAAAACTCGGCTACTTGTCACGAAGCTGTTGTTTTACGGATCCATAATGCGGCGAGATCTCTAATAAAAAACGCAAAAAAATCCAGATAACGTATAATGCGGGTCAAATTTCCGGCATGAGAAAATCCTCAAAAAAGCGTGGCAGAACAAAGGGATGCATTCTGCCGTTTCCCACCGTACACACTTGGAGACTGCGATGAAATTTCGCTTTCCTATCGTCATCATCGACGAAGACTATCGTTCCGAAAACTCTTCCGGGCTGGGTATCCGTGCGCTGGCAAAAGCGATGGAAGATGAAGGAATGGAAGTACTGGGCGTCACCAGCTATGGTGACCTTTCGCAGTTTGCGCAGCAGCAATCCCGCGCATCCGCTTTTGTCCTGTCCATCGACGACGAGGAATTCGGCGAAGGGACGGAAGAGGAAATCAACGAAGCCCTGAAACCCCTGCGCGCCTTCGTGACGGAAATCCGGAGCAAGAACGCCGACATTCCGATCTACCTTTATGGTGAAACGCGTACATCCCGTCACATTCCGAACGATCTGCTGCGTGAGCTGCACGGTTTCATCCACATGTTCGAGGACACACCGGAATTCGTGGCGCGGCACATCATCCGTGAGGCGAAAACCTATCTCGACGGACTGGCTCCGCCGTTTTTCCGCGCCCTGATGCACTATGCCCAGGACGGATCGTATTCCTGGCACTGCCCGGGCCATTCCGGCGGCGTCGCCTTCCTGAAATCGCCCATCGGCCAGATGTTCCATCAGTTCTTCGGGGAAAACATGCTGCGCGCCGATGTCTGCAATGCGGTCGAGGAACTCGGCCAGCTGTTAGACCACACCGGACCGGTCGCCCAGAGCGAACGCAATGCCGCACGCATTTTCAACGCCGACCACTGCTATTTCGTCACCAACGGCACCTCAACATCCAACAAGATCGTCTGGCATTCCACTATCGCCAGCGGGGATATCGTCGTAGTCGACCGCAACTGCCACAAGTCGATTCTGCACGCCATCATCATGACCGGCGCCATCCCGGTATTTCTGATGCCGACACGCAATCACTACGGCATCATCGGCCCGATCCCGAAAGAAGAATTCGAACCGGAAAACATCCGGAAAAAAATCGAGGCCAATCCGTTCGCACGGGATGCCGTAAACAAAAAACCGCGCATTCTGACCATCACGCAATCGACCTACGACGGCATCGTCTACAACGTCGAAACGATCAAGACCATGCTGGACGGCGAAATCGACACCCTGCATTTCGACGAAGCCTGGCTGCCGCATGCCGCTTTCCACGATTTCTACAAGGATATGCACGCCATCGGCCGTTACAGCCCGCCGGCAAAAAAGTCGATGATTTTCTCAACCCAGTCCACCCACAAGCTTCTGGCCGGCCTGTCGCAGGCATCGCAGATCCTCGTCAAGGAATCGGAAGAAGTCAAACTCGACCAGAACATTTTCAATGAATCGTTTCTGATGCATACCTCCACCTCGCCGCAATACGCCATCATCGCGTCCTGCGACGTAGCGGCCGCCATGATGGAACCGCCGGGCGGCACGGCACTGGTCGAGGAATCCATTCTCGAAGCGCTGGATTTCAGACGCGCCATGAAGAAAATCGAAAAGGAATGGGGAAAAGACTGGTGGTTCGAAGTCTGGGGCCCGGACAATTTCGCGGAAAACGGCATCGGCCGGCGCGAAGACTGGATCCTGAAAGCGGAAGACACCTGGCATGGTTTCGGTGACATCGCCCCGGGCTTCAACATGCTCGATCCGATCAAGGCGACCGTCATCACGCCGGGCCTGTCGCTGGCAGGCGAATTCGAGGAAACGGGTATCCCCGCTTCCATCGTCAAGATGTATCTGGCAGAAAACGGCATCATCGTCGAAAAATGCGGCCTGTACAGCTTTTTCATCATGTTCACCATCGGCATCACCAAGGGCCGCTGGAACACGCTGGTGACCGCGCTCCAGCAGTTCAAGGACGACTACGACAAGAACCAGCCCATCTGGCGTATCCTGCCCGAGTTCGCCGCAGCCCATCCGCGCTACGAAAGGCTCGGCCTGCGTGATCTGTGCCAGAAAATCCACGACTTCTATCATGAAAACGACGTGGCCCGCCTGACCACGGAAATGTATCTTTCAGACATGAGTCCGGCCATGAAACCGTCGGATGCCTACGCAAAAATGGCTCACCGCGAAATCGAACGGGTACCGATCGACGAACTGGAAGGGCGTGTCACCTCCATTCTGCTGACCCCCTACCCGCCGGGTATCCCGCTTCTGATTCCCGGAGAGCGGTTCAACAAGACCATCGTCGATTATCTGAAATTCGCACGCGATTTCAATGACCGGTTCCCCGGTTTCGAAACCGATGTCCACGGTTTGATCCGTCAGGAGAATGGCGGAAAATGGGAATATTTCGTCGATTGCGTCAAAAAGGAATGTATCTGATTCCGGACCGTGTCATGTAAGGGAAAGACGGAAAAATCCGTCTTTCCCGTGTTCCCCCAGGCAAAACGGCCCGATACCATATTCCGCCGGAAAACGCGTTTTTCCACACTTTTCTGAAAACCCCGGATACGATGCACATCGAACAAGTCAAAACCGGCAAACACCGGTTTACCGATCTCCTTCTCATCGCGGATCCCGACCGGCATATGATCGACCGTTATCTCGACAGGGGCGAACTTTTCGCCCTCTATGACGGTGAAGAACTCAAAAGCGTCTGCGTCGTCACTGCCGAAAGCGAAATGCTTTGCGAACTGAAAAATCTGGCAACAGTGGAAACAGCGAAAAACCGGGGCTATGCCAGTGCACTGATCCGGCACATTCTGGACATTTGCCGAAACAGGTTTTCCGTCATACAGGCAGGCACGGGCGATTTCCCGAAAACCATCCGGTTCTATGAAAAATGCGGTTTCACGGTTTCACACCACACTCCGGATTTTTTCACCGATCATTGTCCGGAACCGATTTACGAGGAAGGCATATTGTTGACCGATATGATTTACCTGAAGCAGGAACTGCTTCAGGTAAAAAACCGGCCTGCAAAAACATCGTGCTGACCGCACAACATGAATGCACAAGAAACCGTCATGCAGTCGGCCATCACCATGTCTGTTGCGACATATTTTCCATCCGGTCCTGTTTTTCGGAAAACGCTTTCCCCTCATTCGAAGGGATAAACTGTCAAACTTCAAAACCGCCGTCTTTCAGCCAGGTCTGCCCGGCCCCCGGTTCCGGATATAAAAATACCTGTCTTTTTCGGGAAAGCCATGACCGCTCCGATATCGCTCTGTCTTCCGGCAATACCTTCCTGCTTACCGACCTGAATGGCGCCGTGTACAACCAGAGCCCCGGCATTTCTGCCGGCCGGATCCGCCATACCAGAATGGCAGACGGACACGGATAAGCTGGCATGACCGCTTCCGCCACAATCCGGTCACCGGACAAACTGCCGAAATCCGACATCCTGAATCAGGAAACCGGAGTGAAACTCCGGCCGGACAATAATCTGTACACAGGCTATCTTTTCACCGGCTGCAACGGCCATCATGACAGAGCCGGACTGCCCGGATCACAAGCAGACATAACCGGCAAGGCAAAAGTTCCGGTGAAAACACAACAAAGCGAAAACCCCGCCTTGTCAGAAACCTTTGGATTGAATGAATGAAAACCCCGCGTCCGTTTTGCCGACATGACAAAAAGAAGACAGATGCCTCTCTACTGTCCGCACGGAAAACGTCATGTTACCGGACAACCGTCTTCCTGATACGGCGGCCGACATAACGGCTTCCTCTCTCGGCGACCGGCAACGGCATACTGATCGTACGGCTCCGGTTGATGAAACGGTTGGCACCTCCGGGCATATCGTGCATGGGCTGATCGCTGGAAGGATCCCTGAAAATGATCATCGCGACCATACAGGCCGGCAGGCTGCCGAAAAGCATGGCCTGATGGATTTTGTGCGTGATGGCATTCATGATCGAATCCTCTCGTAAAACATTGATCACAATCCCTGCTGGCAACTGTCTTGTGAACAGTGTCCAGCCGACGGGACAGATATTATACGCCGGTTATGAAAAGGATATGACCGCTTGCCTGACACTGGCGAATATCACCGGAAAAGATTTGGACGGCACTCTGGCCGGAAAGTTCCGCCAGGGTTCACCCGAACGGAAACCACAACACCAGTTCATCATACCTGCCGGTCGAGGCAACATTCCAGGACACCCTGATAAAAGGCGTATCACCGTCAGGCGCCATCCCCGCCACGGCCTGGACATTCGAAACGCGTTTTTCGTTACATTGAATGGCCCGGACGATTTCCTCGCACACCAGTTCCCTGTCGCTCCTGTCAGGCCCGTCAACCCGGTAACCGGTCAGGCAGGTTTCCAGCGCCGTTTGCCACGGCTGCCGGTTTATCCGGGAATTGAGGATGAATTCGACAGATTCATGGATGGCACACATTGCCGTGCCGTTTTCCGGTTTCTTTTCCTTATTGAAAAAAGCGACGGATCCGCCTTCCGCTTCCCTGTTCATCTGCATACTTTCTCCCGTCGATATGACGGATCGCACAACGACCATATTCCAGAATAGCACGCAAAAAAGACATTCGCCACACCCTGCATCACGTTCCGGCGAAAATCCCCGGCAGGATCATGAAACCGGAAGAACCGGACATCATCCGGGTATCCGGTCAATGTCATTGCTTCTCCAAAAGCCTGTCGGAGGACAACCCCTCTCCATCCATTTTTCAGTCTGTCTGAGGGTACATTTCCGCCGAAAAAAAACCGGAAACCCAGGTTTCCGGCAAAATGAAAAACACTTAAGAAAGGAAAGGCAAAACAAAAACTATTTAACTTCGGCAACAGGACGTTTTGAAGCGGAACGCCTGAACATCCGGTCCGTCCCGGCAGCCGAAAGTCTGTCGATCCGTCCGGAAATCTGTTCCGTCTCCGTTGACATGACCGCAGAAACGAACTCGCGTATCGGTGCCCGGTAAAGCAGCACGGCCGCCATACAGGCCGGAACACTCGCCAACAGGACGGCCCGTCGTAAAATCCGGTTTCTTGCAGTGTCATTCATCATCGGAACTTTCCGTAAAACAGTAGCGTACAGACAGATTCGGACTGCCACTTCATGGCAACTATTCTGATTGTGAGCTGTAACGGGGACATGACAACCGGGAAAAATCAAAGAAAAGAACTCCCGTTTTTATCATCGGTCAAAAAACAGCCATATGACCCGTTTTCCAAACGGCCGTGACGAGACAACCGGTATCCTCCATCGCGGATATCCCACCGAAAAAACCGGAGAAACCGTTACCGTCCCGATCGGAAACACTGTGATGGAAAAAGGCTCTTACCGTCACAAGACATTTCCGGCCACGGTTTTGGATGGAAAAACAAAACCGCCGGTTACCGGTTGCCGACCGGTTGCCATGCGTGCGGCGAAACGGCTTCTGATTTCCTGTTTCAGTGTCCGGTTGCCACCAGCCACGATCTGTCTGACCGTATCGCGTACCTTGCGCTTGTTGATTACGACGTCCATGATCCTTTTCCTTTCCATAAAACGGTTGATCAACCGAAGAGAAACTGCCTTGCGGGATTATTCCCCGATGTGTCCAACATAAACAAAACGTATGACCAGACCGTGACAAAAATATGGCAGACGAGGATTGAAAAAAGGATTGTCTGACGAATCACAAAAAAGATCCGCAATTCAATGGCTGCCGGGAAAAAAGGATTGCCGGCCGACATGATGGCAGCGAACGCGGCGCTCCGTTCCCGGCATTGTCACCGGACCGTGAAACGGGAAGACATCGATCACGCATTCGCGGAATGAAACGGGCGGCCGCTGACATGCATCAAAACAGGGAATCTGCACCGTTTTCGGGAGAAATTCACCAATCTGGCACAAAATATGCATACGTTTTTTCCGGAATGAACCGGCTCAGGCCGGATCAACAGGAAACCGAAAATGATTCGGATTTGGTACATTAACCTTTTTACGGCAATCTCCGGAAAAACCGACTTATGAATCCGTTACTCGACCGACTGCAATCATACCCTTTCGAAAAACTGCGCAAACTGTTTTCCGGAATCCATCCGGATCCGGAAAGCGGACATATCAACCTCGGTATCGGAGAACCGAGACATCCGGCACCTAATTTCATCCGGGAAGCGCTGACAGACCATCTGGACGGCTTGTCCCGGTATCCACAGACACTGGGAAGTGCCGCCCTGCGCGAAACCATCGCCAGCTGGCTGGCCAGACGCTACGCCATTCCCGCTCCGGATCCCGCCACCCAGATTCTGCCGACACTCGGCTCGCGCGAAGCCCTGTTCGCTCTGGCCCAGACGGTTCTCGACCCGGCCGGACACGGCATCGTGGTCTGCCCGAATCCGTTCTACCAGATCTATGAAGGAGCCGCCCTTCTGGGCGGAGCCGAACCGTATTTCGTCAATGCCGACCCGGCCCTGAATTTCGCCTGCGATTACGACCGCGTTCCCGAAACCGTCTGGGCGAAAACGAAACTGCTCTATACCTGTTCGCCGGCCAATCCGACCGGTGCCGTCATGACACTGCAACAGTGGAAAAAACTGTTCGAGCTGTCCGACCGCTACGGATTCGTCATCGCTTCCGACGAATGCTATTCTGAAATCTACTTCGACGAACCGCCGCTGGGCGGACTGGAAGCGGCCCGCAAACTGGGACGGGACGGTTATCCGCGTCTCATCATGTTTTCGTCCCTGTCCAAACGTTCCAATGTACCTGGCCTGCGTTCCGGATTCGTTGCCGGAGACGCCGGCATTATCCGGAAATTCCTGCTGTACCGGACCTATCACGGCACCGCCATGAGCGAAACGGTTCAGGCGGCATCGGTTGCCGCATGGAACGACGAAGAACATGTCCGGGAAAACCGTGCGAAATACGCCGCCAAATTCCGGGAAGCATTGCCAATCCTGCAACAGGCCGTCAACGTCACCATGCCGGACGCCAGTTTCTATCTCTGGGCCGAAGTCCACGAAAAAACCGGCCTTTCCGATACGGAATTCGCCCGCCTTCTGTATGAACGGGAAAACGTGACCGTTTTGCCGGGCAGCTATCTGGCCCGCGAGGCACACGGCGAAAATCCCGGCAGAAACCGGATCCGCATCGCACTGGTCGCCGAACCGGCGGAATGTCTGGAGGGGATTTTGCGTATCGCCGGATTCGTCAGACAGACCCGACACCCCTGAAATAACGAAACAACACAAGAGGAATACCATGACACAGGAAGAACAGCTCAAACAGATCGTCGAAGACGCCTGGGAAAACCGCGACCGTTTCACGGCAGGTGATGCTTCCCCCATCCTCCGCGCCGCCATTGCCGAAGTCATCCGGCAGCTCGACTGCGGCCAGCTGAGAGTGGCGGAAAAGAAAAACGGGGAATGGATCGTCAACCAGTGGACCAAGAAAGCCGTTCTGCTCTCTTTCCGCTTGCAGGAAAATTTCGCGATGCCCGTCGGCTCCGACGGATCGCCTGCCATGCATTTTTACGACAAGGTCAGCAGCAAATTCGCCAACTACACCCAGGATGACTTCGCCAGAGGCGGTTTCCGCGTCGTTCCGCCTGCCGTCGCCCGTCTGGGCAGCTACATCGGGAAAAACGTCGTCATGATGCCGTCCTTCGTCAATATCGGGGCCTATGTCGATGAAGGCACCATGATCGACACCTGGGCCACTGTCGGTTCCTGCGCCCAGATCGGCAAACACGTCCACCTTTCCGGCGGCGTCGGCATCGGCGGTGTGCTCGAACCGATGCAGGCCAACCCGACCATCATCGAGGACAACTGTTTCATCGGAGCACGTTCCGAAATCGTCGAGGGTGTGATCGTGGAAGAAAACAGCGTCATCTCGATGGGTGTCTATATCGGGCAGTCCACCCGGATCTACGACCGCGAAAACGACCGCATTCTCTATGGCCGCGTCCCGTCCGGTTCCGTGGTCGTTCCGGGCAATCTGCCGGATTCCAGCGGAAAATACAGCATGTACTGCGCTGTCATCGTCAAACGCGTGGACGCACAGACCCGTGCCAAAACAGCCATCAACGACCTTTTACGCGACAACTGAAAAGAGGCACCATCATGAACCCGACTTTCCGTCTGGCCTGCGACCTGATCGCGCAGGCCTCCGTCACACCGGACGACAGGCAATGCCAGCAGATCATCCGGTCCCTGCTGGCCGCCGCCGGCTTCGAATGCGAAACGATCCGTTCCGGCGAAGTAACCAACCTCTGGGCACGGCACGGTACCCGGGGGCCCCTGCTCGTCTTCGCCGGCCACACCGACGTCGTGCCGTCCGGCCCCGTTGAAAAATGGACGTCCGATCCGTTCACACCTACCGTACGGAACGGCCGCCTTTACGGACGGGGTGCGGCCGACATGAAAACCTCGGTTGCCGCCATGGTCATCGCCGCCCGCGATTTCATCCATGCCCATCCGGACTATCACGGTTCCATCGGCTTCATCATCACCAGCGATGAAGAAGGCACAGCGACTGACGGTACCGATGTCGTTGTGAAAACGCTGGAAAAACGCGGGATCCGTCCCGACTATTGCATTGTCGGCGAACCGAGTTCCCTAAACAGACTGGGCGATACGATCAAGAACGGACGCCGCGGTTCCCTCTGCGGCCAGCTGACCGTCTTCGGCAAACAGGGACACATCGCCTATCCGAAACGGGCCATCAACCCGATCCATCTGGCAGCACCCGCACTGGCCGAACTGGCCGCCGAAGTCTGGGACAACGGCAATGAATACTACGAACCGACTTCGTGGCAGATCTCCAACATCCATGCCGGAACAGGCGCCAACAATGTCATACCGGGCGAACTCTTCGTCGAGTTCAACTTCCGGTTCTGCACGGCCAGCACGGTAAAAGACCTGAAAAAACGGGTTCATGCCATTCTGGACAGACATGGCCTGAATTACCGGCTCGACTGGAACTATTCCGGCGTGCCGTTCCTGACGCCGCGAGGTTCCCTCTGCGACGCCCTCTCCGGCGCCATCCGGGACGTAACCGGCGTCACACCGGAACTTTCCACGACAGGCGGAACGTCCGACGGCCGTTTCATCGCCCGTATCTGTCCACAGGTCGTCGAATTCGGCCCGATAACCGAAAGCATCCACCAGATCGACGAAAACACACTTCTCGCCGATATCGAACCGCTGACCGCCATATACCGGCGTACACTGGAAAACCTCTTCCTGTAAAATAACGGATTGGCCTTTTCGCGCTACCGAAACGCGACAAAGCCCGTTATACTCGCGGAAACGAATCCACACCGCCCCCTGCAAGCCTGACCGGATTTGCAGGGCCCATGAATCCGAAACACCATGAATACATTGCCAGATACCCCGTTTTCCACTGTGCGCGACCTGCTGCGCTATGCCGTCTCGCGTTTCACACGCGAAAAACTTTTTTCGGACACGGCAGCGAAAACGCCTTCGACGAAGCGGCCTACCTGATCCTGCACACCCTGTCGCTGCCGCTGGACAGGCTGGAACCTTTTCTCGATGCGAAGCTGTTGCCGGAAGAAATCGGCGCCGTCATGGACATCATCGAGCGCCGGGCGACCGAGCGGATACCGGCCGCCTATCTGACCCATGAAGCCTGGCTGCAAGGATATTCGTTCTATGTCGAACGTGGCGTCATCATTCCCCGTTCCTTTCTGGCAGAGCTGATCACCGAACAGTTCGCTCCCTGGGTCGGCGATCCGGAAAGCGTCACCGACATTCTGGAACTGTGTACCGGTTCCGGCTGTCTGGCCATCATGCTGGCCGACCAGTTCGAAAACGCCACCGTCGATGCCGTCGAGCTATCCCCGGCTGCACTGGGCATCGCCCAGACCAATATCAGCCGCTACGGCATGAAAGACCGCATCCGGCTCCATCATGCCGACTTGTACGACGGCATTCCGGACAAACGCTACCAGCTGATCGTGACCAATCCGCCCTATGTCAACCAGTCCTCCATGGACAATCTTCCCGCGGAATACCTGCATGAACCGCAAATGGCGCTGGCCGGCGGCTTCGACGGCATGGACATCGTCCGCCGCATCGTCGGTACGGCCGGCGAACGACTGACCGACGACGGCCTTCTGATCGTCGAAATCGGCAACGAGGCTGAAAATGCCATCGCCGCTTTCCCGGAACTGGAACTGACCTGGCTGTCGACTTCCGGCGGTGACGACCGTGTTTTCCTTTTGACGGCAGAACAACTGAAAGGCCTGAAAAAAGCATGATCCGTTTTTCCGGGCTTTCCCTGATGCGCGGGACCAAACCGCTGTTCGATCTGGCCGACGCCACTATCAATCCGGGCGAGAAAGTCGGGCTGGTCGGCCCCAACGGGGCAGGCAAAACCAGCCTTTTTTCCCTGCTGATGAAAGAATTGCATCCTGACGGAGGGGATATCGATTTCCCGGCCGGCTGGCGGATTTCGCACGTGGCGCAGGAAACGCCGGCACTGCAACGCCGTGCACTGGATTACGCCATCGACGGCGACACACACCTCCGCAAGCTGGAAGCCGAACTGGCGCAACGGGAATCGGAACCGCAAGACGCCGCATCCGGCATGCGTATCGCCGAGCTGCACACGGCACTGGCCGATGCGGGTGCCTATACGGTCAGATCACGTGCCGAACAACTGCTCTCGGGCCTCGGTTTCTCCACGGAAGAAATGCAACGCGAGGTGGCGACATTTTCCGGCGGCTGGCGCATGCGGCTGAATCTGGCGCAGGCCCTGATGTGTCCTTCCGATCTGCTGCTTCTGGACGAACCGACCAACCATCTCGATCTGGATGCCATTTTATGGCTGGAAGACTGGCTCAAACGCTATACCGGAACCCTGATCGTCATTTCGCACGACCGCGACTTTCTCGATGGGATCGCCAATGTCATCCTCCACATCGACGATGGCAAACTGAAACGTTATACCGGCAATTATTCCGCATTCGAACGCCAGCGAGCCGAACAGATGACGCTCATGCAAGGCATGATCGAAAAACAGGCCAAACGCCGCGCCCATCTGGAATCGTATATCAACCGTTTCCGTTACAAGGCCACCAAGGCCCGGCAGGCGCAAAGCCGTCTCAAGGCGCTGGAAAAAATGGAAACACTTGCCCCGCTCCGGGCGACGGCCGAATTCTCCTTCGACTTTTTCGAACCCGAATCGTCTCCCAATCCCCTTCTCGTCATGGACGGCGTCACGGCCGGTTATACACAACGCGACACCACGGGTGAGACGGTTTCGTCCACGCCCATTGTCTCGGATATCAAATTCGCCCTTCAAACCGGTGAACGCATCGGTCTTCTGGGCGTCAACGGAGCGGGCAAATCCACATTCATCCGGACTGTGGCCGGAGAGCTGCCGCTTCTGTCCGGACTGCTGACGAGAGGCAAGGGCCTGAAAATCGGCTATTTCGCCCAGCATCAGGTCGAAATGTTGAGAAACGATGAATCGCCGCTCTGGCATCTCACGAAAATCGCACCCGATACCCGGGAACAGGAACTGCGCAATTTTCTGGGCAGTTTCCACTTTCAGGGCGACATGGCCACCCGTCCCGTCGCCCCTTTCTCGGGGGGCGAAAAGGCGCGGCTGGCACTGGCCCTGATCGTCTGGCAACGCCCCAATCTCCTGCTTCTGGACGAACCGACCAACCACCTCGATCTGGACATGCGAGAAGCCCTGACCGAAGCGCTCGCCCAGTATGAAGGCACTCTCCTGCTGGTCTCGCACGATCGCCATCTGTTGCGTGCGACTACCGACCGGTTCTACATCGTTTCCGACGGACGCCTGCGAGAATTCGACGGCGATCTGGACGATTACCGCAACTGGCTGTTCGACACACGACTGGCCAAAACCCGGACAGACCGGCAGGAAACCGCAACCGAAAAACCGGACAGACCGGTCATCGACCGCAAGGAACAGAAACGTCTGGAAGCACAGGAACGGCAACGCATCTCCATCCTGAAAAAACCGCTGGAAAAACGGATTGCCTGGCTGGAAAATGAAATTGGCAAACTGAACGGAAAAAAAACAGCGATCGACAGTCAGCTCGCCGATCCCGCCATCTATGAACCGGCCAACAAGGACCGGCTGAAAAAACTGCTGGCCGATCAGATCGAATGCACGAAACAGCTGAACTCACGGGAAGAGGAATGGCTGGAAAAACAGGGCGAGCTGGAAAAAATACTCGCGTCATGACCTGGCAACCGCGATCCCTGTCCAGCCGGGAGGACAGAACGGGAAATCAATACCGCCCGCTCTCCGGCACATGCACACCTGCAACCGGAAAATTTCCGGCCGCATGTTCCCGTCCGCAAAACAGCCGCACGATTTGCACCCATACGGTGCAACGCCCTCTTGCGGTGCAGAAAACGCACCCTGCCGGATCATGCCCTCCGACCAATACTGTCCGCCGGGAACGGTCGGGAGATAAAAAGCCTATTTCCCGGTTCTGGCCGGCTCCCGTTTGACAATAGCCACCGCACCGGACACATCACGCACGATAATGTACTGTTCCCTGCCGTCCGGTCCGGTCAACAGATAAAGATTGCCGTAACGGTAGGCATCGTCGTCCTTGTTGATTTTCTCGACTTTAAAGCCATACACTTCCGGCGACGGTGTCCCGGCTGCTGCCGGAATGATCGAACCGGCCAGCACCAGAGCGGCCACTGTTCCCCCGATTTTTTTCAGCATGATTTCCCTCTCATCGACAATACTCACACAACCGAATCAACCCCCCGGTTGGCCAGCTGATCGGCCTTTTCGTTTCCTTCATGGCCGGCATGGCCCTTCACCCATCGCCACTGGATATCATGGCACTGTGTGGCGGCATCCAGTTCCATCCAGAGATCGACGTTTTTCACCGGTTTCTTGTCCGACGTCCGCCAGCCGCGTTCTTTCCATTTGTGCACCCATTCGGTAATCCCCTTCTGGACATACTGGCTGTCCGTATGCAACACCACCCGGCAGGGTCTTTTCAGCGCCCGCAAAGCCTCGATCACCGCCGTCAGTTCCATGCGGTTGTTCGTGGTATCGGCCTCTCCCCCGAACATTTCCTTTTCATGGACACCGGCCACCATCCAGACGCCCCAGCCGCCCGGCCCCGGATTACCGCGGCAGGCACCATCGGTGAAAATCTCGACTTCATTTATTTTTTCGCTGTTCATCCGCCAACCTTAAACATTCGTCCACAACTCTGGTTATAATGAATTTTTTTCGTTCATGGAGACACGATACCATGCCCACTGATCCGGTTTTCTCTGTCAGTCCGATCCCTGCCTTCCGCGACAATTACATCTGGATGATCGACAACCGCACACATGCGGTGGTGATCGACCCGGGCGATGCAGCCCCCGTTTTCGCCGCACTGAAAAAACGCTCCCTGCAACTGTCCGCCATTTTACTGACTCACCGCCATGAAGACCATATCGGCGGCGTCGCCAAATTGCTGGAAAAGACCGGTGCCCCCGTGTATGGCCCCCGTCTGGACGCCATCGAATCCGTCACCCATCCGGTACAGGAAGGCGATACCGTCACCCTTTTCGGACAGAACGGACCCAATCTGGCCGTACTTGACGTTCCCGGGCATACCAGAGGTCACATCGCCTATTATGCCCCAAAAGAAAAATGGCTCTTTTGCGGTGACATGCTGTTCGGTGCCGGTTGCGGCCGGATGTTCGAAGGCACACCGGAACAGATGTGGGCGTCCCTCTCCAGACTGGCTGCCCTGCCGGACGATGTGCAAGTCTTTGCCGGACACGAATATACGCTCTCCAACCTGAAATTCGCCCGGGAAATCGAACCCGGCAACGAAGCGATCGCCGAACGTGCCAGAACCGACCTCGCCAGGCGCAACCGCGGCCGTCCGACCCTGCCTTCGACCATCGGTCTGGAAAAAGCCACCAACCCGTTTTTGCGGGCAGACAGGGAAGATGTCATGAAACGGCTCGAAGAACTCGGCCATCTGAAAAACCGGAACCCGGTCGATTCCTTTGCCGCCATGCGCGAATGGAAAAACACGTACATCTGACTCCGTTTTTCCCCCAGCCCGGGCCGGAGGGAACACATCCGGCTCCTGTCATCTATCCCCCAAGCCGCCTGACGGGGGAAGAAAGCGACACCAGAACGAACAGCGAAAGCAGACCGGCCGACGCGATCCACAACAGAGTGTATCCTCCCAGTCCCAGACACCAGCCCCCGGCCGCCGTTCCCGCACCTCCGCCGCCGAAAAGCCCCAGCCCGACCAGAGCCGAAGGTAATCCCTTGCTCTCGTCAGCCACGGAAAACGCCTGTGTCGCCAAAGTGGACTGCATGAAAATATAGCCTGCCCCCAGCATCAGCGCCGCCACCATCCCTGTAGCAACCGACGGGAAAAGAGCAAGCAGAACCACAGCCGACACGCCCAGCAGACCGCCTGAAGCCAGCAGCACACGGGGTGCAAACCGTCTCGACAGCCATCCCAGCCGTGAACCGGTCGCAAACGAAGCCAGACCGAACCCCATCACGACCAGCCCGACCAGGGAATAGGGGGCGCCAGCTACCTCATGCAGACAGGCTCCCAGATAACTGTAGGCTCCCAGCATCAGAAACCCGGCGGCAAACGCCATCGGAAAAATGATCCGTCCCTTTTCCGAAAGCACGATCCTGATCGTTTCGGACAGAAAAGCGTTTTGCGACGGTGCCACCCGGCCTTCCGGCAGGCGCCGGTACAGCCAGAGTGTGACCAGAGCGATCGCAATCAGACAGACAAAGGTCATGCGCCAGTCGAGCCATCCGGCGAAAAAACCGCCGAATCCGGCGGACACTCCCTGCCCCAGAAATACCATTCCCATAAAAAGTCCGACACTTTGGGGCCTTTTTTCCGGCTCCGTCTCATCGCCGATCATGGCCAGCGATACCGCGATGATCCCGGCCGCGAAAAAGCCTGCCACAAAACGGCATATCATCAGCCATACCAGAGCCGGAGCCAGAACACAGCCCGCTGTCGCAGCTGTCAGCCCCGACAGAACGCCTTTCAAAATCCTTGCTTTTCCCCAACGGTCCGCCAGATAACCGTAAACGGGCTGCATGATCCCGTAAGGAACCAGATAAGCCGTCAGCATACCGGCCGCGGTCACGATACCGGTACCGAAGTCCGCGGCCACGGCCGGCAGAAGCGCCGATATCACCCAGTTGTCCGCCGCCGACACGAACCCTGCCATACCGAGGATGACGATCATGGTCATGTGCGGCAGACCGCTCTTTCCGGTCACACCGCTGCCATGCCCCGACCGGTCGTCCATTTTTTCATCCATGTTTTTTTCCATAAGAAACGGCCCCCGCTTCCCTGCTGTTGCCCACCTGTCTGCACAATAAACCGTTTTCACCCCGATTGGCAACGCCTGCCGCCTGTTCCTGAAACCGTTTTCCCGTCCCGGCCGTTTTACTGACAGCACCATTTTCTCATCCGTAAGGTCACCATGATGAACAGACAGCATATTCCCTGCACGCAAACGTCTGTAAACCCGGGCACACTTTATTACCGGCCATAACGGTTGCACCCCGGAAAAAAAGTTATAATTTTATAAATGGATTTGTAAAGAACCCCTTGAAGATTCATTGATTCTCCAGAAAGCTTGTCAAACAGGAATGACATCATGTCCGGGCACCCCGATCTTTCAAATCCCCCCTGCCAGTACGTTTCCCGATCCGGCGACGATAACGACGAATCTGCCGCGCCCCCTCACCCCGCCCTCTCTCCCGCAATCCCGGTGGCATCGTCCCAATTGGATCTCCTGAAAAACATTCTGCTCATCGCCCGTCATTCCCGCGAACCCGTCTGTATCGCTTGCGGAAACGATCGGGTCTGCCTTTTCAACGATGCTTTTCATGAATTGCTCGACCGGCGGAAGGTATCCCCCGGGGAAAGTCTGGACAGGCTGCTTGGCACGTTATGGCCCCGGGTAGCGGATGCCGTCAGGAGTGCCATGAACGGTGTTCCTGCCATTGTCCCGTCCCTCCCGTTTTCCCTGCTGAAAAACGGAAAACAGGATGGCATATTGTCCGATTTCGTCTGCATCCCCGTCAAAAATGCCGGCAATACCGTTTTCGCGCTGTACTGTTGTGTCCGGCGAACCGGCCAGGGGAATTCTCCGCCGGAAAACACGTCGCGACCTCCGGACGACAGGATCAACGACACCCCCCTTCTGGACAACCTTCCCGTCGGCATCATGCAGATATCAGTCAACAGGGACATCCTCTACTCCAACGCCGCCATGGCCGAAATGCTGGGATATCCTCCCGGACTCATACCGGAAAACCTTGATGACCTGCTCCCGCACAGTGCCCGTAACCTGCCGGAAAACGCACAGTTCTGGTGCAATCTCTGGCACAGCACATCCCGCTTTTCCATTAATCTGCTCATGAAACACAAAAACGGGATTTACATCACGACTGCAAACGACATATCGCTCATACTCGACGCCGGCGGCAAACCGGCATACGCCCTGTTCGTTTCCCGCACCACCGGAAAAGACACAATACCTTTCAGCCCGCACATCTCACTGTTCGATCCGCTGACCTCGCTGCCCAACCGCAATTTCGCACAAACCCTGATCGGCAATGCCATGCAGCACGCCGACCGGTCCGGAAAAGAACTGGCTATCCTGCTGCTGGATATCAACCGCTTCAAGCTCGTCAACGAAAGTCTCGGTCACGAACTGGGCGACGAACTGCTCCGGCTGGTCGCCGGCCGGCTCAAATCCGCCCTGAGAAAAACGGATACGGTCATCCGGATGGGAAACGATGAATTCATCGTCATCGCCGAACACATCCGCCAGACCGACGACGTCAGGCAAATTGCCGCAAACCTGCTCAACACCCTTTCGCAAACCGTCCGGCTGGGACACCACGACATCAGCATTTCCGTCAGCATGGGATGCAGTCTGTACCCGAAAAACGCCAGTGACATCGACACATTGCTGAAATTCGCCGATATCGCCAAAACCGATGCCAAAAAAGCCGGATCGAACATGATCCGTTTTTTCAGCCCGAACATGAATATCATGGTTCTCGACCAGCTGCTGGCGGAAAGCCGTCTTCTGCGTGCCATGGACAAACATGAATTCATGATGTTCTATCAACCCCGCCTCAGCCTGAAAACCGGACGGATTGCCGGAATGGAAGCCCTGTTGCGCTGGAACCATCCCAAAAAGGGAATCGTCAGCGCGGGGAAATTCATCCGGCTGGCGGAAAAAATCGGACTGATACAACAAATCGGCGAATTTGTCCTGGCCAGCGTCACCCGCCAGCTGAAAGTATGGATCAACCAAGGAAAAACACCGGTACCGGTCGCCATCAACGTTTCTTCCATGGAACTGCGTGGCCCGAAACTGAAAGAATCCCTCCAGTACCTGTTGCAGGAAACCGGGCTTGCTCCGCAGTTTTTCGAAATCGAGATCACCGAAAGCAACCTGATCGAAGATCTCGACAGGGTCAGACAGACCCTGACGGATATCCGAAAGATGGGGATCACCATCTCCATCGACGACTTCGGAACCGGGTATTCCTCACTCGGTTACCTGTCTTCCCTGCCGGCCGATTATCTGAAAATCGACAGCCTGTTCATCGCCGATATCGTCAATAACCGCAACATGGCATCCATCGTCGAAACAACCATCACACTGGCCCATTCTCTCGGCATGCAAGTGATTGCCGAAGGCGTCGAAACGGCCGAACAGCTGCAATTTCTCCGGGCAAAGGGTTGCGACCAGATTCAGGGCTATTACTGCAGCCGTCCGCTGTCCCCGTCCGGACTGGAAACCTTCATGCAACGGATCGGGGAAAAAAATACCGGATACATCCACCGGGAATGACCCCGTTGTACCAGGTTCTTCAGAATGCCGGAACCGGTCTTGTTCCGTTTTTCTTGATGCAGATAAAACGGCTGTCCCCAAAGGGACTGTAATATATATCTATCTGGCCTGCCGGTCCGGAAAAACACCCGTTCCCGCTACGACCGGGATACCGTTTCTTCTCCACAAAGGAAATCCATGTCCAGTTCCATGAATGTGTCCGGCCATTTCCGCGACATTCCCGACGCCATGGCCATCCGTTACGGAATCCGGCACGAAGAACCATACCGGCTCCTGCTGGACAAACTTCCTGTCGGCGTTATACAGATCGGAAAAGATGAAAAAATCCGCTTCGTCAATTCCCGTTTTGCCGACATGCTCGGTTATACACCGTCATTTTTTCCAGGCACTATCAAGGATCTGGTCAACCCCGATACCTATTTCCACAGCCAGCACACCTGGAAAGACATGTGGTACACCATGCGCCAGTTCCAGGTGGAAATCCGTTTCCGGCACAAAAACGGCTATTATATCCTGACGGAAAACATCATCCGTCTGGTTCTCGACGACAACGGCGACCCCGATTTCGCCGTCATCGTTTCCCGCCCGGCCAATCCGGATGGCAAACCGGTTCCGGAGAAACACCTGTCGCTGTTCGACCCACTGACTTCCCTGCCGAACCGAAACTATCTCGACAGTTTTCTCAACGGCGCCATCGAACGGACCCGGCAGAACAACAAAATGCTCGGCATTCTCGAACTCAACATCAACCGCTTCAAGATCATCAACGAAAGCCTCGGCCACGATGCAGGCGACGCCTTGCTGAAACAGGTTTCCAAAAGGCTGATCCACGCCGTCCATGAAAACGACACTGTCGTCAGACTCGGCGGAGATGAATTCATCGTGGTACTCGAAAATATCGACCGAATGGAAGATGTCGTATGCATCGCGAACCGGATGATGAAAACCGTAACCGAACCGCTCCAGCTTTCCGGACATGATCTCTCGATCGGCATCGCCATCGGCGGCAGTCTGTATCCGCGCGATGCAGCCGATGCCGGCACCCTGCTCAAATATGCCGACATCGCCCTTGCCGAAGCCCGCCGGAAACGTTCCAGTGTCGTCCGTTTTTTCAGCCCGGGCATGAACATCACTCCGAAAGAAAGACTGATCACTGAATCCGAACTGCGCCGTGCATTGGAAAAAGACGAATTCGTCCTGTTCTACCAGCCCCGCCTTTCACTGAAAACCGGTGAAATCGTCGGCCTGGAGGCCCTGATCCGCTGGAATCATCCGGGTGAAGGCATTGTCCCCGCCTCCGGCTTCATCCCGGTAGCGGAAGAAATCGGCCTGATCGAGAAAATCGGGGAAATCGTTCTGGACACCGTCACCTGCCAGCTGATTACATGGGGAAAAAACCGAAACGTACAAATCCCCGTGGCCTTCAATGTTTCTACCCGTGAACTTTACTCGACGCACTTGCCAGAATCGCTGAAACGGATTCTGGCCGAAACCGGTCTGCCGCCCGGTCTTTTCGAACTGGAAATCACGGAAAGCAGTCTGATCGAGGACATGGACGAAGTCCATGCCAACCTCACGGCCATCCGGCAAATGGGAATTGCGATTGCCATCGACGATTTCGGAACCGGCTACTCCTCACTCCGCTATCTATCGTCCCTGCCGATCGACTCCCTGAAAATAGACAGTTCCTTCATCACGAAAATGGCTACCAGCAAGGGCATGAAATCCATCATCGAATCGACGATCGTCATGGCGCATTCCCTGCACATGCCGGTGATCGCCGAGGGCGTTTCCACACAGGAACAGCTTGATTTTCTCGCCGCCAGAGGCTGCGACCAGATTCAGGGATATCTTTGCAGCCCGCCTCTTCCCCCCGACGAACTGGAAATCTTTCTGGACAACCATCATCCGGAAAACCCGTTCCCCCAACAGCCATAGCCATCATCTTGTAACACCGGCCCGAACAGCTGTTTCCCGAGCCTTCCCCTCCATAAAAACGGAGACTGCCATGCAGCCTCCGTTCCATGCTTTGCCCATTACGAAAATCAGCGGCGACGCGCCACCTTTTCCCGGGTCTGCTGGCGCGTAGTGACATCCGCCAGCTCGCTGATTTCCTTCGAAAGGAACTTCCAGATATCGTCCACGCTGACGATACCAACCAGACCTCCCATCTTGTCCACGATGGGAATACGGCGAACTCCCTTGAAACGCATTCTTTCCACAGTTTCGAAAACGTCTTCCGTTTCGACCGCCGTCATCAACTCGACCTTCATGATATCGATCACCTTGATGCTCTTCGGATCCAGTCCTTCGGCCAGAACCACGACAACGATATCGCGGTCGGTCACGATTCCCTGCGGAACCAGCATGCCGTTGACTTCCTCGACCACAATCAGCGTCCCGACGTGATTGCGCCGCATCAGTTGCGCCGCTTCCAGTACCGTGGTATTCGAACTGCAAGTCACGACGTTATTCGAACAAATATGTCCAATCTGCATCTTTCTCTCTCCTTATTTTCTGTCAAAAACAAGAACCGTAAACGGCGGCGGATTCCATGAATCCGGCTGGCATCTCTCATGACAGGATACCTTATAAACGCAGTGTCTCAAAAAATTATTTCCCTGCAATCCTGCCTGCGTCAAGAACCCGCAAAACAGAATGTTTTTTCTTGGAGATTTTTGCAAAAGACAGTAGTCTTCATCCTCGTGAACCAGTAGAATGAAATGGTTTCATTCGTATCGGAACCGTCTTTTTCCAGCTTTCTCCTGCGATTTTAACTGTCCGGAAAACCGGTCATGGCAAACAGACCTCCTTGCGGCACATGCCGCCCGAAAGAACCGACATGAAGAAATCCCGTACCAGGAAGAAAATCCAGACCATGCACGACTGGCTGATGACTCCGGTCGGCCAATACATCCTCGGATGGGAAGAAAATCATTTCCAGACCCTTTCCGCAGACATTTTCGGATTCAACGCCGTACAGATCGGTTTTCCCGAAATCAACACCCTGCAGGAAAACCGGATGACGAACCGCTGGTACACCCACCCCTTCATGCCGGAATCCGAAATCCGTCAGATGCAGGAAACCGGCCATTTCAGCGACCCCGACAGCGATTCCGTCAGAATATCTCTCGTCCACGATATCGACGAGCTGCCTTTCGCCTCCGAGTCCATCGACCTGATCGTCTTGCCGCATGCTTTTGAATTCGCCCGTTCTCCCCACCAGATACTGCGGGAAGTCAATCGTGTCCTGATTCCGGAAGGACAGGTCATCATCAGCGGATTCAATCCGGCAAGTCTCTGGGGAATCCGGCAGCATTTCAGCCGGTTGTCAGGCAACCGTTTTTTGCCGGAATACGCCGAGTTTTTGAGCCTGTCCCGCCTGAAAGACTGGCTGAAACTGCTGAACTTCGAAATCAGCCGCGGCTATTTCGGCTGTTACCGTCCCCCCTGTCGCACCCGGCGCTGGCTGAGGCGGTTCGCCTTTATGGAAAAGACCGGCAACCGGTGGTGGCCCTACCTCGGTGCGGTCTATCTGATTTGCGCCATCAAGCGGGTACACGGTGTTCATCTGATCAATCCGGCCTTCAGCAAAGCCCCCGGCCGCCTGTTCCAGACCGTCCCCGTCAACCGTAAATCGAAAGAGACCTCCGCCTCTAAGGACGAAATGGCCGGCGAAAACCGGTGACCGCCCGTAAAGATCCGTCAGACCGGTTTCCATAATGAAAAAACGGCTCCCTGGTGGAGCCGTTTTCCGGTTTTTCCGGGCTTTTCTGGCTGGCTCAATCCAGCAGATACCGGATTCCGATATCCACCCGGTATTGGGTTTCGATGTCCGCCGCAAATGATCTTTTCACTTGGGCATATCCAAACGATTTCCTGTCAAACTGCCAGTTCCCTCCCACTGACACTTCTCCCCAGGTATCGCTGAAGTCAATGTGGCTCCTGTTCGGGCTTCCGTTGTCTTCACGGAAGGTGGATTCCATTTTTCCGTCGAATTCATGCAGCCCATCCAGACGGATGAAGTAGCTTCCTTTTTCCAGTTGCCGGCCGAATGCCACGCCTATTCTTCCTATCGCGCTGTTTATGCTGTCCTGTTCTATATGGATTCCGTTGTTTGTCTTGTAGTCTGATCCTTCTATTCTTCCCAGGGTCATCTGGATTTGCGGTTCGGCAAAATAGCCGTTTTCCCGGTTCCGGAATCGTCTGCCGTATTCCGCACTGATGGAGTAGGCCCAGTTGCTGTTGCTTCCCTTGGTCTCGAATTCCCGCTCGTCGCTGATGACTTTGTATTTGTTGTGCATCCGGGTCACTTTTCCTACCAGATCGACGTAATGCCCTTTTTCGTTGTGCCAGGTCCCGTATACGGCTCCTGTCAGCATCCAGTTGTCGGCGTCTCCTCCGTTTTTCAGGTCGCTGTCTCCATCGGTGTAGCTCAAGGCTCCTCCCATGATCCAGCCATTGTTTCCGACCGGTCTGTCATAGCCGAACTGGAGGGCACGGTAGTCGTTTCTGAAGTAGTGGTTGCCCTTGTCGTATTTGCTGCGCGCCGCATAGACGCGTGCCCAACCTCCTTGCTGGCGCGGGTAGTTCCTGATGTCTCCCAGTCTCTGCGTCAGGGTTTCTGTTTCCTGTCTCCACGCAAAGTAGTTGATCATCGCCGATGCGTCTATTCCTGTCATCGTCGAGGTTTCTTTGTCTTCCAGACGGTCAATGGTTCCTTCCCAGGTATAATCGCTTTCCGATATGCCGTCTTTGCCCTGTACGACACCGGTCTTGTCGAAATAGTAGTTGGCGCTCCAGGAATGGATTTTTCCTTCCCGCATATAGACTTTTCCTGCGGCGTTTTGTCCTCCTCCTATGTTTTCTATGCCTTCATTGACGTAGATTTTGTTGGCCGCTCCTTTCAGCAGCGAGAAGGCTTCTTCTTTCGACTGGACGTTGTCACTGGTGTATTTTCCGGTTTCACCATACTGGATATTGACGGTACTTTGCGTACCGCTGTCAGAACGTGTCACTGTTTTTAACAGCACGGGCCCGCCGTCGATTGTTGCCGCTTCCGACTGCTGTGTGCCGGATGGAAGAACTGTATTGTCTGAACGGAAGATGAATGTCCCGTTGCCACGGTATGTTCCCTGAACGTCTATTTTCTGTTTCCCTGTTATGATGTTGTACCCTTTGTCATCCATTTCCAGTATGGATTCCTTGTCTACCTGGAAAGTGCTGTCATGCAGGGTCAGGGTGTTGTCCACTCCTATTGTCCCGTCGCTTTTTTCGTAGGTTGTATCTCCCTGTTTCAGTCTCAGGATTCCTCTGTTGATCACGCCATTTTTTACTTCGTGAGCTATCAGGACATCTCCATGAGCGATATCGAAAGAACCTTTCAGGGCTGTATCGGCATGGGCTTCTGTCATGTAATTGTATGAGGCCGATTTTACGGCAAGGGCATATACCGGCGTGTCGGTGAGGCTCTCATCTCCCCGGGCATCGATGGTAATTCCTCCTTGTCTGAGCGCCGTGATTTCCTGTACGCCTCCCAGATTGCGGATACCATAGGCATTGAGTGTCTTGATATCGCCTTTCATTCCGATGACTTGTTTCCCGGCCAATGGTACTCCGCCTTTGTCGTTGTCCACTGTGTTTCCGGTATTGGACTGGCTGTAAATGGCTGCGCCGACTATTTTGCCGGCATTGGCATAGCCGACGTCGATCGTTCCGACTGAACCGATGATCTGGTCTCCGATATCGGCGAGTGTATTCTGGATACCGTAAGTCCGTGCATAGATGTCGCCTACGGAACCAATCTCCTGATGGGTTGCCTGCTGGGAAAGAATGCCGACGCCGAAACGGGCTTCGGCCGAACCGATATTGCCGACTGAATGGATGTATTGCTTGCTGTTGTCCAGTTTGATGTTTCCGTTCCCGGTATTGGATATCCCTTTCGCCGTACTGTCACCGGTGTCGTAGGATGTTTCGATGGAACCGATTTTCCCGTTGACTGTCTGGTGCCCTCCGTTCGAATTGACAATACCGGCTCCGGTTTTGCTTGTCACGACGATCTTGTCGATATTCTGGAATGTCTGGACACCGGAATCGGATGTATTGTAGTTATAGTTGCCGCTATTGGAGATGACGTTCGAGGAACCCGTCACTGTCCCCAGATCGATTTCGAATGTCTGGGTAAAAGGATCGTGTCCGCTCGTGTATTTGTTGGAGATGGCTCCTCCTGACTCTGCGGTCACGTCAATTTTGCCGGTCCCGCTGATGGTCTGCGATGGAACCTTGTTTTTTGACCAGTCATGCAGAATCGCCGGGCCGGTTGTGACATGTACGGTATCGCCGTCGCTGAATGTCTGGTCTCCTGTAATCTGGCCTGTGTATTCTGTACCTGTTGCCAGTACCGGAAAAATCAGGCATAGCGCCGCTCCCAGTAAAGTCATGCGGAATCTCCCGCATGTGTTTCCTGTTTCGATCGGCCATGCCTTTTTCGTATAATCCGGGATTTTCTTTCTTCTTCTCATCTTCGCCTCTTTCCTTCACGGATGGCGATTCTGTTCCCTCCTTTTATGCTTCTTAATGTCCGCAATCAGGCATTAACGGACATTTCATTTTTTCCAACACACTGATTTAATTGATAAATCATGAAATCTGTTTTTGTGTGATAAAACCCACATTCCTTGTCTGTTACGAAGATACTTCGGTATCATTAACAGCTTGTCTACTTTGAATAAATATAGGATGGCAATTTGTTTTGTTTACCTGTTTTTGTGTGTCCGTTAATGCCTGTTAGCCGATCCGTTGATTTTCATAACAGCATATCAACTGTATGATTTTTACAACTCCCTGTAATCGTTTATACTTACCGAACCTTAAAGGTAACCTGTCGTGTTGTTCTGTCAGCTTTTCGAAACGGATCTGAAAAGATGTGTTGTTTCCCGCTCTCTGAAAACCGGGAAAAACAATTCATTCATGCGGCAAGCGGCACATAATTCCGTTGCACAGTTCCGTACCAGTACCCGTCAGGCATATCATCCGAATCTTTTGCCAGGCCTTTCCGTTTATATTCCGATATAGGACAAAAGACTTTTTCCTTTCAGGGAAAACTTCCTTCTCCATTTCCGATCCAAAGAATATCCGTCATATTGAAAGGACCATCATGGCAAGTGAAATTTACCACTCCCCTTATATCAATACATTGCGTGCCACCGCCTGGTGGCTTTATGTGTTCCATGCCGTATGTTTTCTGCTGACACTGGGAATGCTGTCGTTCATCCCCCTCATCCTGAACTATCTGGCCCGGCCGAAAGCGGTCAATACATTCGTCTATACGCACCATACCTGGCAAATCCGGTCTTTCTGGTGGTACTTCATCTGGGGAGCGCTGGGATGGATCCTGTACTTTACCCTGATCGGCATTCCCGTCGCTTTCATCATCTGGGTACTGGCCTGGGCATGGTATGCCTGGCGGATCATCAAGGGGTTCCTGAATCTGAACGACAATATCCCCATGCCTTATCCCGAAAACTGACCCTCCGGAAAAAAGGTACGACCGGCAAGAATTCTTTCTACGGCCAGCATCCTGTCGGCATTCCGGCCATGCCGGACAACATCCGATCCTTTCGTTCCGCCCTGTTTTCGCGGACTTTTTGTTTCCGGCAAATCACGACGCTGTTTTTGGTTCGTTTTTTCAGGTACGCCTGAAAATACCCCGGTTATCCCGGCCGGGACATCAAACACGAATGTTGGTTCTGCCTCCCGGTACTTCGGAAACATCCTGCGGATGGAAACCGGAAGGACGGAACCGTTTCCGGTATTTTCCAGGAGACTGGCCCAGAACCTTCGTAAATACTCGAACGAAATGTGGAAAATCGTTAAAGCCTACCAGATAAGCTATCTCTGAAACCCGTTTTTCGGAATGTTTCAGCAATTCACATGCTGTATCGAGACGATACCGGGTAACGAACTGGACAAAAGTCATCCCCTTGGCACGCCTGAAAAACGAACAGAAAGCCGAACGGTTCATTCCGACTTCGGCGGCAATCTCGTCCAACGAAATCGGATGCATATAATGGGCCATGACATAGGCCGAGATACGCTGCATCCGTCTTATACTCCGCTCCATCCGGACATGTTTTCCGGCGACAGTATGGTCAAATGAAAGAAACACGACAGGAAGAAGGCGCAACATTTCACACAACCTCCCCAATTCGTCCATACCTGCCATTTTTTCCAGAATATCGCGGATCATCACTGCCGTCGAAGTACCGAACTTCAGTGCATCGACCGGATATGCCAATCCCGACAGTCTATTGCGCAATTCGGGAAACACTTTCACACAATTTTGCACAAACGAGTGGCTGAATGCGACCATCAGATAACGGATATTTCCGAAAGCATCCGCCGAGGAAGGGACATAGTTCCAGTAGTGAACCATTGACGGAGGGATCAATGCCACATCGCCTGCCGAAAACGGTTGCAAGGTATCTCCGGCAAATCTGTTTCCGTAACCATGTGTAACACAATATAGCTCCCAGGCATCATGACGGTGAAGCCCGGCTTCCACGGATGGCGGAATGCTTCGGTCTATAAAAAAAAAGAATGATTCTCAACTTCTGGCAGCGTATACGGGATAACGGTTTTTTCCATCACGACAAGCGGTTTCTTGCAAATATACGACAACTATTCACAAATATGACGCAAATTTCCGGCAAGTGGCCTTGTTATTATTATCGCAATATTTCACAAGAAACCGAAAGGATCCAACGATGGAATTTTATGATGTTCTGAAAAAAAGACGTACTGTCCGCGACTTTTCCACACGCGAAGTCAGCCATGATGTTCTGAAAAAAGTACTTGCGGCGGCATTTATGGCCCCCAGCAACGACCATTTGCGGCAACTCGAATTCGTCGTCGTACGGGGCCGTGAGAATATCGCCCCTCTTGTATCCACTGTGGCGAAAAACACCCGGATCATCCAGCAGACCACACTGGATGCCGCCGCCGGCACGATGGACCCGGATGCGTATGCCATGTTTCTGGATGCACTGCCCAAGCAGCAACGGATGCTGATTCAGAGCAACTGCCTTGTGCTCCCTTTTTTCCGCCAGAGACATTATCCACTTTGCCAGCCGGCCGACCAGAGTTCGCTCAATTTCTTCGCCTCGGCATGGGCTGCCGTCGAAAACATTCTGCTGGCGGCGACAGCCGAAGGACTGTCATGCGCTTTCCGGATTCCTGTCGGCGACGAATCCGGACACGTCAAACGGATTGTCGGTGCTCCGGAAGAATATGAGTTCACCTGTTTCCTTGCCATAGGATATGCCGCTGACGACGCGCATATCAACCGGCAAAAGGAAATCCGGATTGACGACAGAATTCATGAGAATATCTGGTCATGAAGAATACAGGTCTGTTATCCCGGAGCCCACAGAAAATACCCGCCTGACAATATTCCGTCTGTTCGTGGCCTGGAGGGAACGGGGGAGGATTTTCAGCCGGGTTGGCTCCAGGTCGCACCAAACGAGAAACTTTCATCCGCATATCCGTTGCCAAAAATGCCCGGACACTGCACGGACAATACAATGCCCGACAGCTTTGCGAACCGACAGGCAACCGGCCTTGCTGCCGGCAAAACGGGAACCGGCGAGTTGTCATGAATCCACAAGCCGGCAACAATCCGGACAAATACTGACCTTTTTATATCGGAACCGGCAAACAGGCTGGCACGAACGTTCCCGGAAATATCAGGAAAACGGCATGACAGTCTGTTTCTCCCATGCTCCGGGGTCTCTTACTGTTCTTCAACCTGCAGATGTTTCGAGGACGTCATTTTCAACCGGCGAGCAATATCGTTGCGGCGAAAAACCTTGAACGTTCCCATTGATTTGGCGATCAGGGCATCGCCATTCCATATCTCGCCTTCACAATAATACATGGTCGTCGACCGGTGAAGCACTCTTCCCCGTGCGACGATATGCTGGCTGATTTTGCCACCCGGCTGGAAAAAACTCGTTTTCATTTCCACGGTGGCGGCCGACGTCAGCTCCGGCACGAGGGAACGGGCCGCACGAGCCATACAGGCATCCAGAAGCGTCATGATGATACCGCCATGCATGACCTGCCAGCTGTTCATATGCTGCTCCTGCAAACGGATACCGACTTCGGCCGTACCGTTTTCCATGCTGAGCAATTCCAGTCCCAGATCTTTCAGATACGGATTGTCACTGATCTGTTGTGTCATCACGTCCCTTTCCACCCATTACCGATCGGTCCCGGCTGCCGCTTCGGCGGTTTCTCCGTCAGGATTCTTGACCAGAATCTCGACCTTGGCCTGCTGCCTCAGATATTCCAGATAAGCGGCCAGTTCCTGCTGGGCCATAACGTTCGTCATCTGGCGACTCATCACTTCACGCAGATTCTTGTCCGTTTTTTCCGGTTTCACGACCTTGGTGATACGGTAAATCACATAACCGTTCGGCGCCACATCGACACCGACATAAGCCGGCAGTTTCGTTACATCGGCCTTCATGATCGGCGCCATATCGGCCCGGCCCGCCATTGAGATTTTCTGGCGGGAAACCATGATGGCAGGTGAAAATCCCGACGGAACGCCACCATCTTTCAACCGGGCCAGTTCGGCTTCTCCCGCTTCGCGGGCCAATACCATTGCTTTTTCGCCTGTGACCTGTTCCGTCACCACAGATTTGACCTTTTCAAACGGCGTCAGCTCTGCCGGATAATGTTTGACAATACGGGCCGCGACCAGAACCTGGGGAGCGACTTCCACCGCTTCGGTATTGTGTTTTCCCTTGACGGCATCATCCGAGAAAATCGCCTGCAAGAGTTTTTCATTGGCGAGCATCGGATTCTGCCGGGACGCGATCGCCGGATCGCGGGCCAGATTCGGGAAAGTATGTACTGTCAGTTTCAGTGCTTCGGCGACAGGTTTCAAACTGTCCGGTTTTTCGTAAACCGTATTGGAAAACGTTTCCGACATTTCAGCGAATTTCTTGCCGGTCAGCTGACGCTTCAGTTCCTGCATCACCCCATCTTTCACCTGGGCCAGCGGCTTGGCGACAGCCGGTTTGATATCGGTCACGGTAATAATGTGATAACCGAAATCCGTCTGGACCAGATCGCTGATATCCCCTTTTTTCATGCCGAAAACGGCATCGTTGAACGGCTTGACCATCTTGCCGCGGGTAAAGTAACCGAGATCGCCCCCTTTCTGGGCCGAACCCGGATCCTGGGAATTGGCCTTGGCCAGTTCGGCAAAACGGGAAGGATCGGCCTTCAGCTGGGCAAGCAAGTCTTCCGCTTTCTTTCTGGCATCCGCTTTTTCGGAATCGGAAGCGGTTTTCGGTGCAGCGATCAGGATATGCTGTGCCCGACGTTCTTCGGGAACCGAGAAACGTTCCTTGTTCTGTGCATAATAGCTCTGGAGATCGGCGTCGGTGATTTTCACATTCTTTTCAACGGCCGGCATATCAAGCACGACGAGTTCGACATCGGCATGTTCGGGAATGGTGAACTGCGCTTCATGCGCCTTGTAGAAAGCGGTGAGTTCATCCTCCGTGACCTTGACCTTGCCGCGATAGGTCGCCGCATCGAATACCCGACGCTGCACTTCCCTTTCCTGTTCGAAAAGATTCCAGATCCGTGAAACGACTTCTTTCGGTTCAAACGAGGAAAATTCGACCGGCGCGGCAATCTGTTGCATCGCCAGATCCTGACGCATCAGGGCGAAATGCATATCCGGATTGAGTCCCTGTGCCGCCAGCGCTTCCTTGTAACGGGCTTCGTTCAGTCTGCCGTCTTCTCCGATCAGGCCGGGAATTTCACGGATCTTCTGCAAAACGATCTGCTCCGGCACAGTCAGGTTTTCCTTGTTCAAAGTCGCAAGCAACACTTTTCTCGTAACCAGATTCTGCAATACCGTCCATTTGAACCGTGGCGATTCGATCCATTTGGAATCGAACGGCTGTCCCTGTGCTGCGGCACGCTGACGAAGCCGTTCAGCCTGTTCGCGCTGCGCGCTGTCCCATTCCTGCTGGGTAATGGACTTGCCATCGACTTTGGCAACGGCATCGCCGTCACCCAGACGTTTGTATCCTTCGACGCCGACGAATATAAAGGAAGGAATGATGAAAACCAGAAGAATGATTTGAGTCAGACGTTTGTGATTGCGTATAAACTCGAGCATGGCGATTTCTGCCCATTAAGATGTGATTCAAAAACGATAAAAAAAAAAGGCGAACGTAATGTTCGCCTTTTCCAGTTTGTGGCGGAGTGGACGGGACTCGAACCCGCGACCCCCGGCGTGACAGGCCGATATTCTAACCAACTGAACTACCACTCCTAAAACTTTTTCTGTCTGACTGCTTGGTGGGTGCTGAGAGCCTCGAACTCCCGACCTACGCCTTGTAAGGGCGCCGCTCTACCAACTGAGCTAAGCACCCATTTCACTTACCTAGCCAGTCAAACTCGACGTTTGTCATGTCGCTAAAAAACGTTATTTTAAACTGCTTTCTGAAAAATTGTCAATAAAATTTTAAAACAATCTTTTCAGTCAGACCGGACGTTTTTCAGCTCCGTCGAAAGAAGCGTTAGTTTACTGCATCTTTCAACAATTTGCCAGCCTTAAATTTGGGAACTTTGGCCGACGCGATCTTGATTTCCTCTCCGGTACGCGGATTGCGACCGGAACGGGCGGCACGTTCACCCACACTGAAGGTTCCGAAACCGACCAGTGTCACGCTGCCGTTGTTTTTCAACGTTTCCGTAATCGCATCCATGACGGCTTCCAAAGAACGAGCGGCAGCTGCCTTGGAAATGTCAGCGGATTTGGCGATATGATCAATAAGTTCTGTTTTATTCACGCAACAACCCCCACAATTAATTGATAGTTATCCGGGACAAGCCAGGTTTCATGCATTAAACAAGCGCGTCACAGATGTGTCAAGAAAAAAAGTGTCCATCTCCCCTACGTGAACCGGACAAAAATTTCCGCCAGTCACCGATTAAAAAGATTACCGGATCATATTCGGATTATTTATGGACAAAATCAACAGAAAAACGAAAAAAACCGGATTTATTTTCTTTTTTATTGAAGTTAAGCAAACCCGGCAATTCCTGTTTTTCCGCCGGCTCCGACCGAAAAAATTTTTTCCCATGTCGCGCCCAAACAACTATTTCAATATGACGTTTTTAACGGAAACCGAAATGACCAAGTAGTGTCAGCCCTGTCCTTCCCTGCCCTGAACCTCTGTCGGACGGAACGTTTAAGCAAGCGGGCCGACCGGCGATCCTCTGTAGCGCCATTCCCGCCTGCCACAGAAAACCCGGTATTTTTTCCTTTTTCCATTACCGGACCGGACAGGTGGAAAAACCGACAAGTATCCGTATGTATGCTGCCTGCAGTACCGGCAAATCATGTCGCCATGCAATTGGTGTGGCAACAAGACTCTTCCGGTCCGCTTCCTTTTCATTGGCTTTACCGGCAAAATTTCTGCAATATTTCCACCTGTTTCCCTTGTGCCCATGCAAAAAAGGAGCCTTTCGGCTCCTTTTTTGCATACGGCAGCAACACCCGATACCTAAGACGACCGGTTCGCCCGCCTGCGGTCAATATCCGACAGGTAGCGCTTGCGCAACCGGATACTTTTCGGCGTGATTTCCACCAGTTCGTCATCCTCGATGAACTCGACGGCATATTCGAGCGACATCTGGATCGGCGGTACCAGGCGAACGGCTTCGTCGGTGCCGGAAGCCCTGATATTGGTCAGCTGTTTTCCCTTGATCGGATTGACGACAATATCGTTTTCACGGGAATGGATGCCGATGATCATGCCTTCATAAACCGGATCGTTATGGCTGACGAACATCCGCCCGCGATCCTGCAGTTTCCACAAGGCATAGGCGACGGCCGCACCGTCCTCCTGCGAGATCAGCACACCGTTTCGGCGTCCTCCGGTATCAGGCCGGTTCGGATCGACCGGATAATAATCATCAAAAACGTGGCTCATGATGCCGGTACCCCGTGTCAGGGTCATGAATTCACTCTGGAAACCGATCAGCCCGCGGGCGGGAATCCGGTATTCCAGCCGGACACGTCCCTTGGAGTCGGGCTGCATGTCCTGCAACTCGCCACGACGGCGTCCCAGTTCTTCCATGACACCGCCCTGATGCGCCTCGTCCACATCGACCGTCAGCGCTTCATACGGTTCGTGCCTGACCCCGTCGATCGTTTTGTACACCACCCGTGGACGCGAAACGGCCAGTTCATACCCCTCCCGCCGCATGTTTTCAATCAGAATCGTCAAATGCAATTCACCACGGCCGGACACTTCGAAAACCGTATCGTCATCGGTCGGTGCCACCCGGAGCGCCACATTCGATTTCAGTTCGCGTTCAAGCCGTTCACGCAACTGGCGACTGGTCACGAATTTGCCTTCCCGTCCGGCAAACGGAGAAGTATTGACCATAAAATTCATCGTCAGGGTCGGTTCATCCACCGTCAGCATCGGCAGGGCATCGGGATGTTCCGGATCGCAGATCGTCGAACCGATATCGATATCCTCGACCCCGTTGATCAGGACAATATCACCTGCCGACGCTTCATCGATCACCTTGCGTTCCAGCCCCTTGAAAGAGAGCACCTGATTGATACGGGCCTTGACAGGCGTCGATTCCGGCCCGTTCATGACAACGATATCCTGCAGCGGTTTGACCCGGCCGCGATTGATACGGCCGATGCCGATCTTGCCGACATAGGAAGAATAGTCGAGTGAGGAAATCTGCATCTGGAACGGACCGTCGGGATCGGCATCCCGGACCGGGACGTATTCCAGAATGGCATTGAACAGTGGCCTCATGTCGCCGGAACGGATATTTTCGTCCAGACCTGCATACCCGTTCAGTCCGGAGGCATAAATCACCGGAAAATCGAGCTGTTCCTCGGTCGCCCCCAGTTTGTCGAACAGTTCGAAAGTGGCATTGATGACCCAGTCGGGACGGGCACCAGGACGGTCGATCTTGTTGATGACGACAATCGGTTTCAATCCCAGACCAAGCGCCTTGCGCGTCACGAAACGCGTTTGCGGCATCGGCCCTTCGACGGCATCCACCAGCAACAGGACACCGTCGACCATCGACAGGACACGTTCCACCTCGCCACCGAAATCGGCATGCCCCGGCGTATCGACAATATTGATATGCGTTCCCTGATATTCCACGGCACAGTTTTTGGCGAGAATGGTGATCCCGCGTTCCTTTTCCAGATCATTGGAATCCATCACCCGTTCACTGACGGCCTGATTTTCACGGAAAGTTCCGGATTGACGCAACAACTGATCGACCAGTGTGGTTTTGCCGTGATCGACGTGCGCGATAATCGCGACGTTGCGGATAGCGCGTTTGGTTTCAGACATAAAAACTCGAGAAATTGAAAAAAAGGATAACTGGTTATTTTAGCACGCGTCTGTTTTCCGGCTTCACACAATACGGAAATAAAACGGCTTGCGGACGCACCCGCCGCCAGCTGGCGGCCCGGCAGACGAATTGCCCGGTTTTTTCCGGAAATATTCAGTATTCGGAAAAACGGGCCAGCGACACCAGTCTCTCCGGTGCCAGCACACCATCGGAACGCAATTGCGCCGTTCCCAGAAAAACACCGCTTTCCGCAGCATAAACACGGCGACGGCCCGGCCCGGCAGACACATCGATCGCTTCCCGGACTGCCGACAGACGCTGCCCGTTTCTGAACCGGTTCGTCTGTGTGGCATCGAGCCTGACTGACGGAAAAGACGAGAGCAGATAATCCACCGGTTCCAGCACCCTGGCCGGATGGCCGTCACCCGTTTCCGCCATCCTTGCCAGTCCGTCCAGCGTCACGGCGGAAGCCAGCGTCAACGTCCCGACCCTTGTCCGGCGGAGAGATTTCAGATGCGCACCGCATCCGAGAGCCCTGCCGATGTCTTCGCCCAGCACACGGATATACGTTCCCTTGCTGCACGTCACCTGCAACGTGAGAAACGGCGGGAAACAGTCCAGCAGAACCAGTTCATGAACCGTCACCGGCCGTGCTTCCCGTTCCAGCTCGAGCCCCGCCCGGGCGTACTCGTACAAAGGCTTGCCGTCGCGTTTCAGCGCGGAATACATGGGAGGAACCTGCAATATGTTTCCCCTGAAACGGGAAAGAACCGCCTCGATTCCGTCCCTTGTCAAACCATGCACCTCGCTGGCCATGACAATGTCGCCTTCCGTGTCGCCGGTCGTCGTCTGCACACCCAGATGGACGACCGTTTCATACGTCTTGTCAGCGTCCAGCAGATCCTGTGAAAACTTGGTTGCCTCCCCGAAACACAGCGGCAACAAACCGGTCGCAAACGGATCCAGCGTTCCGGTATGGCCAGCCTTCTTGGCATGGAATATCCGTTTGACACGAATTAGCGCATCGTTGCTGGATAAACCGGCCGGCTTGTCCAGCAACAACACACCATCGATATCGATGCGTTTTTTTCTGGCTGAAACCGGATCATTCATGAATAACGGATACCTCGGTGAAATCGGCCGGCTTTAACCCGGCGACAGCGTCAGAGCTCGCCGCCATCGTCCCTGGCACGTTCGGAATTGGCCACGTCGATCAGATGGGACAACGCCACACCCTGCGCAATCGAATTGTCATAGACGAAAGACAAATAGGGCAGGGTATGGATATGAAGCCGCTTGCCCAGCTGCATCCGGATGAACCCGGATGCATGGTGCAAGCTATCCAGCGTTCTTTTCACCGTTTCGGGATCATCGTCCAGCATCGTGAAATACACCTTGGCATTCGCATAATCGGGCGTGAGTTTCACTTCCGTAATCGTCACCATCCCGACATTCGGATCTTTCAGTTCCGAAAAAATGATATCGGACAGATCGCGCTGGATCTGGTCAGCCACACGCAAGCTGCGGCCGGGAATCGATTTGCTATGTCTTGCCATGATCCACTCCCTTCAAAAATTAACCCCAGTCATTACAATACCCCAAATTCAAGGCCACACGGGAGAAAAATCACAGGGAACGGGCAATTTCCTGGATTTCATACACCTCGATCTGGTCACCGACCTTGATGTCATTGTAATTTTTCAGCGTCAAACCACACTCGAAACCGGCCTTGACCTCTTTCACATCATCCTTGAAGCGTTTGAGCGAATCGATTTCACCTGACCAGATCACCACATTGTCACGCAACAGATGAACCGGCGAACCGCGGCGGACAAGGCCTTCCGTCACGAAACAGCCGGCGATCGCACCGACGCGACTGACCATGATGACCTGCCTGATTTCGACCAGACCCAGGGCATGTTCGCGTTTTTCCGGGGCCAGCATGCCGGACATGGCCGCTTTCACATCGTCGATCGCGTCGTAAATGATATTGTAATAACGGATATCGACACCGCTCGTTTCCGCCAGATGACGGGCCTGGGCGTCCGCACGGGTATTGAAACCGATAATGACCGCCTTGGAAGCCAGCGCCAGATTGACGTCCGTTTCGGTAATGCCGCCGACGGCAGCATGAACGACCTGAACGCGCACTTCGTCGTTGGACAGTTTCAGAAGCGATGCGGACAACGCTTCCTGCGATCCCTGAACGTCGGTCTTGATAATCAGCGGCAGTGTCTTGACCTCGCCTTCCGCAATCTGGTCGAACATGTTTTCCAGTTTGGCTGCCTGCTGCTTGGCCAGCTTGACATCACGGAACTTGCCCTGACGGAACAGGCCGATTTCGCGAGCCTTGCGTTCATCGTTCAAAACGATAATTTCCTCCCCGGCGGACGGAACACCCGTCAGTCCCTGGATTTCGACCGGAATACTGGGGCCGGCCTCGGTAATGGCCTTGCCGTTTTCATCCAGCATGGCACGGACGCGGCCGTATTCCGGCCCGGCCAGTACGACATCGCCCCGATGCAGTGTTCCCGACTGGACCAGCACAGTCGCCACCGGTCCGCGCCCCTTGTCCAGACGCGCCTCGATCACGATTCCTTTCGCCATGGCATCGACCGGGGCCTTCAGTTCCAGAATTTCGGCCTGCAAGAGCACGTTTTCCAGCAGCGAATCGATACCCTGCCCTGTTTTGGCGGAAACAGGCACAAACGGGGAATCGCCACCGTATTCCTCCGGTACGACCTGTTCGGCAACCAGTTCCTGCGTCACGCGATTGACATTGGCGCCCTGTTTGTCCACCTTGTTGATCGCGACTACGATCGGCACTCCGGCGGCCTTCGCATGGGCGATCGCTTCCTTGGTCTGCGGCATGACACCGTCGTCGGCGGCCACCACCAGAATGACGATATCGGTCGCTTTTGCCCCCCGCGCACGCATGGCCGTAAATGCCTCATGTCCCGGTGTATCAAGGAACGTCACGATACCGCGTTCGGTCCTGACATGATAGGCGCCGATATGTTGCGTGATACCGCCCGCCTCACCGGAAGCGATCTTCGTACGGCGGATGTAATCCAGAAGCGAAGTCTTGCCGTGGTCGACATGGCCCATGACGGTCACGACCGGCGCACGCGGCAACAGCTCGGCATTGTCGTTCTTGCCGATTTCTTCCAGTTGCGATTCAACATCCTGAATCTTGGCGGCAAAAGCACGATGCCCCATTTCCTCGACCAGAATCATGGCCGTTTCCTGATCAAGCACCTGATTGATGGTCACCATCTGACCCAGTTTCATCAGCTGCTTGATCACTTCGGAAGCCTTGACGGCCATCTTGTGAGCCAGTTCGGCAACAGTGATCGTTTCCGGCACATAGACATCATGAACAATAGCCTCTGTGGGCTGATGGAAATTGCTTTCGCGCTCGACGACCGGTGCATGACGGCGTCCTTTCGGCCCGCCCGAATTGCTTCGCCAGCCCCCTTCACGGCCCCCCTGGGAATCACCCCCTCGCGTTTTCAGGCCGGAACCGCGTTTCTTGCCGGATTCTTCCTGCCAGCCAGCCGTTCTGGCCGCTTTCTTGTCGGCAGATGATTTCTTGTCCGGTTTTCCGGAAGAAGATTTCTTGTCCGCCGGTTTGGCTGCGGCCGGCTGCTGTACCGGTTTTGACAGAGTGCCCGTTTTTTTCGCATTGTCCCTGTTTTCAGCCGCGGCCGCCTGAGGTGCTGCCGGTGCAGGCGCCTGCTTGGGCGGCTGTTTGACGACTTTCCGGGTACCGCTCATCATGGCCTTGATCTGGGCGACTTCATCCTCGACAGCCTTGCGCGCACGCTCGGCCTCTTCGGCCCGTTTGATCCGCTGCGCTTCCGCTTCCTTTCTCGCCTTTTCGGCCTGTGCCGCCTCTTCAGCCATTCTTGCCATTTCCGCTTTCTTTGCCGCTTCAGCCGCTGCCTTTTCCTCGGCAGCCAATTGCCGTTTTTCCATTTCTATCCGTTCAGTCTCGCGCTGTTCGGCCTCTTTCCGTTTCAGCGCTTCCACCTCGAGCCGCGCTGCTTCTTCCGCTTTCAGGCGTGCCTGTTTTTCGGCCTCCATTTTCGCCAGTCGGGCCTGTTTTTCGCGCAATTCGGCTTCCTGTCGCGCGATCAGTTCGGCCTGGCGGCGCGCTTCCTCTGCACGCCGCTGTCTTTCGGCTTCGTCGATGACCGGAGGAATCGCTTTTCTCTGTTCTATTTCCGAACGGAGAGCCTGTTCGTCCCGTTTGACAAATGTCCGTTTTTTTCTGACCTCAACCTGGATCGTGCGGGATTTGCCGGTGGCATCAGCCTGCTTGATTTCGCTCGTCTCCTTGCGGGTCAACGAAATTTTACGCTTTTCTCCTGTCGGTACGCCATGTGCACCGCGCAGATAGCTCAGCAGTTTATCCTTGTCTTCCTTGCTCAAGGTGTCGTTGATTGAATTTTTTTCCACACCGGCATCACGCAACTGCTTCAACAGCACGTCGGAAGGCATATTCAGTTCGGCAGCAAATTGGGCTACATTGTTAATCGCCATTCATTCCTCTTTCTTCTAATAGATGCGGCAAATCCGGTAACGGGACGCAAAAAGACCTTATCTGGATTCCATCAGTTTCCAGGCACGGGCCTGCAATTCTTTCGCATCATCATCGTATTTCGCATCGATCAGCTTCATCTCTTCATCCGTCACATCGGCAAACCCGTTTTCCAGCAACTGGCGGGCACGATCGACCGGCAACGCCAGAATGGCCCCGAATTCGTCATAGGCCAGTCCGGCAAAACGTTCCAGCGTCTTGACGCCGGCCAGTCCCAGCTTGCCGGCCACATTGCGGCTCATGCCTTCCAGCCCCGACAGCGCCTCTTCCATGCCGGCCATTCCTTCTTCGGACACGATCGCCTCGGTAATCAGGGCATCGCGGGCACGATGACGGATCTCGTTGACGGTTTCCTCGTCAAACGCCTCGATCTCGAGCATTTCGGCAATCGGTACATAAGCGATTTCTTCCAGCGACGTGAACCCCTCCTCGATCAGAATATCCGCCACTTCCGAATCGACATCGAGTTTTTCCATGAACAGTTTCTGCAACTCGGCTTTTTCCAGTGCCGTCTTGTCGGCAGACTCTTCCGCTGTCATGATATTGATTTTCCAGCCGGTCAATTCGGTCGCCAGACGGACGTTCTGTCCACTTCTGCCGATAGCAATCGCCAGATTTTCCTCATCGACGATGACATCCATCGCATGTTTGTCCTCATCGACCACAATCGAGGTCACATTGGCCGGAGCCAGTGCACCGATCACGAACTGCGCCGGATCTTCCGACCACAAAACGATATCGACCCGTTCACCACCCAATTCACCGGTAACGGCCTGAACACGCGAACCGCGCATGCCGACACAGGTACCGATCGGATCGATCCGCTTGTCGCTGGTATAAACGGCGATCTTGGCGCGAACGCCGGGATCGCGGGCCGCCGATTTGATTTCAAGAAGCCCCTGCTCGATTTCCGGCACTTCCAGCTCGAACAGCCGGACGATGAATTCCGGTGCCGTACGCGACAGGATGACCTGCGGGCCGCGGGCGCCGCGTTCCACGCGCAGGATATAGGCACGCACACGGTCGCCGACCCGGAGATTTTCCTTGGGAATCATCTGGTCGCGCGGCAAGCGCGCTTCCACCTTGCCGGATTCCACGATGGCATCGCCCCGTTCCATCCGTTTGACCGTCCCGGTCACCAGCGAATCGCCGCGATCCAGAAAATCCTGGAGAATCTGTTCACGTTCCGCATCCCGGATACGCTGCAAGACGATCTGCTTCGTATCCTGGGCGAAACGACGCCCCAGATCGACGGACTCGACATGATCCTCGATGTAATCGCCCACTTCGATATCGGGAAACTGCTCTTTCGCCTCGAAATAGAGCATTTCCTGATCCGGCTGCTGCAATCCCGCCTCATCCGGAACGACATGCCACCGGCGGAAAGTTTCGACATCACCGGTCTGGCGGTCGATGGCGACACGGATATCGACATCTCCCGGATAACGTTTCTTCGTGGCAAGTGCCAAAGCATGCTCAAGCGCACCCAGGACAATTTCCTTGCTCACGTTCTTTTCGCGCGCCAGCGCATCAACCAATTGCAGAATTTCGACACTCATGCTTTGCGGCTCCTAAAATTCACCTGCGGCACCAATCGTGCCTTGTCTATGTCAGCGATCGTAAAATGTAAAACCGAATTGTTTTCCCTGTCGTCCCCCTCGAACTCCAGCGCCAGTTCATCCCCTTCGGGCGGCAAAAGAATCCCCTGAAACGACTTCCGGTTTCCCATACCTGTCACCGGCCTGCGCAATCTGACATGCGCTTCCATTCCGGCAAAACGTATGAAGTCCTGCATTTTTTTCAGCGGACGGTCCAGTCCGGGCGACGACACTTCCAGCCTGTCATAATCGACATCTTCGACCATCAGCACATGGGAGAGCTGATGACTGACTTTTTCGCAATCGTCCACCGTAATGTTTCCACGATCAGACCCGTCAGGCAAAAAATCGATATACACACGCAAAATGCCACCGGGTGCCCTCTCCAGATCAACCAGATCGTACCCGCAGCCATTGACCGTCTTTTCAACCAGTTCCTGCAACAAAGTCTGCTCCCGTTCAATTTCCGTTCGGGCCGGCCATCCCGCCGGGGACGGCAAGCCATGCTGTTTGCGGCGGCACCGGGGGCATAATGAAAAAAAAATGGGCTAAAGCCCATATCATGATTTCAACACCCCGTGCCATCCAAAAAAATGGACGAAACCGTAATAAAGCACCAATTATATCTAAAAATCAGCCCATCTGCAATGTAAACGGACAGGAATTCCAATAATATCAACAAGTAAGACTTTCATCGTCTCCGCAAGCCGGCAGAAAACGGTTTTCGTGCCACAACAACCGTCGATTCGTTTCAAATTGACTTATACTTCCGTTTTTCCATACAGGATACCGGCTGCGACAAAAAGCATGTCAACCGATGCGGAAAAAGAGGAAAAAAACAGGCCTTCATGGCAAATAGCGGTTTTAACCCTCCTCAACAGGAAACGGCCGGTTTCGGGTTTACGATAACGGCCATGCAAAACCGGAACCATCGGCCGGCGGCTTGCGGAGACAAACCAGCAAAGATATGGCAGAAAAAAAATCCACCTACAGCGAAGAATCGATCAAGGTACTGAAAGGGCTTGAACCTGTCCGGCAACGTCCCGGCATGTATACGCGTACGGAAAACCCGCTGCATATCGTGACAGAAGTCATCGACAACGCGTCCGACGAGGCCATCGGCGGCTTCTGCAAAAACATCCTGGTGACCCTGGAAACCGACGGCAGCATCAGCGTGGAAGACGACGGGCGCGGCATTCCCGTCGGCATGCATCCGGAAGAAAAAGTACCGACCGTGGAAATCGTTTTCACCCGCCTGCACGCCGGGGGAAAATTCACCAAGGGGAACGACAGTGCCTATGCCTTTTCAGGCGGTCTGCATGGCGTCGGGGTATCGGTAACCAATGCACTCTCGAAACGGATTGAAGTGGACGTCTGGCGAGACAGGAAAGCGCACCACATCGTTTTTGCCGACGGTGATGTTTCGGAACCCCTGACATCGCGTCCGCTCGGGCGGGGCGAGAAAAAATCGGGAACGAAAGTGACCGTCTGGCCCGATGCGAAATACTTCGATTCCCTGACCATTCCGTTGCCGGAACTGAAGCATCTGCTGAAATCCAAGGCCATTCTGCTCCCCGGCGTACATGTCGAACTGAAAAACGCGAAAACGGGCGAAACCGAAACCTGGCAATACCAGGATGGATTGCGGAGTTATCTGGAACAGGCACTCGATCTGCCGGACGGGGAAGAAACCGTCATCCCGCTTTTCGAGGGGGAACATTATGCCGATCGTGAAAACGAGGGATTCGCGGAAGGTGAAGGCGCTGCATGGGTCGTCGCCTGGACGGCGGAAGGTCCACCGGTACGCGAATCGTTCGTCAACCTGATTCCCACTCCGGCAGGCGGAACGCATGAAAGTGGCCTGCGCGACGGTCTCTTCAATGCCGTCAGAAGTTTCGCGGAAATTCATTCCCTGTTGCCCAAAGGCGTCCGTCTTCTGCCCGAAGACGTTTTCGCCCGCGCCTCTTTCGTTTTGTCGGCCAGAGTGCTCGATCCCCAGTTTCAGGGCCAGATCAAGGAACGCCTGAATTCGCGCGACGCTGTCCGGCTCGTCTCCCACTTCGTCCGGCCGGCCTTTGAATTCTGGCTGCACCAGAACGTCGAATACGGCCGCAAACTCGCTGAACTGGTGATCCGGCAAGCCCAGTCGCGCATGCGGCAATTGCAGAAAGTCGAGAAAAAGAAATCGTCGGCCGTCGCCGTTTTGCCCGGCAAGCTGACCGACTGTGAATCACGGGACATCAGCCGCAACGAATTGTTTCTGGTTGAAGGCGATTCGGCAGGCGGTTCGGCCAAAATGGGACGCGACAAGGAATTCCAGGCTATCCTGCCTTTGCGCGGCAAAGTGCTCAATTCCTGGGAAACCGAAAAAGACCGCCTTTTCGCCAATCAGGAAATCCACGACATCGCTGTCGCCATCGGTATCGATCCGCACGGCATGAACGATACTTGCGACCTGTCCGGGCTTCGGTACGGAAAAATATGCATTCTTTCGGATGCCGACGTGGACGGTTCGCATATTCAGGTCTTGCTGCTGACCCTGTTTTTCAGGCACTTCCCGCACCTGATCGAAAACGGCAACATCTACGTGGCCCGTCCGCCGCTTTACCGGATCGACGCGCCGGCGCGCGGCAAAAAACCGGTCCAGAAACTGTATGCCCTGGACGACATGGAACTGTCCGGCATTCTGGACAAACTCAAAAGCGAAGGAGTCCGGGACAATGCGCTGGGTATCTCTCGTTTCAAGGGGCTGGGTGAAATGAATGCCGAACAGCTTTGGGAGACGACACTGAATCCGGATACACGGCGCCTTTTGCCGATTACATTCGGCACATTCACCCGCGATGAGTCGGCCGAACGTTTCCAGATGCTGATGGGCAAGGGAGAAGCGGCCGCCCGCCGGAACTGGATGGAAGAACACGGAAACGAAGCCGAAGCCGATATCTAGCCGA
This sequence comes from Oxalobacter aliiformigenes, assembly GCF_027116575.1. Lineage (GTDB taxonomy): Bacteria > Pseudomonadota > Gammaproteobacteria > Burkholderiales > Burkholderiaceae_D > Oxalobacter > Oxalobacter aliiformigenes. The sequence continues at coordinate 838,279 of NZ_CP098252.1, read as the reverse complement.
ACCCTCAACGAATAAACCGTCATGACGTCACAACCCACACTTTTCGATCAGTTGCCTCCCGAAAACGAACCGGCCGAAACCCTGATGCTCGCCAGTTTCGCCGAAAGGGCCTATCTGGACTACGCCATTTCCGTTGTGAAGGGACGTGCCTTGCCTGACGTCTGCGATGGCCAGAAACCGGTCCAGCGGCGCATTCTGTATGCGATGAATGAATTAAGACTCGCTCCGGACGCCAAACCCCGCAAATCGGCCGCCGTCGTCGGCGACGTACTCGGCAAGCTGCACCCGCATGGAGACCAGTCCGTTTACGATGCACTGGTCCGCATGGCACAGGATTTTTCCATGCGCTATCCACTCATCGACGGGCATGGCAATTTCGGTTCCCGCGATGGAGACGGTGCCGCCGCCATGCGCTATACGGAAGCGCGCCTGACGCCGATCGCGCAACTGCTGCTGGAAGAAATCGGCCAGGGAACCGTGGAATTCCAGGACAATTACGACGGTTCCACGCAGGAACCGAAGCTCTTGCCCGCACGACTTCCGGTTACGCTGTTAAACGGCGCATCGGGCATCGCTGTCGGTCTGGCGACCGAAATACCGTCGCACAACCTGAACGAGGTGGCACAGGCGGCCATTGCGATGATCCGCAATCCGAAACTTTCGCATGCCGAACTGATGGCTATTTTGCCGGGTCCGGATTTTCCCGGTGGCGGGCAGATCATCACGGCACCGCACATCATCTCCGAAATATACAAAAACGGGCGCGGCAGTCTGAAAGTCCGGGCACGCTGGAAAATCGAGGAACTGGCACGCGGACAATGGCAAGCCGTCGTGACCGAACTGCCACCTGGCACATCTTCCCAGAAAGTGCTGGAAGAAATCGAGGAAATAACCAATCCGAAAGTCAAAAACGGCAAGAAAGCACTGTCTCCCGAACAGATCGCGCTTCGCCAGCAGTTTCTCGGCATACTGGACACGATCCGGGATGAAGCCAGCCGCGATGCACCGGTACGTATCGTACTGGAACCGAAGTCCAAACGCATCAATCCCGACGAATTCATGCAGGCACTGCTCGCACACACGTCGCTGGAATGCAATACGCCGGTCAACCTGGTCATGATCGGTATCGACGGCCGACCAGGGCAAAAGGGCCTGTCGGATATCCTGACAGAATGGATCGAATTCCGGTTCGTGACCGTCAGACACCGTACGAACTGGCGACTCGGCAGAGTCGATGACCGGATCCATATTCTGGAAGGACGCGAAACCGTCCTGTTGAATATCGATCAGGTCATCCGCATCATCCGCGAATCCGATGATCCCAAGACCGCCCTGATCGAAATGTTCCATCTGTCCGAACGGCAGGCGGACGACATTCTGGAAATTCGTCTGCGCCAGCTGGCGCGTCTGGAAAAAATCCGGATCGAACAGGAACTGGCCGAACTGCGCAAGGAAAAGGAAACCCTGCACGATCTGCTGGATAACCCCTCCTCAATGAAACGGCTCATCATTCGCGAAATCGAATCCGACCGGAAAAAATACGGCGACAAGCGCCGCACACTGATCGAAGAAGCGGAAAAAGCCATCGCCGAACAGAAAATCACCGATGAACCGGTCACCGTCATCGTGTCGCGAAACGGCTGGATCCGCCAGAGAACAGGACATGGACTCAATCACGCCGGTATATCGTTCAAGTCCGGCGACAGCCTTTTTGGCATATACGAATGCCGCAGCACCGATCTGCTTCTGGCATTTTCCTCGACAGGCCGGATTTACACCGTCCCTGTCCACCAGTTGCCGGCAGGCCGTGGCGACGGCATGCCGATCACGACCTTTGCCGAAACCGGCATCGACGAAACGATTGTCCGGTATTTCGTCGGCACACCGGATACGACCGTTCTGGTCGCCCTGGATTCCGGTTACGGTTTTTCCGCCCGGGTATCGGATATGGCCAGCCGGGTCCGCAACGGCAAATCGTTCATCAACCTCGAACCGGGAGAAACGTTGCTCGATCCGGTCGCCATTTCTCCGGAAGACAAGTGGATTGCCACTCTCTCGGGAAAGGGGCGACTGCTGCTGTTTGGCATCGCCGAACTGCGTGCGCTTTCATCCGGAGGGCACGGTGTTATTCTGATGGCGCTGGAAAACGGAGAAAAACTGAAAGCGGCACGACCTGTCGGCGACAAGGGGTGTCTTGTCGTCTGCACGGCCAGAAACGACAACCGTTATGACGTCCGTATTACCGGCAACATCATGGACTCCCACACCGGCAAGCGTGCCCGCAAGGGCAAGGCGGTAGAATCCCGTTTCACCCCTGTCATGCTCGAAAACATCAAATAAACTGCATTTATTTGTCCGGCCTGACGGCAAATGTGATTCAATACACCCCGCCGTTCGTCAACCGTATCCGCAAAAACCGGCTCACGGAAACAGCGGCTTGGCTTCAGAGAAGGAGCGCACGACTCATTGTGCAGCGTTTACGGTCTTATCCACGATCCGAACTATGCGAAAAGGCGGAAATCATGTAAAACCGGTCAACAGGCTGTCCCGTTCGGGAAACGGAGAAGAAACACATCCCGTTCCTGACTCCAGCCATGAAACCGGTTCATCCGGCGACGACCTTTTCCGCACGAACGGCAATCCTGACAACGACCTGTTCGCAACCGATCACAACGACAGGGACAACCGTTTGTTTTCACCCGATTCCCGACTGGATTACCGGTGTTTTTTCACAGACAATCCCATCGCCCAGCTCATCGCCGACCGTCATGGAAATATCCTGAAAAACAATTCTGCCGCCACTGATCTGCTCGGCCTGTCCGGAAAAAACGCTCTGATGGACAGTCTGCGCGAAAGCGACCGGCCGGCATTTCTGATGTTTCTGGCCCTTCTGGAATCTTCCCGTTCCCTGAAAGTCTGGACGGGTATAACGGAAAAAACCGGGAAGACCATCCGGGTAAAAGGATTTTCCACCGGCAAGATGCGAGGCTGCCTTCACCTGACCATCGAGGACATCACCACAGAAGAAAATCACCGGAAACGGCAGGAAAACCGGATTGGCACACTGGAAAAAGACAGATATTTCTGCCAGCTGGCCATCGAACGCTCAAATATCGGCCTGTGGAGGGCGACCATCGCCAGAGACGCCTCCATGGAAACACTGCGCTTCCACTTTTCCGACAAAAGCGGCGATCTGTTCGGCTTTGTCACTTTCGACGACATTCCCTTCCCTCTTTTCATCAACATCGTGCACCCGGAAAGTGCCGGAAAAATCCGGACGGCGCTGAATTCGGCGATCAACGGAAAAACCGGTTTCGACATTGAAATCCGCATCGACAAGCCCAATGGCGATTTTGCATGGATCAATCTGAAATGCTATCTGATCGAGGAAAATGCCTCCGGTGAAATCGGCTTGACCGGTATCGCCGCCGATATCACCTCGTACAAGACAACGGAGAAGGCACTGGCAATCGCCAGCAACCTGTTTGAAAACAACCGTGACGGAATTTTCATCGCCGATCAGGACAGGCGCATCACTGTCGTCAATCCTCCGTTCACCCGCATGACCGGGCTGACCCAGGAAAAAATCATGGGCAACAAACCCTGGTACCTCCAGACCGGCATCGCCGATTCGACCTGTTACAGCCAGCTGTGCGACGTGATTGTATGCAGCGATCACGAAGAAATGGCGACCTTCGAAAAAAACCGGCAGGAAAAAATCGCACCGACCCACCTCACCATCAAAATCGTCCGAGACATGGATGAGCGAATCATCAGTTATATCGGTATCCTGCTGGATATCAGCCAAAACGACTTTCTGGAAGATCACGCACGTTACATGATCGAACACGACTTTCTGACCGGACTGCCCAACCGTATCCTGCTTCTGGACCGTCTCGGACAGACACTCATGGCCGCCGAGCGCAACCGCCGCAAAGCTGCAGTCATGTTTCTGGATCTGGACCGGTTCAAACATATCAATGATACGCTGGGACACGCGGTAGGCGACCGCCTCCTGCAACAGGTCGCCCAGCGACTGACCCAGTGTGTCCGCAAAAACGATACCGTCAGCCGTCAGGGTGGCGATGAATTCGTTATTCTCTTGAATGATATCGGACATGCTGACGATGTGGCCACTGTCGTCAACAACATCATGCATTCCCTCTCGCAGAACTACCAGATCGAGAATTATGAAATGTCGATCACGCCTTCCATCGGAATCGCCCTCTATCCCGAAGACGGAACAGATATCGACACCCTTTTGAAAAATGCCGATACGGCCATGTACCATGCGAAAGAAAACGGGAGAAACGCCTATCAGTTCTTCAATGCTGAAATGAACCTGCATCTGGTCGAACGGACCCGGCTGGAAAACGACCTTCGCGCCGCACTTGAAAACGACGGCTTCTTTCTGGAATATCAACCGATTATCGACACGAAAAGCGGCCATATGACTGGCGTCGAAGCCTTCTTGCGATGGAAACATCCCGAATTTGGCATCCTGATGCCGTCCCGCTTTTTGGGAGTGGCCGAAGATACCGGATTGATCAGCCCGATCGGGGAATGGGTCATCCGCTCGGCCTGCAAACAGGCCGGAAAATGGCACCATGACGGACATCCCAAAACCGTTTCCGTCAATCTGTCGCCGATTCAGCTGAAACAGAAAAACCTGCTTCCCATCATCCGCAATGCCCTGAAAGAAAACGGACTGGCCCCCGGCGCTCTCGAATTGCAGATCACAGAAGGCAGCATCATGGAAAACATCAGGACCGTTACCGATCTCCTTCATGAACTGCGCGACATGGGTGTCAAAATCGTACTGGACAATTTCGGAAATGGCTGTTCAAGCATCAGTCATCTTAAAAAGGCGCCTATCGAAAAAATCAAGATCGACCCCGTTTTCATCCATGCACTCGGAACCGGCAGCGAAGACGCCGATGTGGCCGGCGCTATTGTCGCCATGGCAAAAAACCTGCGCCTGAAAGTGTCGGCCGGCGGAGTTGAAACGGATGGTCAGGCTCTACTGCTGAAAAAAATCGGCTGTGACGAATATCAGGGATATCTGGTCAGCCCGTCCCTGCCTGCCGGTGAAATCAGCCATTTCTGCGCCCCCGACTGACATGGCAAAACGGACAAACCCTTGTTGCCGGTTTCGCGGATATCCCGTCTCCGCCCTTTTTTCCGGGACTCAGTCGATTTCGGCGATCAGTTCCAGTTCCAGACAGGCACCTGTCGGAATCTGGGCCACGCCGAAAGCCGAACGGGCATGCCGGCCCGCTTCGCCGAACACCTCGACGAGCAACTCCGATGCCCCGTTGGTGACCAGATGATGATCGGTAAAGTCTCCCGTCGAATTGACAAGCGAAAGTACCTTGACAATCCGCCTGACGCGGTTCAAATCACCATCGCAGGCATCCTGCAAGGTCGCCAGCAAGTCGATTGCCGTGTTGCGCGCCGCCTGTTTGCCTTCCTCCACGGAAATATTCCTGCCGAACTGGGCAACCAGCGGCTTGCCGTCCTTTTTGGCGATATGTCCCGACAAATACACCAGATTGCCGGATTTGACATACATAACATAGGCCGCAACCGGTTTTGCCACCGGCGGCAATTCGATATTCATGGCTTTCAGTTTTTCATAAACGGACATCATTCGTTTCCTGTCAGGTTGATACGGCCGGATACCGTTTCCGGCGGATCGCCCCATTATAGCCAAGCACGCCCTGTATTCAAATGTTTTCCTCTTCGTCGAACTCCATTGCCGTCTGAAAACAGCTGCCAACGCCGTTTGTCCGTTACAATGGCATTTTTTTGACCAGGAAAGACGCCATGAGCAACACGGAAAACGATACCTTTGCCGACAATCCGGAAAACCTGCTCAAGGGCCACCTCTACAGGTTGTCGGGCAAAAAACCGGTTCCCTGCTCCTTCGGAGAATACATCACTTTCATGAAATCGGCGGCCAATCGCATTATTGAACAGACACAGGTCGGTGACCTGCTGGTATCGACCATTTTCACGGGGATCGACCATGCGTTCGGAGCAGGAGAAAAACGGCTCTTCGAAACAAAAGTCTTCGGATTGCCCGACGATATCCAGCCACGCTGGCGTTTTGCCACCTGGAACCAGGCGGTCAGGGAACATCGCAGGCTTGTCGCCACACTGGAAAGCAGAGGAAAAGAAGAGCTGGCAGAGGAAATCCGCAAACGACAGGAATAACTCCTGCCCATTGTCCGGTTTTTCCGGGCAGCCTCACCGTCTGAACACCCAGATATTGTCTTTCGACGAAGCGGCATGAAAAGCATAACCGCCGAGATCGAAGGATTTGAGATCTTCTGCATCGGTGATACCGCGTTCGGCCGCATAACGTGTCATCATCCCTCTCGCCTTTTTGGCATACAGTCCCATGACCCTCGGTTTTCCTTGCCTCATTTCCTGGAAAACCGGCGTGATCATCTCCCCATCCAGCGCTTCCCGATCGACTACCCTGGCAAATTCCGCCGATGCCAGATTCACCAGCACTCGACTGTCCGAAGTTTCCAGGGCCCGGTTGAGCGAATCGGTCACCGGTTTTTTCCAGTAATCATAAAGACTTTTTCCCTCCGGCCTGACCGCCGTAGCCTCGAAACTGACGCGATACGGCTGGATCAGGTCAAACGGCTTCAACACGCCATACAGGGCCGACAGAATGCGAAGATGACCGTTCAAATACCCCCATCCCTTTTCCGTCAGCGTCCCCGCATCAAGCGCCCGGTACACATCCCCATCGAATGTCATGACAGCCGGCCGGGCCTTCGGATAAACCACCTGACTGTCCCAATCATTGAAATGCCCCGCTTCCGTCACGGCAATGGTATCCGATGCCTTCAGAATACGCGCCAGTTCATGAGGGGAACAGGCTTTCATGATTTTTGCCACCTTTTCGGCTTTCGACATCCATTCCGGACGACCAAACAGCTTTTTCTGTAACGGATCATCTGTCACGTTTTCCGGAAAACGCTGTCTTTTGGAGGGTGATAAAATTACAAGCATAGTCATATTCCCGTCGATTAACCAACTCTATGAATTCCAAACTGGCTGTTCTGGACACCAATGTCTGTCTGGATCTCTTCGTTTTTCACGATGCCGCCTCTGCCGGCCTGCTGAAAGCCATCCATGAAAAAACCATTATCGCCATTACCCGTGAAGACTGTCGCGAAGAATGGCTCCGTGTTCTCGATTATCCCAAACTCGCTTTAAACGAATCTGAAAAAGCGCAATCCAGACAGGATTTTGACCGCTTTATCCAATTAGTCAATCCGGATAAACGGGATTATCATCTGCTTGCCGTATGCAGCGATAAAGATGACCAGAAATTCATGGAACTCGCTTACGATTCACACGCATCCTATCTCTTTACCAAAGACAGGGCTTTATTAAAACTGGCCAGAAGAAACCGGAAAACCGGACAATTCAGTATTCTGACCCCGTTACAATGGAATACTTGTAGCGAATAAGCCATATTCAGCCCGGCCTTTTCCGGTTCCCTTCAATGAATCAGGCATCGGCTCACATGGGAATACCCGGCTTTAAACAAGAAACATTTCCGATAAATGCGAAATATTAAACAAATAAACATCAATTCATTTATGTACCCTTTATTTATTGAAAACGAAAATATAGAATACGTTTTATCGGGATGCAAAAATATTTCTACTTCTTAAAACCGTCGGAAGACACGGAAACCGGATTTGTTTCTTCTGACTTTTGATCAGGAAAAAATTATGGCGACTTACAAGCAATTACAGGATCAGATAAAACAGCTTCAGCATGAAGCGGAAGAACTCCGCAAAAACGAATTATCCAATGCCATTGCACAAATCAAGATGACCATGGCCGAATACGGCATTACCCTGGCCGATCTCGGTTTTACCAACAAAAAGAAAAACGGCCAAGTCCGTACCCCACTGGCTCCGAAATACCGGAATCCGGTAACGGGTGAAACCTGGTCCGGCCGCGGCAAGGCACCGAAATGGATCGATCCGAACAACAGGGAAAAATTTCTCATCAAATAACGATATTCGAATATCCGGAAAACTTTGGATGATTCCAGAAAACAGACCTGTTTTGACAGGTCTGTTTTTTTATACCATTCTCTTTCACATGGTTTTCTGATATCCGGCTACCGGACACAATCTTGATATTTTCCGAACAATATTTTCAATTTTTCACCCTGTTCCGATTCATTCTCCGTCCCGGATACATTCCTTCACCCATAATGAAAATCTTCTTTACAAACGGACTCCACATATAGCCATTTCATAATCAGCAAATCGCCTGAACATGAAAATCCGGCTGCCTGCTTATACCAGTCTGTTTTACTTCGCGTCAAAACGACCCTCAGGGAAAAATGTCATCATGACGACTCTTTCGGAATCTGTTTCAACGCGCATTGCCCGTCACGCCAAACAGCCCGTGCAAACCATAAAGATAACAGAACCATGAATGAATCCATCCCGGATCAGGAAGTCTCCCATCGTATCTGTTATCGATTATCACCATAAAAAACGTGACCGACCGGAATGCGTATTGCCGGAAATACCGTTAAAAAAGTGAACGGACATTTCAACAACACAACAGATGCCGGAATAATGTCCATGTCAACCTGCAAGAGGTATAGCCAAATGACACAAAAAATCACCAAAGCGGTTTTTCCCGTAGCCGGCCTCGGTACCCGTTTCCTGCCGGCCACCAAGGCCAGCCCCAAGGAAATGCTCCCCATTGTCGACAAACCCCTGATCCAGTATGCCGTGGAAGAAGCGGCAGCAGCCGGAATCACGGAAATGATATTCGTGACCGGACGAAACAAGCGTGCCATTGAAGACCACTTCGACAAAGCCTATGAACTGGAAACGGAACTGTACGCCAAAAACAAGAAAAACCTGCTGGATGTTCTCAAAAGTATCAAACCCGGAAATGTGGAATGCTTTTTCGTCCGTCAGGCTGAAGCGCTGGGACTGGGACATGCCGTATTGTGTGCCGAAAAACTGGTCAGGAAAGAACCGTTCGCCGTGATTCTCGCCGATGATCTGCTCGATGCCGATATCCCCGTCATGCGCCAGATGACCGATCTTTACGAAACCTGTGGACACAGCATTATCGGCGTCGAAAAAATCGATATTTCCAGAAGCCGGGATTACGGCATGGTAGCTGGCAAGAAAGAAGGCCATCTGCTGGCCATCGACCGGATCATCGAGAAACCCGCTCCCGAAAACGCCCCTTCCGATCTGGGCGTTGTCGGCCGTTACATTCTTTCTCCGGCCATTTTCGCTCATCTGAAAAAACTGAAACCCGGCTCTGGCGGTGAATTGCAACTGACCGATGCCATTGCATCGCTTCTGGCAGAAGAAGCCGCATTCGCCTACCGCTTCGACGGAACCCGTTACGACTGTGGCAGCAAATTGGGTTATCTGAAAGCGACCGTCCAGTATGCCCTGAAACACGAGGAAGTCGGTACGGCTTTCAGACAATTTCTGGACAACCGCCCTGAAGACAGCATCCGCAAAAAAACGTTCACCCCGGTACCGTCTCCCGACTATTCCGGAGTAACCGCACTGGCTACCGGCCGCAGACCCCCCTGGAACAGCCGCCCCGTCAACATGGCATGATCACCCCGATACCCGGCGTTTTCCTGAAAAAAGATTCTTTTTACCGGATTTCGAAAAACGAAAAAGAATCTTTTTTTATCTATCCGTTCACAGGACACGATTTCATCTGCCATTTACCATACCGCCCGATTCTGTTGGATAATGTGAAACCTCACGCCGGAATGGAAACCGTTTCCCGTCCATCACCCTGAAACAGATTTTCTTTTCCGCTTTTACCGAAAAAACGCTGAAATAACAGAAAATGACTTCATCCTCTTCCATTACCATTTATCGTCAGGATTACACCGTTCCTCCATTCCTTGTCGATCACATCGACCTTACATTCGATCTCGGGCCATCCGTGACCCAGGTAAAGGCCACCACCCGCCTCCGGCACAATCCCGAATCGGAAAGCCACGACATCGTCCTGTATGGTGAAGCGCTGGAACCGGTCAAAATCGTCATGAACGGCAAAACGCTGGCCAAATCAGACTATGCGACAGACAACGGCGAACTCCGTATCGCCAATGCCCCCGATGATGTCACGCTCGTCGTCGACACGCTCATCCATCCTGACCAGAACACCTCCCTGATGGGACTTTATCTTTCCAACGGCAACTTTTTCACCCAGTGCGAAGCCGAAGGATTCCGGAAAATCACCTGGTATCCAGACCGCCCCGATGTGATGGCGACCTATACCGTCACGATCCGTGCCGACAAGGAAAAATACCCGGTTCTGCTCTCCAACGGCAATCTGGTCGAAACAGGAGACCTGCCCAACGACCGCCACTACGCCGTATGGGACGATCCGTTCAGAAAACCATCCTACCTCTTTGCCCTGGTGGCGGGCAATCTGGTCTGCCGGGAAGAAACATTCAGACTGGCCGACGGCCGCGATGTCCTGTTGCAGGTCTGGGTCGAGAAAAACAACCTGGACAAGACTGCCCACGCGATGGAATCGCTCAAACACAGCATACGGTGGGACGAATCCCGTTTCGGTCTGGAACTCGATCTCGACCGCTTCATGATCGTCGCCGTCAGCGACTTCAACATGGGCGCCATGGAAAACAAGGGACTGAACATCTTCAACACCCGGTACGTCCTGGCCAACCCGCGAGTCGCGACCGATACCGATTACGCCAACATCGAATCTGTCGTCGGTCACGAATATTTCCACAACTGGACCGGTGACAGGGTCACCTGCCGCGACTGGTTCCAGCTTTCCCTGAAAGAAGGGCTGACCGTTTTTCGCGATCAGGAATTCTCCGCAGACCTGACCGGAAGCGATTCGGGCCGTGCCGTCAAACGGATCGAAGATGTCCGCACCCTGCGGCAATTGCAGTTCCCCGAGGATGCCGGCCCCATGGCCCATCCCGTCCGTCCGGATGCCTATCAGGAAATCAACAACTTCTATACCGTTACCGTCTACGAAAAAGGCGCTGAGGTCGTCCGCATGTACCAGACCCTTTTCGGCCGTGACGGTTTCAGAAAAGGCATGGACCTTTATTTCAGCCGCCATGACGGCAACGCCGTCACATGCAACGACTTTCTCGCCGCGATGGCTGACGCCAACGGACGCGATCTCTCGCAATTCGAACGCTGGTACAGCCAGGCCGGAACCCCCCGCGTCAGACTGGAAAGCCACTACGACGAAAAAAAACGGACACTTACTGTTTCCCTCTCCCAGTCCTGTCCGCCGACACCCGGTCAGACTGAAAAACAGCCGTTTTTGATCCCTTTCGCTATCGGTCTTCTGGACAGCAAGGGCAACGACATGCCGTTGCGACTGAAAGGAGGAAAGGATTCTGGAACCTCCTGCATTCTGGAATTGTCTGACGCCAGCCAGACATTCACTTTCGTCGATGTCGCGGAAAAACCGGTCATCTCCGCCTTGCGCAATTTTTCCGCTCCCGTCATTCTGGAATACGAACAATCCGATGATGAATTGCTGCACCTGCTTTCCCACGACAGCGATCACTTCAACCGCTGGGAAGCCGGCCAGCGTCTCGCCGCGCGCCGTCTCGTCAGCCTGACGAAAGCGGTTCAGGACGGCCAGCCCCTGACACTGGACACGGCATTTGCCGATGCGTTCCGGGCCGTCCTGTCCGACATGTCACTTGACGCCGCATTGAGAGAACTGGCCCTGACCCTGCCGAGTGAAATGATGGTGGCAGAAAGACTGGATGAAATCGATCCCCATGCCATTCATCAGGCCCGCCAGTTCATGCGCAAGGCACTGGCGGAAAAACTCGAAAAGGAATGGCGCGATGCATGGGATCGCAACAGGACAGAAGGGACGTACCGCCCCGTTCCTTCCGACGCAGGAAAACGCGCCCTGAAAAATCTGGCGTTATCCTATCTGCTTGCGCTGGACAAGCCCGCCTACTGCCAAATGGCCATCGAACAGTACAACCGTGCGGACAACATGACCGACCGGCTGGCCGCCCTGACGTCGCTGGTTCACTCCGGCTGCATGAACAGGCATCCCGAGGCAAAAGCCCTGCTGGACGATTTTTACCGGGAATTCGAAAACGAAGCGCTCGTCATCGACAAATGGTTCTCGTTACAGGCCACTTCTCCCCATGCCGGCATCGAAACCATCACAACGCTCATGGAACACCCGGCCTTCACCCTCAAAAACCCCAACCGGGCACGCAGTCTCATCTTTGGATTTTGCCACAACAATATGGCACAATTCCATGCAGCTGACGGAAGCGGTTACGAATTCTGGAGCAAGAACCTGATCGAACTGGACCGGATCAATCCACAGGTCGCCGCACGGCTGGCAAGATGCATGGATCAGTGGAAACGATACATTCCGTCTTTGCGCAAACCGGCAGAACAGGCCTTGCGGCACGTTTCGGAACAGCCTTTGTCCCGCGACACACGCGAAATCATTGAAAAAACCCTGTCTGCCTGACATCACATCGAAAAAAGAAGAAAGCATCATGAGACCTAAACGTATCAGTCTGACGCAACACCTGATTGAGGAAAACCGGAAATACGGCACCGTTCCGGAAGAATTGCGTCTGCTTCTGGAAGTCGTCTGCCGTGCCTGCAAGACAATCAGTCATTCCGTCGGCAAGGGAGCGCTCGGAAACATCCTGGGCAGCAACGAAACGGAAAACGTACAGGGAGAAGTCCAGAAAAAACTGGATGTACTCTCCAACGAAATCCTTCTGGAATCCAATGAATGGGGCGGTTATCTGGCCGCTGTCGCTTCAGAGGAAATGGAAACGATTCATCCTATCTCGAAAACCTATCCGCACGGCAATTACCTGTTGCTCTTCGATCCGCTGGACGGATCGAGCAATATCGACGTCAACGTTTCCATCGGCACCATTTTTTCGGTGCTTGCCATGCCCGAAGGCAAGACGGACGCCACCGAAGCCGATTTCCTGCAACCCGGCCGCCAGCAAATCGCCGCCGGCTATGCCCTCTACGGCCCCCAAACCCTTCTGGTACTGACTACCGGCCGCGGCACCAACGGATTCACGCTGGACCGTGAAATGGGATCGTGGGTTCTCACCCATCCCAATATGAAAATTCCGGAAACGACCAGCGAATACGCCATCAATGCCTCGAACCAGCGGCGCTGGTTCCCGCCGGTCAAACGGTACTTCGATGAAATGCAGGCCGGCAAGGAAGGACCGCTCGGCAGGGATTTCAACATGCGCTGGGTCGCATCCATGGTGACCGACATGCACCGGATCCTGACACGCGGCGGCGTTTTCATGTATCCCGCCGACGAACGCAACATCGAGGCAGGCGGCCGCATCCGTCTGCTGTACGAGGCCAACCCGATGGCCATGATCGTTGAACAGGCCGGCGGTGCGGCGACCAACGGCCTGATTCCAATGCTCGATGTCGTTCCCGAAAAACTGCATCAGCGCGTTCCGGTTTTCATGGGATCGAAAAACGAAGTGGAACGCATCACCCGCTATCACAAGGAAACGCACTGATACCTCGCCGGCCGTTGAAGCTCCCTCGCAACGGCCGGCAAGTCCGTTTCTGCTCGTATCCTGTGGAGTGCCGTGTCGGCAAAATTCCCCTCCCACCCCCTCTTCTTCCCTGTAACAGGTCTGAAACATTCCCCTTGAGGCATAAAACCGCTAGAATTTCCTTCTATTCATAAAATACCCGGGAAGATCACAAAAAAACGGGGCAAGGGAAACGGACATGATCACTTTTCAACAAATCATCTTCACGCTTCAACAATACTGGAGTCAGCAGGGATGCGCCCTGCTTCAGTCGTATGACATGGAAGTCGGCGCCGGGACATCGCACCCCTCCACTTTCCTGCGCGCCATCGGGCCTGAACCGTGGAGAGCCGCCTATGTACAACCCTCCCGCCGTCCGAAAGACGGCCGTTATGGCGAAAATCCGAACCGCATGCAGCATTACTACCAGTTCCAGGTCGTTTTGAAACCTGCACCGGAAGACATTCTCGACCTGTATCTGGGATCGCTGGTCGCATTGGGTCTTGACCTGAAGCAGAACGATGTCCGTTTCGTGGAAGACGACTGGGAAAATCCGACACTGGGTGCCTGGGGACTGGGTTGGGAAGTCTGGTTAAACGGCATGGAAGTGACCCAGTTCACCTATTTCCAGCAGGTGGGCGGCATCGACTGCAAACCGATTCTCGGTGAAATCACATATGGCCTCGAGCGGCTGGCCATGTATCTTCAGGGTGTCGAAAACGTTTACGACCTGATCTGGACGGAATGGGTCGACCGTGGCGTCAAAAAATACCTGACCTACGGCGACGTTTACCATCAGAACGAAGTGGAACAGTCCGCCTACAACTTCGAACAGGCCAACACACCGTTTCTGTTCTCCCTGTTTTCCAGTTATGAATCGGAAGCCAAACGGCTGATCGGCGAAAAACTGACGTTGCCTGCCTATGAAATGATCCTGAAAGCGGCCCACACGTTCAATCTGCTGGATGCCCGGGGCGCCTTGTCCGTGACGGAACGGGCCGCCTATATCGGCCGCATCCGTACCCTGTCCCGCCTTGTGGCACAGGCCTATTACGAATCCCGTGAAGCGCTGGGATTTCCCATGTGCGGCGACATGCGCAAGATCGCCTGAAAACCGGCGACACGACCGAATTGAACCAACCGCCGGACAAATCCCGCCCGGCGATGAAAAGAAAAAGGCTTAGAAAATGAACCAGACCCTGCTTGTCGAACTTTTGACCGAAGAACTGCCCCCCAAGGCACTGACCAAACTGGCCGATTCCTTCGCAGGCACGATTGAAAAAAGCCTCCGGCAGGACGACTTTCTGACGGATGCCTCGAAAAAAACCGTATATGCCACCCCCCGCCGTCTGGCGGTCACCATCACCGATGTCCGGGATATCTCTCCGGACAAACCCATTCGCCGGAAAGTCTTGCCCGTTTCCGTGGCACTTGACGCCGAAGGCAAGCCGACCGCACCGCTCAAAAAGAAACTGGCGGCCATGGACATCGCCGACATCGATATCGCCACACTGGAAGTGGCCAGAGACGGCAAAAACGACTGCTTTTTCTACAACTACACCGCCAGCGGCATCCCGCTGGCCAGCTCGCTCCAGAAAGCGGTCGAAAAAGCCGCACACGATTTGCCCGTTCCGAAAATGATGACCTATCAGCGTCCGGATGGCGAAACGGTCGAATTCGTCCGTCCCGTGCACGAAATCGTTGCCATGCACGGTGAAAACGTCATCCCTATCGCGCTTCTCGGCCTGTCGGCCGGCCGCTCGACACACGGACACCGCTTCCTGTCGCAGGGAGAAATCGGCATTCTGGCTGCCGACTACTATGCCGTCACACTGGAAACACGAGGCAAGGTCATTCCGGGCTTTCAGGCAAGAAAAGACCGCATCCGCGCCATGCTCAACGAAAAAGCCAAAGGCGACAGGGTTCTGATGCCCGAATCGCTGCTGGACGAAGTGACCGCACTGGTCGAATGGCCGATCGTCTATGAATGCCATTTCGAGGAATCGTTTCTGGAAGTCCCTCAGGAATGCCTGATTTTGACCATGCAGACCAACCAGAAATATTTCGCGTTAACCGATGCCGAAGGACGTCTGCGCTCGCGCTTTCTGATCGTATCCAATATGGAAACCAATACCCCGCAGCGTATCATCAGCGGTAACGAACGCGTGATCCGTCCACGTCTGTCGGATGCCCGTTTCTTCTTCGAACAGGACAAAAAGAAACGGCTCGAAGACCGGTTGCCGGGCCTCTCCAATGTCGTGTACCACAACAAGCTGGGCACTCTTGCCCAGAGAATGGCCCGTGTCCGCCTCTTGGCGGTTTTCATTGCGGAAAAAATGGGCATCGATACACAGCTTGTCGACCGCGCGGCACGACTGGTCAAAGCCGACCTGCTGACGGAAATGGTCGGTGAATTCCCGGAACTGCAAGGCATTATGGGAACGTACTACGCCCGCCACGACGGCGAACCCGAAGAAGTGGCCATGGCCTGTACGGAACACTACCAGCCCCGATTCGCGGGAGATGCCCTGCCTGCGACACCGACAGGCACAGCGATTGCACTGGCCGACAAACTCGAAACGCTGGCCGGTATCTGGGGCATCGGACTGCAACCGACGGGAGACAGGGACCCGTTCGCCCTGCGGCGTCACGCACTGGGCATACTGCGCATCCTGATCGAGAAAAAACTGCCGCTTTCCCTGCGCAAAATGCTCGCAGAAGCTGTCGGCATCCTCTCGACCAACGCATCCATGAGCGATCCGACAGAAGGTGTTCTCGCCTTCTTCATGGACCGTCTGAGAGGCTTGCTGCGCGACCGGGGCTATCTGCCGACCGAGATCGAAGCCGTTCTGGCCCAGAACCCGGACCGGTTCGACAACCTGATCGACCGTCTGGAAGCCGTCCGTACTTTCGCTGCCATGCCGGAATCCGCCTCGCTGGCGGCAGCCAACAAACGCATTACCAATATTCTGAAAAAATCGGACATCAACGCCGGCGACGTTCACGCGGACATACTGGTTGAAGACAGCGAGAAAAAACTTTTCGCCGACATGAAAACGGTCAAACCCGAAGCCGACCGGAAATTTGCATCCGGCGATTATACTGGTACACTAAAAACATTGGCCCAATTGCACGACGATGTGGACGCTTTCTTCACCGGTGTCATGGTCATGGCTGACGACACGCGCCTGCGCAACAACCGCATCGCCCTGCTGAAGCAATTGCACGCCATGATGAACCAGGTAGCCGACATCTCGAAACTTGCATCCTGAACCGGAGAAACTGGCGATGAAACTCATCATTCTGGACCGCGACGGCGTCATCAATGAAGATTCGGACTTGTTTATCAAGTCTCCGGACGAATGGATTCCGCTGCCCGGATCGCTGGAAGCCATCGCCAGACTGACCAAGGCGGGATACACCATCGTCGTCGCCACCAACCAGTCCGGACTCGGACGCGGCTACTTCGACATCATGACACTAAATGCCATCCACCAGAAAATGCAAAACGCCGTCAAGGCAGCCGGCGGTCTGATCGAAGCCATTTTCTTCTGCCCCCATACCGCCAGCGACAACTGCGACTGCCGGAAACCCCGTCAGGGCATGTTCAGCACCATTGCCGAACGCTTCGACACCAAACTGGACGATGTGCCATCGGTCGGTGATTCGCTTCGGGATCTGCAGGCCGCATTTCTGGCCGGGTGCATTCCCATTCTGGTTCTGTCGGGAAAAGGAAAACAGACACTTGAAAACGGCGGCCTGCCGCCCAAAACCGTCATTTTCGACGACCTGTCCGCCGTAGCGGACCATCTGCTGTCGGAAAAACAGAAAACCATTGAAAACAAGGACAAAAACATTCAGGAACCAACGTGAGTTGTACACCGGAATTCAAAACCGAAATTTTCACGCCATCCCGGCACAAGCCTGGAGAACCTGTTTCAAACCGTTACATCCTTTTTCTTCGTTCGCTTTCCTTCATGACCATCTGGGTGTCATTCACCCCGTTATGGGCGTGCATCTGTTTCGCCACCTGCTGGCTCCCCTATCGCAAACGCTATTACATCGTCTCACGCTGGAACGTATTCACCATCTGGCTGCTCAAATCCATTTGCGGCATCCGCTATCAGGTCAAAGGCATGGAAAACCTGCCTGACGAGCCGGTCATTCTCCTGTCAAAACACCAGTCCGCCTGGGAAACCATCTTCCTTTTGTGTCATATGCCCCGTCCCTTGTCATTCGTCCTGAAAAAAGAACTGCTCTATATCCCGTTTTTTGGCTGGGCACTGGCACTTCTGCGCATGATACCCATCAATCGCAGACAGGGCACGAACGCATTCCGCCAGCTCGTCAAAAAAGGCAGCCAGCGACTCAAAGAAAACCTCTGGATCATCATCTTTCCCGAAGGAACGAGGATACCGGTCGGCCAGAAAGGAAAATACCACAACGGCGGATCCAGACTGGCGATCAAAACCGGAACAACCGTCGTCCCCATTGCCGTCAACGCCGGAGAATGCTGGCCCAAAAACACATTCATCAAAAAACCCGGCCTGATCACCGTATCGATCGGAAAAGCCATTTCCCCCGAAAACAGGACACCCGACGACCTCATGCACGAAGTCGAGAACTGGATCGAAAACGAAATGCGAAAAATTTCACCCCATGCCTACCGGCAAACCCCCTGACATGGCCAGCAAACGTCCCCGATTCCCCTTTCAGCCCGATCTGTTCGGTTTTATCGCCGGTGCACTGTCCGGAGAGAAAAAAAACCGGAAGCCCCCTCTTTTGACCGGCTTCCGTCCCCCCGTTCCGAAAAGAAAGAAACATCTCGCCGTACGGACTTACCAAGAACCATCGATCTGGACGGAACAAGCGTTTCCTACCTCCTGCACCGTTCCAGCCGGCGCACGATCGGATTCGTCATCGACGAATCCGGACTTCGGGTCACGGCTCCGAAACGGAGCGCGATCCATACCATTGAAAACGCGCTCATCGAAAAACGGAAATGGATACTGGACAAACTCGACTATTACCGCAACCGCCGACAGGCAAAACCGGCTCCCCTGAACTGGCAGGACGGCACCGTTTTTCCCTATCTCGGACGGGAACTGACACTGCACCTTGAAAAATCCGCCACCTTGCGCCCGGTTTTCAGGCTGGACGAAAACAGCCTTGCCATTCGTCTCTCCCCTGAAAATCCGGTCACTGTTGCAGATCACCTGAAAAAATGGCTGAAAACACAGGCACGTGAGATTTTCACCGGGCGATTGCAACTTTACGCGGAAAAAATGAACGTCAGATTCGACTCTTTCGGGCTTTCCGGCGCACACACCCGCTGGGGTTCCTGTTCCGCCAAACGGCATATCCGCCTCAACTGGCGACTTGTCCACTGCGACATGTCCCTGATCGACTATGTCGTCATACATGAACTGGCCCACCTTTCCGAAATGAACCACAGCCCGCGTTTTTGGGCCATCGTCAAGAAATGGTATCCCGATCCCGCAAAAGCGCGCAAGACGCTTCAGGATCTGTCTCCCGTCCTGTTCTCGCTCTTTGCTGAAACCGACTGAAACCGGATACTGTCCATCCCGGTTTCCGAACAGGGCCACTTCTTTTAAAATGGACACCGTCTTTCACTGACAGGAGCAAACATGCGATTTCTTCACACCATGATCAGAGTCGGAGACCTGAACCGTTCCATCGAATTTTATACCCGCGTCATGGGCATGAAACTCATCAGGACATCCGACAACCCGGAATACCAATACACACTCGCCTACCTCGGATACGAAAGCAATCCCCGGCAGGCCGAACTCGAACTGACCTACAACTATGGCGTATCGGAATACGATATGGGCACCGCCTACGGGCATATCGCCCTGTCCACCGACGACATCGTCGCGACCTGTAACCGCATTCGTCAATCAGGCGGAAAAATCACCCGTGAGCCAGGTCCGGTCAAGGGAGGCACTACCGTCATCGCCTTCGTCGAAGATCCGGACGGCTATAAAATAGAACTGATCGAACAAAAAGACTGAATTTGCCCTTCAGTCTCTTTCCACATTCCCCCTGGATGGAATGCCCTTGACGACCGAAATGCGTCCTGAAACACTCCGTCCAGAAAAAAGGCTCTCATTTACCCGCCTTTTTTCTGGCGATATCCGTCACCTCTTTCAGAAGCCCGGACAAATCCTCCATATCGGCGCCATCCATCAGTATCTTGTAAAAAATGGCAATCATCTTCCCTTTCCCGTCAGGCGTCATACCGATATTTTCATCGGTATCCCATTTCTCCAGAACATGAGCGGCGGCCGCCAGCTTGGAGGCGTTGACCGAACCGGCAGTCTCTTTCTCCATACCGATCCGCTTGACCTGATATTTTCCCGGTTTCTGGCGAGTGGCCTTTTCCGCAACATCGCCATGTGCAGAAACCAGATAATGATCAGGTATTTCAAACGCCTTCCTGATGCCACCGATCCCATATTGTTCTTCATAGCGCCAGCCTTCCTTGGCCGCTCTGGACAAAATACTCGACTTGGTCGTCGGCAATCCCGGCAAACGCATCCGAGCGATTTCAGCAGCTGTAAATAAAATTTTCATCAAGGCACTTATCCCTTGCGAACAAAAAAACACCACACTCAAAACAGATATAAACGGCCAGAATCCCGAGAAACGTCCCTCATCATCCAGACCAACAAAAAAAACAGTCAAAACACTTTACAAAACACTTTGACCGCCATACAATACACTTGGTTCCATAAAATGCCGTCCTGAAAGCAAGGCAGGATGGGGGTTATTTCGTTCAATAAGTTCATGAACCACCAGCAGTAATATGTCCATGCAACCTGATCAGGACAAAAACCGGCCAGGCTGTTTCTGTCAAACCTGTATGATCATATATTGAAAAACGACCTTTGTGTTTCCTCCCTCTCGCTTGCCCATCGAATCCGCGCAGGCAGCATATCAAGGCTATCATAGCTCAAATGGCATGGACAGCTTTTTAAAATTTTCGTGAGCAGACAAAAATCACCGGTGAAGATTCATGACAAACGGATTATATCCGTATATTTCCCTGTCATTTCCGGTTTCATCTCATATATCCGATTCATCACAACAGAAAATCACTGTCCTGAAACGAAAAAACGTCCAATCCGCCTTTTCACCGCGAACCTTTCCCCGATTGCAATCTCTCGCCCGACGGCAGAATAATCAACTACAAGCCCCATTTCATCTGATTATTATCAAAATGACATCTTTTGAATGGTCGACAATAAATCGAATTGTCAGACAAATTCAGGAGAAACCGATGAAAAACGAACATGGGAGCTACAAGAAAAGATACGAAACACATACCAGCAAACCGGAAAAATACGATCCGAACAACCTGCTGACCGGCATGATAAAAATCCTCAAACTGAAAAACGATGCAGCCCTCTCACGTGCACTTGAAGTCGCCCCTCCCGTCATCAGCAAAATCCGTCATGGCCGTCTGCCAGTTGGAGCATCCCTGCTCATCCGCATGCAGGAAATCAGCAACATGAGCATTCGGGAACTGCGTGAAATGATGGGAGATCGCCGAAACAAGTTCCGCATCAGCGACAAACAGTTCAAACCCCGTCATGCAGAAAAGAACGCGCCACAGGAACCGGCCGAAAAAGCATGAATGCGCCTGAAAACAGGAAAAAAGAAAAAACACCGGAAATTCTGTTCTGACACCCATGTGAAAAATGCAAAAAACACAGGCTCGTCCATTGACCTGGAGCCGATGAAAAGCTATTATCATGCATTCCGCTGCAATTGAAAATTGAAAGCAGACCGGAGATGTGGCCGAGAGGTCGAAGGCACTCCCCTGCTAAGGGAGCATACGGGCCAAAACTCGTATCAAGGGTTCGAATCCCTTCATCTCCGCCACCGAGTGGTTCGGTGAGGTTCAAAGAGGTACAAAAAGCCGTGTAAAACCAGTAGTTTACGCGGCTTTTTTGTTTTTGACGCCCATATTCCGGAATGCACGCCACTTGTCACCTTCCGGCATCGTGTTTCATTGCAACGAAACAAAGCAGCCGATAAAAGTGGAAAATCGCTCCACTTGTCTATACCGGATACCGCAATCATGAAACCGTGACAGAACACCCCTGATACCCGATAACAATGTGCCGGATACAGGAACCATTATCGAAGACAGCTTCCGGGATGCATCAACCCCGAAAAAATCATCATGCGAATTCTGCATACGAGCCCCCGGAATATACCGGGAGCAAAAAACACGGTCGTCCGATACCGGTTTCCCGTTTCATTTCAGAACATCATCGACCGTCATGGATCGGGCCCGGACAAGTTCATCCTTCGTCATGACTTTTTCCAGTTCGTTCCGCCACTTTCCGATTCCCTCGAGACTCATGGCGGCATGATTCGCCAGAACGCAGGCATAAAGATAATTTTTTTCCGTTCCCTGCCCCCGTGCATACAACAGCGCCAGATTGGCCTGTGCTTCAGGAATTCTCTTTCTCGCAGCTTCCCTAAACAGATCGAACGCCTTCCTGTCATCGCGGGAAACCCCATCCCCTTTCATGTACATGATCGCCAGGGCATTCTGTGCCAAAGCATTTCCCTGAGCGGCCGCTTTCCCGTACCAGTAAGCCGCCTCTTTTTTGTTTTGTGCAACTCCGTCTCCGCTGAAAAACATGCTGCCCAAACCATATTGGGCTTCTGCCAGTCCGTGCTCCGCCGCCCGCCTGAACAAATCAGACGCTTTCCGGGCATCACGGGAAACCCCCTCGCCTTTCATGTACATCATGCCCAGATTGTACTCGCCCCGGGCATTTCCCTGTTCCGCCGCTTTCCTGTACCAGTAAACAGCTTTTTCGTGACTTGGCGAAACCCCTTTTCCCCAGTCATACATGATGCCCAGCGCCTGCTGCGCATCGGCATTTCCCTGTTCCGCTGCTTTCCGGAACCAGTGGACGGCTTTCCCGTAATCCTGTCCGATTCCTTCCCCATAACCATACATGGCGCCCAGCGCATACTGCGCCAAAGCATTTCCCTGATCGGCCGCTTTCCGGTACCAGTAGGCTGCCTTTTGATAATCCCGCAAAACCCCCTTGCCGTAGTAATACAACGTCCCTAGGGCAAACCGGGCATCGGCATCCCCGCTTTCCGCCTGAACGGTCAGCTGTCTGGCGGAAAGGCCATTTTCCGACGGGGGAAAACCGGATTCACCTGCCTGCACCGCCGTCATGCCGAAACAGACCGAACCGGCCAGCAAGACAGGGAAAAACCATTTTTTGAACACGCTGCTTCTCCTGAAAAACATCAAATCGTCATGACTGACAGCATACCGCATTTTTCCGAACATACCTGTGCTAATGTAACGTTTGTCTGAAAGGAATGAATACAAAACACAAGGACAGAAGAAATGGTAGAAGAGGCAGAAAGCAAAACCCCGCTTGAAAAAATACTCGACAATTTCCGGAAAGCCTCCGTAACGGAACGGGAAAAAGGCATCTATTTCGAGGAACTGATCATCTGCTATCTGAAAAACGAGGCCTCCTACAGGGACCTGTACAGCGACGTCATGACCTATGCCCAATGGGCCGAACGGATGGGATATGACCGCAAGGACACCGGTATCGACCTAGTTGCCGTGACACAGGACGGGCAATACCACGCCATCCAGTGCAAATTTTACGCACCGGACCATACCTTGCAGAAAAAGGACATCGACAGCTTCTTCACGGCATCCGGCACCAGTGACTTTGCCCATCGCATCATCGTCAGTACCACCAGCCACTGGTCGGAAAATGCCGCCAACGCCCTGTTCAACCAACAAATCTCTGTCAGCAAAATCGACCTTTTCGATCTGGAAAACAGCCAGATCGACTGGAGCCGGTATCAGGGAAAAGACACCGAACCGGTATTGCGTCCCAAAAAAGAACTGCGTTCCCACCAGATACTCGCCAAAAACGCTGTCATCGCCGGACTGGCCGAAGCGGACCGCGGCAAGCTCATCATGGCCTGTGGCACCGGCAAAACCTTCACCAGCCTGAAAATCGCCGAAGAACTGGCAGGGGCCGGAAAACGGGTACTCTTTCTGGTCCCCAGCCTGAACCTGCTCTCGCAAACCCTGACCGAATGGACACAGGAAAGCCAGACACCACTGCACAACTTCGCCGTCTGCTCCGACAGCGATGTCGGAAAACACCGGAAGAAAGACGACGATACCGTAGCGACCTATGCCCATGAACTGCGTTATCCAGCCACCACCTCGCCCATACGGCTGGCGACCGAAATGGAAATGCGCCACGACAACCGGCACATGAGCGTCGTTTACGCCACCTATCACTCCATCGACGTCATTGCACGTGCCCAGAAAGAACATGGACTGTCCGACTTCGATCTCATCATCTGCGACGAAGCCCACCGGACAACCGGCGCGAAATTCGAGGGAGCGGACGAAAGCGCCTTCACCCGGGTACACAACAAGGATTACATCCATGCCGCTAAACGCCTGTACATGACCGCCACACCCCGTGTGTACGGCACCAGCGCAAAAGCCACCGCCGAAAGGGACAACATTGAATTGTGTTCCATGGACAAAGAAAACCAGTATGGCAAGGAACTGTTCGTCATCAATTTTTCCGAAGCCGTCAAACGAGGCCTGCTGGTCGATTACAAAGTCATCGTACTGGCTGTTGACGAAGCCACCGTCAGCCGCAAACTGCAAGATCTGCTGAAAGACCCGAACAATTCCCTGCGTGTCGACGACGCCACCAAAATCATCGGCTGCTGGAAAGCCCTCTCAAAACAGGGACTGACCGAAGACCTCTCCGACGACTTCGCCCCGATGCAACGCGCCGTCGCCTTCTGTCAGGTCATCGAAGAAAAACCGGGCGGCAAAATTCACAAAATCAGCTCGAAACAAGTCGCCGGCATGTTCCAGCAAGTCGTCGAAGCTTACCAGCGTGCAGAAAAGGAAGAACAGGAAAAAGAAAAGCAGAACGAAGAAACACATGAAAAAAGCGCGGAAGAAAAGCATCGTGACGACATCGCCCTCAATCTGATCTGCAAGGCCGAACACGTTGACGGCGGCATGAACGCCACCGCCAAGGAAGAAAAACTGGCATGGCTCAAAAAAGCGCCACCCGAAAACACCTGTCACATCCTCTCGAACGTCCGCTGTCTTTCCGAAGGCGTGGACGTCCCTGCGCTGGACGCCGTTCTTTTCCTGACCCCGCGAAACTCGCAAGTCGATGTCGTGCAATCCGTCGGCCGCGTCATGCGCAATGCCCCGGGCAAAAAACGCGGCTACATCATCCTGCCCGTCGTCATCCCCGCAGGCATCGAACCCCACAAGGCACTGGACGACAACAGGAACTATGCCGTCGTCTGGCAGGTCCTGCAAGCCCTACGCTCCCATGATGACCGGTTTGACGCCATGATCAACCGGCTGGAACTGAACGGTTCCGAACCCGACAAAATGGAAATCATCGCCATTTCCGACCGGATCGCCAAACGTTCTCCCAAAGGCAGCTCCAGGAAAACGAACATCAAACGGTCACATCGTATCGGCGAGAAAAACGCCCCACCATCTGCACTCAAACAGGCTTCTCTTGAATTCGAGATCGGAGAAATCGAACGGGCTATCTATGCCAGACTCGTTAAAAAAGTCGGCAATCGCCATCACTGGGAAGAATGGGCCAAAGACATCGCAAAAATCGCCCAGACCCACATTGACCGCATCAGGGGCATACTGGAAAACCCGGCCAACACCCGAGAAAAACAAACCTTCGCCCAGCTGGCCGAAGAACTGCGGGACGATCTCAACGGCAGCATCACCGATGACGAAATCATCGAAATGCTGGCGCAACACCTGATTACCAGACCGGTATTCGACGCCTTGTTCGGCAACGACCACTTCGCCGCCGAAAACCCGATTTCAAAAGCCCTGCAAAACGTGCTGGATATCCTGCAGGAACACCGGCTGGACAAGGAAACCACTACACTGACCCGGTTTTACGACAGCGTCAAACTGCGTGCCCAGGACATCAACACCCTGCAAGGCAAACAGAAAATCATCGTCGAACTGTATGACAAGTTCTTCCGTGGCGCCTTCCCGAAAATGACGGAGAAACTGGGCATCGTCTATACTCCGGTCGAAGTCGTGGACTTCATCATCCGCAGCGTCGCCCACATCCTGCAAACCGAATTCGGACAAACACTGGGCAGCAAGGGCGTCCATATCCTCGACCCCTTCACCGGCACCGGCACCTTCATCACCCGCCTGCTGCAAAGCGGCCTCATCAAACCGGACGAAATGCCCGACAAATACCGGCACGACATCCATGCCAACGAAATCGTCCTGCTGGCATACTATATCGCCGCCATCAACATCGAAACGACCTACCACACCCTGACCGGATGCGATTACCAGCCCTTTGAAGGCATCTGCCTGACCGATACTTTCCAGCTCTATGAAAAGGAAGACCTGATCGACACCCTGCTCGTTGAAAACAGCGCCCGCCGCAAACAGCAAAAGGCCCTCGACATCCGTGTCATTATCGGCAATCCGCCATACTCGGCAGGCCAGAAAAGTGCAAATGACAATGCCGCCAATATCGACTACCCACATCTGGATAACAGGATTGAGGAGACATATGCGGCAAGATCAACAGCGACCAATAAGAACGCGCTTTACGATAGCTATATCCGTGCCATCCGCTGGGCTTCCGACCGGATCGGGGAAAGCGGGGTTATTGGATTCGTGTGTGGCAACGCATGGATTGAACGCTCATTTGCAGACGGAATGCGGAAGTGCTTGGTTGATGAGTTTTCTAACCTTTATATATTCAATTTACGCGGCGATATTCGTAAAAATATGCTTAGTAAAGGGCGAGCACAGGAAGGCGAGAATGTTTTTGGCAATAAAAGCATGACAGGAATCTTGATTATGGTTCTTGTCAAAAATCCGTGTTCTGACCAAAAGGGACATATTTATTACCACAATATTGGCAATAATCTGACAGAACAGGAAAAACTGGAAGAAATCGCTGCTTTCGGCGATATCAACGGCATCGCACAGGCAAACGGATGGAAACAGCTGGTACCCGATGCCTATGGCGACTGGCTGAACCAGCGCGACGATCATTTTACCCGATACATCAGTATCGGTAATAAAAAGGAGATAGATATACCCGTTTTATTTGCAAACTACTCCAATGGTTTAAAAACACAGCGTGACGCATGGTGTTATAATGCCTCGAAACAGGCAGTTGCAGCAAACATGCAACGCATGATCGGTTTTTACAATACCGAACGGGAACGTTTCCATACCGCCTACGGTGCACTGGAGCGGAAAGAAAAAGAGCAGAAGATCGACAGCTTCATCGATACGGATGCCAGCAAAATCAGTTGGACACGTGCATTAAAAGGCGATGTCGGTAAAAACAAAACTGCACAATTCGATAAACAGAATATTGTGCCCAGTCTGTATCGTCCGTTTACCAAACAATGGCTGTATTTCAATCGCCAGTTCAACGAAATGGTTTATCAAATGCCCCGGATTTTCCCGGACACCACCGTGGAAAACAGGGTAATTTGCGTTTCCGGGACAGGGAGCAGAAATGGATTAGGTACTTTTATCAGCAATGTTATTGTTGATTTGAATGCATTGGAAGCTGGCGCACAGTGCTTTCCGCTCTGGCTGTATGAACCGGAGGCGTCAGCTGACAGAACCGGAACATCGCCACAGTCGGAAATGTTCGACGACACGCCGGGAAATGGGTTGTCTGGCAGGAACCGGACAGCCTATACCCGAAAGGACGCGATCACGGATACCGGGCTGGCACATTTCTGGAATGCCTATCCGGGTGAAGCTATTGGCAAGGAAGATATTTTCTATTATGTCTATGGCTTGCTGCATTCGGAAGAGTATCGTACCCGCTATGCGGACAATCTGATGAAGGAACTGCCGCGTATTCCCTGCGTGAAAACCGCAGAAGCGTTTTGGGCATTCTCGAAGGCAGGCAGGAGGCTGGCCGAACTGCACCTGAATTATGAAACCGTCGAACCGTATCTCCTCCAAATAGAAGGTATTGATCTGTTATCCAGACCGGAAGACTATCGCGTGATCAAAATGCGTTACGGCAAAAACGGCAAGGAGAAAGACCTGACGACGATTATCTATAACGATCTTGTCGTGATCAAAGGTATTCCTCCACAAGCGTATGAGTATGTGGTCAACGGCAAGCCGGCACTGGATTGGGTGGTGGAACGGCAGGCGGTCACGACCGACAAGGCCAGCGGCATCGTCAACGATGCCAACGACTGGGCAATCGACACTATGCACAATCCGAAGTATCCGCTGGAACTGGTGCAACGCGTCATTACCGTATCGCTGGAAACCATGAAGATCGTTAGAGGATTGCCTGAGCTGGATATCATGCAAGATAACGGCCTGCAGAAATGAATTTTACGTTTGAAGAGATAACAGATGAATATCCAACAGTACTCCGTACAGGCACAACAAATATCCAATATTCTTGCATGGGTTCGTTCAGGCGAAATTGCCATTCCGGAAATCCAGCGACCTTTTGTCTGGGATGCCACACATGTACGAAACTTTCTGGACTCGCTTTATAACGGTTACCCTGTCGGTTATTTGATTGCATGGCGCAACCCGAATGTCAAACTGAAAGATGGCAGTTTTTCGGAAGGAAAGAAAATTCTGATTGATGGCCAGCAACGGGTGACAGCCCTGATGGCAGCTATCCTAGGGCAGGAAGTTCTGACCAAAGATTATCGGAAAATACCTATTGTGATTGCGTTTAATCCGCTAGGTGATTCATCCAGCCGTTTTGAGGTTTCAAACTCGGCAATTAAAAAAAATCCCCAGTGGATTCCAGATATATCGGTCATTTTTTCACCAGAAGCCAGAACCAGCCGGATTGTCCGGGCCTATATGGAAAAAAATCCCCATGCAAACGAGGATGACGTGGAAGATGCCATTGAACGCTTGAGATTGGCACTAAGCAATAATACGGTAGGTTACATCGAACTGAGTTCGGATCTAGACATCGAGACAGTAACCGAGATTTTCATTCGGGTGAACTCAGCCGGTGTGTCATTAAGTCAAGCTGACTTTGCCATGTCAAAAATCGCCGTCAACGAAACATACAGTGGAAATATCCTCCGCAAGACAATTGACTATTTCTGCCATCTGATGGCAACCCCCGAATTTTACGGAACATTGAAGGAAAGTGACAAGGAATTTGCGCAAACTGATTTTTATCGAAAGATGGAATGGATCAGAAGCAATCATGAAAATATCTACAAACCTTCTTATGTTGATATGCTCAGAGTCGCCTTTTCAACCCGTTTCAAACGTGGAAAATTGGCTGATCTTGTCGCCCTACTATCCGGAAGGAATTTCGAAACAAAACAGTACGAAGAACGGATTGTCGAAGAATCATTTGGCAAACTGAATGCCGGTACTGCAGATTTTATCAATGAAACCCATTTCAAACGGTTTGTCATGATTATCAAGGGAGCCGGTTTTATCGATCTGTCATTTATCGGATCACAAAACGCCTTGAATTTCGCTTATATTCTCTATCTGACATTGCGTCAACAGGGATATCCGGCTGCCACCATAGAACATTATGTTGCCAAATGGTTTATCTATTCTGTTTTGGTCGGACGCTATTCCGCAGGTTCGCCTGAAACCGACATCCATTACGATATAGAACGGATCGACAACCAAGGAATTGAAAAATATGCAGCTGATCGATTCAATGCAGAATTATCAGATATTTTCTGGGATTCCGAATTGCCACAAAGAATGAATACATCGGTGAGCAGCAGTCCCTACTTCAGATTGTTTCGTGCTGCACAAGTCAAGGCAAATGACAAGGGATTTCTTTCAAGGGATATTACTGTACGGGATTTGATATTGAACAGATATGATGTACATCATCTTTTTCCACGGCAATATCTCGAAAAAAACGGATTGACACGTGGACAGTATAACCAAATTGCCAACTACGCCGTAACACAGAGCGAAATCAATATTTCAATCGGAAAAAAAGAACCTTTCCGTTATATGAGTGAAATACGGGAACAATGTTCAGGTGGGCAGCAGAAATATGGTCATATCCGGTCAATGGATGAACTAAGAGAAAATCTGATACAACATTGTATTCCCGAAGACTTTGAATTCATGGATATAAACAATTATCAGGATTTCCTCGCCAAACGAAGAAAATTGATGGCTTGGAAAATACGTGATTATTTCTATTCTTTTTAGAAAACATGTATTTGCATCTATCAAACACTAAAACATATCTGAAAAGCCTCACAGGAAAAACGGAACCATGTAATCCTTCCGGCAACAACTATCTTACAGATCGAGCAGCATAAACAGCCCATAGACGAGGGCGGCACCGACCAGCATGGTGACTGTCACCATGATCAAATATATCTTGCGAGCACCGGGCGGTACCACGGCCGTACAGCCTGCCGACATGTATTCCTGGAATTCTTCCTGCGGTTGTTCAATCGGGCTGCCGCCGATAATGGGACTGGCTCCTCCGATACGGTCTGCGTTGACGATCGGGCTGGCATTCACGATCGGGTTTTCAGGGGTTTTGGCCACAACAGGGTCAACGGTTCGCCCATCTGTTTTCACGGATTTGTCTTGAGTTGACTGGGACATTGGCACGCTCTGCAAAAAGGATTGTAAACACATTCTTTGTCATGATCGCCAGACAGACGATAACATCCTGTTTTCATTATACTGAAATAAATTCTTTTCGCGACTGTCCATGATGTTTTCGGGGGCCGGCCATAATGGATGAATTCTTGTCCCGCATGAAAACGGACCGGGTTTGTTTTTCCGAATGCGATCAGACAAATGCTTTCATCCGTTTTTTACAGTATCATTTGAACCATGCAACCGTCGCAGCTGGACATTCCCGTCGTCTGTCGATAGCGGTCTGTTTGTCTGTCTGGATTCATCTTTACAGTGTCTGAGAGGATCATCATGAAAAAATTTCAATGTGGTGCAGTGCTGGTCATGGCTCTTTTGATGGCGGCCTGTACGACCAATATCAGTCCCGACACGTATTCCGTCGATTCGGTCGGGGATGTCACGCGAAGCGTCCCCGGCACCATCATCAGCGCCCGGCCTGTCAACGTGGAAGGAACCAACAAAGTCGGTGGTCTGACCGGTGCTGTCGCCGGCGGTGTGGCCGGCTCCGCCATTGGCGGCGGTGACCGCGCGCATGCACTGGGCGCCATCGGCGGTGCGATTATCGGTGCTCTTGCCGGTTCCGCGATCGAAAAAGGCGTCACCAACCAGACAGGCATCGAATACGTTGTCAAAACCGACAGCGGCGAAACCCTGACTCTGGTGCAGGGACCGTCTCCTGCCTTTGCCGTCGGGCAGAAAGTCATGATTCTCTATGGAAAACGGGCCAGAATCATCGCCCGGCAATAACTGGAAAAAGTCCGGTTGACCGGACTTTTTTCTTGCCGTTTTCCGATACAGAGAACTTCCTTTTTCCGCTCTCTTGACGAATACGTCATTGCCGTCAAGATTATTGAACGGAATACATCATATTAACGTATACTCTCACGCGAAAAGGAATTTTTACCCATTGTCTGGATACGGCAAATCCACACCGTGATATGAGAAGCGCTTTCACTGTTTTCCGGTCGCCACGGCCTGACCGGCCATCCGGTCGTTTTCCCGTTGCGAAAACAGGGAAACCCCGAAACGGGAATATCGCGGATTTGCCGTTCCATTATCGTTGCCATAACTGAACCGGACCATGCACGACAGCGTCATCACCTTTATTCAGGATCTTGCCGTCATCATGATCGTGGCCGCACTGGTCACTGTCATCTTCCACCGGCTGAAACAGCCCGTCGTGCTCGGCTACATCGTTGCCGGCGTACTGATCGGCCCCCATACTCCCCCTTTTGAACTCATCAAGGACGAACACACGATCAAGGTGCTGGCGGAACTGGGCGTCATTTTTCTCATGTTCTCGCTCGGCCTTGAATTTTCGTTCCGCAAACTGCTGCGAGTGGGCGCCACGGCTCTGATCGCCGCCGTACTGGAAATCGTTGTCATGATCTGGCTCGGTTACCAGATCGGCCTCTGGCTCGGCTGGAACAACAATCTCGATGCCCTGTTCCTCGGAGCCATTCTCGCCATCTCCTCAACGACCATTATCGTCAAGGCATTAAACGATCTGAAAATGAAAAACGAACGGTTCGCCCAGCTGATTTTCGGCGTGCTCATTGTCGAGGATATTCTGGGTATCGGACTGATCGCCCTGCTCTCCGGGGTTGCCATTTCCGGCAGCGTTAGCGGCAGTGACGTTTTCCTGACGATTTCGAAACTGACGCTGTTCATGATTGTGGCCATGCTCGTCGGCATACTGCTCGTTCCCCGCCTGCTGGCCTATATCGGCAAATTCAGAAGCAACGAGATGCTGCTGGTAACAGTACTGGGCCTGTGCTTCGGTTTCTGCCTGCTGGTGGTCAAACTCGAATACAGCATGGTTCTCGGCGCCTTCGTCATCGGTGCCATCATCGCCGAAGCCAGGGAACTGCACTGGATCGAAAGGCTTATCGAACCCGTCCGCGACATGTTCTCAGCCATTTTCTTCGTGGCGGTTGGCCTGCTTCTCGATCCCCGTGTCATGGTGAAATACGCCACACCGATTCTCGTGATAGCCGGAGCCGTCATCCTCGGGAAAATCGTCAGTTGTACCATCGGTGCCATGATCGCCGGCAACGACGGGCGCACATCGCTCAGAATGGGCATGGGAATGTCCCAGATCGGTGAATTTTCCTTCATCATCGCGTCACTGGGCATGGCCTACAAAGTTACCAGCGATTTCCTGTATCCGATCGCAGTCGCCGTTTCCGCCATCACGACCCTGACAACCCCCTACCTTATCCGTGCTGCCGACCCGCTTGCCCGAAATCTGGCGAAAATGACGCCGCGTCCGCTGGGACGCATCGTCAAACTGTATGGAGAATGGCTCAACAATCTTCACCCGCAGGGTTCCAATGCCGTTATCTGGAACATGATCAAGCGTATATTGGTCCAGATCGGAATCAACATCGCTATCGTCATCGCCATATTCCTGTGCAGCGCCTATTTCGCCGTCAATCTGGGCAACGAATTTTTGGCCGACTGGATCGGCGATATCGACTGGAGAAAATCCCTGATCTGGGGAAGCACACTGATACTGTCGCTGCCGTTTCTCATCGCCGCGTTCCGCAAATTCAAGGCACTTTCCATGATGCTCGCCGAAATGAGCGTCCGTGAAAGCATCACGGGCCGTCATACCCAGCAGGTCAGACGGATCATCAGCGAGATATTGCCTCTGCTGTTTCTGACCGGCACCATGCTGTTTCTGTCCGCCCTAAGCGCCAGTATTCTGCCGAAACGGGAATCCCTCATTCTCGTCATCGCATCCATCATCGCCATCGTGTTGGTTCTCAGAAGATGGTTCGTCAGAATCCATTCCCGCTTGCAGATCGCCCTGTACGAAACACTGGATCACGAAGAAGAAGCCGAAACGGAAAAAAAAGAAAACAGTCACTGATGCGGTCAACCGGATAACTTGCCAGAACGTTTAAAAGAACACCCCCCCAAGTCGTTGACCTGGCACAAGAATACCGGATTTTATCCGGATAAAAATTGACTTGTCCGTCTCAAACAGGCTAAACTGACACGATCTTGCATTAAATCCGGTTAAAATGTCGCAATCCGCTTTTTCACGCCATTGCGGCATGTTCTATTTTGCTAATCATGTCCCAAGACGATCTGAAACTTTCCGTTGCCCGCGCCGCTGTCAATTATGTTCCCGAAGGAAAAATCATCGGTGTCGGAACCGGTTCCACCGCGAATTTCTTCATTGACGAACTGGCCCGGATCAAGGATCGCATAGCCGGCACGGTCGCTTCCTCGAAAGCGACGGCAGAACGACTCGTCTCGCATGGCATCAGGGTCTTCGACCTCAACGATATACACGACAGCATTCCCGTATATATCGACGGTGCCGATGAAATTTCCGGAACCGGGGCCATGATCAAGGGAGGCGGTGGTGCCCTCACACGTGAGAAAATCATTGCATCCGCATCGGACCGTTTCATTTGCATTGCAGACGAATCCAAACTGGTGACGACTCTCGGCAAGTTTCCTCTCCCGGTCGAAGTGATCCCGATGGCACACGAACTCATCGCCCGAAAGCTGGACGCTTTGGGGGGACAGGCCCGGCTGCGTCTGAAAGACGGCAAACCGTTCATCACGGATAACGGAAATGTCATTCTGGATATCTCCGGATTGCAAATCGCCCGTCCCGAAGAGCTGGAAAGAATCATCAACAATATGGCGGGTGTCGTGACGGTCGGACTGTTTGCACAACGCGGCGCGAATGTCTGTCTGCTGGGCAGCCCGGACGGTGTGAAAGTATTGGAGTTTGACAAGTAGTTTTGGATAAAGAGCCGGCGCGGCGGATCGGCAAAAGAGCGGATTTCCTTTTTCCCCGGAAACAGGATCTTTTGCAGGCTCTCCGGCGCTGCATTTCGGTAACATCATTGACCTGAAAAATATGACGTATAAAACCCGATTCAAGTTTCTCGTTCTGGCTCTGGCCGGCTGCTTCACCCTTTCGGCCCCGGCATCCGTTTTCGCCAGCGACATTTCCCTTCCGAAATACAGCAAAGACGCCCAGCTCGCCGCCTTTCATTCCGCAGCCGACCTCGATCTCATCGGTGACGACGCATACGACGACGATCCCCTGACAGAAATTCTTTCCATCAACGAAGTCGATGTCTGGGGAAGAATCCGCTCGGGTTTCGCCATCGCCGATCTGGACAATCCGCTCGTCGAAAACCACATGAATTATTTCGCCAGACGTCCGGACTATTTCCAGAGAACGACGCAACGCGGATCGAAATACCTCTTCCATATCGTGCAGGAACTTGAGAAACGGAACATGCCGACGGAACTGGCTTTGCTTCCGTTTATCGAATCCGCCTACAATCCCCATGCCCGATCCATTGCCAAGGCCGAAGGTCTCTGGCAGTTCATCCCCAGCACGGGACGCCATTACGATCTGGCACAAAACGCTTTCAAGGACGAAAGAAGGGATATCATTTCCTCGACCGAGGCGGCGCTCACCTATCTGCAAAGGCTCCATGACATGTTCGGAGACTGGCAGCTTGCGCTGGCGTCCTACAACTGGGGCGAGGGATCGGTCATGCGGGCCATCAAAAAGGCCGAACGTGCGGGAAAACCGATCACCTTCAACAGCATTTCCGCCTACATGCCGGCTGAAACGCGCAATTACGTTCCGAAACTTCAGGCCGTCAAAAACCTGATCACCAATCCACGCCGATACGGCATCGATCTTCCTCCCGTCGAAAACCAGCCTTATTTCGTCACGATCGGCAAGACCCGTGATATCGACGTCAAGGTAGCCGCCAGACTGGCCGAAATGTCCCTGGATGATTTTCGGGCACTGAATCCCCAGTTCGGTCCCTATGTCATCGCCGGCGGCAACGAGGTCAAAATACTCCTGCCGAAGGAAAACGCCGAAAAGTTCCGGAAAAATCTTTCTCTCTGGACACGACCGCTGTCTTCATGGACGGCCTATCAGGTAACGAGCCCGCGGGAAAAAGTCGAAGACATCGCCGCCCGTCTCAATATCTCTCCCGACGTAATCCGTCAGGCCAACAACATCCCATCCAGAAGCGTCCTGAAATTCGGATCGGCCATTCTGGTTCCGAAAACGTCCGGTTACGATCGTGACATCGCTCCCGAACTTGTTGAAAACGCCAAGCTGGCCTGGGAAAGGGATCTCCCGGCAACACGGCTCGTCACGGTTCCGGTCAGAAAACCGGCCAGACTCGCTTCCATCGCCAAACGTTATCGCGTCAGTGTCGCCGAACTGAAGTCCTGGAACAAAATCAACGGCGATACCGTCAAAAAAGGCACCATACTTAAAGTGCACGTGCCTTACCGTTCCGCTGCGGCCACAACACGTGCCCGCACAAAAGCGATACGTGCCGCCGATGTCAGGACAAGCCGCAATACCATGGCTTCCCGTGTGAAAGTCGTCATGGATGCCAAAAACACTGCATCGACGAAGAAAGGACTGGTCAAGTCGAAAAACAGCCGCACTGCCAGAGCCACTCTATCGAAAAAAACAAAATCCGTAAAAAATCAGGTATCTGCACAACAGACAAAGACCAGAAAAACAGCGGCAAAAAACCGGAAAAAAGCCTGAATGCCACATTTCGGGAATAAAATAGGCTGGCGAACCGGATCTAACAGTTGCCGCAATCCGTCTGACGAACTACAATCTTGCCAGACAGATTCCGCCAGACAGCAAATTAAACATTGCGTTTGACGGATTTTTATTACAAGGAATTTTCCGTCCATATGACGGCTATCCATTTCATACAGTTTAGTTTTGGAGTCATGCATGGCTTTCTTGCAAGGTAAAAAAATACTCATCACCGGTCTGTTATCGAACCGTTCCATCGCACTCGGTATAGCCGAAGCGTGCAGGCGCGAAGGTGCTGAACTGGCCTTTACTTACGTCGGAGACCGTTTCAAGGATCGCATTACCGCATTTGCAAAAGAGCTGGGCAGCGACATGGTCTATGAATGCGACGTCGGCAAGGATGAACACATCGAACACGTTTTCTCCGAAATCGGAAAAACCTGGGGCCGTCTGGATGGTCTCGTCCATTCAATCGGCTTCGCCCCCCGCGAAGCCATCGCCGGAGATTTCTTCGATGGCCTGACCCGGGAAAATTTCAAAATCGCCCACGACATTTCCGCGTACAGCTACCCGGCCATGGTCAAGGCGGCCCGTCATCTGATGGGGCCGGGTTCCGCCGCGCTTGCACTGACCTACCTCGGTTCCAGCCGGGCCATTCCCTATTACAACACCATGGGATTGGCCAAGGCATCGCTGGAAGCCAGCGTCCGCTACATGGCCGAATCGCTGGGCAAACACGGTGTCCGCGTCAATGCCATCTCCGCCGGTCCGGTCAAGACCATCGCGGCCAGTGGCATCCGCGACTTCAATATCCTGCTGAATTTCGTCGCCAAGAACGCACCGTTGCGCCGTAACGTCACCATTGAGGAAATCGGCAATGCTGCGGCATTTCTTCTGTCAGACCTGGCTTCCGGAATCACCGGCGAAATCACCTATGTGGACGGCGGATTCTCCCATGTCATGGGACTGAATACCGATGGTGTCATCGCCCAGAAAGACCACGCCTGACGGCACGCCGAAATAATCCGGAATATCCCGCCGGAAAAACCGGATAACTGGTATAATGTTTTTTTCAGGCAGGAACGAACTTCCTGCCTGAATATTTAGTGGCATTGCCAGCCTTTGCATGATTTCATGCATATGTCATAAAGCCCTTCCGCCTTTTGTGTTTCCAGACACGGTTCCGGCGCAAAGCTTTTGTGCCGAAATTTTTCTTCAGACTATTTCGCCGCCTGTGCAAGGCATTGCCGTTTTGTTTTCCCAAAAGGAAAATCATCGTCTTCATCGAGAGAAAAAATGACATTTGAAACACTGGGACTGCATCCGCTGATCCTGAAGGCACTTGCCGACATCCATTACGACCAACCGACCCCTGTCCAGACAAAAGCCATCCCGCCAGCCATAAACGGAAAAGACCTGCTGGTTTCTTCACAAACCGGTTCCGGCAAAACCGCCGCATTCATGCTTCCGGCCCTGCACCGCTTTGCCATGCAGCATTTTCCCGAAAAAACCGGGAAAACCCTGAATCAACAGCGGCAATCCTCCAGAACAAAAGGAGAAAAGCTCCGCTTTAAAGCGGCCCGGCCGAAAATGCTCGTTCTGACACCGACACGCGAGCTGGCTTCGCAAATCGTGGCTTCTGCCGAACAATACAGTGCATATCTGAAACATATCCGGACTATCGCCATTCTCGGAGGCATGCCCTATCCCAAACAAATGCAGCTTCTGGCCAAAAATCCCGATATTCTGGTGGCTACACCGGGACGTCTGATCGATCACATGCAATCCGGCAAAATCCGTTTCGACCAGCTTGACATACTGGTTCTGGATGAAGCCGACCGCATGCTCGACATGGGATTCATCGAAGATATCGAAACCATCATCGCCGCCACACCGGAAACGCGCCAGACCATGCTTTTTTCCGCCACGCTGGATGGCATTGTCGGCAACATGGCAAAAAAGGTAACTCATGATGCCGAATCGGTTCACATCGCCTCTTTGGAAAAGCGTCACGAAAACATCGAACAGATGATCCATTTCGTGGACGATCTGCCACACAAGAACCGTTTGCTCGATCATTGGCTGCACGACCGTTCACTGGGACAAGCTGTCGTATTCACTGCCACCAAACGGGATGCCGATCAGGTGGCAGACAGGCTTGCCATTGCCGGTTTCTCCACGGCAGCATTACATGGCGACATGCCACAAAGTGCGCGCAACAGGACACTGGCCAGACTGCGCAGCGGTAAAATCAGGATACTGGTTGCCACCGATGTCGCGGCAAGGGGCATCGATATCCCGGCGATCACCCACGTTTTCAACTATGATCTGCCGAAATTCCCCGAAGATTACGTTCACCGCATCGGTCGGACCGGCCGTGCCGGACGCCACGGACTGGCCATTTCACTGGTCAGCCACAGCGACAGCACGATTATCCGGCGAATAGAACGCTTTACCAAACAGAGTATTCCCGTCAACGTCATCGAAGGATTCGAACCCAAAATGACGTTCAAGGCAGCCCCTTCCAGACGCAAGCCGAACTGGAAACCGGGTACCAAAAAACACGCGGCCAAAGCGGGACAACGCCATTTCGGCCAGCCGTCAGCCGCACAAAAAAACGGACGGAGCGGACGGACACAACGAAGCAGAAAAGCCGAGAACCGACAGGCGGCCTGAACGCTTCCGGATACAGCCCGCTTCCGGCAGGATACAACAGTCCTTCATCCATGAAAAAACCGCCAGATTTTCTGGCGGTTTTTCTGTTTCACGAGTTCGGGACATACAGGACAAACATCGCCATACCCGTTAGCGCTTCTTCAGATCATCCCGGACAATCGCTTTCCATTCCCTTTCCCTGGCATCAATGACCGACTGATCGTAAAAAGTCACATCCTTTGCCTTTCTTGCCAGATCCAGCTGTTCCAGAGCTGCCGAATAGGCTCCTGTCAGACTATACGACTCCGCCATCGCCATATGCATCAGCGCCCTTTTGCCCTGCGCATCATAGACCCTAGCCAGTTGCCGCTGCAAAACAGGATCCTCACGATACATCTGGACCTGTTTTCTCAGGAATTTGGCTGCTTCGCCATATTGCCGGGACATATACAGGGCATTGGCATACTGATGCGCCAGTGCCCGTGAAGACGGAAAACGGGCAATCGCCGCACGTGCCTCACGCACAGCGTCAGCCGTCTGGTTGGAAGCCAACATGATTTCGATAGCCAGACTGTTCAATGCCAGACTCTGTCGGGCCGCCGCCTCGCCGACCGTTTTTTTCACCTGCTGCAAACGGGTTTTCGCCTCAGCGATATCTTTCCGGTGCAACGCAATCAGAGCCAGTCCGTAATTCCCGGCCGCCATATAAAGCTTGCTGCCGCTTTTGATCTGCTCCTCGAAAACCGCCGCTGCCGTCTGCAAGGCCGGTTCGCTATCGTCCTGGACAAGCCGGGCTTTTGCCCGCATCAGGAAAAAATCCAGACTGTCGGCATGCTGGCGATAAGGCTCGCGCCGGACCCGGGCATCAATATCGGCAATACGTTCGGATGTCAACGGGTGAGTCCGGAGATAGGGCGACGGTGCATCGCTATAGGTACGTGTCGCCGTCTGCATGCGCTGGAAAAAGGAAGTCATGCCAGTCGTATCGAAACCCGCATTTTTCAGAATCTGGAAACCGACCCGGTCCGCTTCCTTTTCGGCGTCCCGTGTAAAATTGATCTGTTTCTGGATCGCATATCCCTGACCGCCCATCAGAACAGCCCCTGCCGCATCTCCCCCTGCCGAGGCAGCCAGAATCGCCAGCGCCGTCGTGGCAATCGGAATCAGGATATCCTGCTTTTGCTGGCTCAGCATCCGGGCGATATGCCGCTGGGAAACGTGGCCGATTTCGTGAGAAAGCACGGAAGCGAGTTCCGATTCGCTCTGGGTCGCCAGCAACAATCCTGTATGTACCCCGATAAAACCGCCAGGAAAAGCAAACGCATTCAATGTCGGATCGCGAACGGCGAAAAACGTGAAATCGTTCGTCAGTTCACCCCGGGTCTGTGTATCGGCAGAAACCAGTCTGTTGCCCAGATTGCTCAGATATTCCGTCAGGACCGGATCGTTGACATAAGCCGGATCGCTTCTGACCTGTCCCATGATTTCCTTGCCCAGCTGATATTCGGCTGCCGGAGACAATTCAGCCCGTGCCGTATCGCCGAGACTGGGAATATCCGACTGCGCAAGCGCAACCGGCATCTGCAAGCAGAAAACAGCGGCCAGCGGTACAACAAGCCGTTTGAAAAATCGTTTCATACCCTCATCGGCGCTCAAGTTGATCATTCGGTCAAAGTGATATCATACCGGTACTTTGCAAACATTTCACACAATATCCCATTACCGGCCACGTTCTTTATGCCACAAAAAAAACCTGTTGAAAACGACAAAAATCAGCTGACCCATTTCGATACATCGGGCAAAGCGCACATGGTCGATGTCGGCGGCAAATCCGAAACACACCGTATCGCCATCGCCTGCGGAACCATCCGGATGAAACCGGAAACGCTGGCTGTCGTCGAAAACCATACTGCGGATAAAGGCGATGTTCTGGGAATCGCCAGAGTCGCCGCCATCATGGGAGCCAAACGGACATCCGATCTGATTCCGCTTTGCCACCCTGTCGCACTCACCCGGGTGACGGTCGATTTCACCATAACCGAAAACAGCATTCTTTGCCAGGCAAGAACGGAAACGGTCGGCAAGACCGGCGTGGAAATGGAAGCGCTTACTGCAGTCCAGACCGGTCTGCTGACGATTTACGATATGCTTAAAGCCATCGACAGGGGAATGACGATTACGGATGTCCGGCTTCTTGAAAAAAGCGGTGGGAAAACAGGCACATGGAACGCGGAAAACCGGAACTGAAAAAACAGTCTGCTGTTACCTTTGCCTTCTGATTTTTCTGCAGGCAGTCCGAAAAGCGAAACCGGGACTTCTTTTTTCCCGGACCGGATCGTTTTCGGACAGCAGACCACATCACCCCGGAATATACGGCATTTGGCACACACGGCAATCAGTGCAACCGCGTTTCCTTTCTGGCATCTTCAGGCATCTCGGCATGAACCAGTTCGCCGTTCGTATCGGCAAACAACGGTGCGCCGCAATCCTCGCAAAACTCCATCGCAAAACGCTCGACGGCCGTTTTCTCATACGATATCCCCAGTTCGCGCAATAACTGGAATATCTGCAGCAACTGCTTGCCTCCCTTGCGGGACAATGCACCCGAATGGCCCTCCAGTTGCGAAGGGAAATTCATGCCATCCACTTCTTCCGCTCCGT
The DNA here is from genome assembly GCF_027116575.1 of Oxalobacter aliiformigenes. Taxonomy (GTDB): domain Bacteria; phylum Pseudomonadota; class Gammaproteobacteria; order Burkholderiales; family Burkholderiaceae_D; genus Oxalobacter; species Oxalobacter aliiformigenes. Next base: position 797,059 of record NZ_CP098252.1, on the reverse strand, counting down.
AAACCGGCCAGACGATGCCGTAAACGATCTTTCCGTTATCCTTGCGATAGAAACTGATACGGTATTCCTCGACCTGCGTGCCGTCCAGATCCTTTCCGAACCCGCCGACGACCGCACCGAGTTTTTCCGGCTGTGTATCGAGCGCATGAACCAGATAGTGAACCGCCGCCTTGATCGTCGAAGGCCTGATTGCCTGATCCACTTTCCGGCATGTATTGAAAAAACCGCCCGGCAAAAGCAGTTCCAGATTGCACCCCGGCAGAATTTCCGACATGATCGGCATGATTTCATGCTGCCAAAGCTTCAGGCATTCTTCCCTGACCGTTTCGAACCCGGCCGGATCGGGTATGGACTGCCAGCGGAAAAGCGGCGTACCTTCCCGGGCCATAACGGCTGCCAAGAGATAACGCCCATCCGCCAGAAACGGAACGGTCTCCTGTTTGGACGCCAGCTCGAAACGCGATCCCTGGACAACCGACTGGACCAATCCCTGCGTCACCGCCATCACGTCGACATGCGAATAAGGCAACTGATCGACCGCATAAAGGCCGGGTGCCATGGCAAACCGGACATCATCGGCCAGAATCAGACGGGCGAAACGGCTGGATATCGCCTCGATCTGTTCAGGCGCCAGCGTGCCTGATGCGATGGAAAAACGGGTCCATGCCAGAACAGGAACAGCAACCAGCAAAACCTGGTATTTTTTGCCGTCTTCCTCGATAACTGCCGATTCGCTCAGCGCTTCCGCCACTTCAAGAAGGCAGTTGTACGCTTCCATATCCGTCGTGAACAGATACTCAATGGCATCGTTTAAAACTGCCTGTTTTCTGGCCTGCAACAACCGGAAAACCAGAACTTCCAGTTTTTTGCGGCAAAACTCGCTTTCCAGGAAGCTGGAAGCATAAAACATCTCCAGGGCAAGCGAAACCAGACGCTGGCTGTCTGCGTTGAGTTTGGAAGATCCCGTTTTGGTTAAACGTCGCATGATCAATTAAAAGGAAAGGCGAAACGTGTTATTGTAGTGGATTTTCGGCAAGACGGCATGACTGGACATCGGCAGATACCATTCCGAAATGAAAACAGTGAAAAAAACAGGCAGGAAAGAATGGCATCTCCAAGGGGATTCGAACCCCTGTTCCCACCGTGAAAGGGTGGTGTCCTAGGCCTCTAGACGATGGAGACACAAAAAACAACATAAACCGGAAGATGGCATCTCCAAGGGGATTCGAACCCCTGTTCCCACCGTGAAAGGGTGGTGTCCTAGGCCTCTAGACGATGGAGACACATCCGTTTACTGCTTTCTGGTGGAGGTAAGCGGGATCGAACCGCTGACCTCTTGCATGCCATGCAAGCGCTCTCCCAGCTGAGCTATACCCCCGAATGCAGGCAAAGGATTATAGCAAAAATTTTCCTTTTTTGACAATTTTCGTGTGCAATTTTGCAGATATCATACAGTGACCTTCTTTTCGGACAATGTCATCTCCCTGCAATACACCGGAATGACCGGGAAAATCGGGGAAAAAGACCCGCCATGCCACCGGTTTTCCTGTGCAATCCCTTTACAGGTCTTTCAGACGGGACAATACCTTCTCCCTGCCGAAAAGACAGACAACCGCATCAATCGACGGAGTATGCAGCTGCCCGGTCAGAAGAAGACGCAACGGCATGGCGACCTGCGGCATCTTCATCTTGTTCTGTTTCAGCAATCCCTTCATCATCGCCGAAAGCGCCTCGCGCTTCCACTCGATCGTTCCGATATTGGCGGCATATTCTTTCAGGGCCGACCGTGCCGCATCCGTCAGATGCTGCCTGAGCAATTCCGGATCGGGATCAGGTTCCCGGTAAAACATCAGCGAAGCATTCGCCAGTTCATTGACCGTATTCACCCGGTCTTTCATCAGGGCGATCACATCCTGCAAGGCCGGACCGTTTTCCAGCTTCACCCCCATACTTTCGAGCTGTGGACGGACAAGCGCTTCCAGTCTGGCATCATCGGCTTGCCGGATATAGTGATTGTTCAGCCAGTTCAGTTTTTCCGTATTGAACTGCGAAGCCGACGACGACAGATGGTCGAAATCGAACCATTCGCAAAACTGTTCCATCGAAAAAATTTCATCGTCACCGTGACTCCAGCCGAGACGGGCCAGATAATTCAGCATCGCTTCCGGCAGATAACCGGCAGCCGGATATTCCATCACGGAAACCGCACCATGCCGTTTGGACAGCTTTTCACCGTCATCACCCAGAATCATCGGCAAATGGGCATATTCCGGAACAGGTGCTTCAAGTGCCTTCAGAATATTGATCTGGCGCGGAGTATTGTTGACATGATCGTCCCCCCGGATGACATGGGTAATCCCCATATCCCAGTCATCCACCACCACACAGAAATTGTAAGTCGGCGTTCCATCCGAACGGGCGATAATCAGATCATCAAGCTGGCTGTTGGAAATCGTGATCTCTCCCTTGACACGGTCATTCCAGGTCACCACCCCTTCTACCGGATTTTTGAAGCGGACGACCGGATTGACGCCAACCGGCACCGGTGGCAGAGTCTTGCCCGGTTCCGGCCGCCAGGTTCCGTCATAACGCGGGCTTTCGCCTGCCGCTTTCTGGCGTTCGCGCATGGCGTTCAGTTCCTCGGGCGTACAATAACAGTAATAAGCCGTCCCCTTTTCCAGCATCTGGTCAATGACTTCACGGTAACGGTCCATCCTCTTCATCTGGTAAAAAGGACCTTCATCATGTTCCAGATTCAGCCATTTCATTCCGTCAAGAATGGCCTGCACCGCTTCGGGGGTGGAACGTTCGAGATCGGTATCCTCGATACGCAATATGAATTTGCCACCGTGATGACGGGCATAAGCCCATGAATACAAAGCTGTGCGGGCACCGCCCAGATGCAGGAAACCGGTCGGGCTCGGTGCAAAACGAGTTCTTACAGTCATGATGAAAACAGAATGAATAAACGAAATGGCTATTTTACCCCGTCAGAAGCGTTCTTAGCGCACTCCTTCCCGTTATTATTCGCCAATCCTGAAAAGAACCCGTACCGCAGCGGCATGAAATACGGAAGTCGTTACGCAACGATTCCCAAAAACCGCGCACTCTCCGGTAAACACGACCACCATCGCCCCGACAGGCGAGAGGCGAAAACATCGTTACCACACCCGATTCCCGTCTGTGGCACCACCACACCGGAAAACAAAAATGTCCGCATGGCAAAAACCATGCGGACATCGGCAAAGGGGACAGCCCGATATTCAGGCTGTCACAAGATCATCAGGCAAACATCTTGGCCGTTTGCAGGGCGACCTGGTAAATACCCCAGACCAGCGGAATACCCACGATCAGCCAGCAGATAACCATTGTACCGCCCGAAGTCGGTTTTGCCGGAGGAACGACACCGGAAGCCTGTGCCTTGGCAACCTTTTCTTCCAGAGCGGCCTTGACCGCCTTGACTTCTTCTTCAGTCATGTAGTACTTGCTGTTGACCGGACGGATCAAGAGAGCGAAGAAGAATTCGATAACCAGGAAACAGGCCATGATATACAGCGTGACGGAATAGGCCTGTGCCTTGGCGACACCGGCATTCAGCTGCATGTCACGGATGATGTTGATCAGCAACGGAGACAACAGACCTGCCGTAGACCATGCTGTCAGCAAACGACCGTGAATCGCACCGACGAACTGGGTACCGAACAGGTCGGCAAGATAGGCCGGAATCGTGGAGAAGCCACCGCCGTAGAAGGAAATGCAGACGCAGACCGCACACAGGAACAGAACCAGGTTCAGCGAGGAAGCCAGAGTCGGGATCGATGCGTACAGAATGGCGCCCACAATGGAATAAATGAAATAAACCGTCTTGCGGCCCAGTTTGTCGGACAGGGACGCCCATACAACACGACCACCGATATTGAACAGCGACAGCAGACCGGTAAAGCCGGCTGCGATCATGGCCACCTGTCCTTTCTGGGCATCGGTCAGCTGGTCAAACGGAACTCCCGGCATACCGATCAGGTTACCGGCAAACACTTCCTGAAGCAGCGGGGAAGCCATCGCCAGAACACCGATACCGGCTGCGATATTCAGGAAAAGCATGAACCAGCAGAACCAGAACTGCGGTGTTCTGACCGCCTTGCTCGTTTCGACGTTGAAAGAAGAAGCCTCGATCAGTCCACCGTGACCGTCGTCAACCATGTTACCGGTATTTTTCGGCACCCAGCCGGCCGGTTTGTATCCGGACGGTGCGACCTTGATGGTAAAACATCCCAGAAGCATCATGACCGTATAACAGCAAGCCATGACAAAAAACGCCTGCCACAGACCGACAGACGTTTCCGTTCCGAAAAAGCCGATCAGTTTCTGTGCCAGAGGAGCGCCGACCATGGCACCGCCACCGAAACCGCCGACAGCCATACCTGTTGCCATACCGACACGGTCAGGGAACCATTTGATCAGCGTGGAAACCGGCGTAATGTAGCCCAGCCCCAGACCGATACCGCCGATAATCGCGGACAGCCATGCGATCCACAGCTGGTGGGTAAAGGTCGCCAGCGACAGCATGAAGAAGAAGAAACAGAAGCAGCAGCAGGAAGCCAGTCCGCATTTGCGCGGGCCGACATGTTCCAGCCAGTTGCCCAAAATGGCGGTCGTCGTACCGAGCATGAAGAACAGGATACCGAAAATGACGCTGCACATCACGACTTTCCAGTCACACTGGGTCGTGAACAATTGGCTGAAAAGACTCATGTCCGCAGGACATGCCAGAGATTTGCCGAGACCTTGCGATACACCGACCAGCCGGGACATAGGCAACCAGAACACGGACATACCGTAGCCCATACCTACGCATAGATGAATCATCAATGCGGAAGTAGGTACCAGCCAGCGATTGAACCCTTCGCCAGCTACGGTATATTCCTTACCGAGCTTCAAAAATGACATACCACACTCTCCTTACACCTTGTTAAAAAAAATTGAAAATTATGTTCTGAAAAAATAGTACCATCGCCACATTTAACAGGCTATAAGTTTTTTTTTGCATATATGTCTGATTGTCTATGAGTTACAATATGTCACTAGCAAAATTTTCACTATATGTACAAAGTTTCCATAGAACCTCACTGGCGCATCGCGTATGGCAAAAAGCCGTCGATCGACACGGCTATACTGTTGCGCCTTCTGGATTCGATACAGACCGAGGGGGCCATCCTGCAGGCAGCCAAGGGGCTCGGATTGTCGTACCGTCATGCATGGGGATTGTTGCGGGAAGCCGAATCCATTTTCGGAACGCCCCTGCTGGAAAAACACCGTGGACGTGGTACAACACTGACCCGTTTCGCAACCACCCTGTTATGGGCGGAAAGGCGGATTGCCGCGCGGCTTTCTCCCACTCTGGAAACACTCTCTTCGGAACTGGAAACCGAACTGGCCAAAAGCGTTCTGGGAACCAACCGGACCATGCGGTTGTGTGCCAGCCACGGTTTTGCCATTTCCACCCTGATGGAACACATCAACCGGCAGGAGCTTCCCATCAAGCTGCGCTACCAGAACAGTATGGAAGCACTCGCCGCCCTGGCTCAGGGAGACTGTGAAATCGCCGGGTTCCATCTGCCGGTCGATGTGTATGAAGACAGCATGCTGCAGCTTTACCTGCAGTTCCTTTCCCGTGAAGAACACTGCCTGATTCACCTGGCCAATCTGAAACAGGGCCTTTTGATCGCCAAGGGGAATCCCAAGCGGATCCTCTCGTTCCGTGACCTGACGCGAAACGACATCCGTTTCGTCAACCGCCAGATCGGTTCAGGTACGCGACAGACACTGGAAACACTGCTTGCCAAAAACAAAATCGATTCGGCCAATATCAACGGTTTCGAAATGACCGAATTCACTCATGCCGCCGTCGCGGCGTATATCGCCAGCAACATGGCCGACGTCGGTTTCGGTGTCGAAACGGCCGCCCACCGCTTCGGACTGGACTTCGTCCCGTTAGTCGAGGAAAGGTATTTCTTCGCCATTGCACGGGAAACACAGGAGAGCCATACCATGCAGGAAATGCTCTCCATCATGAGAAGCGCCGAATTCATCCGGGAAATCAACCAGCTGGGCGGATACGATGCGACCGAAACCGGCCGCATCCATTCCGTACGTGACGTTTTCAGGCTGGTCGATATCTGAAATCAGGACTGGACGGTCACAGGCGGAAACATGCCTGTCATATCCTTCGGTTTCAACGCGACCCTTGCGGCAATCTGCCAGGCGATATCCCTGAAAACCCGGCCGACCAGTCCATCCGGTTCCGCAGCAACAACCGGTTTGCCTTCATCGGTCCGTTCACGTACCGTGATATCCAGCGGAACATTGCCCAGTGAATCCACCCCGTATGTCTCACACATCAGCCTGCCGCCATCCTTGCCGAAAATGTGCTCGATCTGGCCGCAATGGGAACAAACATAGGAACTCATATTCTCGACAATGCCCAGAATATCCACATTCATTTTCTGGAACATCATCAATCCTTTCCGGGCATCCAGTACGGCTACATCCTGCGGCGTGGTGACCACTACCGCACCGGTCAGCGGCGCTTTCTGCGACAGGGTCATCTGGATATCCCCCGTTCCCGGCGGCATGTCGATCAGCAAATAATCGAGATCCTGCCATTTGGTCTGCTGCAACAGCTGCATCAACGCCTGGGTAACCATCGGTGCGCGCCAGGCCAGCGGCTGGACCGTATCCATCATGAAACCGATGGACATCAGCTGCAAGCCATACCGTTCTACCGGGTCGAAATGCTGTCCGTCGGACGATTTCGGTTTTTCGGAAATCCCCATCAGCGTCGGTTGCGACGGCCCGTAAATATCGGCATCCAGAATGCCCACCCGTGCCCCCTGGCCTGCCAGTGCCAGCGCGACATTGGCCGTTACCGTCGATTTGCCGACCCCTCCCTTGCCGGATGAAACAGCGATGATATTTTTCACCCCCGGCAAAGGCTTCACACCCCGCTGAACAGCATGCGTCAGAATCCTCGTCTCGAGATCGACCCGAACATCGCCGATGCCATCCACCCTTTTCAGCACCGTCGCGATCCGGTTTCTGATAAATTCATGAAGACTTTTTGCATGATATCCCAGCTCGACAGTCAATGACACATCATTGCCGTCAATATCGATATTTTTGATCCATTTGGCGCTGACGTAGTCGGTTTTCAGATTGTCGTCAATGACCGTTGAAAGCGCTTTACCGATCATTTCCGTCGTAATGGACATATTCCCTCCTTTCTCTGGAAGATGAAGTCTAACGCAAATGCTCAAAAGATGCCCGTTTCATCGCACAGGACTGGTAAAATGGAATTTTATTGACAATTTCCACTATTCATCATGTCACGAAAGCTGTTTGTCACTACTGCACTGCCATACGCCAATGCCCCGTTCCATATCGGACATATCATGGAATACATTCAGGCCGATATCTGGGTCCGTTTCCAGCGAATGCAGCAGGATGAAGGAAAACCACGCGAAGTCCATTTCGTCGGTGCCGACGACGTTCACGGCGCCCCCATCATGATAGCGGCTGAAAAAGCCGGCAAAACACCCCAGGAATTCGTGGCGGAAATCGCCGCCGGCCGTGCCGCCCCGCTAAACGGTTTTCTGGTCAGCTTCGACAACTGGCATTCGACCGACGGCCCCGAAAACCACGAGCTTTCCCGCGAAATCTACCGCCGTCTCAAGGCGAAAGGACTGATCGTTTCCCGAACCATCGAACAGTTTTTCGACCCCGTCAAGGAAATGTTCCTGCCGGACCGGTACATCAAGGGCGAATGCCCGAAATGCGGCGCAAAAGACCAGTACGGCGACAACTGCGAGGCATGCAGCAGCGTCTATACCCCGACGGAACTGAAAAACCCCTATTCCATCCTGACCGGTGCCACGCCGGTCATGAAACAGTCCGAACACTTTTTCTTCAGACTGTCCGACCCGCAATGCACCGCCTTCCTGAAAGAATGGACGCTGGGCGATATCGAAGACCACCCGCGCCTGCAACCCGAAGTCGCCAACAAGGCACGCGAATGGCTCGAAGGCAAGGACGGCAGCGAAAACGCACTCTCAGACTGGGATATCAGTCGCGACGCCCCGTACTTCGGCATCGAAATACCGGACGCACCGGGCAAATACTTTTACGTCTGGCTGGATGCACCGGTTGGTTACCTCGCCTCGCTGAAAAACTACTTCAACAAGACAGGTGGTGATTACGACGCCTTCATGGCCGATCCCGAAACGGAACAATACCATTTCATCGGCAAGGACATCATTTACTTCCATACCCTGTTCTGGCCGGCCATGCTGCATTTTGCCGACATGCGCGTGCCTGACAACGTCTTCGTGCACGGTTTCATCACGGTAGGGGGTGAAAAAATGTCCAAGTCGCGCGGAACCGGCATTTCACCACTGCGTTATCTGGAAATCGGCATGAATCCGGAATGGCTGCGCTACTATCTGGCGGCCAAACTCTCCAACCGCGTCGAAGACATCGATTTCACCGGGGAAGATTTCATCGCACGGGTCAATTCCGACCTGATCGGCAAGTACGTCAACATCGCCAGCCGCGCGTCCGGCTTCATCACCAAACGCTTCGGCGGAAAACTCGCACAGGACTGGGCAGGGAAAGAAACACCGGTACTGGAAACACTCCGTAACGCATCCGGGGAAATCGCCGACCTGTACGAAAAACGGGAATTCGGCAAGGCGCTTCGCCAGATCATGCACCTGGCCGATGAAGTGAACGCTTACGTCGATGAAAACAAACCGTGGGTTCTGGCCAAGGATCCCGCCCGAAACGAAGAACTGCACCAGGTCTGTACCCGTCTGCTGGAAGCCTTCCGCATTCTGACGATTTATCTGAAACCGGTATTGCCTGCCGTCGCGGAAAAAGTCGAGGCATTCCTGAACCTTTCCCCCCTCCAGTGGCCGGACGTATCGAAACCGCTGGCCGACGGCCATACCATCAATACGTATGAACACCTGATGCAACGTGTGGATCAGAAAATGCTGGATGCCCTGTTCGATGCACCCGCACCGCAAGCCGCCCGGCCTGAAAAGGAAACGGCAGCGGACAACGGCATGGAACCGCTTGCCGAACAGATCACCATCGACGACTTCGCCAAAGTCGATATGCGCATCGCGAAAATCGTCGACTGTTCTCTGGTCGAGGGTGCCGACAAACTGCTGAGACTGTCGGTTGATGTCGGCGAAGGCCGGTTGCGCAACATCTTCGCCGGAATCCGTTCGGCCTACAAACCGGAAGATCTGATCGGCAAACTGACCGTTGTCGTCGCCAATCTGGCTCCCCGCAAAATGAAATTCGGTGTCTCGGAAGGAATGATCATGGCCGCGTCGGACAAGGCCGATACCGGAATCTATATCCTCCAGCCGTGGCCGGGCGCAAAACCGGGTATGCGTCTGCGTTAAGGAAAAGCAATGAGAATTATCGTCCGGGAAGCAGTTCTTGAAGACGCCCCCCTAATCGCGAACCTGACGAGAAAAGCCTGGGCGGGAAAGTGTCCGCCCACTTCGCGAGGACATCGCGATACATGGGTCAACGTCAATGAGGATCTCCACGCCGGCGGTGCTTTCATACTGCTTGTCGACGATATTCCGGCCGGATCGCTTCGCTGGGCACCGCTGGATGAAGACGAAAACGTCTGGAAAATCAGGCGTCTGGGAGTCATTCCCGCTTTTTGCGGACAGAACCTTTCCCAGCACCTGATCGAAGCGGTCATACACCATGCCCAGCTGTGCGAAATCGCCGAGCTCCGTCTTTTCCTGCACCGATATCTGGAACCTCTGACCAGCCTGTACGAGGCATACGGCTTCGAACTGGCCCCCGAAATCGAATTTTCCACTCGGGATACGCTGGATCTTCCTCCCATCATGATGAGAAAAACAGTGGAATCGTGAGACATTCCGAAAACAGGAGATGACGGCCCACCCGGCCAGACGGCAAAAAACCGATCCACACGTTTTACGGCAAGGACGATACGATGATCATTCAACTCAGACTGAACAATCCATACGTTTCCGAACTGGACCGTCTTCTGAAAGAACGGCAGAAACAATACCCCGCCCGCCGGGATACTTCCCCCGGACCGGTCTCGCCGCTTCTTCGAAAACTCCCTCCCGAAAGCATACCTTTCACCCTGAAAAAGGTACTGCCACCGGAAACACCGCCGAAATCTTCCCACTGACCGACGCGGGACATCATGCCGGATTCCAGAGAGAACCATACGTTTTCCGCCGACGCGAACGCCCCTGTGCCATCCGGCAAAGCGGGCGGCGCCGACATCGTCGCACGCCTGTACGGTGAATCCGTCACGGAAATCCCCGACGATCTCTACATTCCGCCGGAAGCGCTGGAAGTCTTTCTGGAAGCATTCGAAGGTCCGCTCGATTTGTTGCTTTACCTTATCCGGCGCCAGAATTTCAATATTCTGGACATTCCCATGGCCCAGCTGACACTGCAATACCTGCATTACGTCGACCGTATCCGCGCGCAGAAGCTGGAACTGGCCGCGGAATATCTCCTGATGGCCGCCATGCTGGTGGAAATCAAATCCCGTCTTTTGCTGCCGAAAGTGAAAACCGAAACGAACGAGGAACCGGAAGACCCGCGCGCCGAACTGGTCCGCCGCCTTCTCGAATACGAACGCATGAAAATGGCCGCGAAATCGCTCGACGAATTGCCCAAACTGGGAAACGACTTCTTCCTTCCGCAGGCAGTCATCGCAAAAAGCACCGAAAAAGTCTGGCCCTGCATCTCCGCCGATGAGTTGCGCCATGCTTTCGCCGAAATCATCCGCCGGGCCAAACTGACCGCCAGCCATACCGTCGGCAAACAGGAACTGTCCGTCAGGGAACACATGTCCTCGATCCTGCGTCAACTACGCAACGCCCGGTTTGTCGAATTCCACGAGCTTTTCGATGAATCGGAAGGGGTCGCCGTCCTTGTCGTCCACTTTCTGGCCCTTCTGGAACTGGCGAAAGAGACACTGGTCGAAATCACCCAGATCGAAGCGGGAGCCCCGATTTATATAAGGTTGACCCAATGCAATGATTGAGCACAGAATACGGTTTTCATCGTTATTTGTTTATTAACCCTTATCTTTTCTCCGGACTGCCGGCACATCATGAAAGTAGTTACCACCATAGAAGAACTCCGCAACCAGCTGCGCGGACAACTGCGAACCGCCTTCGTTCCCACCATGGGAAACCTCCATGACGGTCATCTGTCGCTGATGCGGCTTGCAAAAAAACACGGCGATCCCGTCGTCGCTTCCATTTTCGTCAACCGTCTGCAATTCGGGCCGAACGAGGACTTCGATACCTATCCGCGTACGTTCAAGGCCGACGTTGAAAAACTGGAAAAAGAAGGCGTTTACGTACTTTTCGCCCCGACCGAAAAAGACATGTACCCCGTCCCTCAGGAATTCCGCGTCCAGCCGCCCCAAGAACTGGCCGACATTCTCGAAGGCAAATTCCGTCCCGGCTTTTTCAACGGCGTCACCACGGTATTGCTGAAGCTCTTTTCCTGCGTCAACCCGGCTGTCGCCATTTTCGGCAAGAAAGATTACCAGCAGCTGATGGTCGTACGCAGCATGGCCCAGCAGTTCGCTCTCCCCATGAAAATCATCGCGGCGGAAACATGGCGTGCGGACGACGGCCTGGCCCTTTCGTCCCGCAATACCTATCTGACGAAAGAACAACGCAAGGAAGCGCCCAACCTGTACAAGACCCTGCAAAACATCGCCGACAAGATGCACGGCGGTTATCTCGACATCTACAAACTGGAAAAACACGCCATGGAAGAACTCCGCCAGCGCGGCTGGGTACCGGACTATATTTCCATCCGCAAACAATCCAACCTCCAGCCGCCGACAGCAGGCGAACTGGCCGAAAAAGAACCGCTGGTCGTACTGGCGGCCGCCAAACTGGGCGATACCCGCCTGATCGACAATCTGGAAATCTGACCGTTTTTTCCGAAAAACGTCGCTTTACTTCACGAAAAAAGGCAGAATGGTCTGCCTTTTTTCATATCCGTCATATTACCCGCCAGCCCACTTTCGATCATGGCCGGGCCGCCTGTCTGTTCTTTCGGGCTTCATCCAGCTGGCGACACATCATCTCAGCCCCCTCGATCATCCGGGGACCGGGACGGTCCAGCCAGTCCGGATTCATATGGAAAAGATTGCGGTAACGGACGGCATCCAGCATTTTGTAACGTCTCCAGCCAGACAATCCGTTTTCCGTTCCCATCCCCCGCGTACTGACAATCACCTCCGGATTGGCTGCCAGCACCGCTTCCGTACTCACATGCGGTGCCAGTACCGGGATATCCGCGAAAACATTCTTTCCGCCACACAGGTCAATGACTTCACTGACAATCTGTTTCCCGTTCAGGGTAAACAGCGGCACATCCGAAACCTGGTAGAAAACGCGCAGCCCGGCGCGGTTCCGGTAACGCCGTTTCAGCCTGTCCAGTCGCCCGTTCCACTGCCCGGCCACCCTTCTGGCCTGATCTTCATGCCCGGTCAGCATACCGAGACGGACCATGTTGCCGGGGATGTCTGCAAGACGCCGGGGATTGCTGTAGAACACAGCAATCCCGGCCCGTTCCAGTTTTCCGACCTGTTTCGGCGGATTGCCCCCACTCCAGACAACGATCAGATCCGGCTTCAGCACCAAAACCTTCTCCAGATCAATCTGCCGGAAATCACCGACTACCGGAAGCGATTTCGCCTGCCCGGGATATTCGCTGTAACGCGTCACCCCGACCAGCTCTTCCGCTGCCCCAATGGCATACAACATTTCCGTTGCATGAGGCGACAACGAAACGACACGTTGCGCCGGTTGCGCCAGCGATACCGTTTTTCCCTCATCATCCGTCACCACAATCGCCGCGAAAACCCGTACCATGAAAAACAGACCGCAAAACGCCCCGAAACATACGCTACGCATTCCCCTACCCTCTCCCGTCAGAAAGAAACGAAAACAGGCCGGTTGCCACAACTCACCCTTTCGACAGGATAATGCAGACAGTGCGACAGCTTTTCCGAAACCATCATTTCCTCACAGGAACCTGCCTCCCATGTGCCGTCTCCGTACAGCAACAATACATGCGAGGCGACTCCCCAGGCCAGATTGAGATCATGCACCACCATGACAACCGCCCGGTTTTCTTCACGGCTCAATCCGGCTACAGTCCTCATCAAACCGGCCTGATGGGCCAGATCCAGCGCACTCGCCGGTTCATCCAGCAACATCAGCGGGGTATCCTGTGCCAAGAGCGCTGCAATCGCCACCCGTTGCCGCTCCCCGCCCGACAGGGACCGGATATCGCGCTCCGCCAGCTCGAGCACATCCATCCGTTTCAACGCACCGGCTGCCACATCACGGTCTTCAGACGATTCCCACATCCCTTCCGACCGCCAGGGAAAACGGGCCGCCAGCACCGTTTCAAACACCGTAAAACCGAAAGCATCCTGCCGGGACTGCGGCAAATAAGCCCGCCTCCTCGCCAGTTGCAGCGTCGACCAGCCGGACAGCTCCCGCCCGTCAAGCACGATTTTTCCACCATCTGGCAAACGCAAACCGGCCAGAGTCTGCAACAAGGTCGTTTTTCCGGCACCGTTACGGCCATACACGAACCAGCACTGTCCCGCCCCGACCGTCCAGTCCAGTTTTTCAACCAGCACCCGCTTTCCCGCCCGCAAATCCAGATCGTTCGCCACCAGCGTCGTCATCTCCCGCCCCGATACAGCTGAAACAGAAAAACGGGAACCCCGATCAAGGAAGTCACCACCCCGACCGGCAACTGATGGGGCGCGAACACCGTTCTGGCCAGCGTATCCGCCAGCACCAGAAAAAAACCGCCCGTCAACAAAGCAGCCGGAAAAAGAAAACGGTGATCCGGCCCCCACATCATCCGGCAGGCATGCGGCACGATCAGGCCGACAAAACCGATATTGCCGGCTCCGGTAACGGCTGTCGCCGTCAGAAGCGCCCCACCGGCAAACAGCCCCTTTTTGAGCCAGGGAACATTGACCCCCAGCGACCGGGCCATATCCGCATGCAGCGCCAGCAAGTTGACTGCAGAAGAAACGCGCCAGACCGGAATGAAAACCGCGGCGACGACCAGAACGAACCCGGCATTGAACGTCGCTCCCGACAAATCGCCCACCAGCCAGAAAACCATTCCCCGCAAGTCATGATCGGGCGCGACCGTCAGCAACAGCGTCACCACCGCACTGCATCCGAATGCCAGAATGACACCCGTCAGAAGCAGCCGTGATGAACCGTCATACGAAGCGAAATCCCGTCTGGACAACCCGTACAGGATCAGCGCGACGGCCAGCGCGCCGCAGAACGCAACGGTACTGACCGCCCACAGGGAAGCCGAAAGAAACAGCATGACCAGCGCACCGGCCGAAGCGCCGCCGGAAACCCCCAGCACATAGGGATCGGCCAGCGGATTACGCAAAAGCGCCTGCATCAGACAACCGGCCAGCGCCAGCGCGCCCCCCGTCAAAAAGGCAGCAAACGCTCTTTCCAGCCGCATCCCCAGCACGACGGCAGCCAGCGAGCCGTTTTCACCGGATGCCAGAGACATCGCCGCGTCGGCCAGTTCCCGAATCCCCAGCCCGGCCGAACCGGTCACACACGAAAAAAAAGACTTGCGACCGAGAGGAAAACCAGAACCAGCAGCCAGACTGCCCGGCGTTTCCCCGGCGAAAAAAACGGCTGGCTGAAAAGGTTCTGTTCCGACATCTAACAAGCCTTCCGAATAGGTAATGAAACCGCTATTTTACATCGTCAAATCAACCCCGACATAAATCCCCCTGCCGGGCTGGTTATAACCGTAAACCGTCTCGTAATCCTTGTCGAAAAGATTTTCAATGCGTCCATAAACGGATACTTCCCGCGAAATGCGACAACGCACATCCAGACTGGCCAGCCAGTAAGCCGGCAACCTGTGGCTGCCATCCACCCGTTCTCCCGTATATTGCACATTGCCTCCGGCATACCACCGACCGGACGTTTTCGAAACATTGAACGTCCCCAGCCGCCTGGCCCGGCGGGCCAACACCGTTTCAGCCGATACATCCTCAGGTTGCTGAACCGTCAGGCTGGTATTCACATCCATCCCGGCCAGCACCGTATGCAATACCATCTCCAATCCCCGGTTTCTCGCCTTGCCGACATTGACATAATGCAATGCCGAATCAAAATCGATCAGATCACGCGTAAACCACGAAAAAGCCGTCAACCGCACTCTTGTTTCCGCCGATGCATACTGGACACCCACCTCGGCGGCACGGGTCTTTTCTGCTTTCAGATCGCGGTTGCCATACACCGGATTGTATTGCTGATACAGTGTCGGAACCAGAAAAGACGTCGAGATATTGCCCACCAGTTTCCAGACCGGTGTCAGTGCATGGCCATAACCCAGATATCCCGAAACTGCCGAATCCGCCTGACCTGCACGGTCATAACGCACATTCACCTGCCAGTCATGCGCTCCGGTTTTTCCCGATATTCCGCCATACAGGCTGTACCGGTCACGATTCCATACACTGCTCCTGCCATCTTTCCCGGACTCCGCCTCCTCGTGCCCCGCTTCAACACCGGCTGTCGCCGTCCAGTCACTGGACAGCACCACATCATTATGCCATCGCAACAGACTGGTCCGTGCCCGTGAATCCGATTTTCCATTGGGATCCCTGAGCGGAAAAACCATACCGTTCCATTCGGAGGACGGACGCACGATACCATATTTCGTCTCATATTTCCGCCTGATGTCCATACGTGACAACGTCAGGGCGGACAGCCAGTCCGGTGAAAAACGTTTTTTGCCATATACCGCCCCGATCCATTGCCGGTTTCTGCCGGTATTGACCTCATCCGGACCACCGCCGATATCGTAATCATACCGTGCATCCCCCAGATACAGACGCATCCCCAGCTCCCCGTCCGCCCCGAAACGGCACGACACATTTCCCGTCACAGTCACATTCTCATTGCCATCCCTGTCCGGATTGACCATCGGATTCTCCGACGAAGACATGGTTGAGAAACCACGCGTATCCGAACGGGACGCCGTCAGCGCAAAACGGGTATCGTCCGATTGTCCGGATACACGGGCCCCCAACCGGGATGTATCACGACTGCCATATTCCGCAAACAAACTGGCCGATGGCCTGCCTTCTCCGCGTTTTGTGAAAATCCGGATCACCCCGCCCGCGGCCCCCATCCCGTAAACGGCCGATATATCACCACGAACTATCTCGATACGGTCGATCTGGTCAGGCTGAAGCTGGCTCAATATGGCCGCGGAGCCCATCACCGACCCGTCCGTCACCGGCACACCGTCGAGCTGCACCAGCACCCGGTTCGCATTGCTGCCCCGCATGAAAACCGACGTCACCATCCCCGGTCCCCCCATCCGGTCAAACTCGATACCTGCCTCACTGCGCAAAAGTGACGCCAGATCGGCCAGTTGTTTGTTACGGATAGTCTGTTGCGTAATCACTGTCGTGGCAGAAAGCGCTTCCCCTTCCTGCTCCTGGAAACGGGAGGCCGTCACGACCACCGTCGCCAGCTCTTCTTCTGCAACAGAGTCTTCCCGCGCCCATGCCACAGAGACCAGACACATGGACAAAACTCCCATCCCGGACAGAAAAAAGCCTGCTCCCCGGCAAATGCCGGAAAACAGGCTCCGTTTCGCGATGAATTTTTTGTCGGACATATTTCCCTTTTTCCGGCCATGGAATCGGGGAAACATTCTATCTTACATCTTCACGTTCACCCCCACATACGCGCCGCGATCTGGCTGGTTGTAACCGTATGCCGTTTCGTAATCCTTGTCGAACAGGTTTTCGATACGGGCATAAAGCGAAATGTTCTTGTTGATATTGTAACGGGCATTCAGGTTGACAAGCGTATAGGAACCCAATCTGTATTCTGATGCATAATCCTTGTCAGCCCTATGTCCATTAAACAAAACATCTCCCCCAAAATACCATGGCCCCATCGTTTTCGAAACATTAAGAGAACCAAAGAATTTTGGACGTTTTACTAACTGTTCATCTGTTTCGCGATTCTTTGGATTCTGCCACGTCAAATTTGAGCGAATATCAATTCCAAATATTTCTGTATTTGCATTGAACTCGACACCTGTATTTTTTGCACGACTGACATTGTAATACCCGTACCCATTACCGCCTGTAGCGTAATCTATTAAGTCTCTTGTATGCCATTCAAATACACTCAATCTAAACAGGTCTTTACCCTTGGCATATTGAATGCCAGCCTCATAATTGGTTGAACGCTCAGATTTCAAATCTGCATTCCCGCCATTTGGATAATATTGCTGATATAAAGTCGGTGCCAAGAAAGAAGTAGATACACTAGCCAATAATTTCCACGTTGACGTCAGATCATATCCATATCCCAAGTATCCCGTTATATCCGAATCTGCATCTTCTACATGATCATAACGAACATTTGCCTGTAAGTTATGTGTACCTACTTTGCCGAGCAAACCGGCATAGACACTGTATTTATCCCGATTAACATCCATTGAATAATTGCTATAATAATCATAGGGTGCTTTTGAATTAACATGAGCTTCTTCCGAACCCGCATCAATACCTGCTGTTAATGTCCAGTCAGATGATAATGCAATCGTATTATTCCATTGCAATAATTTTGTTTCACTACGAAATTTGGCATTATGATCGTAGTTCTCGATAAATCCTCCCCAATTATTAATCACTCCTCCCCATTCATTATCATGGCGCTCGATACTGTTATAAGAAACTGTTACAGTTGAAAGCCAGTCTTGTGTAAAACGATTCTTACTATAAACCGCACCCGTCCATTGTTTGGATTTACCATAATTATCTGATGCTGCTCCGTTTATATTGTCATAATCAAATTTCGCATCATACATATATAAACGTGCACCAATTTCATGATCCCTGTTTAACCGCTGAGATAACGCGGCATTGACACTGACATTTCTGTCATAATCATCATCTGGATTTACCCCTGCATTCTTTGAAGAATCCATTGTAGAGAAACCATCCGTTCTGAACCGTGTTACTGACAATGCGAAACTCGTTCCCGCTTCCGTCTTGCCCGACACACCCGCACCGATCTTGGTAGTATTATCAGAACCATATTCAGCAAAAACGTTGGCTGTCGGTTTTCCGGTTCCCTGCTTGGTGAAAATCTGGATGACCCCCCCCATCGCGCCAGAACCATAAATGGCTGAAACATTGCCGCGGACGACTTCGATATGATCAATCTGGTCAGGCTGGATATGGGAAAGCAAATCCACGGTACCTATCGCATTACCATCCTGAATAGGAACCCCGTCGATCATGACCAGCAATTGCGACGAATTGGTTCCTCTCATGAACACTGAAGTAGCTGTACCCGCGCCACCACTCCGTGCAAAATCAATCCCTGCCTCACTCTTTAACAAAGACGGCAAGTCAGCCAGTTTCTTGTTCTGGATGGTCTCAGAAGTGATGACGGTCGTACTGGGAATGGCGTCTTTCTGCAGCTGTTCGATACGCGAGGCGGTCACCACAACGGGTTCCAGTGTTTTTTCTTCGATATCGCCGGTTTCCTGTGCGAAAGCGGCACCGGCAAAGCAGCCGGTCAGCAGGGAAACGAGCAAAAGGGGTTTGATCGCCACATGACGGCGACGGATTGAAACGTGGGAATGCATGAGTTCTATTCCATTAAAATACTTTACGCCGGCGACCCCGCCGGACTCCAGTCAATCAATACACTGCGGAAAAGAAAAAACGAAAGACGCCAGAAAGAAGTGAAATCGCCGGTCCGTCTTCGCGGAATTTCCCCGTCCGCGGCATAACCTGTTCCATTCCGGCCGGTATCCGGGCTACAGGCTTTTCGATCACTCGAGACCGTCATCAGACCTTCCCATGCATCTCAGGCACAGTGGTACAAGATGGATGACGGATTCCTTTCGGAACACCTGCTTACCGTTGCGGGGGCAGCACACGTTGGCCATTACAGACGGCTCCGTGTTTCCCGTTTAACCGCACATCAGAAAGATGCACTGGCACCGGAACGGGCAGATTGTAAACGAGGCCTTTGTCCTATCTCAAAATATGGTCGTTCAAGATGTCCGTTTTTTGGAAAAACCAGCTGAAAAACCACACACGCATCCGCTGGCAATTCCTCACTCTTTGCATGGGAGTATCGCAAAAACATACCGCCGACACGGTAAAATACCGGATCAAGGAGTTTCGAGCCATGCATTTTTCCAATCTGAAAAGCAACTTCCGCAAACCGGCAGGGAGCCAGACCCTGAAATGGCTGTTGGGCTGGCATGATGAAAAACGGCCGAAATCGCCGGCTACCGGGATAGTGATTCCTTACATGTATAATGACGGGCAGGGACTCTGGCGCGCGACGGCCGATACGTTGACCTGGATCGGACAGGCATCCTTTCTCATCCAGCTGGGCGGGAAAAACCTGCTGATCGATCCCGTGCTTTCCCGATCGCTCGGTTTTATCAGGCGTAATTCTCCACCCGGACTGGACTGGCCGGCCCTGCCGAAACCCGATGCGGTTTTCATCACGCACAACCATCGTGACCACATGGATGCTCCGACTCTCAAACGGCTTGGCCCGGAACCGGTCTATGTCGTTCCGAAAGGGTTGGGCCACTGGTTCCGGCACAACGGATTTTCACGCGTCATTGAGATGGGCTGGTGGCAACAGGAAGAAATCGAAGGGCTGGATGTCACGTTCGTTCCCGCCGAACACTGGAGCAGGCGCTCACTGACCGATATCAATACAAGCTGGTGGGGCGGTTATGTCATCGCCCGAAACGGCTTGTGCATCTATCACTCCGGCGATACCGGCTGGTTTGACGGTTTCTCCGGAATCGCCGAACGTTTTCCCGACATCCATGCCGCCATGCTTCCCGTCGGGGCCTATGCACCGCGCTGGTTCATGCGGGCACAGCACATCGATCCGGAAGAAGCGGTGAAAGCTTTCAGGATTCTTGGCGCGAAACAGTTCATCGGCATGCACTGGGGAACGTTCAAACTGTCCGATGAACCACTGGACGAACCGATGCATGTCTTGCCTCTCATCTGGGAAAAAGAGGAACTGGAACGGCAACGTCTGGAATCCGGTGTTCTCGGCAAAACCCTGCGGCTCGACAAGCTGGTCTGATCCGTCCGATATCTGTTTTGGCCATAAAAAATGCCGGAAACGCATTCCGGCACATTTCGATAAGTCTTCCTCTGTCAGGCTATTGTCCTTTCCCGTTCAGACAGCCGTTTCAGGACCATTCAGCCCGGTACATGTTCATCGAACCGGTGGTATCGCCTCTGTTGACAAATTCCACCAAGGAAACATTGTCATTCCGCTGCGGCCGCAAACAGACCTGTCCGACAAGAATTTCCATCGGGGCGGAAACCGAAACCAGGGCAAATGGCACCGAACGGCATTCTGCCAGTCCTGCCAACCCCATCCGGTCATTCTTTTTCAGAAAAGCGGTATCGACACATACCCGCTTCCAGCAGAATATCCGCCTTATCCGGCAACCGGTCATACACCGGTCGTTTCGCCTGTTCTTTATTCTGAAACAGCCAGAACCACGTTCTGACCTGTCTTACCCGATCCGGAAAACCGGTTTGCAGACTTTCATGACATTGTGTTGTTTTAAAACAACACAATGTCAGACACAATCAACCACCTTGCTTCAGGAAACGCCTATAAACCGGTTCGGCCGGATCTTTCATTGGCACGGTCAACATCCGGTGAATCAGTCTATCAACCGGCTTTCTTTCGGCATGCGCGGGAATCCGTTCTGGCCCCAGATACTGCGGAAAGCATATTTCGCTCCCATGATCCCTCCGCATACACTGGCAACCAGGGAGAGCGCCACCCCGATAAATACCATCCAGGCCGCTGCAGTCACCGCTCTGACCAGCTGTTGAGGCGAAATCAGCTGTTCGGACGCAATGATGGTCGAACTGCCGATCTGATCCATTGCATTATTGACAACGGAAACGGCACGCGGAGACTCGACTCCCAGAGACGTCAGATAAACGATCGCCTCGTCGCGCTGACCGGCTTGCAAGTATTGCTGCAACTGCTGCAGATTGGCCGCACTCAATTCACCGCCGAGTTCCTGACGCAGTTGCGTGGCGACTGCCGGTGGCATATTGGCGGTTGTACCGGAATAAACGACTGTCGTATCGGCGGCGGAATACAACCCGTTGAGTATCGCCCCGGCCGTCGTCGACAGCATCACGGCAAACAGCAGCATGGAAACGGCCCAGGTAACGGCGCCATACATGGAACCATCGCTTTTCCGTCTCGAACCGGACATGCGTGCAGCGAAAAATCCACCGGCAAAAGCGGAAATAAGCAAAGAAACAATCGTCCACAACATCGGGCCGAAACCGGAACTTTCTCCCGACGTATTGTTCATGACAGAAAGACCTCCGGCAATACCGAGAATGCCCAAAAGGGTCTGAACGGATATACCGACGACCACCCCGGCAAAAATGGCTCCCCATCGTATCGTCGGGAGCATCAAACGTTTCGTCTCATCGACCTGCATCCGGTCGTTGATGGTGTGTTCTTCAATTTTGACTGCCGTCATCCTATTCTCCTTTTCATGATTTGATTCAGGCCAGAAAACCGGCACCAAACCGTTTCGGAAAAAAACGGGGAGCAACAGATCTTCCTGACTCCCCGTCTTTCCTTCATGTATGGCAGGGGATGTTTGAACATCCGTCCGGACAAATCCTCAAACACCCGTCACCGTTCAGTTTCTGGCGCTGTCTCCCATAGACCGCGATGAAGCCGAACGGGAGCTCGATCCTCCCTTGCGGCCGATAGCGGCCATATGGGCACGATCCCGGCTGACGGCAGTACCTCCCTTGCGACCTGCTTCACGCGCTTCCTCGGAGGTGAACTGATGAGCGGTTCCCTTGGCATGGGCCGCTTTTCCTCCCATACTGGCGATTTCGCGTTGTTTCTCAGGGCTCATGGCGGCAAAACCGCGTTTGGAAGGCGTGCTGCGGGAGCTCGAGGACTTGGAGCTTGCGCTCATACCGGACTTGCTCCCGGAATTGTTTTTGGATTGTGAAGCCATAATGATCCTCCATGTGAAATTCACTTTTCAGTCTGAAACTCGACGAATTCCCGACTCTGGTTTCAATAAAATCAATGATTTGAAAACTTCATCAATCGATTGAATGACTACGTGGACTTTGAGACAGCCTTCTTTCAAAAGTTCCTGGCCCGGGGAGAATCGAATCGGGAGCCATGGATAGAACAAACGTCGTACATCGGAACAAGGCAGCAGACGGAAAAAACGACCATTTCCGGTTCAAAAAGAGACCGGGAAAAATTTCCGGAAAGAAATTTTCAGGGAAAACGGAATTTTTTCGCGTTGTTCACTGAAAAAGAAAACCCCTCCGTTTATCAAAAATCAACATCTGCCCTGTTGCCAGGAATGAGAATGTAAGAAAATTCCTACAACAAGAGTTATTAATCTGACAACAACATTAATCCTTGGCTGATATTCACAAACCGGGCAAATTGACATAATTCAAACAACAGGATCGCTGATTGCGGTATTGATCAGTCTGTAGACAAAAATTAATGAATAATTCATAACAATCACTTTAACTGGAGGTTCCGATGATGTTTTCACCCAATTCGAACAAACCCTTTCAGGACACGGCTTATTCTTCCTCCATGGAAGCCGGCCGGCAAAAGAACGGAAAACTCTGGTCGAACCTGAGAGACGTTTGTTCCCTTCTGCGGATTCCTGCACCGAACAACACTCCGGTCTCCAATGAAGAAGTCCTTTTCCAGCATGTCCAGTTCAAGACCGGCCAACGGATCCATACTATCGGGCAACCATTCGAAATGCTTTACATCGTCAATTCCGGCTTCCTCAAAACCGTCATGATCGACGAACTCGGCAACGAGCAGGTACTTTCATTTCCCATGAAATCCGATTTGCTGGGAGTGGATGGCATTCACAGCAAATTCCACACATCCGAAGCCGTCGCCCTCTCCGACTGTGATCTGATACTGGTCCCGTTCAAAAAACTGACTGCACTGGGCAAAAATTATCCGGAACTCGAACACGCCATGTACGGAGTCATGAGCAGGGAACTGGTGCGGGAACAGGCGATGATCTGCATGCTGGGGACACTTTCTGCCGAGGGACGCGTCGCCCGTTTTCTGGTTTCGTTGTCCGACCGTTTCGCACAAATGGGATATTCCCACCGGATTTTCAATCTCCGCATGACCCGACACGAAATCGGAAGCTACATCGGGCTGACACTCGAAACGGTCAGCCGTACCTTGTCGGCCCTTCATGAAATCGGCTGGATCAGCGTCGATCAGAAAACCATCGAAATCAAGGATCTGAATGCCCTGCGCAACCTGAGACGCTTGCCGACGGCCAAGGCACGCAAGGAAAAGAAAGTGGCAGCCGCCACTGCCGCTTCCCTGTCGAAACAGCAGAATGCCGGACAGCATGCCTCTCTTTGATATCTCTTGAAAAAAAGGGGATCGCGAAGATCCCCTTTGAACAGCTTGTCCGGCTACCCCAGCTGGGCCAGTCTTTCTTTTGCCTTCTTGGCCGCTTCCGTCCCGGGATACTTCCTGATCAGTTCCGAAAGCGTTTTTCTCGCCGAAGCGAGATCGCTCAGGCCGATCTGGCAACTCGCCATATTCAGCATGGCATCGGGCGTCACCGGATTTTTCGGATAACGCCGGACCACGGCCGACTGGTTTTTTCAGCGCATTTTTATAATCCTTTTGCAGATAATAGGCGTTCCCCATCTGATACTGGGCCTTGGCGATCAGATGAGACTTGGGAAAACGTTTCAGAAAATCCGCATAGGCGGCAATGGCATCCTTGTAACTGCCGGATGTAAAAAGTTCTTCCGCACGGCTGAAAGACTGCCCTTCATCGGCTTCAACCGTGACCTCTTTTCCATTGACCACCATTTGCTGGGGTTCCAGTTTTTTCAGACGGGTATCGAGATCCAGATAAAAATCTTTCTGGCGGCTTTCCAGTGTGTCGACCTGATTGGTCAATACCTCGATCTGGCCGCGCAACCGGGCGATTTCCTCACGCAAGGCCTCATTCTGGTTAGCCACTTCAAGAAGACTGGCCTTGTCGGCCTTTTCCTCTTCGACTTCCTTCATTTTGGCACGCATGTCGAGAATGTGCCGGCGCGCCTCGTCATCCTCGAACAAGGCGGCACCGGCCTCATGAACAGGAAACCAGGTACACGCGACGAGCAACGCGATCAGCAAGCGGGACTGTCTTTTCATGATTACTGGTAAACGATATCGGCACGACGGTTTTCAGCCCAAGCAGCTTCATTGTTGCCGGTCGCTCTCGGTTTTTCCTTGCCGAACGACACCGCTTCCATCTGGTCATCGGAAACCCCCATCAGTGACATGGCCTTGCGAACGGCTTCGGCACGCTTCTGGCCCAGTGCCAGATTGTATTCACTGCCGCCACGATCATCGGTATTGCCCTGGATGATGACCTTGCGGTTCCTGTGGGAATTCAGATAACGTGAATGTGCATCGACAACAGACTGGTATTCGTTCTTGACGACATAACTGTCGAAATCGAAATAGACGCTGCGCTGTGCCAGCTCGCCTTTCGGATCATTCAACGGATCAGTGGATACCGCGTCGACCATTCCGACCTGACGCGAGTCAGCAGAAGAGGATGATCCCGTCCTGTCTTCGATCGGCGCCGCTTCATCCAGCTTGACCGATGAACCGCACGCAGTCAATACCAGTGCACCTGCCACAACAACAACCAGTTTCTTCAATTCGAACATGTTGATTCCTTTATAAACATTACTTCATGAATGGACCCCATGAGGGTTCACGAACATCGGCAGCTTTCATTGTCAGACGCTGTTTGACGCGTCCGTCAACCGAAACCACTGAAATCACACCACGGCGACCGGCACCGGTCGCATACATAACAAACTGACCGTTCGGGGAAAAACTCGGCGATTCATCCCGGGATGTATCCGATAACCGCTGTTCCTGTCCGTTTTCCAGATCCATCAGATACAGCTGGAAACCGCCGTTGCGCCGTGAAATATAGGCCAACGACTTGCCATCCGGCGAAACGCGGGGGCTGATATTGTAGTTGCCAGCAAAGGTCACGCGCTGTGCATCGCCACCGTTGACGCTGGTTCTGTATATTTGCGGGCCGCCACTGCGGTCGCTGGTGAAATAGATCCACCGGCCATCAGCCGAAAACTGCGGTTCCGTATTGATACTGCGGGTATTGGTCAGCTGTTGCAGACCGCCTCCGGTGGCATTGACGGTATAAATCTGGGTATAACCATTTCTGGACAGAGCCACTGCCAGTCTCGAGCCATCCGGCGACCAGGATGGCGCCGAATTGTTCCCTTTGTAATTGGCCACGACAGTCCGCTGGCGGGTCACCAGATTCTGGACATAGACGACCGGTTTTTTGGCCTCGAAAGACACATAGGCGACCCGGGTGCCGTCCGGCGACCAGGAGGGAGAAATGATCGGTTCTTTCGACCTTAAGGCGACCTGCCTGCCTTCACCGTCGGAATCGGCGATTTCGAGACGGTATTCGTTCCCCGCCCTGACGACATAGGCGATCCGCGTCGAAAACATTCCCTTGATTCCCGTCAGTTTTTCATAAATGTCATCGGCTATCTTGTGAGCCGTCACACGGGTCATCTGGGCCGGTGCCACCATGGACAGGGCGGACAATTGCGACGCCCTGCCGAGATCGAAAAGACGGTAACGCACATCGACTTTCCCATCCGCGGTCTTTTCGACCGAACCGACG
Source organism: Oxalobacter aliiformigenes (assembly GCF_027116575.1). Classification (GTDB taxonomy): domain Bacteria; phylum Pseudomonadota; class Gammaproteobacteria; order Burkholderiales; family Burkholderiaceae_D; genus Oxalobacter; species Oxalobacter aliiformigenes. Next base: position 771,121 of record NZ_CP098252.1, on the reverse strand, counting down.
ACCAGTGCATCGGCCCCGTTCGCTTTCCATTTCGTGTAATCGATCGATGCGGATTCAGGCAGGACCGCATCCGTTCCGACCAGCCTGAACAGTCCCGTTCTGGCCAGATCGGCCTTGATGATGTCGGTCACTTTCCGGGGGACGGCCGCCTCATTGGCAAAACCGGCGATCGTCACCGGAATCTGGCTGGCGCCGACACCGGATATCTGGATATCCAGATGATCCTGCGCAAAAACATGAGCCGTCACCAAAAGCGACAGACCAAGGGTCAATAAGGAACGGTATAACGATTTTGTATTCACATTCAACTCTTCGGTTTATGCGTCAATGTAAATCCGGACGGTACTCGTCCCGACCGGTCCTTGGGATAAGGCGCGGATTTCTCGATAGCTCTTTTTACCGCTTCATCGAATCCGGCAATACCCGACGATTTGCGTTTACGTATATTACGCAAAGTTCCATCCGGCAGCAATTCGACATCATACACAACCGGCGGGTTCCCCGTCAGCGATGGCGGCACGTTAAACGATGTATTGGACTTGATTTTCGCCGCCACTTTCTGGATATAACCGCCATCGGCCTTGCCCGGTCCGGTGGAATAAGGAGAAGTGCCACTGCCTCCGCTACCGGTCGGGCCACTTGTAGCCGTACCGCCCCCACCGGAGCCCTTGCCTTTTCCGCCACCGCTTCCGCCGCCGGCGATCCGCCGCGCTTCCTGATCCAGCAAAAGCTTCGCGCGGCGGGCGGCCTGTTCATCCGCCTTCTGTTTTTTCTTCGCCTCATCCGCTTCTTTCTTGCGGCGAGCCTGTTCCTCCTGCTGCTGTTTCAGTTCCTCGGCACGTCGTTTCGCTTCGGCTTTCTTCTCCTGTTCCGCTTTCTTTTCGGCTTGTCTCTTTTCCTGTTCCAGAGCGATATCGGGTCGTGAATCCCTGACCGGTTCACGGTTTTCCGCTCTGGCCGGAGATGCAGGAGGGGGGGCGATGCCGGCTCGCTGGCCGAAACAGGTTGTTCGGCCCGCTCAGGTGCCGCCAGTTCAGACCGTTCGCCGGCAGCAAGCGGCGCCGCCTCCCTGACCTTGATGTCCCAGACTTCCGCCTCGACCATATCGCCGGTATCGGCCTGCCAGCTGACTCCGATCCATAAAAAGGTCACCAGTACGACGTGAACCAGCAGAGCCAGCACAAATGCCGGTTTCAGCTTCTTTTCCCGGGGAATGGAGAGCAGACCGTTTTCCATCGCGAAATGCCAATCCATTTATCGAGTCGCCAGCCCCACCCGTTTGATACCCATCTTTTTCGCGTCGGATATCACCTGGATGACCTCGTTATAAATAATATTCTTGTCCGCCGCGATCAGAACCGGCAAATCCGGGTTTTCCGCATGCAGGATTTGCAGATTCTGCATCAGGGCATCCTTGTCGGGTACGGATTCGAAAACATCCCGGCCTTTCCCGGGCCGGTGAATGCCGATTTCCGCCGAAACATCGGGGCGCAGGGATATCTGGATATAATCGGAAGGCGGCAAGGCCGTCCGTTCCGCCGTGGGCAGATCGACAACCCCCGGATTGGTCACTGGCGCCACGACCATGAAAATGACGAGCAAAACCAGCATGACGTCGATATAGGGCACCACGTTGATTTCGGACTTGAACTTGTTTCTCCGTCCGCTTCTCAATGAACCTGAAATCTGTTCGGACATATTTCACCTGTTACGACTGTCTCTGGAGAATATTGGAAAATTCCTCAATGAACGTTTCGAAACGGATGGACAACCGGTCGATATCGTGAGAATAACGGTTATAGGCAACCACTGCCGGAATCGCGGCGAACAGGCCGATTGCCGTGGCGATCAGCGCTTCGGCAATCCCCGGAGCGACCGTAGCCAGTGTCGCCTGATGCACATTCGCCAGCCCGCGAAACGCGTTCATGATGCCCCAGACCGTCCCGAAAAGACCGACATAGGGAGAAACGGAACCGACTGACGCCAGAAACGCCAGATGGGATTCCAGATTGTCCATTTCCCGCTGGTACGCCGCCCTCATCGCCCGTCGGGCGCCATCGAGCACAGCGACCGTATCCTGGGCGGAATGGCCGGTCATGGCACTTTTCCCCTTGATGTACTCTCCCATTCCGGCATAGAAAATCCTTTCCAGCGCCCCGGTCCGGTTGCTGCTGCCGGCCCGCTGATACAGACTTTGCAGGTTGCCGCCTGACCAGAAAGCCTGCTCGAAACTGCCTGTTTCCGCCCTGGCGTTTTTGATGGCGAACATTTTCTGGAAAATGAATGTCCAGCTCATCAGCGACACAACAAGAAGCAGCAGCATGATCAGCTGCACGAGCAACGATGCATTGGAAATCAGTGAAATGAACGATAAATCCTGGGAAACTGTCATTTTTCGGTGTTAGCTATAGGTTGAAACCCAGGCCGTTTCCATCAGAACGGCCCTCCTTCTGGTCCGGTTTTTTTCAGTCATGCTCCCGCCCGGCCAGCATTTTTTCAGCGACCATTTCAGGTATCGGTACCGGCCTCATTCTGTTTTTGTCGACACAGACTATTTTCGTTCTTGCAGTCGAAAGCAATGTATCGCCTCTCCAGACAGCCTGGTCGAATTCGAGAGATGCCCCTCGCATTCCGGAAATTTCGGCAGTGACCTGCAAATGATCGTCCAGTACGGCCGAACGTTTGTATTCCACCGATACATTCTTCACCACGAACAGAATGCCATACTCATCCTTCAGAAACTGCTGCCCGATTCCGAGCGAACGAAGCCATTCCGTCCGGGCACGCTCGTAAAATTTCAGATAATTCCCGTAGAAAACGACACCGCCGGCATCGGTGTCCTCAAAATACACTCTGACAGGCCATATGAAAGGATTCGGCATTTATTTTTCCAGAATTCGAGATGCGGATAAACTAGCGCTTAACAGAACAACAATCAAGCGTTATTTGCGGATTATTTGCCGATCCGGCTTACCGGAAAAAACGCCTGATGTCGTCGAACACGGGAATGATCGCCAGAATGATCAGCGCGCCCGCAAGCGGAAAAGTCGCCAGATAACCTATCCACTTGAAACCGAATGCGCCGATGGTCCCGCCCAGAAAAAACATGACCAGAAGCCCTGACAGCAGATAGAGCTTGCCCCTGTTGGCTTTGACATAGGCCTCGTCTTCCTTGTCCACTTTCCGGTTCCAGTAAAACAGTTTGCCCAGTTCGATACCGATATCGGTCACGATACCGGTCATGTGCGTCGTGCGGATAACGGCCCGGGAGATACGGGTAATGATGGCATTCTGCAATCCCATCAGAAAGCAGAGCAGCATGACCGTCATCGAGACGAAAAGTCCCATATGCCGGTGCAGCTTGCCTCCCATAAAGCCGAAACACAAAAGCAGCACCGCCTCGAAAATCAGCGGCAGGGCATATTCACTCTGAAGCCGTTTTCCACGCGCCCAATTGACCATCACTTCCGTCAGGCCGGCACCGACCATGAAACAGACCATCGCACCGACACTGGCCAGAACCAGATTGAAATTGCCGATCGCCAGCCCGTCGGCCATACTGGAGACGATCCCCGTCATGTGAGACGTATATTGCTGGACAGCAAGGAATCCGCCGGCATTCATGGCTCCGGCAATAAAAGCCAGCGAAAGCCCAAGGTGGATATCCGCCTTGACACTCCGCTCCACTCCCGTCAAATTGCGCAGATAAAAGATCAGCATAGCTTCCGACCCGATACAACGTTAGCACACTACCCGTTCAATCCGTCAAAACACATCCCTCGCGAATCATGCTTTCGGCAATGTCACACCAACCTGCCCCTGATATTTGCCGTTACGGTCCCGGTAAGACGTTTCGCACACTTCATCACTTTCGAAAAACAGGACCTGGGCGCACCCTTCCCAGGCATAAATCTTGGCCGGCAGCGGCGTCGTATTGGAAAACTCCAAGGTGACATAACCCTCCCATTCCGGCTCGAAAGGCGTCACATTGACGATAATGCCGCACCGAGCATATGTCGATTTTCCGAGACAGACCGTCAGCACATTACGCGGGATACGGAAATATTCAACCGTTCTGGCCAGCGCGAACGAATTGGGCGGAATGATGCAGACATCGCTTTTTACATCGACGAACGAATTCTCGTCGAAATTCTTGGGATCGACGATCGTGCTGTTGATGTTGGTGAAAATCTTGAATTCGTCGGCACAGCGGATATCGTAACCGTACGAGGACACGCCATAGGAGACGATCTTCTTGTCATTGACGGAACGGACCTGACCGGGTTCGAACGGTTCGATCATTTTCTGTTCCTCGGCCATACGCCGGATCCATTTATCAGATTTGATACTCATTTTGACTGGCAAAATAAAATCGATCGGGACAGCGGAAAAGCACACGTCGCTTTTGCTGCAAATTCCATGTATTTTACCCTGCTTTATCCCGGGAATGCCATTAAATGACGTCTCCGGTTCAACCGTTTGACGCATTTCCGGTCGCAATCCGGTTTTTGCCGGAAAGTCTCTCCCCGAAAACATGAATTCGTGAGTGAAACGGACGAACACTGATACAATATCGACAGGTGCCGTTGCACCGGAACCTGTTTCAATTCGTACCTGTAACCGGATGACCCACAGTCATGAATCTTTCGAATCATTTCCTGATAGCGATGCCATCGATGCATGATCCGATCTTCGGCGGCAGCGTGGTTTATCTCTGCGAACATAACGAACGCGGAGCGCTCGGCGTCGTCATCAACAAACCGATGGACATTACGGTCGGCCATCTGCTGGAGAGACTGAATATGAAACTGGAGATTCCCTCGCCCGTTCAGGAACCCGTCATGTTCGGAGGACCGGTACAGGAAGACCGGGGTTTCGTTCTGCATTCTCCCGATACGGAATTCACTTCCATGCTGAAAATCTCGGATCAGGTCGCCTTCACGACATCCCGCGACATTCTGGAAGCCATCGCCTCCGGAACAGGACCGCAAAGACTCCTTGTCAGCATCGGCTATGCCGGCTGGAGTGCCGGACAACTCGAAGACGAAATCAGCCGCAACGGCTGGCTGACCGTTGCCGCGGATCCTTCCATAATCTTTGATTTGCCTATCCATGAGCGATATACTGCAGCTATCCGTCTTCTCGGTTTCGATCCATCGCGCCTGACCTGCGAGGTGGGACATGCCTAGTTGCGGACTGTTCGCATTTCACGTTTTCACGGCAGGCACACGATGAACGTCACCCCTTCTGTCATCCTCGGTTTCGATTTCGGGCTGAAACGGATCGGCTGCGCCATCGGAAACGATCTCTCGAAAAGCGCGCGACCGCTGACGATCATCCGCGCCGAGGCGAATGCGGCACGGTTTGCCGAAATCGGGGAACTGATCAGAAAATGGCAACCGGCAAGACTGGTGGTGGGACTCCCGACCCATCCCGACGGGACGGAACATGAAATGACGAAACGCTGCCGTCGCTTCGCCAATCAGCTGCACGGCCGTTTTTCACGGGAAACCATTCTGGTCGATGAGCGGTATACTTCATCCGTTCTGAATTTTAAACGTGGCGAAGCGGACGATGCCCACGCCGCCGCCCTTATCTTGCAACAGTATTTCGATGAATCCATCCATAACTGAACTGAATGCGGAAACGCTTTACGCCCGACTTTTGACACAGATCCGCGAAGCACTGGCGGACAAGCCGAAAGTCGCCATCGTCGGAATCCGTTCCGGCGGAGCCTGGATCGCCGAACGGATTGTTTCCGATCTCGGACTGGAAAATCCTCCCGGTTTTATCGACGTCTCCTTTTACCGGGATGACTATGCCGAAAAAGGACTGCCGGCCGAAGTGAAACCGACACAGATCCCGTTCGACGTGGAAGGATCCACCATTTTACTGATCGACGACGTGCTCTACACCGGCCGAACGACCCGTGCCGCCATCAACGAACTGTTCGACTACGGCCGGCCGGCCTGCATTCTTCTGGCCGCCCTGATCGACAGGGGCGGACGGGAACTGCCCATTGCCGCCGATTTCGTCGCGGCCGGCGTCTCGCTGGACAAAAACGAAAAACTGGTCCTGAACCGGACTGACAACAACACTTTTTCTCTGACGGTGGAAAATGCCTAATCCTCAACTAAACAGCAACGGCGAGCTCCGGCACTTGCTGGCTTTGCATGGCTTGCCGAAAGAAATCCTGACCTACATTCTGGACACCGCTTCCTCGTTCGTCAGCGTCTCCGACCGGGAAGTCAAGAAAGTTCCCCTAATGCGCGGCAAAAGCGTATTCAATCTTTTCTTCGAGAATTCGACCCGGACACGGACGACCTTCGAAATCGCGGCCAAACGGCTTTCCGCCGACGTCATCAACCTGAACATCGCCTCCTCATCCACCAGCAAGGGAGAATCGCTGCTCGACACCGTCGACAATCTGACCGCGATGCATGCCGACATGTTCGTTGTCCGCCATGCCCAGTCCGGCGCACCCTTTCTGATCGCCCGGCACCTGAACGAGCACGGGCTGGATCACATCCACGTCGTCAATGCCGGTGACGGCCGGCATGCCCATCCGACCCAGGGACTTCTGGACATGTACACGATCCGTCACTACAAAAAGGATTTCACCCAACTGAAAGTCGCCATTGTCGGAGATGTCCTTCACAGCCGCGTCGCCCGTTCCGATATCCATGCCATGAAAACGCTCGGCGTTCCCGAAATCCGGGTCATCGGCCCGACCACGCTTCTGGCTCCCGCCATGAAAGACATGGGGATCCGCATGTTCAACGACATGAACGAAGGCTTGAAGGGTGTCGATGTTATCATCATGCTGCGTGTCCAGAATGAACGCATCAACGGGGCATTGCTGCCATCCGCACAGGAATTTTTCAAGAGCTACGGACTGACGCCCGAACGGCTTGCCCTGGCCAAGCCGGATGCCATTGTCATGCATCCCGGACCGATGAATCGCGGTGTTGAAATCGATTCTGCCGTAGCCGACGGCAATCAGGCCGTCATTCTCTCGCAGGTCACCTATGGCATTGCCGTCAGAATGGCCGTCATGAGCATTCTGGCCGGCAACTAGGCGAAACCGGACAGTTTTTGAGGACATACTGGAATGAAACTTCTTATCGAAAACGGACGACTGATCGATCCTGCCAACCATATCGACGGAATCAGAAACATTGCTGTAGCCGATGGAAAAATCGTTGCCATTACGGAAGCGGACGTTCCTGTTTCCGGATTTTCCCCGGACAGGACTATTGATGCCGGCGGCCTCGTCGTCTCCCCCGGATTCGTCGATCTGGCCGCCCGGCTGCGTGAACCGGGTTACGAACACAAGGCGACACTGGAATCCGAAATGCAGGCGGCGGTCGCAGGCGGCGTAACCAGTCTTGTCTGTCCGCCGGATACCGATCCCGTACTGGATGAACCGGGACTGGTCGAAATGCTGAAATACCGCGCTGCGGCCAGAAACCAGGCCCATGTCTACCCGCTCGGCGCCCTGACCGTTGGCCTGAAAGGCCAGAAACTGACGGAAATGGCGGAGCTGACCGACGCCGGCTGCATCGGTTTTTCCCACGCCAATGAACCGATTCCGGATACCGAAGTGTTGCTGCGAGCCCTGCAATACGCCAACTCGTTCAATTACTGTTCGTGGCTGCGGCCGGAAGACCCGTTCCTCGCCCGAAACGGCATGGCCCATTCGGGCCAGGTTGCCGCCGCACTCGGCCTGATCGGCATTCCCGCCATTGCCGAAACCGTCAGCCTGCATACGATTTTCGAACTGATGCGGGTCACCGGTGCACGGGTACACCTGTGCCGCCTGTCAACAGCCAAGGGCATCGAACTTGTCCGTCAGGCGAAACAGGAAAGACTGCCGGTCACCTGCGATGTCGGAATCCATCATCTCCATCTGACGGAAGACGACATCGATTATTTTGATACAAATGCCCGCCTGACCCCGCCCCTTCGTTCGCACGCTGACCGTGACGCCATCACACAGGGGCTGCTTGACGGTACCATCGACGCCATCTGTTCGGACCACACTCCCGTTGACGACGACGAGAAACTGTTGCCGTTCGGTGAGGCCACACCGGGCGCCACCGGTCTCGAACTGTTTCTCTCGCTGACACTGAAATGGATGCGGGAACGCGGAAGCGGCGACGATATGCTCGGAAAGGCCATCGCCAAAATCACTTCCGATCCGGCCAGAATTCTCGGGCTTTCCTGCGGCCGTCTGGACATCGGCGCCAATGCGGACATCTGTATTTTCGACCCGGCTGCCAGCTGGACAGTCACGGCATCGAAACTGGCAAGCCAGGGCAAGCACACGCCGTTCCTCGGAAAAAACATCCCCGGCTGTGTCCGTTTCACTCTGGTTGAAGGACGCATCGCTTTTGAACGGTAAAAGAATGCCATCATGAAATCGTTTTTCTGCTTTTTCCGCCTGTTGATGCATACACTGGGCGCTTTCGTCTATGGTACCGTGGTTTATCCGTTCATCGACGATTCGAAAAAAAACCTGTACGTCCAGAAATGGTCCAGAAAACTGCTGGATATCTGCGGCGTGACCGTGAAAATCGTCAATCCGGAACTGTTGTCGCCCAGATCGCTGATCGTCGCCAATCACGTTTCATGGCTGGACATTTTCCTGATCTACTCGGTCGTATCCGGCCATTTCATCGCCAAGGCGGACATGGCACACTGGCCCATGGTCGGCTGGCTGTCCCGGAAAACCGGAACGCTGTTTCTCGAACGCAGCAGTGCACGGAACCTCAAAAGCACACTGGAAACACTGGTCAGAAACCTGCAGGCCCGGGAACGCTGCATCTTCTTTCCGGAAGGCACGACCGGCAGACAGGGAAACATGTTGCCGTTCCATCCCAATCTGTTCGAAGGCGCCATCAATGCCGGACTGCCGGTTCAGCCCTTCGCCCTGAAATACGTTAACAGAAACGGGGAATACGAACCGGCCGTCGACTCCAGTGGCGATATCAGTCTTGCCCGAAGCATGAAAAACGTTTTCAATTCGGATTACATCATGGCCGAACTGACCATTCTGCCGGTCATCGATACCACCGGCATGCACCGCAAAGCCCTTGCCCGTCAGGCACAGGATGTTATCTCGTCGGTTTTGCCGGCAAATCCCCCGGTTCCAGGAAACCGGGACAATCCACCTGAAACAGCGCCCGATCGTCAAGACGCACAGCCGTAAGTTTTCCCCCCCAGACGCAACCGGTATCCAGTGAAACCAGATTATCGCGCAACAGGAGGCCCAGTGTGGACCAGTGGCCGAATACCACGGTATCCTCCCGGGTTTTTCTGCCGGGAACGTCGAACCAGGGCATGTATCCCTGTGGCGCCTCGTTCGTTCCCATCTTGCTGGCGAATTCCATTTGGCCATCGGCTGTGCAAAAGCGAAGTCTCGTCAGTCCATTGACGATACAGCGCAGGCGAGCCGTTCCGGTCAGACTGTCGTCCCATTTGTCCGGCAGATTGCCATACATTTCCGCCAGAAAATCCTTCCAGTCAGACCCGCGCAAAACATGCTCGACTTCATGAGCCAGTTCCATCGTTACCGTCAGATCCCATTGCGGCAATACACCGGCATGAACCAGCAAAATACCATTGGCGGTATAGGCCATCGGACGATGCCGCAACCAGTCGATCAATTCTTCCCTGTCCGGTGCATCCAGAATGGGCTGGACGGAATCGCCCGACTTCATTTTGCGGATTCCCGATGCCACCGCCAGAAGATGCAAATCGTGATTGCCGAGAACCGCCACCGCTCTCTCGCCCAGATCCCTCACCATTCTCAGCGTTTCCAGTGAAGCCGGTCCCCGATTGACCAGATCTCCTGCGAAAAGCAGTTTCGCACCCGGTGTTTCATCCTCAATGATTCCGAACAGTTCGCGCAACTGTGGTTGACATCCCTGGATGTCTCCCAATGCATAAGTCGTCATGATTTCGCTGATAACCAAAATGAAAAAACACTAGTTTAAACGGGAAAAGAAAAACGGCAATGCCCCCGGATCAATTTATGGACAAACCCATGCCATACAGGTCCCGGACCGTGACATGTCCCCATCACCGCGCTATACCGGTCGTACCTCCACGGTTTCCCTCAAGCCGATCTGATTTTTCGCATGACAAATTTCTGTCATCCCGCCCGGCCTCGGGTAAAATGATGCTTTTGAATTTTTCCATTGACTGACCGGACTCATCATGACGCAGGCTATCGATTCCCAAACCGTTGCACAATATCTTATCGACCACCCCGAATTCTTCGAGAATCATGCCGACATCCTTTCCGGTTTGCGCCTGATTAGCCCGGTCATCGGCAAGGCCGTCTCCCTGCATGAGCGCCAGATCGAAGTATTGCGAAGCAAATACAAAACCCTCGAACTGCAACTGTCCAGGCTGATGCACACGGCACAGAACAACAAGAGCCTGATGGAAAAAATGGTAGTCTGGGCCTCGAGACTTCTCGAAAAACGCCATGAAACCGATGATATGCCGCAAACGGTCGTCAACAGTCTCGAATCCGTTTTCAATGTGCCCGAAACGACATTGCGGCTCTGGAATATCCGGGAAGAATACGCGGACAGCTGGTTTACCCGGCATGTCGATGAAAACATCCGCAATGCCGCCAACCGCATGAAACATCCGTATTGCGGAAAAGTGCCGGAAAATCAGGATGCTGTCAAATGGCTTGATCTTTTCTCCTCGATCCGTTCTGTCGCCCTGGTACCGCTGAAAAAAGACGCGCAATCCCTTCCGTTCGGTCTCATTGTAATGGGATCGCCCGATGCCACCCGTTTCCAGAACGATATGGCCACCGATTTTTTGTCTGCTATCGGAGAACTGGCCAGTGTCACACTCCGTCATCTGCTGGTGACCGGCTGAAATGGACAAAAACTCCACCGGCAATCCCGGCAACAACATCGCCGACCGATACCTTGACATGTTGTCCGGACAGCGGAAACTGTCAGACAATACAGTCGAAAACTATCGGCGCGATCTTGAACAGCTGGCTGAACTGGCCGGCAAAACGGCCCTGATTTCTCTCTCATCGGCCGACATACGCCGGTTCATTTCGCAGTTACATGCCGGCGGTTTGTCTCCCCGTTCACTTGGACGGAAACTGTCGGCATGGCGCGGCCTGTTCCAGTGGCTCGTCGAAGAATCGGTGATCAATACCAATCCTGCGGAAGACATTCACGCTCCCAAAAAAGACAAACCGCTTCCCAAGGCACTTGCCGTCGATGATGCCGTCAGACTCGTCTCAGCCGATTCCGGCAGGGAACACGTTTCTGAAGCCGGAAAAATTTCCGCCTTATGCGACCATGCCATGTTCGAACTGCTGTACTCCAGCGGGCTTCGCGTTTCCGAGCTGACAGGACTCGATATCCACTCTGTCAGACAGTCCGGTTACACATCGACAGGCTGGATCGATCTGAACGAAAAGGAAGTGACCGCGACCGGCAAAGGCAGCAAAACACGAATCGTTCCGGTTGGCGACGCCGCTGTCACTGCCATTGAAAAATGGCTTGCCGTACGAGACCGGTTCACCCGTCCCGACACGAATCAGAACGACACTTACGCCCTGTTTCTCAACTCGCGCGGACATCGCATGTCCGTCCGCCTTGTCCAGTTGAGGATAAAGGATCACGCCAGACGTCTCGGGCTGCCCGTCAATGTACATCCCCACATCCTTCGGCATTCCTTCGCCTCGCACATTCTCCAGTCCTCCGGTGACTTGCGCGCCGTACAGGAAATGCTGGGGCATGCATCCATTGCATCGACACAGGTCTATACCGCGCTGGATTTCCAGCATCTGGCCAAGGTATATGATTCGGCACATCCAAGGGCCAGGGCTGGTAAAAAAGGGAACAGCTGATACCCTTTCGTCCGGACAAAAAAGAGCGCTCCCCCTTCAAAATCCCGTTACCTGCCCTGTTGCCGACAACCGGGAAAACCTGACGGTCATCCCTGCTCGTATGCCACTGCTTCCGGAACAAACGGTATCCGTGAAAACAGTCCGGACAAAGCGCCATGATTCATTCCGGTACAAACAGTCATGATTCTTTCGTAACAGATTTTCTTTGTTCCATGACAGCTTCGCAAGGCATTGACGGGTATGGAAGCGGACAGAATGTCTTCATCAGCCGGCACCGGGCACGGCCCATATTCTGAAAGATACAACCAACATGACCCCGCCTCCCGGATGATGTTCATATCACAGTCGGGAATCCAAAACTGTATGTTGAGGACCACAGGAATGGCCGTTCCCCCCCGAATCGCACTTGCCGAAACAAGACTTCCGGACACGTACCGTTTTTCCATAATCCTGAACCGGGAAAACCGTATCCATTACCCGAACAGGAACATGCAAACACATTTTCCGAATAAAGTGAAATACACGGAACCATGATTGGCCGTTTGTAACAGGCCAATCGAAGCGGCCAGGACTTTTTCCACACCCTGCAAAAAAGGTCCTGTCAAAAAACCAGGACCTTCTTCATCCGGACAGGGTCAGACCAGACACCGCAAATCCGGGTTATTTCTTGAATTTATCCGGCATGGGGCCATACTGCCCCCCGTTGGGATAATACTTCCATCCGTCACGGATCTTGATCTTGTCATCCCAGGGCAATTTGTATTTGCCCTCGGCCAGATCACGGACCCATGTCAGGTAATTGGCTTTCTCGCCCCCGGGTTTGGCGACATAGGCACGGCATCCCAGATTGAAAATATTGTTTTCCAGTGCCCAGTTTTCGCGAGCCTTGTCAGCAAGCCGCGGGAACAGCTCAGCCGTCACGATTTCCCATGGATTCCTGTGCCCCTGCTGAATGACGTTACCGTCGTAATTGCAGATCGTGCCTTCGCCGAAATAGTAGAAGACATTGTCGTAACCGGCCAAATTGACAGATACCGTATACATCAGGTTTTGCCATGCATTGGTACGGTTCGTGATAATCCACTGGTCGTTTACCTGCGTCGAATAGCCCGATATGCGGATATAGACATTGCATCCCTTGTAAGCGGCTTCACGGGCCAGTTCAGGAAACATCCCGTCATGGCAGATACATACCGCGAGTTTCGATCCCTTGGGCCCATCGCATACCGGCATCCCCAGATTGCCCGGCGCCCAGGGTTCCACCGGTACCCACGGTTGCAGTTTCCTGTAATGCAGTGCGATTTCCCCCTTGTTATCGATGATGATGGCCGTATTGAATGGAGGACCGCCCTCAGGATCCTGCTCCATGATGGAAAATACCCCCCAGACATCCGCCTCCTTGCACGCCTGCCTGTACTGACCGACCTGAGGACTGTCCAGACTCAACAGCATCTCGTCATAAGACCAGATGGCCGTATTTAAGCCCTGCGTCGAATATTCGGGAAAAACGATCAGATCAAGACCCGGATAACCGGCCTTGGTCGCCGCGACTGCCTTGCAGATTCTGTCAACATTCACCTGAATATCCCCGGGACCGCTTACAACGGGAACAGGATATTGAATCGCTGCAACCAGCAATGCCTCTTCCCATGAACTCACTGAACCTGTGCTTCCCATAACTGCCTCCTCTCTCAAAAGGGGCATCCGGCGTATAAGTGGTGCCAGCCGAAACACCCGATACAACCCATGTAACAAGTATTTTTTACAATTTGCATCAGAGTACTTGACTTATAAAGTCTTTTACAATATAAGATCGTCCGCCGAAAAACACAAAACAAAAATGTGTTACGAATTGTATCCGTACAACAATGCGGAATACGTTTCCACACTTTCCGGACCTGATGTATATTCCTGATATTGTTTGATAAAATCCGGAAAGTTAAACCACTATCCATATCGGCACCATGTCACTGATACCTGTCACCATCATTACCGGCTTTCTCGGCGCCGGCAAGACCACTCTCTTGAACCGGATACTCAGGGATAAGCAGCACAAACAACGCATCGCGGTCATCGAAAACGAATTCGGGGAAGAAAATATCGACAGCAACATTCTTGTCCAGGACGATGCCGAGCAGATCGTCGAGATGAGCAACGGATGCATCTGCTGCACCATCCGCAGCGACCTCGTCACAGCCCTGACACGTCTGGCAAACAAACGCAAAAGCGGCGAAATCAGCTTCGACCGTGTTGTTATCGAAACGACCGGCCTGGCCGATCCGGGGCCGGTTGCCCAGACTTTCTTTCTGGAAGATGCCGTTGCCGAAGACTTCATGATCGACGGAATCATCACGCTGATGGATGCCGTATTCGCCATGCGCCAGCTTGACGAATACGAACAGGCACGCCAGCAGGTCGGTTATGCCGACAGGCTGCTGATTTCGAAAACCGATCTGGTCAGTGCGGAAGATGTCGAATTGCTGATTAACAGATTGCGAAGAATCAATCCGCACGCCTCGATCCATACGGTCGATTTTGGTCGCATACCGGTTGCCGAAGTGCTCGATCTTCGCGGATTTAACCTCAGCTCGAAACTGGACGTCGATGCAGACGGCCATGATCACCACCACGATCACGATCATCCTCACGACCACGCGTGCAGTCTGGACTGCGGATGTTCCCGTCATCTGGACGACATCGGCTCTTTCGTTTTCCACAGCAAAAAACCCTTCGATCCGGACAAACTCAATGATTTTTTCGACAGGATGATCACCCTGTTCGGCCCCCAGATGCTGCGCTACAAGGGGGTTTTATACATGAAAGGGGCCGACAGGAAAGTGGTTTTCCAGGGAGTACAGCAATTGATGGGAACCGATGTGGTCGAAAAATGGGATGAAAATCATCCCCCCGAAAGCAAACTGGTTTTTATTGGAAAAAACCTGCCTAGGACAATTTTTATGGAAGGACTTCATGATAGTCTTGCAGACTGAATAAAACACCGGAAAGACTTTTTTCCTGTTTTATTGGCATGACCTTTTGACAGATGTCATCCGGTCGATTAAATTTCATTGCAGGGTATTTCAAACCATAGTTCAATACATGCCGCAATAAATTGCCGGTTACTTACGAACAGATATATTGAGGCAAAGGAAACAAGACAAGTGAATACCAAAACCAGAAAACCGACACAAACGCCCCCTCTGCTCACCGAGGAAGAAATCCTCAAGATGAGTGAAGACGACTACATGAATCCTGCCCAGCTGGCTTTTTTCAAGGCCCGCCTTGAAAAAATGGAGCAGGACCTCATCCGCAACGCAGGGCAGACGACAGAAAATCTCCGCGAAACGACTCTGGTTCCCGATCCGGCCGACCGCGCCACCATTGAAGAAGAACATGCACTGGAACTCAGAACCCGCGACCGTGAACGCAAGTTGCTGAAAAAAGTGAAACAGTCGCTGGCAAGTATCGAATCCGGCGACTACGGCTGGTGTGTCGAAACAGGCGAACCCATCGGCATCGCCCGACTGCTGGCACGTCCCACCGCCACGCTTTCCCTCGAAGCGCAACAGCGCCGCGAGCTGAAACAAAAACTGTACGGTGACTGAAATGATCCGGCAAACAAAAAAGGCAGGATGATTTTCCTGCCTTTTCGATTTCCGGATCACTTCCCCGAAAACCGCGCTGTCAGCGACGAACAACAAACGAATTCGTCCCCATGCTTTTCATTTCCTCAACGACTTGTGTCGCTTCAGCCAGGGTATTGAAAGGCCCGGCAAACAGTTTGTAATAATCCCCGGTCTGCACGACTTCCAGCGAAGGCAGCTTGTGCGCCCAGTCAAGCGAGAATTTCGCCTGGTACGACTGCGCATTGCTAGCCTGCTGATAAGCCCCCAGCTGAAGATAATAAGCCTGTCCCGAAGAAACCGCTTCCGAAGCAGATGAAGCCGTTTTTTGCTCGTTTGCCACGACGACCGGTGTTGCCCCGGCATTCTGCGTTCCTGACTCGGCGGAAGCGAGAACGACCGGTTTCGGTTCGATCGGCGAACCGGCATCCTTTTTCGCCAGATTGATCCGTTCGATCTCGTCCGGCAACAGAAGTTCGACTTCCACCTGCCCGCTTCCCTTTTCCAGATAACCCAGTTTGTATGCCGCCGTATAGGACAGATCGATCAGGCGGTTCGACAGGAAAGGGCCACGATCGTTGACCCGGACAATAACCTGTTTTCCGGTTTCGAGACTGGTTACACGGGCATAACTGGGAATCGGCAATGTGGGATGGGCGGCCGTCATTTTGAACATGTCATAAGGCTCGCCTGACGAGGTTTTCTGTCCATGAAATTTCTTGCCGTACCAGCTTCCCACCCCCTTTTTCCGGTAGGCGCTGATTTGCGTCATGGGTGTATAAGTCCGGCCGAACACGACATACGGCTTGTTGGGACCACTGGCCAGTTTTTCCACTCTTGGCTCGGCATCGGGGACTTCCAGAAGATTGTCGGGCACCTCATCCATCGGACCGTCGTCCAGATAATAGCCACCTCCCTTTTTGACCTTGACCTTGCCGGTTTTCCCGGCTGCCACTTTTCCGGACGATTTCGGTGTGGTACTGCAACCGGACAAAAGCAGTGCACAGGCCGATGCCAGCATCGCCATCAGAACCAGACATTTGCGATTTCCTTGAAACAACATCTTCACACCCCGTCACAGACCTGTCACTATTTGAAACATCATGTTTTCAAAACCGTTTGAAAATGAAAGAATTAGCGCCAGAACCTCACTAACCGCTCAAAGTATAACCCAACTTGTCGCCTTTTTTCATCCGGCAAGCTCGGTAAACATCAGAACTTTTGCCAAAACGGGACAATTGAAAAAGAAAGGTGACCGGATTCAGGTCTGTACCAGCTTTCGATGTCGCTGGATACTCATCAGAATGCCGGTTCCGAGACCCAGTGTCACCATAGCCGTTCCGCCATAACTCATGAAGGGCAACGGAACACCCACCACCGGCAGAATGCCGCTGACCATCCCCATATTGACGAAAGCATACATGAAAAACATCATCGTGATGGCCCCTGCCAGAAGCCGCGCGAACACCGTCGAGGCATTCACGGCGATCATGAGACCCCGGGCAATCAACAACAGATACAGAATCATCAGTACGATATTGCCGATCAGCCCGAATTCTTCCGAAAACACGGCAAAAATGAAATCGGTCGTTCTCTCCGGAATGAAATGCAAATAGGCCTGCGTTCCCTGCAACCATCCCTTGCCGGTTACTCCACCCGACCCGATAGCGATAACCGACTGGATAATGTGAAATCCCTTGCCGAGCGGATCGGAAGAAGGATCGATCAGCATCATGACGCGATGCCGCTGGTAATCGTGCAGAAGCGTCCATACGACCGGCAAACTGGCAGCTCCCGCCACAGCCATACTGATGATGACTTTCCATGCCAGTCCTGCCAAGAAAATGACGTAAAAACCAGTTGCCGCGACCAGAAGCGCGGTTCCCAGATCGGGCTGTTTCATGATCAGTCCGGCCGGAATGGCCAGCAACATCATGGCAATGACATATTCTTTCCAGCCGACATGGCCATCCCGCTTCTGGAAAAACCAAGCCAGCATCAGCGGCAATGCAATCTTCATGATCTCGGAGGGCTGAATGACAACTCCGATATTGAGCCAGCGACGCGCCCCTTTCTTGATCAGCCCGAACATCGCCACTGCGACAAGCAGGGCGATACCGACCGTATAGATCGGCACGGCAAAACGCATCAGGGTCTGGGGAGGCACGCTGGCAGCGATCCACATGATGATGAAACAGATAATAATGTTTCTCAACTGATCCTCGACCCGCCCCGGAAAATCGATACCTGCCGAATACAGCGTGATGATTCCGACCGACATGATCAGGAAAACGATCAATACCAGCGGACCGTCGAAAACGGCAAGCCAGGTTTTCAGCCTGTTGCGAATTGCATCCTGATAAGGTGTATCCATTTGCCTGTCACTCTTCCTCAGTATTTTCTTCTTCGGGAATGGCCGGAGTCAAAATCGGCTGCAAGACTTCATCGGGTTCTTCCGGATAATCGTCCGGTTCCGGCACACCACGCGTCGATACCTCGGAAACCGGTTTCTTGCCCAGGAAGAAATAGTCCATCGCTTTCCGTGCGATCGGCGCGGCAGCGGATGCACCGAATCCGGCATTTTCGACAATCAGGGCAATGACGATTTTCGGATTGTCCACCGGAGCGAACGCGGTATAAAGCGCATGATCCCGTTTGTGTTCCGCCAGCGCTGCGGCATTGTATTTCTCGTTTTTGCCGATACCGATCACCTGTGCCGTTCCCGTTTTCCCGCCAGAGACATAACCGGCCCCTCCGAAAACGCGGGCCGCCGTTCCTTCCTTCACCACTCCGGCCATGGCCCGCTTGACGACCTCGATATTTTCCTGTTTCAACTCCAGTCTGACCGTTTCCGTGACAACCGGCTTGCGCTCATGGGTCACCCCGTTCTCGATTTCCTTCACCAGATGCGGTCGTGCCGCAGAACCGTTATTGACCAGAAGCGCCGTGGCATAAGCAAGCTGCAACGGCGTGAACGTGTTATATCCCTGCCCGATACCGAGCGAAATCGTTTCGCCGGCATACCATTTTTTCTGGTTCGGATTTCTGTAAGCATTCCGTTTCCATTCCGTCGAAGGCAAAATTCCTTTTCTTTCATGAGGCAGGTCGATACCGGTCTGCTCTCCGAAACCGAACTGTTTCATGAAATCGTGCATCGTATCGACCCCCATCTCGGACGCGAGAATATAGTAATACGTATCGCATGACTGGACGATGGATTTATACATATCCACGATACCGTGTCCACCCACCTTGTCATCCCGGAAACGGTGATTGCCGTACAGGAAATATCCCGGATCACTGATCGCGGCCTGGGGAGTGCGGTACCCCAGCTCCAGCGCCGCCAGCGCCATGAACGGTTTGTATGTCGAACCAGGCGGATAGGCGCCACGAATCGGCCGGTTGACCAGCGGCCGGTTGATCGACGTATTCAGTTCATCCCAGTTCTGCTGGTCAATTCCGTCGACGAACAGATTGGGATCGAATGTCGGTTTGGAGACATAGGCAAGAATTTCACCGGTTGCCGGATCCATGGCGACCAGGGCACCACGCCGCTTGCCGAAGGCTTCTTCGACCACTCTCTGGAGTTCGATATCAATCGACAGCACCAGATTGTTTCCGGGTACCGTCGAACGCGTGGACAGTGTCCTGACAGCCCTACCGCTGGCCGACACTTCCATTTCCTCGTAGCCGGTCACGCCATGCAATACCCTTTCGTAACTCTTTTCAATGCCCTCCTTGCCGTAATGTGTCGTTCCCTGATAATTGGTTTCTTCCTCTTCCGGCAACCGGTCGATATCTTTCTGGCTGATCCGGCCGATATAACCGATGGCATGGGCCGCCACCTCACCCAGCGGATACTGGCGGAACATGCGCGCCTGGACTTCCACACCGGGAAAACGGTAACGCTGGACAGTGAACCGCGCCACTTCCTCATCGGTCAGCTTGGATTTCAGGACAATGCTCTCGAAGCGTTTCGTTTCTTCCATACGCCGCCTGAAACGTTTCCTGTCCCGTGAAGTGATATCGATGAACAGGGAAAGTTCGTCAATCACCTCATCCATTTTGCCCTCGATTTTGGCAGGGGTGATTTCAAGCGTATAAGCAGAATAATTGTTAGCGAGCACCACACCGTTGCGATCGGTGATGATCCCCCGCGACGGCATGGTCGGAACAATCGAAATCCGGTTTTCCTCCGCCTGTGCGACATAATTGCTGTGGCGGACGACCTGCAGCCAGACAAAACGCAAAAGCAAAAGGAAAAAGCAGAACAGTACGAGAACGGCCAGTGCCATGATCCTGTTACGGAAATGCCTCAGTTCCCTGTCGGTATTGTTCAGATTCGACATACTGCCCCCTTGCCGAAAGCATCCCGCCGGGAAAACAGGGATACCGGTTCATTCCATTGTCCGGCACGCCGGAAAAATACTGCCTGATTCATAAGGAACTGTCCAGATCCGTATTGACGGAACGGCGCTGGGGTGCCAGCAAAATGGCGGTGACAACCGGCCACAACAGCGCGCCAATGCAACTGTCCAGCAAATAAAACCAGCTCGATGTGCGCTGGCTGACGATAAACTGCACCAGCATCTGGACAAGCTGGGAAGACAACAGCAGAAAAAGGATATACCAGACCTGCTTTTTCAGAGGGAACCAGAGAACCCGGCGATGCAACGTGATGGCGAAATAACTCAGCAACGTATAGGCCAACGCATTCTCACCGAGAAGCGTCGCATCATTGACATCCATCAGAAGCCCCATACAGAAGGCGATACCAATGCCCACACGGCGTGGCTGGTGAATTCCCCAGAAAACCAGTACCAGCGCGACAAAATCAGGTACTCCGACCCAGTGTCCCCATGGCTGGAGATTCAAAAGAAAAGCGACAAACAGGCTAACTGCGATAAACACAGGACTGACAGGAAGCAAAATACGTTCGGGAGTCTGTTTCATCTCGCCGGCCCTACCTGTTTTCCTGTTTCATTCTGTTTCGGTACCGCTCTTTTCCGGGTCGCGACTGTTCTCTCATCAGACGTCGGCCGCGGTGCAACGGCTGTATCGGAAAGCAGTATCAACACCTGCCGGTTCCGGTTGATGCCGGCTACCGGTTCGCAGATGATATGATCGAACGACCCGGTGGAATTATCGCGTACCCGTGCGACCCTGCCCACGGCAAGCCCGGCCGGATACACCCCGTCGATTCCGGACGTGACCAGCATATCGTCCGCAGCGATATCGGCATTGGCCATCATGAACCGCAGTTCAAGATATCCCGACTGGCCTCTTCCATAAGCGACACTCCGCTCGCCACTGCGCACGTTCAAAACAGGAATGGCCTGATCCTTGTCGGTCAGAAGAGTCACCTCGCATGTCGCCAGATACACTTCCGTAACCTGACCGATCACGCCTTTTTCATCGATGACCGGCTGTCCCGGAAGAACACCGTGTTTCGATCCCCTGTTCAATACGACCTTGCGGACAAAAACATTTCTCGCATCGTAAAGGATCTCGGCCGGAACAGACTTGACGCTGATTCGCTTGCTCATCCCCAGCAACTCGCGCAAATGTTCGTTTTCGTTTTCCAGCAATTGCGCACGCTGCAACAACTGGGCATCCTGCATTTCTTTCTGCCGCATCTGGCTGACTTCATCATGCAACGTTCCGGATGAAATCAGATATTCGCCAGCCGCTTCGAAAAGGTCACGCGGGACCATGGCAGCCCGCTGGACAGGATAAATGACCAGACCGATAACATGGCGAACCCGGCCAAGTACCTGCAAACGGGAATCGACAAAAAGCAGCGCGATGGCGGCCACCACGAAAATGATGACTTTCACCCGGGCGGGCGTTCCCTGTTTGAAAAGAGGCGGTGGTCCGTATTGCATCAGAAACTTACCGGATACGAAACAAAATCGCGCAAACGGCGACGTTCACGAAACAGGCACATGGAGTGTGCCTGTCCGTATTCATTCATAAGAAAAGACCGTTTCGAATTCGTCGATTTTCTCGAGCGCGATGCCACAGCCCCGAACGACACAGGTCAGCGGATCTTCGGCCACCAGAACCGGCAGGCCGGTTTCTTCCATCAAAAGGCGGTCGATATCGTGGAGCAGTGCACCACCACCGGTCAGCATCATGCCTTTTTCGGCAATATCCGCCCCCAGTTCGGGCGGAATCTGCTCCAGCGCGTTCTTGACGGCGGAGACGATATTGTTCAACGGATCGGTCAGTGCCTCGAGAATTTCATTGCTGGACACCGTGAACGCACGCGGAATCCCTTCCGACAGGTTGCGTCCCTTGACTTCCATTTCCTTGATCTCCGTACCGGGAAAAGCGGAACCGATATTCTTCTTGATCGCCTCGGCGGTTTGTTCACCGATCAGCATGCCGTAATTGCGGCGGATGTAATTGACGATCGCTTCATCGAAACGGTCGCCGCCGACACGGACGGACCCCTTGTAGACCATCCCCCCCAGCGAAATGATACCGACTTCGGTCGTACCGCCTCCGATATCCACGACCATTGAACCGGTCGCTTCGGAAATCGGCAATCCCGCGCCCAGCGCGGCCGCCATCGGTTCCTCGATCAGATAAACCTTGGACGCACCGGCTCCGAGCGCCGATTCACGAATGGCACGGCGTTCGACCTGGGTGGATCCACAGGGAACACAAATGATGATACGCGGCGAGGGACGGAAAAACTTGGAATTGTGGACCATGCGGATAAACTGTTTCAGCATCTGTTCGGTCACCGTGAAATCGGCGATCACGCCATCTTTCATCGGGCGGATAGCCTCGATATTGCCGGGAACCTTTCCGAGCATCTGTTTCGCTTCCTTGCCCACCGCCTGAATGCTTTTCTTGGCACCGGAATGCCCGTCGTGCCGGATCGCGACGACAGAAGGTTCATCCAGAATAATGCCTGCATTCCTGACATAGATCAGCGTGTTGGCCGTCCCCAGATCGATGGCCAGATCATTTGAAAAATAACCGCGTAAAAATCCAAACATGAACAGTCCCGATATATAAAATTTCCGTATACAAAAAACGGTTGAACCTGCAAAAACAGTCGAATTGCAAACTTCACGTACAACTATGCAATAACCGCACATTCTACCTTATAATTCTGGGGTTATATCTGATGTTCAGCATGCAATTGCATTTCATTCCGAAATTTTTTTGTAACAACCGAACCATTCATTATGTCTCTTGAACTTTCCGATGTGGAACGCATCGCCCAGCTGGCCCAGCTGGAAGTTTCCGAAACCCAGATAAAGAAAACGGCAGAACAGTTGAACAATATTCTCGACATGGTGGAACAGCTGCGTTCCGTCGACACGACCGGTATCGAACCGCTGGCCCATCCGATATCGGCTTTCAGAGACGATGTGGCCCTGAGACTGCGGGACGACGCCATCACGGAAGAGAATCACCGGACTGAATACCAGGCTTGTGCTCCGGCCGTCGAAAACGGACTCTATCTCGTTCCCAAAGTCATTGAATAACGCGCAAGGAATATCTTTCCATTGCGAACCTTCCGGATATTTAGTCGTTACCAACCCATGCATACCAAAACTTTATCGGAACTGTCTGCGCTTTTGCAGACGAAACGGATTTCTGCAACCGAACTGGCCAAACTGTTTCTGAAACGGATCGGTGAAAGCGAACTGAACGCTTTTCTTCACGTTGATGAATCGCTGACCCTGAAACAGGCCGCAATCGCCGATGAAAAAATCGCCCGAAACGAAGCGCATCCCTTAACCGGCGTTCCCATCGCTCACAAGGACATTTTCGTGACGAAAGACTGGCGATCCACTGCCGGTTCGAAAATACTGGCCAATTACACGAGTCCGTTCAATGCCACCGTCGTGCAGAAACTGCTCGACGCGGGCATGGTCAATCTCGGCAAACTGAACTGCGACGAGTTCGCAATGGGTTCATCCAACGAGAATTCGTATTTCGGTCCCGTCAGAAATCCCTGGGACACCCGCGCCGTACCGGGTGGATCGTCCGGAGGATCCGCCGCCGCAGTGGCCGCACGCCTGACGCCTGCCGCCACAGCAACGGATACCGGCGGTTCCATCCGCCAGCCATCCGCTTTCTGTGGCGTCACCGGGATCAAGCCGACTTATGGCCGTGTTTCCCGGTTTGGCATGATTGCCTACGCTTCATCGCTGGACCAGGGAGGCCCGATCGCCAAAACGGCAGAAGACTGCGCCCTGTTGCTAAACGAAATGACCGGATTCGATCCGAAGGATTCGACCAGTCTCGAAAAAAACGCGGAAGACTACACCCGTGACCTGAACAATCCGTTAAACGGTCTCCGCATCGGTGTACCCCGGGAATATTTCAGCGAGGGTCTCTCTCCGGAAGTCGAACAACCCATCCGTGATGCCCTGACAGAATTCGAAAAACTGGGCGCGAAACTGGTCGATATCTCCCTGAAAAACACGTCCCTGTGCATTCCGGTCTATTATGTCATCGCCCCGGCGGAAGCTTCTTCCAATCTCAGCCGGTTCGATGGCGTCCGTTACGGTTTCCGGGCGGAAAATTATACCGACCTTCAGGACATGTACCGCAAGACCCGTTCGGAAGGTTTCGGCGAGGAAGTCCAGCGCCGCATTCTGGTTGGCACTTACGTTTTAAGCCACGGCTACTATGACGCATACTACATTCAGGCCCAGAAAATCCGCCGCCTGATCGCCGAAGACTACAAAAACGCCTTCGCCGGATGCGATGTCATCATGGGCCCCGTTTCGCCGACCGTCGCCTGGAACCTCGGCGACAAGGCGGATGATCCGGTAGCCAACTACCTGGGAGATATTTTCACGCTGTCGACCAATCTCGCCGGCCTGCCCGGCATGTCCATTCCATGCGGATTCGGGCAGGGCGATCACGCCAGACGTCCTGTCGGGCTGCAACTGACCGGCAATTATTTCGATGAAGCGCGCCTTTTGAATATCGCCCATCAGTACCAGAAAGCGACGGACTGGCATCTGAAATCACCAGTCTGACAGAAAAAGAAACCAGCCGTTCTCCGGCCGGTTATCCGTACAAGAATATTTTCGACGGTCCAAACCGTCACCACCATCAGAGGAAACACTATGCAGTGGGAAGTAGTCATCGGTCTTGAAACACATGCACAACTTTCAACCGTATCCAAAATTTTCAGCGGCGCTTCGACCCATTTCGGTGAAAAGCCCAATACACAGGCCTGTCCGGTCGACCTGGCATTGCCGGGCGTATTGCCGGTCATGAACCGGGGCGCTGTGGAAAAAGCCATCCAGTTCGGTCTGGCCATCGGAGCGCAAGTCGCCCCGGTTTCGGTCTTCGCCCGAAAAAACTATTTCTATCCCGATCTTCCCAAAGGCTACCAGATCAGCCAGTTCGAAAAACCGGTCGTCATCGGTGGCAAAATAAACTGTATTGTTGAACAGAAAGGCAAAAACAGCTATATCAAGACCATCAATCTGACACGTGCCCATCTGGAAGAAGACGCCGGCAAATCCCTGCATGACGAGTTCGCCGACATGACCGGCATAGATCTGAACCGTGCCGGAACCCCGCTTCTGGAAATCGTGACCGAACCGGACATGCGCAGCGCAGCCGAGGCGGTCGCCTATGCCCGGGCACTGCATTCGCTGGTTACCTGGCTGGGCATTTCCGACGGAAACATGCAGGAAGGTTCTTTCCGTTGCGATGCCAACGTTTCGGTGCGTCCGGCCGGATCAAACGTTCTGGGCACCCGTTGCGAAATCAAGAACCTGAATTCCTTCCGCAATCTGGAAGACGCGATCAACTATGAAATCGAACGCCAGATCGAACTGATCGAAAGCGGAGGAAAAGTCGTACAGGCAACCCGCCTTTACGATCCGGACAAACGCGAAACGCGTGAAATGCGCACAAAAGAAGATTCCGACGATTACCGTTATTTCCCCGATCCCGATCTCCCTCCGCTCGTCATCTCGCCGGAATGGATCGAACGTGTCAGAAACGACATGCCGGAATTGCCCGATGCCATGCGTGAACGTTTCATTAACGATTACGGTCTGCCGGAATACGATGCAACGGTTCTCACCCAGTCCAAGGCCATGGCGACCTATTACGAGCGACTGGTATCCTTAACCGGGAAACAGCTGGCCAAACAGAACGCCAACTGGCTGATGGGCGACGTTTCTTCCGCCCTGAACCGCGAGGGCATTGATGTGACGGAAGTTCCCGTCACCTCCGAACAGTTGTCCCTGTTGATGAAGCGGATCGCGGACAACACCATTTCCAACAAGATCGCCAAGGAAATTTTCGCTGTCCTGTGGGAAACGCGCCCGGCAGAACCCGATGCCGTCGATAAAATCATCGACGCCAAGGGACTGAAACAGATTTCCGACACCGGTGCCATCGAGAAAATCATTGACGAGGTACTGGCGAACAATACCCGCTCCGTCGAGGAATTCCGGGCCGGCAAGGAAAAAGCATTCAATTCGCTTGTCGGTCAGGTCATGAAAGCGACTCGCGGCAAAGCCAATCCGGCACAGGTCAATGAATTGCTCCGCAAAAAACTTGCCGGTTAAAAAACAGTCCGGACAGGAAAAAGGCCTGCAACACGCAGGCCTTTTCAGTAGCCGGAACCTGAAAACACATCAGGATTTTCCGCCATCGCTGCGTTCCAGAAGATTCTCGAATTCCGCGGCGGTCAAAGGCTCGGAAAAAAGATAACCCTGCCCGTAATCGCAGCCGGCAGCGGCCAGAAGCCGTTTTTGTTCATCGTTCTGAATCCCTTCGGCAATGACTTTCATATCCAGTTTGTGCGCCATGACAATGATCGCCTCGCACAATGCCATATCTTTCGGTTCACTCCCGATATTCCTGACAAACGCCTGATCGATTTTGAGATATTCGATATCGAATTTCTTCAGATAGGACAATGACGAATAACCTGTTCCGAAATCATCCAGCGCGATTTCCATACCATGCCGGTGAAATTCGGCAAGCCGCTCGATAACATGCCGGTTCGAAACCAGCAAAACCCCTTCCGTAATCTCCATGACGATCCCCTCACCGGACATATTCCGTTTTTCCAGTTCACCGAACCAGTCCGCATAGTTTGGCTTGTCCTGAAACAGAGTCGGTGAAATATTGAAACTGATCTGGAATTGCGCATAATGCCGCCTTCTCCATCGTTCCACTTCACGCACCACTTCCGAAAACGCCCAGTCGGAAATGGTCAGAATCAGTCCGGTTTCCTCGGCGATGGAAATGAACTCTGCCGGACTCACTATGCCGCGCAATGGATGATGCCAGCGAATCAGCGCTTCTGCCTTGTGTATCTTCCCCGTTTCCAGTTCGACAATCGGCTGGTACAACATTTCGAACTGATGTTCAAAAACAGCAATTCGCATATCGTTCGCCAGCCTGATCCGGTTTTGCGCAGCCGCCTGCATGAAAGCCGTAAAATAGCTCATCCTGTTGCGGCCTGCCTGTTTGGCCGCGTAGAGCGCCTGATCCGCATTTTTCAGCAACGTCTCAATCCCGGTACCGTCATCAGGATAAACCGTTATGCCGATACTGGCGGAAAGATAGGCGATTTCCCCATTGAGGCGATAGGGCTGGGCCAGCGAATGAAGGATATCCTGCGCTATCTTTTCCGCGACCGGCAAATCGGACAACTCCGTCAGAATCACCGCGAATTCATCTCCTCCCAGCCGCGAAACCGTATCGATTTCCCGGACACAGTCCATCAGACGGCGTGCCACATCCATCAAAAGCTTGTCGCCCATGTCATGTCCCAGGGTATCGTTGACATCCTTGAAATTGTCCAGATCCAGAAACAGAAGCGCCAGCTTCTTGCCCGACTGATTGACCTTCGTCGTTTCCTGTTGCAACCTGTCAAGAAGCATTCTCCGGTTCGGCAAATCGGTCAGAAAATCGAAATTGGCCTGCCGCCAAATCATATCTTCCGCTTCCTTTTTTTCCGTGAAATCATCCGACAATTCGACATAATAACGAACCGTACCATCTTCGTTATAAACGACATTGATAGTCAGCCAGGCAGCATAAACTTCCCCGTTTTTCTTCCTGTTCCACAACTCGCCACGCCAGACGCCTTTTTCATGAAGGGTATCCCACATCGCCTTGTAAAACGCCTTGTCCTGCCGTCCGGAATTTAAAATCTTGGGATCCTTTCCCAGAATTTCCGCTGCGCTATAGCCGGTAATACGTTCGAAAGCCGGATTGACGGCGAGAATCTCGTTTCTGGCATTGGTCACCAGAATCGCCTCGCTTGAATTCTTGTACACCAGTGCAGCCAGTTGCAGTTTTTCCTCATCCTCTTTTCTGCGAGTCATATCTCTGGCAATGCCCAAAACACCGATCAAACGTCCGTCCGGCATCCTGACGGGAGCCTTGATGACATCGAAAAACACCCGTTTTCCCGTCCGGACATTGGTCACCCACTGTTCCATGACTTCCGGTTTTCCTTCTTCAATAATCCGTTTCTCCTCGGCACGCATCACTTCCGGCTGTCTGCCGCCGGGCAACTCCTCATCGGTCTTGCCGATTATCGCCCCCTCTTCCAGATCGAAAAAGTTCTCAAATGCCTGATTGCAAGTCAGGTAAACGCCATAGACGTCTTTCAGCCAGATCAGGTCGGGAATATTTTCAAAAACACTTTTCAGTCGGGCCTCGCTTTGTGTCAGCACAGCATTGACCTTGTTCAGATCCTCAGTGCGTTCTTCGACCAGTTTTTCCAGATTGAGCAGTAACTGGTTACGCATTTCCTGAAGGCGCACCATGAACAGAATCCCCAGAAAGAAAAGAGCCAGAAGAGCCAGCGATATTCCGATGATCTTTGTCCCCCAATAGAGAAGATCGGCATTATATGCACTTGTCGGCAACAGGGTGACCACTTTCCATTTGTATGAACTGACATCATGTGCTCCCTGCCCGCCGGAGAATATTTCACTGCTGCCGGTACTGGTTTTCGTACCGGCTTTCAGTGGCGAAAGCGTATTGAACGACCATAACCCCTCGCGGGTGACGAATTGTCCTTCCTTTGCATTCCTGATCCGTTCCCAGACCTGCGGATAACGTACCGCCATGCTCAATTCATTCCTGTCGAACATGAACCCGAATTCTTCAGGATCCGAAGGTCCCCTCAACCAGTAACCATCCCGGTTGACGAGCCAGGCGGCATTCCCGCGTATGCCGGTCAGCTGTTCGAATCGCGTCAACATGGTGTCCGCATAATAATTCAGCAACAATATGCCTCTCTTCTGCCCTTTGCTGTTGAAAACGGGCATTCCGAAACGGATAGTCGGCACGAACGGTTCTTCAATACGATCGTTCTCGATATTCAGATCCAGCGGAGAAACATACATTTCTCCTTCTTTCAGTGCATTCGTATCCTCGAAAAAATAACGCCCCTTTCTGTCCAGCAACTTTTCTTCCGGCACGACATATGCCCGGTCATCTGCATAATTCACACGGAGTCTCTCGACACCCCGTTCGTCAATCCAGCGTATTTTCTGGTAAGCCTGCTTCGCTTCGGCAAAAGCGATCCAGTCTGCGGCGACACAATCCACATTGGTCTTGCCAGGATGATCCAGCATCGTTCTGAAATCGGTGTTGGAATAAAGAACCTGTACATCCTGCATGACGTATTCGAGACTCCGGTTAATGGAAACCACACCGACCTGTACCGTCTCATGTTCCATCTTCCGGTTCTGCTCATGAATGAAACGCAACTGCGACAGGTAATACAAATAACCGCCGCCACAGATCAGCAGGGCGACAGGAAGAAAAACCAGAAACAGCCGCAAGACAGGATGAAAATCCTTGCCGGGTATTTTTATAAATTTTTTCAATTCCAGCTTCATCGATGGAACATTTCAGAAAGAATCAGACGACAAGGAACAGAAATCGCTTCTGTCAAATGAAATCCGGAACGCCCCGGAGAGAGATTTCATCCTTTTCCGGTTCTGGAAATACCCGCCCATTCAGGCAATGGCGGACATGACCGGCTTCACCCGGATTTTTCGGAAACCTTTTTTTTGTAAACTATTGATGTTCTTCCAATATTTCAATTCATTATTCATTGAAGCACTGGAACAATCTTGAGTGGAATCAAAAAATACCTGCACACTGAACGGCTATTCGAATGACGAATGACAGAAGTCGCCAGACGAAAACCTGCCACCGGGAATCCGGGAACGACATCCTGCGAACGGAATGATTGGTCAGGCACGTCACGAAATATATTCTGTCCTCACGGTCACTTATGCAACCCCTCAACCCGGCTGCCGGGTTTCAGGCCGTTTTTCCTGAACCAGCCGGCATTCATTTCCAGCGCATAACGGATCCATCCGGCACTGCAATGCGAATCGGTCGTGAACGGTTCCATCTCTTCGACATTGACGATAACCCCTTCATGATCGATAAAAGCCACGGAAAGAGGAATCACCGTATTTTTCATCCACATGCAGGATCGGGCCGGCCGGTCGAACACGAAAAGCATACCGTTGTTTTCAGGAAGGGATTTTCTGTACATCAGCCCCCGTTCACGCTGCGCATCCGTCGCGGCGACTTCGGCATGGACGATCTTCCCCCCGCTTTCAGGTGGACTGTCCTGAAACGGACATCGCCGGAGGCAGCAGCGAAACCACTTGATGAGGAGAAAATCGCCAGAACGAACGCAAACACGAGATAACCGAATCGGGACATGCCTTTTTCCTTTTTTCAGAAATATCCATTTTAACCTGACAACCGATCATATAAAAAAAGCGGGATTTTTTCCCGCTTTTTTAATGACCGGATAAAAGCTGTTATTTAGCCGTTTTTTCAGCTGGAGCAGCCGCTTTTTCTTCAGTCTTTACTTCTTTTTTGACTTCTTTCTTTGTTACCTTTTTGGTTTTCTTGGCTTTTTTGACCGGAGCGGCCTTTTCAGCAGCTGGCGCCGAAGCGGTCTTTTCCGCAGCAGGAGCAGGATCGGCAGCGAAAGCAGCGGAAGCGAACAAACCGGAAATCAGGATAGCAACTAATTTTTTCATTTTCAAAGTTCCTCAAAGGTGATGTTGGGTACTACCAATCCGATTGGATTACGTCCATTAACGCACCAGATTTTCAGGTGGTTGACACTTTTTCAAAATATTTTTTCAATTGTAACTGCCTGATTTTTCAGCTCGTATAAAATCATGTACATAAAAAACCGGAATAATCAGTCTACTGCCTCCGGATTATTCCGGATGGTTTCAGACAATAAAAAAGGCAGGGCTCGCCTGCCTTTTTTACAAAATCAGGAAACGGCTTTCTTGCGACCGGAGCGCCTCGTACAATCTGCCAGACCGGCATCCCCGGTCCCGCTTCGGCAAAGACTACGGGAACTTTTCCGCCGGAATGGAAGCGGCAGCGAATACCGGAAAAACGAACAAGGCCGAACCGGTCCCCCTTTCTCCATTCACCAATATTCCGGCATTCAATGAAAGAAACAAAATCATCCAGATGGATTTCGACGGTCACCGAATACCGCTTTGCCGGAATCGGCAGTGTTTTTGGAAAACATGCCTGCCATCGTCCTCCCGGATACATATCTCTTTCCAACCAGGCCCTTCATGCTTTCAGGGTCGGATAATCCGTATAACCCCTGTTCCCTCCCTTATAAAAAGTGGCACGGTCAGGCACATTGTAAGGTCCCCCCTGTCCGATACGCTCGACCAGATCGGGATTGGCGATATACAGACGTCCGAAACCAACGGCATCCGCCAGTCCGCTCCTGACAGCTTCCTCGGCTTTTTCCGGCGTATACTCCCCGGCATAGATCAGTACACCGGAAAAAGCCTCCCGTATCTTCTTTTTGAAAGTATCCGTCAATGAAATACCGCCGACCCAGCTCGGTTCAGCAATACTCAGATAGGCGATCCCGCGCTTGTTGAACTCGTCGGCCAGATAGAGCGCCATTTGTTCCGGTTCGGCGTCGGCAATACCATTGATATTGAAATAAGGCGACAACCTGACACCGAGTTTTTCCTTGTCGACCACTTCCAGCATCGCGTCAAGCACTTCAAGTGTCAGCCTTGCCCGATTCACGAGAGATCCGCCGTATCTGTCCGTTCGCCGGTTGGTATTGGTCGCCTGGAATTGCTGGAGCAAATACCCGTTTGCCGCATGTTCCTCGACAAAATCGAAACCGGCCCTCACCGCACGGGCAGCCGAATCGCGATATTGCCCGACGATCTTTCCGATTTCTTCCACCGTCAATGCCCGCGGCTTGTCACACGGCACAAAAGCATGTTCTCCGTTTTCCAGCACAATATTGCATTTGGCCCCCTCGGCCGCAATGGCCGACGGAGCGACCGGCGCCCCTCCATTTTCCTGAAAATAGGAATGGGACATTCGCCCGACATGCCATAACTGGGCCGATATTTTCCCTCCTCTGGCATGGACGGCCTCAACCACTTTTTTCCACCCCGCTTCCTGGGCATCCGTGTAAAGACCTGCCGATCCGGCATATCCCTGCCCGGAACGGGATATTTGTGTCGCTTCGGAAACGATCAATCCCGCAGAAGCCCGTTGTGCATAATATTCGGCATTCATTTCCGTCGGAATATTATCAGGCTCAGCCGTCCGGCAGCGGGTCAGCGGCGCCATGACAACACGATTGGCCAGTTTGACATCGCCCATCCTCAAAGGGGTCAGCAACTTCAGTTCCATCACAATCTCCTTTCGTTTCATCCAGTTAAGCAAATCCGGAAAAGATCACCGTCACACTCGTTTCCCGTATGGACGTGCCATTTTTCTACATCGCCATATTCATACATCAAACCCGGCGAATCGTTTCAGGCTAACACAAATATCCCGTCACCGTCTTTTTTCCGATCATATCATCGACCGATCATGCAGCCTTCACACCCTCTCGTACAAGAAACTGTCATTCAGAATACAATGATCGCGTTCTCATCATTAACCGGAAAAACGGACAACATCCTATGAAACCACTGATTCATTTTGTACATGGAAAAGAAAGCGGCCCGTGGGGTACGAAAATACGGCACCTTGCCGATATCGCAAGAGAGATGGGCTACGATGTGGAGAGTCTGGACTACTCGTCCACCTTCGACCCGGAAACCCGTGTGGAAATGCTCGTAAATTCCTGCAATACACGGCCTGCACAATACCTTGTCGGATCCAGCATGGGAGGCTGGGTCGCCATGACAGCAAGTGCCTTTGTCCCGGTCAGGGGACTGTTTCTTCTCGCACCGGCAATCGATATCGAAGGATACCCTCCGTACCGGCTCGGATGCGATGGAAATGCACTCGAAATCGTGCACGGCTGGCACGACAGCCTCATTCCCGTCGAAAACATCACCCGGTTCAGTATGAAACACCGCTGTACGCTTCATCTGGTAGACGACGAACACAGGCTGAAAAACCGGCTGCCCCAAATAGGGGATTACATGATATCGTTTTTGAAAAGAATGGAAAAACATCCGGAATAACCGTATCCCGGCCTGTTTTCACGATACCGGGATCATTTCTTTTTTCCCGTATCCCTTTTATCGGAAGAAATGGCCTTGCCGTCATTCCGCTGTGGAACCGGACGGCTGGTCAAATATAACACCATGATGATCGACAGGACAAAAATTCCCCACAATCCTGCCAGCGACATGGTGGAAGGTATCTCCGCCTCGGGAGGCGGAAAAGAAGCGACACAGGCATAGAAAAAGAAAAGCGCCGGAAAGCTGCCCAGCAGAAAACCCAGCATATGCGCAATGGTCCTGTTCGGGCGTTTGCGCATGTTATAAACATACAGACGCCACCAGCTCCAGGAAAAAATCAGAACTGTGGCAATAATGATCCAAACGGTATTCATCCTGTTGATCCCCTGTTTTCTATTAGAAAAAACAAAACACTGTCAGCCGTGCAATACGAAGGCAGCCGACAAACCGGAAATGAAACCTCCTCCCGCTCGAGAAGTTCCATCGAAATGCCGTCTGCCTGTAACTCATCCCGATCCATTCCGCGATAAAGACCTGATTTGGCGAACCTGTTCCATCAAAACGTAACGGATGGAACACACGCGACGAAAGACGACACGTATTCCCGGATCGATACCCTTTCGGCAAATCTGTTTTCGGCGCAAGAACCAGGCATTCATTCTTCCCGTTTTGCCTGTCCGGCATCAATCTGCACAACACCCATACCGGCGTATATTGAAAAAACAGGCACATTGTAAATTTACTCCAAACGAATCCGGAACCATTCAATAAAAAATAAATTTGCCGGCATCCGGCAGAAAACAGAAAGGAAACCAGCCTGTACCGGTTTATCGGATGCGATACGCCCAACTTGTCTCTGCGAAATCCAGGAAATACCGGAATTACCGACCGCCTGATTGTTCCGCCTGTCACAATTTTGTCACTCTCGAAATCGAGACAAAAAAATCCCGCCGAAAAAGGCGGGAAAAATCAAATATTTAGTGGTGGGCCCACCAGGACTTGAACCTGGGACCAAAGGATTATGAGTCCTCTGCTCTAACCAACTGAGCTATAGGCCCGTCTGGAATTTATCAATTGCTTTCCAGGAAACTTTTAAGTTTATCCGATCTCGACGGATGACGCAATTTTCTTAATGCTTTTGCTTCAATCTGGCGAATACGTTCACGTGTCACGTCGAATTGTTTGCCGACTTCTTCCAGCGTATGGTCCGTCGACATCTCGACACCGAAGCGCATCCGCAACACCTTCGCTTCCCTTGGTGTCAGCGAATCCAAGACATCCTTGACCACGCTGCGCATCGAGGCATGCAACGCCGCATCGGCAGGTGCCAGCGTATTGTTGTCCTCGATGAAATCTCCCAGATGTGAATCATCATCATCTCCGATCGGCGTTTCCATCGAAATGGGTTCCTTCGCGATCTTCATGATCTTGCGGATCTTGTCTTCAGGCATATCCATCTTGGCTGCCAGTGTCGCCGGATCGGGTTCCGCACCGGTTTCCTGCAAAATCTGTCGGGAAATACGGTTCATCTTGTTGATGGTTTCAATCATGTGAACCGGAATACGGATAGTACGCGCCTGATCGGCGATCGAACGCGTAATAGCCTGACGAATCCACCAGGTGGCATAGGTCGAAAACTTGTAGCCGCGACGGTATTCGAATTTGTCCACCGCCTTCATCAGACCGATATTGCCCTCCTGGATCAAATCCAGGAACTGCAAACCGCGATTGGTATATTTTTTCGCAATCGAAATCACCAGACGAAGGTTCGCTTCCGTCATTTCCTTCTTGGCCTTGCGGGCACGCATTTCACCCGCCACCATCTTGCGGTTGATTTCACGCAAATCGGTCAGCGGCATACCGATACGGTTTTCGATATCGACCAGCTTCTGCTGCAATTCCTTGACCATCGGAACGTTGCGGGAAAGAATCTCGCTGTACGGATGACCGGCATCGACTTCCTCGTCAACCCATTCCATATTGGTTTCGTTGCCCGGGAAAGTCTTGATGAAGTGCGCTCTCGGAATCCCGCACTTGTTGACCACCACATTGAGAATTTCACGTTCTATCTGGCGAACTTCATCCATTTGCGTACGCAAGGTATCGCACAGCTTTTCAATGAACCGTGCCGTAAACCGCATTCCCAGCAATTCTTCCGAAATACGATCGTGCGCTTTCACATAAGCCGGAGAATTGTAACCGTCCTCTTCAAAAGCCCGCTGCATTTCCTTGAAATGCGTTTCGATCAGTGCAAATCTTGCCAGAGCGTCTTCTTTGAGTTTTTCAAGCTGCTCTGCAGAAAAGCCGGCAGCCGCACTACCGGCAGACCCGCCATCGCCCTCATCTTCCTCTGCGTCTTCTTCATCGCCCTCATCCGCATCGGAATCTTCTTCATCCGAATCATCCTGATCACTGTCCGATGCGGCCGCCATCACAGGCGCGTCATCCTCCTCGTCAGCCATACCGTCAACCACTTCATCGATTCTGACTTCGTCGTTACGGATTTTCTCTGCCTGTTCGATAATTTCTAGAATCGTGGTCGGACAGGATGAAATCGCCTGGATCATGTCTTTCAGACCTTCCTCGATCCGTTTGGCGATTTCGATTTCCCCCTCGCGCGTCAGCAGTTCGACCGATCCCATTTCACGCATATACATCCGGACAGGATCCGTCGTACGGCCGAAATCGGAATCCACTGTCGAAAGCGCCGCTTCCGCTGCCGCTTCGGCCTCTTCGTCGCTTGTGACCGTGACGACATTATCGGTCAGCAACAGATCTTCCGCATCGGGGGCATGTTCATACACCGAAATGCCCATGTCATTGAACGTACTGATGATCCCTTCGATCGCATCAGGATCGATGACATTGTCGGGCAAATGGTCGTTGATTTCGGCATAGGTGAGAAACGAACGTTCCTTGCCCAGCTTGATCAGTATTTTCAGCCGTTCACGGCGACGCTCCAGTTCTTCTTCCGTTGCCTCCGTATCGCCTGCCAGCGCATCCTTCAACAACGCCTTTTCCTTGGCCTTGCGATCCTTCGCACGAGCCTTGTCGGCCGCTTTCAGTTCAGCGCGTTCCACCGCGTTCAATGCGGCCACTTCCTCGTTTTCCGGCTGGAAATCCTTGGGCTTGCGGCCACGGCGTCCCGGTACCTTCACGGTGGGCAACACATAGCTGGAAGTATCGATCGCCGCCAGCCGTGCCGCATCGGTTGTGACAATCGTATCGGATACGTTGCCTTTCCCGGAAACGGATGCAACCGTTTCCTGGCCTCCCGTCGCCAGTTTGGGTTTTCTGCCGCGTGAACTCTTGACCTTGACAGCGACGCCTTCAGGCGTGACGCTTTCATCGAAAACCGCTTTCTTCCGCCCTCTTTTCACATGCACAGTCACTTCGCCAGAAGCCGATACGGCAGACGCCTCGGACGGAACCACGCCTTCCGCATTCACACCGGCAACCGCCTCATCATGCCTGCGCCGGCCGCGCCGCTTGACGGTAAGCGTCGTATTGTTCGTTTCACCTGCCACTGATTGGGGTTTATCTGATTTATCCATGTCGTCCGTTGTCCGCTCGAAAATCCAACATACCGGTTTTACCCGATGTTACTCAGACGATACCGGGCATGTTTCCATTATCAAAATGGGATAACACATTCCCGAATGTAAAGTCTTATATTATAACATTTTTCGTATTTCTTTTTGCTTTGTTTCCCGTCAAAAACTTTTCTCACGCAAACTTTCCTGCGCCATTTCTTTCTGCAAATCGTCCTGCTGTTTTCTCAGCTCGCCATAACGCCGTCTCTTCTCTTCCGTTGCCAGTTGCGAAGACAGGACTCCTTCTATTTCAGAGGCCAGCATACGCAACCGGATCTGGCGAACCGCCCCTTTCAGTTCCAAGAGGGCCAGTTCCTCTTCATACTCGCGTTCAAGCGTTTCCTGAACCAGCTGCTCACAATTCACGCCACCGGTACGAAGATATTCCACAAGAGCGACATAACTGCCTTGCTCGCCCAGTTCCCGAATCGCATCGAGAACGGTTCGCAACAAAGCGCCTTTATCCGGAGAAAAAGCCGTAATCGCACGGATATCCGGCTCGCTCAAGCAGGAGGCAAACCGCGGATACATCACCAACAATCTCATGACCTGCCGTTCGAGTCCGACAACAGGAGGGCGGGGAGCACGGGCAGACATGCGCCTTGAAGAAACAGCGGGCCCGGCAACGCCAAAAAACGCTTCCAGTTCGTCATCCGGTGTTTGCGTTATCTGGGCGAGCTTTCTCAGAATCTGCAAACGCAAGGCGGACGGCGCCATAATCTGACACCACGGCTTCGCCTTGTGCTGCGCCCGTGCACGTCCTTCCAGTGTATTCAGATCGTTTCCCGAAACGACCTCCTGCAAGAGAAACTCCGACAGGGGCATCGCCTTTTCCACCTGTTCCTCAAAGGCCTGTGCACCGTATTCCCTGACATAACTGTCCGGATCATGTTCAGGCGGCAGAAAAAGAAAGGCCACACTCTTCGTATCGGAAACCAGCGGCAAGCAGGCTTCAAGCGCTCTTTTCGCCGCGTTTCTGCCGGCATTGTCGCCATCGAATGAAAAAACGACCCGGTCCGTCTGGCGCATCAGTTTCTGAACCTGAACAGGCGTACAGGCTGTCCCCAGTGTGGCAACAGCCTGCCCGAACCCCATCTGCGCCAGCGCAACGACATCCATATATCCCTCCACCACCAGGACATATCCGGCTTCCCGTATGGCCTGACGTGCCTCGAACAATCCGTAAAGCTCGCTCCCCTTCTGAAATAGGGGTGTTTCCGGCGAATTCAAGTATTTGGGCTCGCCTTTCTCCAGAATTCGTCCGCCGAATGCAATCACCTGACCACGGCTGTTTCTGATCGGAAACATGATCCGGTCGCGGAAACGGTCAAAGCGTCTGTTTTCCGGATCGGAACCGCTTTTCCCCCCTCCTTTTCAATGACAAGCCCCGCTTCCACCAGTTCCGCAGCCCGATAATCGTCAAAACCGTTTTTCAGGCCATCCCGCCCGCCGGGTGCATACCCCAACCCGAAACGATAGGCGATCTGACCGCTGACTCCTCTTTTTTTCAGGTAATCGATAGCCACTTTTGATTGCTTCAGCTGCTGTTTGTAATAGCGGCTCGCCATCGTCATGACTTCTGTCAGCGCCAGTGTCCTGGCCTGTTTTTCGGCACGCTGCTCCGGTGTAACGCGGAAATCGTCCCGCGGCACTGTCAAACCGACACTTTGCGCCAGTTCGTCCACTGCTTCGACAAACGAAAGGCCGGAATGTTCCATCAGGAAAGTGATTGCCGAACCGTTTCTCCCGCAGCCGAAACAGTGATAGAACTGTTTGACCGGACTCACGGTAAAACTGGGTGTCTTTTCAGTATGAAACGGGCACAAACCGAGAAAGTTTGCGCCCGCCTTTTTCAATTGCACGCGACTGCCCACCACCTCGACAATGTCGATGCGGTTCAACAAATCCTGGATGAATGACTGGGGTATCACGAATTAAAAAAACCTTTTTTCATTCGCGAAACTTTTTCGCGTATCAACCGACAGTTCAGGCCTTCATCAAGGCCTTTTTGACCAGAGCGGAAACAGCGGACATATCGGCACGGCCGGCCAGACGCGATTTCAGTACGCCCATTACCTTGCCCATATCCTGGGGACCCGCGGCATTTTTGACCGCTTCGGCCACTTCCTTTTCGATTTCCTCGATCGGCAGGGCTTCAGGCATATA
Source organism: Oxalobacter aliiformigenes (assembly GCF_027116575.1). Taxonomy (GTDB): domain Bacteria; phylum Pseudomonadota; class Gammaproteobacteria; order Burkholderiales; family Burkholderiaceae_D; genus Oxalobacter; species Oxalobacter aliiformigenes. The sequence goes on along the minus strand of NZ_CP098252.1, from coordinate 732,357 downwards.
GGCGGACAGGACATCCACCTCGGCCCTTTCATTGTCGGCCAGATCGGGACGACCACCCGCCTCGAATTGCGAGATGGAATCCTTGCGCTGCTTGATCATCTTTTCGATGATCGCCAGAATCTGTCGGTCATCGAGTTCGATACGTTCATCGACTTCTTTCTGTTTCATGGCCGCTGTCAGCATACGGATCGTCCCGAGACGTTTCGCATCCTTGGCACGCATGGCGTCTTTCATGTCACTGACAATCTGTTCCTTCAAACTCACATCGCTCTCCGATAGACAAAACAATGAACAGCAAAGCCCGCAACGGCCTAACCGGAGCGGGCAACGGGTCAGACTTCCGGATTCCCCCTTTCAGGGAAAACGGAATCAGTACATTTTTTTCGGCAACTGCTGACTACGGATTCGCTTGTAGTGACGCTTGACGGCTGCCGCCAGTTTTCTCTTGCGGGCCGCAGTCGGTTTTTCATAAAACTCGCGGGCACGCAATTCCGTCAAAAGACCGGTTTTTTCAATGGTACGTTTGAATCGCCGCATGGCGACTTCGAAAGGTTCGTTTTCTTTAAGGCGAATAGTGGTCATGAATTTATTTCAGGTTAAGCCAATTTTGGAAAATAAAAATTTTATCAGGTAATCCTGTATATGTGAAGTGGTCTTCTTTCGCAAACGGACAGGGAATCAGGCAATTTTACAACGCCGGAGACCGCATATGCCCGTCAGTTTCCCATCAATGCCCGTACGTGTGCAGCTGATCCTGAAGCCAGTCCATCCAGACTGTATCCTCCTTCAAGAATCGATACGATTTTTCCGTCGCAACATTCATCGGCCACTTTCATCAGCTCTTTGGTGACCCAGTAAAAGTCGTCGTCGGTAAAACTCAGCCCGCCAAGCGGATCCTTCCTGTGTGCATCGAAACCGGCCGAAACAATCAGAATCGAAGGATTGAATTTTTTCAGTGCCGGCAGAATCTCGAATGTCATGGCATTGCGGAATTTGTCGGAACCGGCCCCGCGGCTTAACGGAACATTGACGATATTGTGGTCGATTCCCGTTTCATAACGGGCACCGCTGCCCGGATAAAAGGGAGATTGGTGGGTCGATGCATAAAAAATTTCGGGCCGGTGATAAAAAGCGTCCTGCGTCCCGTTTCCGTGATGGACATCGAAATCGACGATCGCGACCCTGTCGAGCTTGTATTTGTCGCATGCATAAGCGGCGCCAATGGCTGCATGATTGAATACGCAAAATCCCATCGCCCTGTCCGGCTCGGCGTGATGGCCGCATGGACGAGTCGCACAGAATACGTTGTCGGCTTCCCCTTTCATCACCATATCGACTCCCAGACAAGCCGCACCGACACAACTCATCACACAGTCCCATGTTCCGGGCGACATGATGGTATCGCCCCCATCCAGCGGAACATAGCCCACTTTGGGGCGAATCGTCTCGATCCGTTTCACATACTCGGGAGTATGTACAAGCAAAAGCTGTTCTTTTGTTCCCATCGGCGCATGACGCCAGGGGATCGACTCGAATTCCGGCGTTGTCAGTGCATCCCGCACGGCAATCAGGCGATCCGGACATTCCGGATGTTCCGGGCCCGGAAAATGACCCAGACAGGCATCGGAAGAAAGAATGACGGTATTATTCATGACGGCACCTCCAGACAGGGTTTCGGCTATTATAAGGCATCCTTGCCGGATCAGATACGACGCCGCCCTGAAACCTTCATGCAGCCGTTTTCGTTTTTCCCGGACAACCGCCGGCGCCACTTCAAGGAGCCAGTCCGTTTCGTCACGATACATGGCTTTTTCCTGAAAAAACAAAAAAGGCTTCGCTTTGGCGAAGCCTGTTGAACAAACGTACACTCCGGTCTTGCAATAACACCGGCCGGTCCGTATCAGCCGAAATTTGCCGCGACAAAATCCCAGTTGACGACATTCCAGAACTCATCCGCATATTTGACACGCGCATTCCGGTAGTCAATATAATAGGCATGCTCCCAGACATCACAGGTCAGAAGGGGTTTGTCCGTGCCGGTCAGTGGCGTTCCGGCATTGGATGTATTGACGATATCAAGAGAGCCATCCGTTTTCCTGACCAGCCATGTCCAGCCCGAACCGAAATTCGAGCCGCATGCGGCAACAAACGCTTTCTGGAAATCGGCAAACGTTCCCCATTTCGACTGGATGGCATCCATCAGCGCACCGGATGGCTCGCCACCACCGTTCGGTTTCATGCAATTCCAGTAAAACGTGTGATTCCATGTCTGGGCCGCATTGTTGAAAACACCGCCGGAGGCATTTTTAATGATTTCTTCCAGCGGCATGTTTTCATAAGCCGTACCGGCAATCTGTTTGTTCAGATTGTCAACATATGTTTTATGATGCTTGCCATAATGATATTCCAGAGTTTCCCGGGAAATATAAGGCTGCAGGGCATCCAGGGGATAAGGCAGCGGCGGCAATTGATGTTTCATGAGAATTTCCTTTCTTTAAGGGGCAATTGAAGAACAGGTGAGTCCATTATAAAGGGAACCGGAATTTGCTGCTGAGGACGCTCTCATTCACTCGGATACCGTCCCTGCATCCGGCCACGAACCCGTCGCCATCCGCCATTCAGCATAGCGTGACGGCCTGTTTGCGGAATGACTCATATCAATCCCCCTGTTCCCCCGTTATTTCCGCCAGCCGCAACCATGCAAAGAAATTCCGTATTCGAAAAACTCGCATAAAATGGACAACCGGACCATCATGCCAGTTCCCGGCCCTGCCGGAGAAAAAACAGTCCAGGACAAACCGCTTGTCCACCCCGACACCCATGTTATACGGACAGTCGCTTGCGACATCTGCTAAAATAATCTGTTACCCGATTATGCAGAATTCAATTTAAAGCGGTACATACCCGGGACCGGTCCGTTATTTTCGGGTCAATGTCATTTTGCAGTTAAGAACCGTAACATCTGATTCCGGCAGGTCATGACAATACTGCTTTAATGAGGAGGAGTACACTATGGACATAGGCAATGCCATCAAGACATGCCGCATACGAAGAGGTCTTTCACAAACCAAACTGGCCGAACTTTCCGAATGTTCGGTTTCCTACCTCTCTCTTATCGAACACAACCAGCGTGATATCACGGTCTCCACCCTGCAACGCATCTGTCACGCTCTCAATGTCCCCATGGGCATCCTCCTCTTCCTCGGTTCTTCCCAGGATGAATTCGGCAATATCAGCAAGGAACTCGAAGCGGAACTCGCCAAAAACACGCTTTTGCTCCTAAGCGAGCCTTCCCGTCCGAAATCAGACTGATTCCTCCCTTTTCCGGCCTCCGCTCTTTCACGCTTCGACCGGAAAACCTGTTTTCACCGCTCAAGCAAAAACGCCGGATCATCCGATCTGGCATCCGGTTCTTTCCACTCCGGCCCATCAGTTCACCAGTCGTACCCGTCATCCTTCTGTTGTTGGAGAACGTCCTGAATGCTATACTGAAAGTTCTGACTACCGTTTCCAAAAACAGAAGAAACGGTCAGTTTTTCATGAACAAAAAAAATTCCCCGAAGCGTATTATCCGCCACGAAGAACACATAAGCATCCATCCCGTTTGAAAGAGGCTGAACACATGAGCGAGAAAGTCCACAAAGCGTTGAGAAGACAGCAGAATGCGCAAATGGCATCCGAAATGTCTTGTCAAATCGAGGATGAACGGAAAGCCAAATATCTGACCGTCAGACTCATGCCCCTGATTCCGTTCATCGCAATGGTCTTCGCCAGTCCACAGGGCAATTTGTACCTGCCGGAAGGTTTCAGGGATCCCCTGTACATTTCCATCGGCGGTTGCCTGTTTTATCTCATCCTCTGGGCAATCGACATCTTCATGCTCAAAAAAGAAGGATGGCATGTCGGCATCTGGAAATGGCTGGGGCTCATTGCGCCTGTCGGATGTCTGTATCTCTGGTTCCGTGCAAGATACACGGACAGGGAATACGCTTTTGCCATCGTCTATATCTTCATGAAGATCCTGTCCCTTTTTATTGTGGGCCCCGTCATATTCGCTTGAGTCATTTCTGCCATGTCCCAAAACTCCCACACGGATTTTCATATAAACGACGGTGAAGACATGGCAGAAACAAATCCGGAAGCACCGGTCCTCCGGAAAATCCACTTCATATTGTGCCCAAGCTCTCCGTAAACCGTTTTCCCGTCCTGCATCGCTGAAAGGCATTGTATCCGGTCAGCAGGCTGAAAAAGAATATCCCATCACCTCCCTGGCCCTGAGTACCGGGCTTCATTTTGTTGAAGAAATGTCTTCACCATCATTAACGGCGATCCGGCCACAACCATGATCACGGGCAACCGCGATATGGAAATCCATCCGGTTACTCCGGTCACAAAATCGCCAGACATGCCATCAGCACCAGTCCGGACATAAATCACGAACGGCGTCCCGACCGAAATTCGCCAACATGGCTGGTCCTCTCTTTATCCTGATGGATACCTGTCTCCTGCAATCGGGCAATGCCAGAATTTCAATAAGCTGCATTATTTGTCAGAAACCGGCTTTTCCTTTCCTGATCATGGCGAAACATGCAACAAGCCTGCCGGGAAAAGACAACGGACGAGAATTTCCGTCATTTCCGCCATACCTTCCGACGCGCCGGGCAACATATTTTCCGGTCATGTCCTTTGATACCCCACGCCTGCACAAAAGCCACTTTTTGTCCAACCGCATCAGACAGCCGCTTTCTTCATATCTTTATATGATGCTAGTCAGCCAAACCCTGCCGGATACAGATACGCCGGTCCTGTTGCTGTGTCTCGGACTCCACCATATATCCAGCATCATCGGACTTTGATACACTCACGACAAATCCCACCGGTTCTTACCGGCTCATTCACCGGGCTCGCCTTTCGGTACCCGTATACCACTTCTTCAATATTAGAAACAGCCTCCACATTTGACCATCACTGGTACAGATATGTCCGGTGTCAACCTCAATACAGGGCAAAATCGCCATTGCATGGAATCCGGTATCCCCTGCTCCGGACAGATTGCCTGTACCGGAGAACCGTTTCACGATAATGCCGGTACACGTCTTGTCTGTCGCACACCATGTTTAAAGCCGGATACGGGCACTTCACTCCTGTACTGTATGACAATCAGACTCCTGCACAAATTCCTTCACCTTTTTCAAACACGCCGTTACCGGACTTCGACAAAATATACTGAAAACAATCATGTCGTGAGAAAAAACGGGAAAATCCACAGGATTGCGAAAACACAGATAATCCGTCAAACAGTCCTGGCGGAAAAATGCGGCAAAACCGGCACGAAAAATTTCTGAAATAACGGCCGACAGGCTGCACAAATAACAGGCAAACCGGTTTTCAAGAGCTGAACCCCACACGAGATCGATTTCTGCAACAGCCGGAGCACCTCTCTTTCATGTCCTTGAGGCCGGTCGAACCGTCATCCCGACTGTTTCAGCGGTCTTTGAAAACGACAATTATCCGAAAAACAATGACTTATGCTCCCGAATGAACACCGTTTCCTGTCTCATGCATCCTGTTTTTTCCGTCGGATCTTCCATTGGATATTACATAAAAATATGAACTTAATATTCATATTTTTAGAAGATTTCACGTTTTGAACTGCTGATACAATACGCTTTGTGGAACTTGTATTATGTAATTAACAATTATATAACCCACGAAAGGGGGGGTGTTTCAGCTGAATTACCGAACCAGTTCGGTCATCAAACTGTTTGAAACATCCGCTAGAAGTAAAAACTTGATAGAGGAATCGTAAGATGAGTACAGCTGCAACAGTAGCAGATAGTCGCGAAAACGAAGATCCCAGAAAAGCCGGTGCGAAGCGTATCTGGTATCTGATTCTCGCCGTTCTGTTGATGTGTATGATTTCAGGTGTCCAATATTCTTGGACTTTGTATGCAAGACCAATGCAGGGCGTTTTGGGTGTTTCTCTGGCTGCCGTCCAGGTTTCATTCACTCTTTCTCAGGTCATTCAGTCTGTTTCACAGCCTGGTGGTGGTTATTTCGTTGACCGTCTGGGTCCAAAACTTCCAGCGATGGTAGGTGGTTTCATGGTTGGTGCCGGTTGGTTTGCAATGGGCTTCGCAACTAACCTTCCCATGTTGTACATCCTGTATACCCTGTCTGGCGCTGGCGTTGGTATCGTTTACGGTATCGCAATTAATACGGCTAACCGCTGGTTCCCTGACCGTCGTGGTATGGCTTCCGGCTTTACTGCTGCCGGTTATGGTCTGGGCGTTCTGCCTTTCCTCCCGCTGATTACGAACGTTATTCACAACCCTGACCTCGGTGTTCAGGCTGCACTGAAAATCACCGGTGTCATCATGGGCGGTATCATTATCCTCATCGCATTCTTCATCCGGTTCCCTGGCGGTGCCAAACCCAAAAAACCGGTTCCGACCGAAAGAGACTTCAAGACAGGCGAAATGCTCCGCACCAAACACTTCTGGCTCTGCTGGCTGTCTTTCTTCTCCGTCAACTTCGGTTTCCTGTTCCTGGTTGCAAACTCCGCACCATTCGGTCGTTCCATGGGAATTGTCGGCAGCGTGATGGCTATCTGCGTCATGATGCAGAACCTCTTCAACGGTGGTTGCCGTCCGTTCTGGGGTGCTGTTTCCGATAAGATCGGTCGTTACAAAACACTGTCCATCATGTTCGGTGTCAATGCAGTCGCGATGTTCCTGTTCGGAATTGTTTCCCCATTGGGTGTTCCGTTCTTCATCCTCATGCTGGCTGTCGCATTCTTCACCGCTGGTGGTTCCTATGCATTGTTCCCGGCTATTAACCAGGATCTGTTCGGTACCGCATTCTCCGCTCAGAACTATGGCTGCTTCTGGGCTGCCAAAGCCGTTGCTTCCATCTTCGGTGGCGGTATCGGTGCTGCGGTTGCTGTCAACCTGGGCTGGATTGTCGCCTTCTCCATCTCTGGTGCGATGTCGACACTGGCCTTCATCATCATGACGTTTATTGTTCCGAGACTGGGACGTCCGGCTAAAAAAGGACAGCCTGTACCGGTCACGAACTGATAAACCGGCCTCTGGCCTGAAGCAGTAAATAGCCTCAGGTACATACAAAAAACAGCCGTCAGATGTTCAATATCTGACGGCTGTTTTGTTTTTGTCTCCTGCCAGCTGCAATAAACACCACAAACACATATCATCAAAAAAATCCTGTTTCGATGAAAAAACATTCCCTGTCGGATTCCATTGAACAAGAAGATCACTCCAGACATTGTGATCCGGCAAAACACCCCTGAATCGAAGCGGAACGGCCATGAAAAAACCGCATCATTATTCCAGCAAGCCCCCCAAAGCAGAAACTGCGGGATTTATTCCTGCCCTATAATCGACAATTTACCGGCTTTCACCGCCTGACGAACAATCGAAGTTTCAGAAAATCCGTTGGACGAAAAGAAACTCAGAAAAAGCGACAAATCTTATTAGAAGGAAAATGCTATGCGTGTAATCGTAATTTGAGCTGCAGGGCATATCGGTACCTATTTAATCCCCATGCTCGTGGACAATGGATACGAAACGATAGCCATCACCCGAACACTGTCGCCGCCTTATGAGGACGTTCCTGCATGGCACAAGGTCGATCGTGTTTTGCAGGATCGTGAAAAGGATCCGGAGTTTATCCGCAAGCTTAAAGAAATGAAGCCGGATATCATCGTTGATTTGGTTAATTTCAACATTGAAGAAACTGAAAAAATCTTCAAGGGATTTTGTGAAAGTCAACTTTCCCACTATCTTTATTGTTCATCCTGTTAGGCGCATGGCATGGTTGAAACTATTCCATTTGACCCGGATAATTTGAGAAAAGATCCATTGAACAATTACGGCCAAAACAAACTGGCGAGTGAGATATACCTGAAAGAACCGTATCAGCAGAACGGCTTTCCGGCAACAATCATCATGCCTGGACAGATTTCAGGACCGGGCTGGACGATTATCAACCCGTGGGGAAATACCTCCATGCGAGTATTCCATGATATTGCAGACGGTAAGGAAATCGCACTTCCAAATTTCGGGCAGGAAATCCTGCATCACATTCATGGACACGATGTCGTCCGGGTATTTTTCAAGGCATTACCCACAAAAATCAGGCATCAGGTGAAACATTCGATGCCGAAGAATGCGACCATACCTGTCACCACATTGCCCGAAGTGGCATATTCAGTATAGAAAAAACAAAACGGCTCCCGGACTATCAGCCGAAATATACTTGTACCGAAACAACCGATATGGCCGTAAAAAGCCATGTCGATAGAGGTTTGATAACCGTTTCAGATCATCAAAGATACCGGATGACACCGTTTTTTTCTCAGGAAAAAATCAATATCAGGACAAACGGCGCATGCCATGCGTCGCCGTCAATAATTCCTCCCGACGTGGCTGACGGATAATCAGGATCAAGGCGGGAAAGCTCGAAAATGGCTTCCCCCTTCCATCGGAACTGCGCCAAAACCGGATACCAATTCATTGATTCAGCCCCGACGCTTGCTCACTGTCCTGTAACCTTTCCGGAAAATGGCCACACATCGGGATACTTTACTCCACAACGGGAATGCAAAAGACGAGGGACAGGGACTTTCACTGCCTGCCACCGCTTGCGAAAACCGACGGCCTTTTCACCCATTTCCATTCACTACAATTTCACCTGTTTTTCTGCCGGATTAACCGCACTACTCCGCACATTTTCTCCTTCCACACTCCTTTCAAGGCGGTATGGAATTCCGGTATTCCGATCGCATACTCTTTCGCTCAAACCGAAAAAAGTCTTCTTCGTGTGAGGATCCAGACACTACCGACAATACCCGAAATATTATTATGCCCCCAGCAGACCAGCGATTTTTCATCTATTACACAAATCTGAGTCTGTACCAGCAGTGTTTCATAGAAAAACGTCTTCTTCAGGAGCAAAAATCGAACGCGTTTTTGAACAAGGATGAACTCATCCAGTTGAGCGGACTCGTTAATGTTTCAAGTCAACGCAAGTGGCTCGCCGATAATGAATGGATATACATTGTGAGTGCAAAAGGCACTTCGGTAGCGGACAGAGAATACGGTCACATCAAGATGTCCGGTGGAAAAACAAGAAATGACCGTAGCGGGCAAATGCCTGATTTTTCCAAAGTGGCATAATAACCCGCATCAGGAAAACAAGCTGTGGCTTTCTTCATCGGATATGCCGGGACAGAATCGAGGCATACGATGCAATTATCAGGAATCCCTGAAAGAAAGACATTGCCGGAAAAGCGCTGTCTCGTCAGGTGCTGACCGATCGACTGTACCGGAAAAATGAATCGAACAAAAACGACGACAGGCTATACAAAAAATACGCTGACGGAAAAGATTCCCGCAAATATTCTTCTATTGAGCTGAAAAGCAAGGAACTTGAAACGAAACTCGCCAAAAACACGTTTCCGCTCAAGCGAGTCTTCCTGTCCGAAACCAGACTGATTCCCTTCTTTTTCCTGCTTTATCTCTTTTATACACCAAACGGAAAATCCGTCCGCATCGCTCAAGCAAAAATGCCAGATCATCCGATCTGGCATCCGTTCTTTCCGCTCAAGTTCATCTGTTTACCAGATACCGCGTGTCTTCTGAACGATGGCGCCGATTGCGCCCAAAACCATCAATGCACCGCAAAACAAAACTCCAAAGGCTTCCATAATTTCTCTCCTTGCAAAGTTGGTAAAGTTGGTACTGCACGTATCAGCTTCATCAGCTCAGGAAAGGAACTTGCCTTGCTAGCAGCCAAATCAAGCGACCCTTATCCATGGACTCCATTAAAACAGAATTTATTACCAATGTCAAATATTTTTTACTCAAAGCAAAAAATATTTTTAATTAGCAAATAAAAACGTGTTACAGAAAATCGGGATCATTTCCGGCCAGACAGACATTGCCGCATTTGTTCAAAAAAACACACTGCGGCACAGGCGGCGACATTTAATGACTCCATCAGGCCGGCATGAGGAATAACCACTCTGTCACTCGCCCTTTCCATCAGACTTTCACTGATGCCTCCTCCTTCATGCCCCAAAAGCCAGGCGACCGAAGATCGGAGATCGATATCGTATATTGTCGAACGGGCATAAGGCGTCGTGGCGACAACCGGAATTTTCGATGTTTCGATCAAGGTTTCAAGCGATACATTCTCAAAGACTTCCAACAGGAAATGCGCCCCCATTCCCGCACGCAAAACACGCGACGTCCAGACAGACGCGGTCCCGACACTGCAATAAACCTGTCTGATTCCGGAAGCCGCGGCACTGCGTAATATCGAACCGACATTGCCCGGATCCTGAATTCGGTCAAGCAACACCGCATTTTGGACCAGTTCCGGCAATGTGTCATAAACCGGTTTCAACACGAGAAAAACAATATCTACGCCATTGTCGACCTGACTCAACGGACGGAAAAGGCCGTCTGGCAGAAGCAAGCACTGTGCATTGCCCTTTTCGCATTCGGCAATGATTTCCAACACTTCGGCATGATATTGCGATGTCTGGCTCACCACACACAAGGCGGGATGGCCCACATGTTCGAGATAGGACTGGCATAAATGAACGCCATCCAGTATGGCATACCGTTCTCTGCGAGCTGCAGCAGAATTGGACGCAAACTGTTTCAGCTTGCGGTATTGCGGGTTATCTTTCGAGGTAATCCGTTTCATATCCTGTCACTTTCAGACATCCGCTTTCATCGAAACTGTCTCCGGAAAATTTTCCGGATGAACCGGGACAGACTCCCGACCCGTACCTGCGACAGTATCCGGATAAAAACCTGCCGCCACGTCATCCCATTCACAAAAGACCCGACGGTTCCGAGGCGAAAGCAACGATCGTTACCTGTTCTGATAACTTTCGGACTGTTTCTGAAAAAGACTTGATGGAGGCAGGAGACGGAATCGAACCGACGTCTACGGCTTTGCAGGCCGCTGCATAACCACTTTGCTATCCTGCCATCAAAAAACCGGAGCAAAACCGAAAAAACGAAGAACCGGCAAAGGATGTTTTATGGAGCGGGAGAAGAGTCTCGAACTCTCGACCTCAACCTTGGCAAGGTTGCGCTCTACCAACTGAGCTACTCCCGCATCACATTCACCAAACGACAACTGACAGACCCGATAACATCTACCAGAAAAACCGGTCCCAATTCTCCAGAATGCGATGAAGATTTGGAGCGGGAGAAGAGTCTCGAACTCTCGACCTCAACCTTGGCAAGGTTGCGCTCTACCAACTGAGCTACTCCCGCGTTAGAGATGTGCATTCTAGCACTTTGCCCGAATCTGTCAAGGCCCTGTTGGCAACTTACCTCATCAGTGGCAATGCCTTGCGTAAATAATACAACATCGACACGACGGTAAGAATCGCTGCGATGACCAGAAGATAGGTACCGATATACCCTGTATCGATAAAATAAAACAGCTTGTTATGGAACAAAAGCATCGGAATGGCCACCATCTGGGCAATCGTTTTCACCTTTCCGAGAGAACTTACCGCAACAGACCGGGATTCACCGATCTTCGCCATCCATTCCCGCAATGCGGAAATCGCGATCTCGCGCCCGATAATGATGAATCCCAAAATGGCATCCACCCGCCCCAGCTGGACCAGCACCAGCAGGGAACCGGCGACGATGAGTTTGTCGGCGACCGGATCCAGAAAAGCACCGAATGCCGATGTCTGGTTCCATTTTCTGGCGAGATAACCGTCGATCCAGTCTGTAATGGCCGCCACGATGAATATCAGCGCGGCTGTCAGGCTTTGTGCATAAGAAGATATCCAGTTTTCCGGCAGATAAAAAATCCCCACCAGCAGAGGGACCAGTGCGACTCTCAGCCAGGTCAGGAAAATAGGCAAATTGAACGGCATAACTTGATTCTTGCAGGTTCCACTAAAGGTCTGTACTTTCATATCGCAGAGAACATTAAAAAATACAAGGCGTTATTTTAATGCAACTGATCGTATATCTGTTGAGCAAGACGATAGGAAATTCCCTCCACTGTCGCCAAATCGTCTACGGAAGCATCGGCAATGCCACGAACGCTTCCGAAACGTGCCAGAAGCCGCTGTCTTCTTTTTGCTCCGACTCCCTCGATTTCTTCCAGACGTGAAGCATGTCTTTTCTTGTCCCGTCTGGCCCGCATGCCGGTAATCGCGAAGCGGTGTGCCTCATCACGGATCTGCGCGACCAGCATCAGGACCCCCGACTCCTTTCCCAGTTCCTGCGGCAAACGACCATCGGCATAGACAAGCGTCTCAAGACCGACCTTCCGGCCCTCGCCCTTGGCAACACCGACGATCCGCCCCAAATCGTGCCCCAGTTCGGAAAACACACGGGAAGCCATCGAGACCTGCCCTTTTCCTCCATCCACCAGAACAATATGGGGCATAAGATCCTCGTGGCCGACCAGTTTCTCATAACGTCTGGTCAACACCTGTTGCATGGCGGCATAATCGTCCCCGGGAGTAATTCCTGCGATATTGTAACGCCGATATTCCGCATTTTGCATTGCGCAATGATGAAAAACGACGCATGAAGCCTGAACCGCTTCCCCCTGTGTATGACTGATGTCGAACGCCTCGATTCGCAAATTGTCGGGATTGTCGATATCCAGTTTCATCTGATCGATCAGCGCCCTGACACGGGAAAGCTGAAGATCCGACTGTGAAAGAATCCCCTCCAGTGCGATCGCTGCATTTTTCTGCGCCATTTCCAGCCAGAAACGCCGTTGTCCCTGAGGCTGGAACACCAGATGTATCCGGTGACCGCATTGTCCGGAAAGCGCCAGGAGCAACTGGGGATCGTCCAGTTCCTGATTCAGGATCAGGGTTGCGGGAATCTGCCCGTCGACATAATGCTGCGCCAAAAACGCCTTCAAAACCTGAATTTCCGGCCTGTCGCCCTCATGATCGACCGCATTGCCCATATTGCCGGGAAAAACGGCCTTGTCGCCCAGATGACGCCCGCCCCTGACCATCGCCAGATTGACGCAGGCGTGTCCCTCTTTGACGACAACGGCAATGATATCCACATCGGCATCGTTATCCGCCTCCATACTTTGCTGCTGCAAAACCTGCGAAAGGGCCGCGATCTGGTTCCGGACGGAAGCGGCCTCCTCGAATTCAAGCCTTGCCGCATGGCCCTCCATCTTTTCCTGCAATTCACCCAGTACAGCGGTTTGCCCGCCTCGCAAAAAACGTGCGGCATTTTCGACATCGCGCCGGTAATCCTCGTCAGCGATCAGACCTGCACAAGGGCCACTGCAACGGTCGATCTGGTAAAGAAGACAGGGCCGGATCCGGTTTTTGAAAACACTGTCCTCGCATGTTCTCAACCGGAAAACCTTTTGCAGAATCTGGATCGTTTCCCGAACGGCCGAAGCATTGGGAAAAGGCCCGAAATACTGGTTTTTCCGGTCAACCGCTCCCCGGTAATACACCACACGCGGGAAACGCTGCCCCGTTATTTTCAGATAGGGATAGGACTTGTCATCCCGGAAAATGATGTTGTAATGCGGGTGAAGCGTCTTGATCAGATTGCTCTCCAGCAGCAACGCTTCCACTTCGCTGCGCGTCACCGTCGTCTCCAGTCGCGCGATACGCTCGACCATCATGGCAATACGTGGAGACGGCGACGTTTTCTGGAAATACGTACTGACTCGCCGGATCAGATCCCGCGCTTTTCCCACGTAGAGCAACTTGCCGTTCTTGTCAAAAAACCGGTAAACCCCCGGCAAATGAGGCAACTGCCTGACGGCGCCCAGCACATCCTGTCTTACCGAAGACGCTGCCTCGGCCGGGGACTCCGTATCCCGCAGTGAACCGTTCCGATTTTCTTCCGACATACCTTTCTTCAGTCCTGCGCGATTGCCTCGACAATGGAGCGTGCACGCTGGTAACGTTTTTCCGCCTGAAGGGTATCCCAGTCCAGTGCCGGCGCTTTCGGTACCAAACTGCCGATTTTGGCCGTACAGATACGCATGGCTTCTTCCGACAGCAACGGCAAACCGGACAACAGTTCATCCGCCCGGGCAGGAGAATTGCAGACAAGCACCATATCGCAACCGGCATCCAGCGCAGCCTTTGCCCGCGAGACGATATCCCCGGCCACACTGGCCCCTTCCATGCTGAGATCGTCACTGAAAATCACGCCCTCGAATTCCAGATCGTTTTTCAGGATCGACAGCCATTTTTTCGAAAAACCGGCAGGCATGGCATCCACTTTCGGATAAATCACATGAGCCGGCATGACACTGGACAGACTCATACCGAGCCCTCTGTACGGAACGGCATCTTCGGAAAGAATGTCATCCAGTGAACGATCGTCTACCGGGATTTCCGTATGGGAATCCCCCGTGGCATATCCGTGTCCGGGATAATGTTTTCCGCAATTGGCCATTCCCGCCAGCGACAGCCCGTAATTCAGGCTTTTCGCCAGAAAAGTGACCACATCCGGATTGCGATGGAACGACCGGTCGCCGATAACAGCCGAAACGCCATGATCCAGATCCAGCACCGGCGTGAACGAAAAATCGATACCGCACGCTCTCAGCTCGGAGGCCAGGATATACCCCGTTGCCGTGGCGGCCCGGGAAGCCTCGATTGGGTCGTTCTCCCACAGTTTGCCCAGTGCCCGCATGGGAGGCAGGCGGGTAAATCCGTCAAAACGGAACCGCTGGACACGTCCTCCCTCATGATCCACGGCGATCAGGATATCGGGACGTTCCTTGCGGATGGCGCGTGTCAGAGCCATCAGCTGTTCCCTGTTCTGGTAATTGCGGGCAAACAGGATAACTCCGCCCGTCAGCGGGTGACGGATTCTCCGGATATCTTCCTCCAGAAGACGCAAACCGATCACATCCAGCATAACGGGACCGTAACTGTTTCTTTTGCCGCTCAATAAAATACTTTTTGCCGATAACATATTCTCATCCTGTCTGTTGATGTTTTTCAGTCGTTTGCCTGTTCGATGACAACGAATGCCATGGCATATTCCGCCTCGTCCGTCACCGATACCTGCGCCTTCAGCCCCAGTCTTTCCATATGTTCCTTCAGCTTTCCGCTGCATACCGCTTCCGGTTTGCCGCCGGGCGCATTCAAAAGCTGCATGGAGCGCCAGGTCATCGGCATTCTCATTCCCAGCCCCAATGCCTTGGAAAAAGCTTCTTTGGCTGCAAAGCGCGTTCCCAGATATCGCAATCCGCGCAATTCCACTTTTGCCTTGCGATGGAGATAACGCTGCATTTCCTGTGGTCCCAGTATTTTCTCCGCGAAACGGTCACCGTGCCTTTTCAGCGCCGCCTGCAATCGTGTAATCAGAATCATGTCGGTTCCGATACCGTAAATCATGCCGTACTCTCCATGCCAAAATCAGTTTTCCTTCGGTCGCCTGGCTCCGACAAGCAGCGCTTTCATATCGGAAACCGCCTTTTTCCAGCCCGAGAAAACCGCCTTGGCAACAATGGCATGACCGATATTCAGTTCCGCAATTCCTTCGATTTCCGCAACCGGCACGACATTCTCATAATGCAGACCATGCCCCGCATTGACTTTCAGACCGTGGCGGATACCTTCTTTCACGCCTTCGTATATCCGCTCCAGTTCATGCTCCGCCGACGCTGCATCGAATGCATTGGCATAACGCCCGGTATGCAGTTCAATAACGGGAGCCCCCGCCTCATGAGAGGCTATGATCTGTTCCTCTTCGGGATCGATGAAAAGGCTGACCCTGATGCCGGCATCGGTCAGCCGTTCGACGGCCGACTGGACAATATCGAAATAACGGACGATATCCAGTCCGCCTTCCGTCGTCAGTTCTTCCCGGCGTTCGGGAACCAGACAGACATCCTGCGGCCGGATTTCGCAGGCGAAATCGATCATTTCCGAAGTAATGGCCGATTCCAGATTCATGCGCGTCACCAGAAGCGGACGGATGGTGCGGACGTCCGTATCCTTGATGTGGCGACGGTCTTCACGCAAATGCAGCGTAATGGCATCTGCCCCGGCCTCCTCCGCCATCAGGGCCGCCATGATCGGGTCGGGATAGGCAGTGCCTCTCGCGTTGCGGAGTGTGGCGATATGGTCGATATTGACGCCCAGTTCGATACCCGGGCCATTCGGTTCAAAGAAACTCATAGGCTAAAGAAAAAAGAACGATAATATGGGTCTAGTTTACCCTTTTGTCACAGCTGACGCAGGTCTATCAGTATTTTCCGTGTCTGCAAGGGAACACCGTTCAAGTGATGGGCCAGCAGAAAACGCATCAGAAGCTTGCTTTGCAACTGGGTCTGAGGATCGGAATAATCCTCGCTGACCATGTCAAGCAGCGTTTTGCCCGAAACACGGGGCGCCGTGTCTTCCAGCGTCGCGAAACGCGGACCGTTTTCCGGATCGACGACATAAATACCTTCCGGCTCAACCGGACGCCGGTCTTTTGCATTGATCGACAAATCGGCCGCCACTCCCGTTTCCTTCAGGAGCGCCAGCTCGAAAATCCTGAGGACTGTCTGTGCGGATTCGGAAGTCGCCAGACGTGTCAATGCCCGGACATACTGCTCAAACAGCCCCTGATGTGGGTCTTCCCGCGCCAGCAGCCTGATCAGCAGCTCATTCAGATAAAACCCGTACAGCAAGGCGGAACTGTCCAGCGGAATCATGCCTCCGACCCATTCGGCCGATGTCAGGGTTCTCAATTCGGATTTACCGGACCAGCCGACTGAAAGCGGCTGAAACGTCTGTAAAACACCTCTCAGACGGGAAGCGGGACGCTTTGCCCCTTTCGCCACCAGCGCCACCCGGCCATAATCACGGGTAAAGACATCGACAACCAGGCTGCTTTCACGGTAGACATAACTGTGCAGGACAAAACCGGGCTGTTCGGTAATCCGCGTGTCCGCCCCCTGTTTCGAGACGGATGAGCGCCGCAAGGGTTCGCGGGTGACGTTACCGGGCACTTCCATACTGCCGGTGGCCGGTACAACGGCTTCATCGGATTCATCCGGAGACATCGACATATCTTTTCCGTACGGTGTATCCTATTCGTAACCGTAAGCTCTCAAACCCGCTTCATTATCCGCCCAGCCGGATTTGACCTTGACCCAGATTTCCAGATAAACGGGGACACCGAACATTTTTTCCATATCCAGACGGGCCTCCGTGGAAATTTCTTTCAGTTTTTCGCCCTTGTGGCCGATGATCATCGCCTTGTGCGCATCGCGTTCCACCAGAACGGCAGCGAAAACACGACAGATCTTTTCCTTGCGTTCGAACTGTTCGATCACGACTGTACTGGTATAGGGCAACTCATCACCCGTATAACGGAATATTTTTTCACGGATGATTTCCGCCGCCATGAAACGCTCACTGCGGTCCGTTACATCGTCGAGCGAGAAAAAGGGCGGGTTTTCCGGCAAAAGATGCCGGATTTCCTCTTCCAGCCGGTTCAGCTGGAAACGCTGGCGTGCGGACACCGGCACAATGGCGGCGAAATCGCGCAATGCGGCGATCTTCTCGGCAAACGGAATCAGTTCCGCCTTTTCCTTTACCTTGTCCGTTTTGTTGATGACCAGAATCGCCGGAACACTCTCCGGTATCAGATCCAGTACCTGCTGGTCGGCCGGACCGTAAACACCGGCATCCACAACAAAAACGATCACATCCGCCGTGGAAAGGGTGTCCTTGACCGTCCGGTTCAGATTTTTGTTCAATGCATTGTTGTACCGTGTCTGGAAACCGGGTGTATCGACATAAACGAACTGGGCATCGTCATCCGTCTGGATCCCCATAATCCGGTGACGGGTCGTTTGCGCCTTCCGGGAAGTAATGCTGACCTTCGCACCGATCAGTTCATTCATCAGCGTGGACTTGCCGACATTCGGGCGGCCGACGATCGCGATATAACCGCAACGGAAATGGCTGTCTTTCTGATCTGTCATGATGTCAACCTCATTTTGTGGGAAGTGGTAACGCTCAATCGGCAGAAGTTTCCTGCCGGGATACGGGAACGCCGATCAGTTTCATCGGCTTCTCTTTCTGTTTCTGCTTTCCCGAAGAAGCCGCTCTCCGGTTTTTCATGGCATCCGTCACTTCAACAAGCGCCTTTCGGGCCGCTTCCTGCTCGCCGGCACGCCGGCTGCTGCCGGTTCCACAGACATGAATATCGAATTTCCCGATCACGCATTCGACCTCGAATTCCTGATTGTGGGCCGCTCCGCGTGTTGCCACGACATGATATTCCGGCAGTGCCATCTTGTGTCCCTGCAAATATTCCTGCAGCTGTGTTTTCGCATCCTTTCCATACGTCTCCGGATCAAGCTCTTTCATCATGCCGGCAAAAAGCCGGCTGATAACCTGCTTGACCGTATCGAAATCCGAATCCAGAAAAACCGCACCGAACAATGCCTCCATCGCATCGGCCAGTATGGACGGCCGCTTGAATCCTCCCGCTTTCAGCTCTCCTTCGCCAAGCAGCAGAAAACGTGAAAGTTCCAGCTTTTGGGCGATTTCATACAACGCCTGCTGCCTGACCAGACTGGAACGCAGGCGGGAAAGACTGCCC
This sequence comes from Oxalobacter aliiformigenes, assembly GCF_027116575.1. GTDB lineage: Bacteria > Pseudomonadota > Gammaproteobacteria > Burkholderiales > Burkholderiaceae_D > Oxalobacter > Oxalobacter aliiformigenes. The sequence goes on along the minus strand of NZ_CP098252.1, from coordinate 713,734 downwards.
TCATTCAAACCGGTATAACGCTCATACAGATTGATCGCCGTGACGCAATTCAGCAGCGAATCACCCAGAAACTCAAGCCTTTCGTTATGATGACCGCTGTAACTCCGGTGCGTCATCGCCAGCTGGAGCAAATCCGGCTTACGGAAAGTGTAGCCGATTCTCTCCTGCAGTATTTTCAGATTTATCATTGCAAATCCCGACGCGTCATTTTTGTGCAAAGTCAGTATTTTCCCTGTCCGGCATTTCTATCACCGGATACCGCCGATCCGTGTCATGTCGCCCAGATTCATCCAGACGAGAAACGCCTTCCCGACAATATAGTCATCCGGAACGAACCCCCAGTAACGGCTATCGAGACTGTTGTCCCGGTTGTCTCCCATCATGAAATAATACCCCCGGGGCACCGTACAGGCGAACCCTTCCACATTGTAGGTACACATGTTCCGGTTCGGGAAACGGTCGGGATGCGGGACATAATTCGGTGCGCGATCGTCGTTCAGAATATGGTGACGCACTCCCGCCCCCGCCAGATCTTCCTCGAATTCCTTCGAATAGGTCAGGCTTTCCGTATCGAGATAATCGCCCAGCGGCTGGTATTTCGATTCCACGCCATTGATGATCAGTTTCTTGTTCCGGTATTCCACCCTGTCACCGCCCACCCCGACAACCCGTTTGATATAGTCAAGCGACGTGTCCTTGGGAAACTTGAAAACGACGACATCCCCTTTTTGCGGATCGCCGAAATCGACGATTTTCCGGTTCACGACCGGCAGACGGATTCCGTAACTGTATTTGCTGACCAAAATCATGTCACCGATTTGAAGCGTCGGCACCATCGAACTCGAAGGAATGCGGAAAGGTTCCCACAAAAACGAGCGAATGAAAAATACCGCGGCAATGACCGGAAAGAAGCTGCCGGAATACTCCACCCATACCGGACGTTTCAGCAGTTTTTCTTTCAGTGTCGCACGCCCCGATTCGTCCACCGCGATTCCCTGCGCTTTCAGTTTCGCATTGCGCTCATCGAACGCGGCAAGCGCCATTTCCGCCGCCGCTCTCCGCTTTTTGGCAAGCACCAGCTTGTCATAAAACCAGATAACCCCCGTGACCACCATCAATATGAAAAGGATCAGGGCGAAATTACCCAGCAAGGACTGCATGTTCATTTTTCATCCACTTGTAAAATAGCCAGGAACGCTTCCTGTGGCACTTCCACCGAACCGACCTGTTTCATCCGTTTCTTGCCGGCTTTCTGTTTCTCCAGCAATTTGCGCTTGCGCGTGATATCGCCACCATAGCATTTCGCCAGGACATTCTTGCGCAACGCTTTCACGTTTTCACGTGAAATGATCGTCGAACCGATCGCTGCCTGAATGGCCACGTCGAACATCTGCCGCGGAATCAGTTCCCGCATCTTCGCCGCCACGGCACGTCCGCGGAACTGGCTGTTGGCCCGATGCACGATAATGGCAAGAGCATCGACCTTGTCGCCATTGATCAGCATATCGACTTTCACGACATCGGAAGCACGATATTCCTTGAATTCATACTCCATTGACGCATATCCCCGCGAAATGGATTTCATCCGGTCGAAGAAATCCAGCACGATTTCCGCCATCGGCAATTCGTAGGTCAACCGTACCTGTTTGCCATGATAATGCATATCCATCTGGATACCCCGCTTCTGGTTGCACAGCGTCATGACCGGCCCGACATATTCCTGCGGCATATACAGATTGACCGTGACGATCGGTTCGCGGATTTCCTCGATCCGTCCCGGATCCGGCATCTTGGACGGATTGTCCACTTTCAGCACGTCACCGTTTTTCAGAACGACCTCATAGACGACTGTCGGCGCAGTGGTGATCAGGTCCATGCCGAATTCACGTTCCAGCCGTTCCTGTACGATCTCCATATGCAAAAGGCCGAGAAAACCGCAACGGAAACCGAATCCCAGCGCCTGGGAAACTTCCGGTTCATACTGCAGCGACGCATCGTTTAACTTCAGCTTTTCCAGCGAATCGCGCAAGGCATCGTACTGATTGGCTTCAACCGGGAACAATCCGGCAAAAACCTGTGGCTGCACTTCCTTGAACCCCGGAAGCGGTTCGCTGGCGGGACGGGAAGCCAGCGTGATCGTGTCCCCGACTTTTGCCGCCTTCAGTTCCTTGATGCCGGCAATGACAAAACCGACCTGACCGGCCGACAGGGATTCTTTCGATTGCGAACGCGGTGAAAAAACACCGACATTTTCCACCAGATATTCCGATCCGGTCGCCATCAGCCGGATTTTTTCCTTCGGTCTCAGGGTACCGTTCTTGATGCGAACCAGCATGACGACCCCGACATAATTGTCGAACCAGGAATCGATGATCAGGGCCTGCAACGGGGCATCCGGATCGCCTTGCGGCGGAGGAACCCGCGCGATGATCGCTTCCAGAATATCTTCCACTCCCTGCCCCGTCTTGGCGGAACAAAGAACGGCATCGGTCGCCTCGATACCGATAACATCCTCGATTTCAGAGCGGGCATTGTCCGGATCGGCCGACGGCAAATCGATCTTGTTCAAAACCGGTACGACCTCGACATTCAGGTCCAGCGCGGTATAACAGTTCGCCACCGTTTGCGCTTCCACCCCCTGTGAAGCGTCCACAACCAGAAGCGCTCCTTCACAGGCGGAAAGGGAACGACTGACTTCATAGCTGAAGTCGACATGTCCCGGGGTATCGATGAGATTCAGGTTATAGATCTGTCCGTCTCTGGCCTTGTAATTCAGGGCCGCTGTCTGGGCCTTGATGGTGATGCCCCGTTCCCTTTCCAGATCCATGGAATCGAGCACCTGCGCTTCCATTTCACGATCCGACAGACCACCGCACAACTGGATGATCCGGTCGGCAAGCGTCGATTTGCCATGGTCGATATGAGCGATAATGGAAAAATTACGGATGTTTTTCATTAGCTTGCAGAAAAAAAGACGAGTCAGACGGAAAACGAGACACTATAAACCAGAAATGCCGGTAAAAAGAGACATTTTACTAAATTTCGGGAAAAAACTCGCTTTATCCCTCTATGGGACCGCTCCGGTTTTTCACGGAACGTTGCGATAAAGCAGAATCAGTTCACCAGTTCTGTTCCGAAAGGCGGCAACCATCTGCCGGCAGCCAGAAACAGTGCCAGCGCACAACATGCCGATACCGTCAATGCCAGAAATGCAGCGCCATATCCGGCATGATATGCAAACAGACCGCCTACGGTACTGCTCAACGCTGCACCGATTCCCTGAAGGGTCATGACAATACCCAGTCCCATATTGACATGCCCGGTTCCACGCAGGATTTTCGCCACGATACCGGGTGTTGCCACACCGATCAGCCCGGCACCGACACCGTCCAGAATCTGGACAGGGACAATGCTCCACGGGTCGTGCCAGAAACCGGCCACCAGCCCTCTTGCCGGCAAGGCGAGAAGGGCGAACAGAAAAACCGGCCCATACCCCCGTTTTTCGGCCAGTTTTGCCGCCAGCAACGCCATCGGAATCATCGTCAACTGGGCGATGACGACTGTCGCTGCCGTATAAACGGCCGGATCGACCTTGAATGAGGCAACCGCCGACTGTCCCAACAAAGGCAGAAGTGCCGCATTTCCCAAATGAAAAAAGAACAGTATCAGTCCGGTCACGATAATGGCACTGTTTGCAAGCAGACGACCAGCCGGAGTCGGAACTGCATTTTTTTCCTTTTCCAGCCCGCGTGCGGTATCGTAATCAATCAGGCCGGGATTGATCATGAAAACAAAAACGACCGAACACAATCCCATAACCAGCATGACGCCGAAAACACCCGGAATACCGTAATAATAACCGGCCAGCCCACCGAGAACAGCCGTCGAGAAATTGCCGAAATGATTCCAGGCCTCGTTCTGGCCAAGGCGGTGCGCCAGTCCTTTCTGACCGACCAGACCCAGCGTGATACTCGTCAATAACGGCGCCACAGCCGCAGCCATGATTCCCTGAACGATCTGCGCTCCGGCAACGACAGGGAAAAAATGGCAGCGGAAAATCATCATAACGGAAAGAACGATCATTCCCGTTGCCACGGCCAGCATCGACCGCTTTTTCCTGGTCCCGTCAGCCAGTGCACCAAGAGGCGTCGTCAGCAACATGCCGGCCAGTCCGCCGACCGTCATGACATAACCGATTTCATCCGGCATCCAGTTTTTTCCCTGGAGATACACGCCCAGAAAGGGACCGAGTCCATCCCGCACATCTGCCAGCGAAAAACTCAGCAGAGACAGTGCAATGAGCGAAATATTCTTTTTTCCAGTCATGCGAACATTGCAAAAAAAAACAATTCGGCCTTTCAGTCCCTCCAGGGATATCATGACCGTCAACGTCCTGAACGGACAGAAAAACCTTTTCGGTGACGGCTTGCTCCGGCAAACTGCCCTTTTTTGCCATCCCCCTGCTGCGCACGGGGAGATTGTGCCGCCAATTTGTTTTTTCCCGGCTCCGCACGCTTTGATTGCCCCGGTTTCCGAGACGAAGCAAAACGGTCCATCAATGGAACCGGAGCGGACTTCCATGCCGGAACCAGTTGCCCGGGTCCGTTTCCGATCAGATCGGAACGGCCATGACGTCTTAACCATTCCCGTAAAAGCTGCCAGTTTTCCGGGTCGTGATAACGGAGAAAAGCCTTGTGCAATCGTCGTACCTGCCCTTTTTTCGCCGTTTCCACTCTTTCGGAATCGCGGGATACCGGCTCCAGAGGATTTTTTCCGGTATGGTACATTGTCGAGGCGATCGCCATCGGGGTCGGCATGAATGTCTGGACCTGATCCGGACGGAAACGGTTTTTCTTGAGCCACAAGGCCAGATTCAGCATATCCTCGTCCGTCGCTCCGGGGTGCGCTGCGATGAAATACGGAACAAGATACTGTTCCTTGCCTGCTTCCCTCGAATAACGGTCGAACAGTTTCTTGAACGCATCATACGTTCCGATACCCGGTTTCATCATTTTGGAAAGCACGTTCGGCTCGGTATGTTCCGGTGCGATTTTCAGCAGACCGCCGACATGGTGTGTCACCAGCTCACGGATATATTCCGGTGACCTGACCGCCAGATCGTAGCGGACACCGGAGCCGATCAGAATTTTCCGGATACCCGGCAACGCTCTCGCTTTCCGGTAAAGCGAAATCAGTTTGCCGTGATCGGTATCGAGATTTTTGCAAATTTCAGGATAGACACAGGAAAGCCGACGACAAACTTGCTGCGCTTTTTCGTTTTTGCATCCCAGACGGTACATGTTGGCCGATGGACCGCCCAGATCGGAAATGACCCCGGTAAACCCCTCTACATGGTCGCGGATCTCCTCGATTTCCCGCAGGATGGAGGGTTCGGAACGGCTCTGGATAATCCGGCCCTCATGCTCGGTAATCGAACAGAATGTGCATCCCCCGAAACAGCCCCGCATGATATTGACGGAAAACCGGATCATTTCCCATGCCGGAATCCGCTCTCCCCGGTAAGCCGGATGCGGCGCTCTGGCATAAGGCAATCCATAAACACCGTCCATTTCTTCCATCGTCAGCGGCAAGGGGGGCGGATTCAGCCAGACATCCCGTTCACCATGCGCCTGCACCAGAGCCCGGGCATTGCCGGGATTCGACTCCAGATGCATGACACGCGACGCATGCGCATAAAGTACCGGATCGTCTTTGACTTGCTCGAACGACGGCAGCCGGACAACGGACTGGCCGTTCGCCTTCAGACGCAGGCTGATCCGGCTTTCCCTGACAGCCTGCGTTGTATCGCTCTTTTGCCGGCCTGCGATGGCCTGACACGGTTCCTGTTCCGGATAATAGGGATTGGGATGTTTTCTGACCGGCCCCGGTGTATCCAGCCGGGAGGAATCCACTTCGCTCCATTCTTCTGCCGGTTTCCAGCCTTTCGGTACCATGAAAGCCGTTCCACGCAAATCGCGGATCGATTCGATTTTCTCACCGGCGGCCAGCCGGTGAGACAACTCGACAATAGCCCTTTCGGCATTACCATAAACCAGAAGATCTGCCTTGGAATCGGGCAAAACCGAACGTCGGACCTTGTCGGACCAGTAATCGTAATGAGCGACACGGCGAAGACTGGCCTCGATGGATCCGATCACTACCGGAATACCCGGATAGGCCTCCTTTACCCTCTGCGCATAAACCAGCAAGGCACGGTCGGGTCGTTTTCCCGCGACGCCCCCCGGCGTATAGGCATCATCCGACCGGATTTTCCGCTCCGCCGTATAGCGGTTGACCATCGAATCCATATTCCCCGATGTCACGCCGAAATACAGCTTCGGCCGCCCCAGCGTGCGGAAATCATGTACCGATTTCCAGTCCGGCTGGGCAATGATGCCGACTTTAAATCCCTGAGCTTCCAGAACCCGTCCGATAATGGCGGCACCGAAACTGGGATGATCGATATAGGCATCTCCCGAAACGATGATGATATCGCAGGCATCCCAGCCGAGTGTCTCCATTTCCTTTTTCGACATGGGAAGGAAAGGAGCGGCACCGGCCCGTTTCACCTTGCGAGAGACGTAGGAAAAAATATTCTTTGCAACGACAGTCATATCGGAACGTCAAAAGGGAGTTTGTTTTCCAGTATACGGGCGAATACGACAAAGGCAAAATCCGGCAGAAATCTTCCCCGGATACCGCGACCCATACCGGTCGTTCATTCCGGCTTCGGATATTGGACTTCCAGAATGACCAGTTCCTCGATGCCACCGGGCGTGTGCAAAGTCACCGTATCGCCTTCCCGTGCCTTGATAAGCGTCTTCGCCATTGGAGAAATCCAGCTGATCTTTCCCTGAAGCGGATCGAATTCATCGATACCGACAATGGTCACCGTGTTTTCTTCGCCGTTTTCCCGTTCATAGGTCACTGTCGCACCGAAAAAGATCTGGTCATTGCCATAGTGGATGCTCGGATCGAACTCTTCCGCCGCCTCGATCCGCTTGACCAGAAAACGGATACGGCGGTCGATTTCACGAAGCCGGCGCTTGCCGTAAATATAGTCCCCGTTCTCGGAGCGGTCGCCATTGGACGCCGCCCATGAAACCGTCTGGACAACCTGCGGCCTTTCCCTGTCGATCAGTTCCAGTAATTCATCCTTCAGCTTCTTCAGGCCGGCAGGAGTAATGTAGTTCTTGAACCCGGCCGGAAGCGCCGGAGCACCCGTTTCCAGTTCATCATCGTTATCCGTTTCTTTTGTAAAAGCCTTGTTCATCGCCCGTCTGTCCAATCGGATAAAAACATATCGTTATTTTAAATACTGTCCGACACCGGAAATTCAATGGAGAACAGAAACCGGCCGGTCATCCCGGCCATCTCCCGTCAACACGGATAATAAAGCCTGACGCCACCTGCGCGGCATCAGGCTTTTTGCAGACCACCCCGTTTACTCAGCTGTTGCCAGAGAAAGATTCAACTGGTTTTTGACAGTATCTTCCGGTACCGGTACCGAATGTTTGCGTTCATATTCCAGCCGGTTGAGATAATCGGCCGAAACATCCCCGGTAATATACATCCCGTCGAAACAGGACGCTTCGAAATGTCTCAATGCCGGATTGACATCGGTCACCGACTGTTTCAGGGCATCCAGATCCTGATAAACGAGTGCGTCGGCCGTCATTTCCTGACGGACCTGTTCGTCGGTACGACCATAAGCGATCAATTCCTCACGAGTCGGCATATCGATACCATAAACGTTCGGGAATTTGACCGGAGGAGCGGCGGATGCGAAAACCACCTTGGATGCACCGGCTTCACGCACCATCTGGACGATTTCCTTGCAAGTCGTACCGCGTACAATGGAATCGTCAACCAGCAAAACACTTTTTCCCTTGAATTCGGAGCCGATCGTATTCAGTTTCTGGCGGACGGAACGCTTGCGGACAGCCTGTCCCGGCATGATAAACGTCCGGCCGATATAACGGTTCTTGATGAGGCCTTCGCGATACTCGATGCCCAGCTTCAAGGCAAGCTGAATGGCCGCCGGCCGCGAAGAATCCGGAATCGGCATGACCACATCGATATCTCCGGTCGGAATTTCACGCTTGATCTTGTCGGCCAGATGCTCGCCCATTTTCAGGCGGGTGGCGTAAACCGACGCCCCATCGATCAGGGAATCGGGACGGGCCAGATAGACATATTCGAAGATGCAGGGATTCAGACTCGGATTTTCAGCACACTGCTGGTTGTACAGATTGCCGTCCGTATCGATGAAAATCGCTTCACCCGGCATGACATCCCGCAGAAAACGGAATCCGAGTCCTTCCAGTGCGACCGATTCGCTGGCCACCATATATTCCGTTCCGGCATCCGTTTCCGCGAACCCGATACAAAGAGGACGGATGCCGTAAGGATCGCGGAAAGCCAGAATTCCGTAACCGGCAATATGGGCGACAGCGGCATAGGCACCACGAACCCGTTTGTGGAGAACGGAAACGGCACGGAAAAGTGCGGCAGGATCCAGAGAATAACCGTTTGTCGCTTCCTGCATTTCGTGTGCCAGCACGTTCAGCAGGACTTCCGAGTCCGAACTGGTATTGATGTGGCGACGGTCATTTTTGAACATTTCGCCTTTCAGCTGCTCACAATTGGTCAGATTGCCGTTATGAGCGAATGTAATGCCGAAAGGGGCATTGACGTAAAAAGGCTGCGCTTCCTCCTCGTTCTTGGCGGAACCGGCTGTCGGATAACGGACATGGCCGATCCCGCAGGTTCCCGGGAGAGCGCGCATGTTACGGGTACGGAAAACGTCCCTGACCAGACCGTTCGCCTTGAACATGGCGAATTTGCCGTTATTGCAGGTTGCGATACCTGCAGCATCCTGACCACGATGTTGCAGGAGTTGCAATGCATCGTAAATCAGCTGGTTGACAGGGGTTTGGGAAACGATACCAACGATGCCACACATGGTGGACTCCTCAATCAAAAATTAAGAAAAACGAAAACTGCATAAATACATCGACTCAATAATGAATGTATTCCACGAAATAACCCGGCAGATACGGCATGACCGTTCTCGCTGCCGCCTCAGCCATCGGAGAAAACATCGCATTCCTCCAGAACGGCTGCTGGGGGATCCGCGTCATACCGCAAACCAGTACCAGCGCCAATGCGATCAGCGCGCCTTTGGCCAAACCGAAAAGGGCCCCCAAAAACCGGTCCATAAACGTCAGTCCGCTGGCGCGGAGCACCAGACTTGCCAGCTTTGCCAGAAACATCATGACAATCCGCGTTCCGATAAAAAGCACGACAAACGCGACGATCACCCTCAACACGTCACCTGAAATCGCATGCGGCAACCACGGTTCCAGCACTTCCCCGTAATTGATCGCCACATAAAACGCGACGATCCAGCTGACCAGGGAAATGACTTCCTTGACAAGCCCGCGCGTCAGGCTGATCAGCATCGAACCGATCAGCAAAACCAGCAAAATATAATCGAAAGCTGTCAAAACACGGTTCCCGCCTACATCAATTCGATACCAGCGTACAGGACAATCCCATCGCTTTCAGTTTCGAACAGACACTGTCCACTTCGCCTCTGCTTGAAAACGGCCCGACCCTGACACGAATTCGTTCTTCCCCGTTTTTCGCTTTCACTTTCTGTGTATGGGAGCGGATTCCCGCTTTAGAAAGACGTGCCTGCAATTCCGTCACTTTTTGCTGTGATGCCAGTGCAGCGACCTGAATCATCTGTTTATCGGATTTGGCGGAAGCATTGTTCTTGTCTGCGATCATTTTCCCGATCGGATCGGCGTCCTCATCCGCTTTTGCCTTCTCCTGCCGCGCTTTTTCGGCCTTCAGCTGTTTTTCTTTTTCCGCTCTGGCCTGTTTTTCCGCCGCCTTCCACTGCAAATCCTTTTCCTGGTCCTGTACGGCAGAAGGCTTTTCCTGTACCGGTGAAACGGTATCGTCTTTCACGGAAACGGCTGTCTGTGCCGGAGTTGCTGCCTGCCCGGCATCCTGCTCCGGTCGGGAAACCGGCGCAATACCATCGGCCGGCGACTGTCCAGACGAAGCAGGCACATCCGCTGCCCCTGCGACATCGGCGGAAGACGTCACTGCCTGGCTGTTGGCCGCCGTTTGCAACGATTTGTCTCTGGATGGAATATCGATCAACAGATCAGGCGTCGCCTGTTTGGGTTTCGATTCGAAGATCATGGGCAACACGATGATTGCGGCCAGAACCAGCGTGACCGATCCGACAAGACGTCGCCGTGCCCTTTTCTTTTCCGGCAAATGGGGATCGCTGGAACTGTTCTGTTCCGGAACTTTTTTTCTGTCCACGCTATCCGCCACAAAACGACCACTGTCCCCGGATGACCTGTCTGCATCGGACTTCGACTTGCCCCAGCGAAAAAAGGAAAAACGGCTCATGCAATCAATGATGGTTGGTGGGAGAGTTCAGGTCACTGTTTTCCGTGACCCCCGTGACGACCCAAAACGATCCGAATGCCACTATTCTATCATTTTTCAGGGCATTATTCTTTGCGCTCGCCAAAGCATCCGCTGCATGGTGATAGACGGATATGCACTGGCTGTCCTTGCCCTGTCCGATACCCGCCGCCGCCAGTTTCTGTCTCAGAACTTCCGCACTCGCCGCACGTGGCAACGGGAGATCGGTCAGATACCACCGGTCGATACAGTCTTTCATCAGGGCAATGACACCATCGATATCCTTGTCTGCCATGGCACCGAATACGGCATGTGTCATACCGGACGGCTTCGTTTTTTTCAGGTTCTTCGCCAGCACGGCTGCAGCATGCGGATTGTGCGCCACATCCAGAATGATTTGGGGCCTGTCTTGCAAAATCTGGAAACGTCCCGGCAATTCGGTATGAGCAAGCCCCCGCCTGATAGCGTCGGATGCAACCGGCAGGCGGGACTGCAATGCTTCGACAACCGCCAGAACCGTCGTGGCATTATGGATCTGGTTATCGCCGTACAGCGATGGAGAAGGCAACTCTGCAAGAGTCTTCCTTCCGACATAATCCCATTTTCCGTCATGCATCCGGCAGAAATAATCCCTCCCGAATATCCTGAGATCGGCTCCCGTTTCGAGCGCATGCCCGACCAGTGCATGCGGGGGACTGGTATCGCCATAAAAAGCGACGCGGCCACGACGGTATATCCCGGCTTTCTCGAAACCGATCTTTTCGCGGGTATCCCCCAGATATTCGACATGATCGATGGCGACATTCGTCACGACAGCCACATCGGCATCGATCAGGTTAACGGCATCCAGACGGCCGCCCAGCCCGACTTCCAGCACAACGGCATCCGGTTTCGCTTCGGCAAACAGTCTGAGGGCAACCAGTGTCGTGAACTCGAAAAAAGTCAGCGCCACATCGCCACGTGCAGCCTCGACGACTTCAAAACATCCGACAAGCGTTTCGTCATCGGCCATTTCCCCGTCAACTCTTATCCGTTCGTTGAAACGGTGGATATGAGGAGATGTATACAGGCCGACACGATAACCGGCCTCTTTCCAGATCGTCTGCAACATGGCACAGGTCGATCCCTTGCCGTTCGTTCCGCCGACGATCACGACCGGACAGTCGAAGCGGATACCAAGACGTTCCTTCACGATCCGGATTCTTTCGAGCCCCATGTCGATATTTTTGGGATGCATACTTTCTGCAAGACGCGTCCATTCCGCCAGTAAACGATGCGGTATCCCACTATTTTGCCCACCCATTTTGCCTGATACCATCATGAAAACGATAGAAAAAAACCTAACCGAAACGTCGTCCTGCCTGCGCAAAACAGACGTTTCAAATCATGCCATGAATTTTCAGGAAACCGACTCGGTCGGTCTGCCCTGCAACATGGCCAGCAAATGGGAAAGTTCTTCTCTCAGTTCCCTGCGATCGACAATCCGGTCAACTGCGCCTTTTTTCATCAGAAACTCGGACCGCTGGAATCCTTCCGGCAATTTTTCGCGCACGGTATTCTCAATCACACGGGGTCCGGCAAAACCGACCAGGGCTTTCGGTTCTGCCAGCACGATATCGCCCATAAACGCGAAAGAAGCGGACACTCCACCCATTGTCGGATCAGTCAGAACGGAAATGAAAGGCAGTTTCTCTTCCGCCAGACGGGTCAAAATCATGTTGGTTTTCGCCATTTGCATCAGGGAAAGCAGCCCTTCCTGCATGCGGGCGCCGCCACTGGCGGTAATGCAGATAAACGGGACTTTCCTTGCCATCGCCTCCTTGACACCGCGTACGAAGCGTTCTCCGACAACCGACCCCATGGAACCTCCCATGAATTCGAATTCGAAACAGGCCACGACAACCGGCAGGGATTTGATGGAGCCGCCGACGACGATCAGGGCATCCGTTTCCCCCGTCGCTTTTTCCGCCGCTTTCAAACGATCCGGGTATTTTTTGCTGTCCCTAAATTTCAGGGAATCATACGGCACCGCCGTATGGCCGACGTCATATCGTCCTTCCGGATCGAGCAGCACATTCAAGCGGTCCCGTGCGCGAATCCGCATATGATGGCTGCATTTTGGACAGACATGCGCATTCGATTCCAGATCGGTCCGGTACAAAACAGCCTCGCATGACGGGCACTTGACCCACAGTCCCTCCGGTACGACCCTCCTGGGATTCGTCTGATGCTGAATTCTCGGGGGAAGCAACTTGTCAAGCCAACTCATAAAATCTCCTGATCAAACAGGCCATCGCTTTGAAACGATGGCCTGCTTCTGTCCTTTATCTTGCATTAATTCCAATCGGCGATTTCGCCATTCGCTGGACGACTTTATAACCTTTATGACGTCATTCGTCCAGTGCTTTGCGAATCTCCGCCAGAAACGTCCTGACGGCTCCCACCGCATTTTCAGGTTCCGCTCTGTCCAACTCCTGTATGATACGACTGCCGATCACGACCGCGTCAGCCGTCGCGCCAAGCGCCCTGGCTGTCTCCGCATCCCGGATACCGAAACCGACACCAACCGGAATAGTAACGTATTTTCTGATTTTTTCAATGCGGGAAGTTACCTCCGCGACATCCAGATTGCCCGAACCGGTCACTCCTTTCAGGGAAACATAATAAATATAACCGCCAGCCATTTTACCGATTTTCCCGATACGTTCATCCGTCGAAGTCGGCGCAAGCAGGAAAATCATATCCATGCCCTTTGCTTTCAGCGCCTTTGCGAAACCGGCACCTTCTTCAGGAGGGTAATCGACGACCAGAACGCCATCCACCCCTTTTTCAGCGGCCCTGTCGACAAAAATTTCCGGCCCCATCCGCTCAATCGGATTGGCATATCCCATCAAAACGACCGGTGTGTTCCGGTTGCGGGTACGGAACGTTCCGACAATATCCAGCACTTTTTTCAGGGTCATGCCTTTTTCAAGCGCCACTTCCGACGCATCCTGAATAACGGGGCCATCGGCCATCGGATCCGAGAACGGAACACCCAGCTCGATGATATCCGCGCCGCCTTCCACCAGCGCATGCATCAGGGAAACGGTCAGATCCGGTTCGGGGAACCCGGCTGTAATAAAGGGAATCAGTCCCTTTCTGTTCTGTTTTTTCAGCAAATCGAATGTTTGTTGTATGCGTGACATAATAAATCCTGTTCTTCAAATTCGGTTGACGGCCATTTTCATCCCGGAAAACGGACTACCATTTGATTCCGGCCCGCAAAGCGACGGTATGCATATCCTTGTCACCGCGTCCGGAGAGATTGACCAGAATTATTTTGTCTTTCGGCAGGGTCGGCGCCAGCTTTACCGCATAGGCCAGCGCATGGCTCGATTCAAGAGCCGGGATGATTCCCTCGATCCGGCAGCAATCGTGAAAGGCGGCAAGCGCCTCATCGTCATCGATACCGACGTAAGTCGCCCGTCCACAATCCTTCAGCCAGGCATGTTCAGGTCCGACCCCCGGATAATCGAGACCGGCCGATACGGAACAGGTATCGATGATCTGACCATCCTCATCCTGAAGCAGATAAGTACGGTTGCCATGCAGAACCCCCGGCGTGCCGCCGTTCAGCGAAGCGGCATGATGTCCCGTCGCGATTCCCTCGCCGGCCGCTTCCGCTCCGACCAGCCTGACATCCTTGTGATCGATATAGGGATAGAAAATGCCCATGGCATTGGACCCGCCACCGACACAGGCAACGATGACATCCGGTTGCCGCCCGGCCAGTTCAGGCATCTGGACAAGACATTCTTCTCCGATGACCGACTGGAAATCACGCACCATCATCGGATAGGGATGTGGTCCGGCGACGGTACCGATAATATAAAAAGTCGTTTCGACATTGGCTACCCAGTCGCGCATGGCCTCGTTCAATGCATCTTTCAGCGTTTTGGAACCGGACTCGACCGGCACGACCGATGCGCCGAGAAGTTTCATCCGGTAAACATTCTGTGCCTGACGCTCGACATCCTCACTCCCCATGTAAACATGGCATTCCAGACCGAAACGGGCACAGATCGTCGCAGTTGCCACACCGTGCTGCCCGGCACCGGTTTCCGCGATGATGCGTTTCTTGCCCATCCGTTTCGCCAAAAGCGCCTGACCGATGACATTGTTGATCTTGTGGGCCCCTGTATGGTTCAGATCTTCCCGCTTCAGATAAATCTGTGCCCCCCCCCAGCATATCCGACCAGCGTGAGGCATGATAAACCGGAGACGGCCGCCCCACAAAATGTTTCAATTCATAGCGGAACTCGGCCAGAAAACCGGGATCGTTCTTGTAACGGGCATAAGCCTGATTCAGTTCGTCCAGCGCGTGAATCAGTGTTTCGGAAACGAAAATGCCGCCGTAAGGACCGAAATGGCCATGTTCATCCGGCAAACGGTATCCGGATGCTTCAAACAGCGCATCAGAAGCGCTGCAACAGTCTTTCTCTTTCATGAAAATCTCTCTTGTAATGCCAATGGCACAGCCATCTGCACAAAACGGACCGATTACCGGTTATCCTGCTCAGATCCTTTCATCCGCCTTTCGGACAGCCTGGATGAACGCATGGATTTTCCCGGCATCCTTGATGCCGCGTGCCGCTTCGACACCACTGCTGATGTCAACGGCAAACGGGCGCAGCTGCGCAATCGCACCAGCGACATTTTGCGCGCTCAAGCCACCACTCAAAACGACCCGAGGCCCGATTTCTTTTGACACGAGAGACCAATTGAAAACCTTTCCCGCTCCGCCATAGGCATCCGTAAAGGTATCCAGCAACAACCCCTTGAAAAACGGACTGGCATCGCGATAAATCCTTTCACATTGTAACAAATCATCGGCCGTTGTATCCGTCCTGACACGAAAAACCCTGATAAAAGGCAGGTTGGACGCAACAGCCGCTTCGTGACACTGTCCGGGCGTTTCGTCTCCATGAAACTGCAAAAGCGACAAACGAACCTGCCGCGACGTTTCCGCCACATCGGCGGTTTTCGCATTGACGAAAAGGCCGACTGCCGAAACGAAAGCGGGAAGAGCCGAAGCAAGTGACGCCGCCCTGGCGGCCGGGACGAAGCGGGGACTTCCCGGATAGAAAACAAATCCCAGCGCATCCGCACCGGCTTCGACCGCCGTTCGGACATCTTCCTCCCGCGTCAGTCCGCAGATTTTGATTCGGGTACGAGTCACGATAGGTCAGTTAAATAATATATTGTATTCCAGCAAAAAATACCGGTCATGGAAACACATCCCCGCGTTGCGGCAATCCCCACTTATTCTCATAGAACACACGCGACAGATAAAGCCCGTCCGGCATGAATGTCGGTGCGGCTTTCGACCTGTCCCGACCGTCCAGCAGCTTCCCGATCCATTCCGGCGGCTGATTGTCCTTGCCGACCTCGATCAGCGAACCGATGATATTGCGGATCATGTGATGCAGGAATGCATTTGCTTCGAAAGTGAAAACGATCAGGTCACCCTGTCTTTCGATACCGATGTGATTCATGGTTTTGACCGGAGTAATCGACTGGCATTCCGCCGCCCTGAATGCGGAAAAATCATGCTCGCCAAGCAAAAACGCTGCCCCTTTCCGCATCAGGGCACAATCGAGAGGACGAAAAACCCATCCCGCCCGGTTTTTCCATAACGGCGAGCGGACCGGACTGTTGTATATGAGATAACGGTACCGGCGGGCCACCGCACTGGAACGGGCATGGAATCCGTCTTTCCCCCCGGAACTTCACAGGCCCATCGAACGGCAATCGATGCCGGCAGATAGGAATTGATACCGCGCACCCATGAAACCGGCAAACGGTCAAGACCGGTATCGAGATGTACGACCTGCTCGGAAGCATGGACACCCGCATCGGTCCGCCCGGCACAGGTTGTTGCAATCGATATCCGTGTAAATTGCCGGATCGCTGCCTCAAGCTGATCCTGAACGGTCATGCCATCCGGCTGCGTCTGCCATCCCCGCCAGCCGGTACCGTCATACTCGATCCCCAACGCAATCCGCTTCATTCCTTTCCATCCATTTATCCATTAGGCCGTTATTTTACTTGTCTGCAATCAATCCGGTTCTTTCCGGTTAATACTTTCACCACAACAGCAATTCTTGCCAATCAAAACGACCGCCTTTCTACTTGCATTCATGACGATTTTTTTTCATGACAGATTGACCTTGAAACAGAAATCACCAACCAATACCGCATAATGAAACCAGACCGATTACAAACACGAACAGCGTTCGGTACTGATCGACGCATCCGGAACCTGTTTCCGCGACCTCATCGACTCCTGCATGAATGCCGAAACCGCACGAAGCATCATTAACCAGCTCGCCACCAGTCAAAGCGTCATGCTGGCCACAAACGACATCATGCTGTACAGCAGCCTGGCGTTTGCCATCGCCGCATTCGTCATCTGGCTCGGGCCGAACATGAAAAAACGCTAGCCTGTCCCTGTGTGCGCCCGACAAAGAAAACGGGCAGGAAATTCTGCCCGTTTTCATATCGTGCCGGATAGTGTCTCCGTCTGCCGTCACAACCGGATACTTCCGGATGAAAACACCGGTTCGGACAGATAACGGATCACTCCAGAATGATACGCAACATGCGACGCAACGGTTCGGCAGCCCCCCACAACAACTGGTCCCCGACCGTGAAAGCAGAAAGATATTCGCCTCCCATGCCGAGCTTGCGCAAACGCCCGACCGGGACGGTCAGACTGCCCGATATGGCAGCGGGCGTCAGATCGCGGACGGAATCCTCACGGGTATTCGGAACCACTTTCGCCCAGGGATTGTGGCTTTTCAGTATATCCCCGATTTCATCCAGCGGAACGTCTTTTTTCAACTTGATGGTCAATGCCTGGGAATGGCAGCGCATGGCACCGATCCGAACGCAAAGGCCATCGACGACAACCCAGTTCCCGTCGTTTCTTCCCAGAATCTTGTTCGTTTCGGCACCACCTTTCCACTCCTCACGTGACATCCCGTTACCCAGATCGGTATCGATCCAGGGAATCAGATTGCCAGCCAGAGGAACGCCGAACTGTTTCGTTTCGTCCGGCGTCATGCCACGCTGGCGTGCCAGCACCTGACGATCGATGTCGAGAATGGCAGAGGCCGGATCGTCCAGATTCACCCGGACTTCGGCATGAATGGATCCGAACTGGGTCAGCAATTCACGCATGTGCTGCGCCCCGCCACCCGAGGCGGCCTGATAGGTCATCGACGTCATCCATTCGACCAGATCCTGCTCGAAAAGGCCGCCCAATCCCATCAGCATGCAGGAAACCGTACAGTTCCCGCCGATAAAGTTTCTGACACCTTTCGCCAAACCTTCATCGATCACCTTGCGGTTGACCGGATCGAGAACGATCAGTGCATCGTCATTCATGCGCAACTTGGAAGCGGCATCGATCCAGTAACCGTTCCAGCCGGCCGAACGCAGTTTCGGGAACATGTCCGCCGTATAATCGCCGCCCTGGCAGGATATCAGGATATCGCATTTTTTCAGTTCATCGACACGAAAAGCATCTTTCAGGACAGTTTCGTTTTTCGCCATCGCAGGTGCCATGCCTCCGACATTCGACGTAGTGAAGAAAACGGGTTCGAACAAATCAAAATCGTTTTCTTCCTGCATGCGCTGCATCAGCACGGAACCGACCATGCCCCGCCAGCCTATCAATCCTACCAGTTTCATCTTCTTTACCCGATCCAGTCCATCTCCAAGCGTCTCACAGTGCCGCGACTACGGCATCGCCCATTTCTTTCGTTCCGACACGCTTCGTACCGTCTTCATAAATGTCGCCTGTACGCAATCCGTCAGCCAGGACTTTCTTGACCGCTTTCTCGATACGATCGGCCTGTTCGCCCATATTCAGCGAATAGCGGAGCATCATGGCGGCAGACAGAATCTGTGCCAGCGGATTGGCGATTCCCTTGCCGGCGATATCCGGTGCGGAACCGTGCGACGGTTCGTAAAGTCCCTTGTTGTTTTCATCCAGCGAAGCGGATGGCAACATGCCGATGGAACCGGTCAGCATGGCGGCGGCATCGGAGAGGATATCGCCGAAAATGTTTCCGGTCAAAATGACATCCAGCTCCTTCGGAGCGCGCACCAGCTGCATGGCGGCATTGTCCACATACATATGATCCAGCTTGACGTCCGGATAATCCTTCGAGACATCGATCACGATTTCGCGCCAGAGCTGGGATGTTTCCAGAACATTGGCCTTGTCAACAGACGTCAGACGCTTGTTGCGTTTCTGTGCCGTCTGGAAACCGACATGGGCGATACGGCGGATTTCCGGTTCGGAATAACGCATGGTATCGAACCCCTCGCGAGCGCCCTTGAAAGGGCCGTCCGGCGCCGTACGATGCCCCCGCGGCTGCCCGAAATAGATATCGCCTGTCAGCTCGCGGACGATCAGGAGATCCAGCCCCGACACGACTTCCGGTTTCAGTGTGGAAGCGCCGGCCAGTTCCGGATAGAGAATGGCCGGACGGAGATTGGCGAACAATTTCAGATTCTTGCGCAATCCCAAAATGGCCTGTTCCGGGCGAAGGGAACGTTCCAGCGTGTCGTATTTGAAATCACCGACGGCACCAAACAGAATCGCATCGGCTTCCTTCGCCAGTTTCAGGGTGGAATCCGGCAAGGGATGACCATGCGCTGCATAACCGGCACCGCCGACATCCGCCCACTCCATTTCGAAATTTTCATCCAGCGCATTCAGAACCCGAACGGCTTCATTCATGATTTCCGGACCGATACCGTCGCCCGGCAGAATTGCAATCTTCACGTTTTTCCTTTCCAATCCGGCACACCCCGTGGCAAGGTGCGCCTGTTTTCGTTTTTATAAATCCGGCGTCAAATCGTATTAGCCAGCCAGGGTTGCCCGGCGATATGGCGTTTTTCGTATTCCCTGATTTTATCCGCCTTCTGCAGGGTCAACCCGATATCGTCCAATCCGTTCATCAGGCAATACTGGCGGAACGGATCGATAGCAAAAGTGAACACCAGGCTGGCGTCTTCGTTTTTGACCACCATTTTTTCCAGATCGATCGTCAGCTTATAACCCGGCTGCGCTTTTACAGCCGCAAACAACTGGTCGACCTGCTCTTCCGACAAGGTAATCGGCAGAAAACCGTTTTTGAAACAGTTGTTGAAAAAAATGTCGGCAAAACTGGGGGCAATGACCGCCTTGAATCCATATTGCTGCAAGGCCCAGGGAGCGTGTTCACGGGAAGAACCGCACCCGAAATTCTTGCGGGCCAAAAGAATCGATGCTCCCTGATAACGGGGCTGGTTCAGAACGAAATCGGGATTCAAAGGACGCTTGGAATTATCCATGCCCGGTTCACCGTGATCGAGATAACGCCACTCGTCAAACAAGTTCGGTCCGAATCCTGTCCGCTTGATCGATTTTAAAAACTGTTTTGGAATAATCGCATCCGTGTCCACATTAACGCGATCCAGCGGAACGACCAGTCCGGTATGTACGGTAAATTTTTCCATGATTCCCATCAATTCTCTCGTCGTTCAAAAGACGACAAAAAGCCCGGCTTCCCATTCAGGCCATCAACGGGAAACCCGGCACAACAATAATTCCTTTCCAGCGCGGAAAGCTTACTTGGCGGCGTTTTCTACCGCTTCGCCTGCTCCCTGCACATCTTTTCCGACACCCTGAACGGTATTGCACCCCGCCAGGAAAGCGACGGCCGCCAAAACAGCGATCAATACTCTCATCTTTTTCTCCTTGTCTGTCAACGGTTTTCGCGCACATCAACGAAGTGCCCGGCAATGCCAGCTGCTGCTGCCATTGCAGGAGATACTAAATGAGTTCTTCCTCCCTGTCCTTGTCGTCCTTCAAAGTTCCGGTTGGAAGTGGATGCACAACGTTCCCCGGGAGCGAGCCGGTCATCGTTCATCGCCAAACACATGGAACAGCCCGGCTCACGCCATTCGAAACCTGCCTCGATGAAAATCTTGTCCAGGCCTTCCTTTTCCGCCTGCTCCTTGACCAACCCGGAACCGGGAACGACCATGGCCAGCTTGACGTTGGCCGCCCGCTTTTTTCCCTTGACCACAGCTGCAGCGGCTCTCAGGTCTTCAATGCGCGAATTGGTACACGAGCCGATGAATACCTTGTCGATGGCAATGGATGTAATCGGCATGTTCGGCTTCAGATCCATATATTCCAGCGCCCGGACAATGGCGTTGCGACGGATCGGATCAGTTTCCTTGGCAGGATCAGGTACAGTTCCCTCAATGGACGTCACCATTTCCGGTGACGTTCCCCATGTCACTTGCGGCAGGATTTCCGCGGCATCCAGCCTGACGGTCGCGTCGAACACGGCTCCCGGATCGGAATGGAGCGTCCGCCAGTAAGCCACGGCCTTGTCCCATTGATCCCCTTTCGGAGAGAACGGGCGGCCCTTGACATAATCGATCGTCGTATCGTCCACCGCCACCATACCGGCGCGCGCGCCCGCTTCAATAGCCATATTGCACAGCGTCATACGGCCTTCCATCGACAGGGAACGGATCGCCGAACCGGCAAATTCAATGGCGTATCCCGTACCGCCGGCCGTTCCAATCCTGCCGATAACCGCCAGCACGATATCCTTCGCCGTCACCCCATCATGCAGTGTACCTTCCACTTGCACCAGCATGGACTTCGACTTTTTCGCCAGCAATGTCTGGGTCGCCAGAACATGCTCCACTTCGGACGTGCCGATACCGTGCGCCAGACAGCCGAACGCGCCATGCGTCGAAGTATGCGAATCACCGCAGACAACCGTCATGCCGGGAAGCGTCGCCCCCTGTTCCGGCCCGATGACATGTACAATGCCCTGGCGTTTGTCGGACATATCGAAATACGTCAGGCCATATGTTTTTGCATTGTTGTCCAGCGTTTCGACCTGAAGACGCGAAATCGGATCGGCAATGGGACCATTCCGGTTCTGTGTGGAAACATTATGATCGGCTACCAGCAGATTGGCTGAATCCCTCCAGGGTTTGCGGCCGGCCAGTCGCAAGCCCTCGAAAGCCTGCGGACTGGTCACTTCGTGCAGAAGGTGACGGTCGATATACAGAATGGTTGTACCGTCTTTTTCCGTGTCCACCACATGGGATTCCCAGAGTTTGTCGTAGAGAGTCTTTGCCATGATGCCATATCACATTTTCTGTTAACCAATTTTTTATTATGCCACATTCATCGTCAAACCTGACAAACCGCAGGGTTATTCCGTGTCATTTCCGTTCCTTCGCCGAAACGACAGCCAGGCGGCGAGAAAAGCGGCCAGTGCAAAGGCCGATGCCACCCAGTAAACGGATGCCGGCGTAAAGATATCCCATACCCAGGACAGCAGAAAACCGCCGAGTGTACCGCCTATGCCGTATGACATGCTGATGAAAAGAGCCTGCCCGCGTGCCTGCAACGGTCCCGGAAACCATTTCTGGATAGACAGAATGGATGCGACATGATGAGCGCCGAACGTGGCTGCATGCAACAGTTGCGCCAGCAGCAGAATGACGAATGATTCCGCAGCCGCTCCGATCAGTGCGAAACGCACAACGGCGGCAAGCAGGCTGGCCAGCATAATGGCCTTGATGCCGAATCGCTTCACTACCGGTGCCTGGTAAACGAAAAACACGATTTCGGCAGTGGCACCGATGGCCCACATCATGCCGATCGTGACACTGCTGTATCCCAGTCCGGACAGATAAAGCGAATAAAAGGCATACAATGCGGAATGCGCGGCCAGCATCAAACAACCCGATATCATGAAAACCATCACATCGTACCGGAACAGGACATTCAGCACGGACGCCTGTTTTCTCTCTGCGATCGGCCGCGGCGTCTGGTACAGTTTCAGGCTGACCAGCAACACGGCGCCCAGAATGGCAGCTCCCACCCAGGGCATCAGAACGATTCCTGTCCGGTCAAGGACAAATCCGGAAGCGGCCGTCATGAGAACATAACCGACAGATCCCCACAATCGCAGCTGCCCGTACCGGGACATGTTGCCCTGCATTTCCGAAAGAATCAGAGCATCCGACAGCGGTCCCTGTGCGCTGGTGAACAAATTGACGGCGACCATGAAAAAGGCGAAATACCAGAAACCGCCGCCGAAAAAAAATCCGGTGAAAGCGATCAGTGCCAAAGCCGCCGTAAACTGGAGCACGCACGCACGCTGCCCCGTCCAGTCGGCCATCCACCCCCACAGATTCGGCCCGATGATTCGCATGGCCTGCATCAGTGACATCAGTATGCCGATTTCAAATGCATCAATCCCCCTGAACGCCAGATACAGGGTTACATACGTCGGAAAAACACCGACAAAACTGTAATAGCTGAAATAGAAAGCACCGAATCCGAACGACTGTTCCGGCCATGATGATTTGTCCGACACAGATCGTCGCCCAAAATGTTTCTATCTGTCCTGTCCAAACCGGGGCAGACGACCGGTTACCGGTTCCATCGGCCCGTTGACATCGGCACATTGCGCCCGATGCTGCAAGACGGCATCCATCAGAACCAGCGCCAGCATCGCTTCAGCCACCGGAACGGCCCTGATTCCGACACAGGGATCGTGGCGCCCGGTTGTTTCCACCACCACGGGATTGCCCCTGCTGTCGACCGAATGACGTGGCAGGTGAATCGACGGTGTCGGTTTGACTGCAATGGAAACCCGGATGTCCTGTCCGGTCGAAATCCCGCCCAGAACACCGCCTGCATGATTGCTCGAAAAACCTTCCGGTGTGATTTCATCACCGTGTTCGGAACCTTTTTGTACTACCGAAGCAAAACCGTCTCCGATCTCGACTCCCTTGACGGCATTGATCCCCATCATCGCCGCAGCGATTTCCGCATCCAGTTTCCCGAACAGCGGATTACCCAGACCGACCGGCACACCGGATACCACCACGTCGACTTTCGCGCCAATGGAATCCCCTGCCTTGCGCAGGGCGTCCATCCTGTTTTCAAGCGTCGCAATCAGGACAACATCGTCTGTTGCGACAAAAAAAGGATTGCCCGACGTAAAATCCCATGACCGGAAAGGAATGGCCGTATCGCCGAGCTGGCTCAGACATCCCCGGATTTCGGTACCGAAATGCAGACGCAACCACTTTCTGGCAATAGCCGCCGCACCGACGGTTGCCGCGGTCAGACGGGCGGAAGAACGCCCTCCGCCTCTTGGATCGCGAATACCATATTTCATGAAATAGGTGTAATCCCCGTGTCCCGGCCGGAAGACATCGGCGATATTGCTGTAATCCTTGCTGCGCTGATCCTGATTTTCGATCATCAGCGCAACAGGCGTTCCCGTCGTCTTTCCCTGATACACGCCTGAAAGAATGCGGACGGTATCCGGTTCCCGACGTTGCGTCACAAACCGGGATGAACCGGGACGGCGCCTGTCCAGTTCGGGCTGGATATCGGCTTCGGAAAGCGCCATGCCCGGAGGACAACCATCAACGATACAGCCCAGTGCCGGTCCATGCGACTCACCAAATGTCGTGACCGTGAAAAGTTTCCCGAACGTGTTGCCAGCCATAATCCTGCCCATATTGACGTGAAAAAACGGATTTTAACATTGCCTGCCGGAAAACGTACCCGACGAAACGGCGTGCGAGAACCGCATTCCTACATCAGAAACGCGCGCTGGACCGCACTCATGCACCAGTCCATCAGCGGTCCGGGCAAGATTCCGAGCAACAGTACCAGAACACCATTGATGCCAAGCACAACCGCCATGTCCTTCGGTACATGAATTTTCCCGGTACCTGGCGGTTCATCGAAATACATGACCTTGACGACCCGCAGATAGTAGAACGCGCCGACGACTGCAAAGAAAATGCCGACGACAGCCAGCCAGAACAGATCGACATTGACGACGGCCTGAAAAACGGACAACTTGCCGTAAAAACCGACCAGTGGCGGAACGCCGGCGAAAGAAAACATGCACAACAACATGATCAGGGCATACCAGGGATTACGACGGTTCAGTCCCCGGAAATCGGCCAGTTTTTCGGCCTCGGTGCCATTGGCGGACATCACCAGAATGACACCGAACGCGCCAAGCGTCGCCAGAACGTACACGATAGTGTAATACAGGGATGCACTGTAGGCGAAAACGGACTCCATCCCGAAACGGCCGTCTTTCACACCGGCAAGCATCCCCAGCAACATGTATCCCATCTGGGCTATCGTCGAATAGGCCAGCATACGCTTGATATTGGTCTGCAATATGGCGGTAATATTGCCCAGAGCCATCGACAGGACAGAAATCACGATCAACATTTGCTGCCAGTCGTATGCCAGAGGCAGCAACGCATCCACTAGAACGCGCATGCAAAGTGCGAAACCGGCCAGTTTTGGCGCACCTGCGACCAGAAGCGTCACAGCTGACGGAGAGCCTTCAAAAACGTCGGGCACCCACAGGTGGAAGGGGACAGCGCCCAGTTTGAAAGCGATTCCCGCCACGACGAACACCACTCCGAAAACCATAATCAGCCAGTTCGTACCGGCATAAGCCGAGATCCTCGCCACTTCCATGAAATCCAGCGATCCGGTAGCCCCGTACAACATCGAAATGCCATACAGCAGAAGCCCGGAACCAAGCGCTCCCAGAATGAAAAATTTCGTGGCTGCCTCGACCGCCCTCCCGTCATCGCGCTTCAGGGCGATCAGGGCATAAAGGGGAAAAGACATCAGTTCGATTCCGAGAAACAGGGTCAGGAAGCTGGCGGCGGAAATGACCACCATCTGCCCGAGCATCGAAAACAGCGCCAGCACGTAAAACTCGCCTCCCAGATGCCCGGCCGTCATTCGCCTTTCATTGATATAACGCCGTGAATAAACCAGCGTGAACAGCATGGCAAGGCAGGTACACAATTTCAGCAGGTTCGCCACAGTATCCGACACGAACGCCCCGGCAAAGGCGTACACGACCGCCTTTTCACGCAAAAGGACGAAACTGGCCACTGCACAGGCACAAATCGCCAGAATCGACAGGAAAAACGTGATATCCCTTCTGTCTTGCGGCAAAAACAGATCGATCAGCAAAACAAGCGGCACCGATACGACCAGTATCAGTTCGGGTATGGCGGGAATCAGGTTCATCGCATTCATACTGTTTCCATCATCCCTTACAATTTCGACTGGGCGACATGTACGAGCAGATCGGCGACAGATACCTGCATGACATCGGTTATCCAGGCAGGATAAATCCCGATTGACAAAACGAAACCGGCCATCACCGCCAGAATCAGGAATTCGCGCACGCCGATATCTTTCAGGGAAGCGACTTCCTCATTGGCGACCGGCCCGAAAAGCACCCGCTTGATCATCCACAGGGTATAGGAAGCCCCGAGTATCAGTGCCAGAGCCCCGATAACGGCTATCCAGACCTGAACCCTGACAGCACCCAGTATGACCATGACTTCGCCGACGAAGCCGGACGTTCCCGGCAATCCGCAATTGGCGAACGCGAACAGAACGAAAAAAGCGGCAAAACGCGGCATAACATGGACGACACCGCCATAGTCGGCAATCTGCCGGGTATGCATCCGGTCATAAAGAACACCGACGCAGAGAAACATGGCCGCCGAGACGAAACCGTGCGAAATCATCTGGACCAGCGCGCCATCGACCGTGATGTTTTCGAAAAGGAAGAACCCCAGTGTGACAAAACCCATATGAGCAATGGAAGAATAGGCGATCAGCTTTTTCATGTCTTTCTGGACCAGCGCCACAAGGCCGATATAGATCACTGCGATCAAAGACAGAACGATCATGAACCATTCCATATAACGGCTGGCATCCGGCAGAATCGGCAAGGTGAACCGGACGAATCCGTACGCACCCAGTTTCAGCATGATGGCAGCCAGAATGACCGAACCGCCTGTCGGTGCCTCGACGTGTGCATCCGGCAACCAGGTATGCACTGGCCACATCGGAACCTTGACGGCGAATGCGGTCAGCATGGCGATAAACAGCCATATCTGGACATTTAGCGCCAGCGGTGCCATATACCATGTGAAAATATTGAAACTGCCCGTCTGGAGATACAGATACACAATGGCGATCAGCATCGGCAGCGAACCGAAAAAGGTATAGAGGAAAAACTTGAATGCCGCATAGACACGACGTTCGCCGCCCCAGATACCGATAATGACGAACATCGGTATCAGAGTCGCCTCGAAGAAAACATAGAAGAGCAGTCCATCGAATGTCGCGAAAACACCGATCATCAGACCGGACAGAATCAGAAATGCCCCCATGTACTGCGCAACCTGTTTCTGAATGACCGACCAGCTCGAAACCACCGTGACCAGCGTCATCAGTGCCGTCAAAACGACGAGCCATACCGAAATACCGTCCACACCCACTGCATACTCGACATGAAAAAGACTGATCCAGGAATGTTTCTCGACAAACTGCATCCCGTGGGCATGCCGGTCAAACTGCCATACCAGAGGCAGCGTGACGGCAAAACCCGCCACCGCACCTAAAAGAGACAGGCACCGGACGAAAAAGGCTCTTTCATCCTTTCCCGTCGCCAGAACCAGCAGACCGAAAAACACCGGACACCAGATCGCCAGCGAAAGAATTGGAAAAGTGGAATACGACAGAGTAGGCATAGCTTTCCGATCAAACTTTTTATCTCAAACCGATAGGCACAAACCAGAACAACAGACACAACAGTCCGATGATCATGATGAATACATACTGATACAAATATCCCGACTGGAAATACCTGACGACAACAGCGAACCACCCCATCATTCTCGATCCACCTGTCATGGCACCATCTATCAAGGTCGCATCGCCCGTTCTCCAGAAAAGATATCCAAGACGTTTCGCCCCCCTGACCAGAATGTTCGAAACGATCCAGTCGATATCACCGGCCTTTGAAATGAAAGAAGCGACAATTTTCGTTTCCCTGATGAAAAAACGGGAAATGATCCAGTCTTCAATCAGGGTCACATCGATCCATTTCCAGAACACATTGCCCAGCCACAAGGCGCTGCCGACGAAGACATTTCTGTATAGCGAATCCAGATAATACTGGCCGACCAGAATCCGGTGCATGAAACGCAACTTGCGGCGCAACCGGATCGGTATGACCGGATTGACCATATAGAAATACCATGCTGTCGCAATTCCCGCCATAGCCAGCCAGAACGTCGGCGTCATGATCTCATGCAGAGTCATCGAAAGCGCGTTTTCGAAATGAAGCGTCATCCAGTACATGGCCGGATGCCGTTCATGATCAATGAAAATCACTTCGTCGAAAAAAGTGCCGTAAAGCATGGTTTCGATTGCCAGATAACCGATAATGATCGAGGGAACGGCCAGAAGCAGGAGAGGAATACGGATGACCCAGGGAGATTCATGCGGTTTTTCTCCCGGAAGAAGTCCGATCAGATTGCCTTGCGGCACTTTTTCCTTTTCAGCCGTTTTCAGATTGACCAGTTGCTGGCGCTGGAAACGCTCTCGCCCGTGAAATACATAGAAAAACAGGCGAAACGTATAAAATCCGGTCACAAACAGACCAATGCCGACAGCAATCAGCGCCACCGTCGCACCGGTCACGGATGAGACACGGATGGCATTGATAATCGATTCCTTGGAATAAAACCCGGAAAAGAACGGAACTCCGACAAGCGCCAGGGAACCGACCAGCGCCGTCGCATATGTCCAGGGCATATATTTTCCGAGCCCTCCCATATTCCGGATATCCTGATCATGATGCATGCCGAGGATGACCGACCCGACCGCAAGGAACAGAAGCGCCTTGAAAAAAGCATGCGTCATCAAATGGAATACAGCAGCCGAATAGGCCGAGGCCCCCAGTGCAACGACCATATAACCCAGCTGCGACAGGGTCGAATAGGCGACGATCCGTTTGATGTCGGTCTGCACCATCGCCACCAACCCGAGGAAAAGGGCGGAAATGGCGCCGACAATCACCATGACCGACAGGGCTGTCTCGGACAATTCGTAAAGTGGCGAAAGTCGGGCGACCATGAATATTCCTGCCGTCACCATGGTAGCGGCATGGATCAGGGCGGAAATCGGGGTCGGGCCTTCCATGGAATCCGGCAGCCAGACATGGAACGGAAACTGGGCGGATTTGCCCATGGCCCCGACGAACAGGAAAAGACAGATGGCCGAAACGGCCAGCCAGCCCGTTCCCGGAACGGTCATGGCCGCCAGCTGTTCACGCACATCGAAAACATCCTGGTAATTCAGCGAACCGGCAAAAGCGAAAACCAGTCCGATTCCGATAATGAATCCGAAGTCACCTACCCGGTTGACCAGAAAGGCTTTCAGTCCTGCCGAAACGGCAGTCGGTTTTTCCAGCCAGAACCCGATCAGAAGATAGGACATCACACCGACCGCTTCCCAGCCGAAAAAGAGCTGGATGAAATTATTGCTCATCACCAGCGAAAGCATGGCGAACGTGAACAGGGAAATATATGAAAAGAAACGGCTGACATTATCGTCGTTTTCCATATATCCCAGAGAATAAATATGAACCAGCAGCGAAATGAACGTGACCACCACCATCATCATCGCTGACAATGAATCGATCATGAATCCGATCTCGAACCGCGTTCCGCCTACCGTCATCCAGGTATAGACGGCATGATCGAAAACGGCTCCCTTCATGACATCCAGCAAAACGATGAGCGAACAGACGAAAGAAACCGAGACCCCCGCCACCGTCACCGTCTTCGACGTCCGTCTGCGGATCATGTGACCGCCAAACAGTGACCCCATCAGCCCTGCGACCAGAGCGCCCGCAAGCGGCGCGAACAGCGCGGCATACAGCAAATGGACGTTCAGTTGATCAGGCATGTCTGTTCTTTCCGTTATTGTACATATCCAAAACCGCTATCCCTTCAGACTGTCCATATCATCGGCCCTGACCGAACGGATTTTCCGGAAAAGGATCATCAGTATTCCCAGTCCGATGGCTGTTTCGGATGCGGCGACAGTCAGGATGAAGAAAACAAATATCTGGCCGGCAATATCGCCGAAATAATGGGAAAACGCAATGAAATTCATGTTGATCGCCAAAAGCATCAGTTCGATCGACATCAAAAGCACCAGCAGATTGCGCCGGTTCAGGAAAATACCCATCACGGCGATCGAAAACAGTATCGCCCCCAGAATCAGGTAGTGAACAAGCGTCACGTTCATCGGACATCCTCCCGCTTCCGGTTATTTTCCCCCGTTCCATGTTCTGTCGTCGCGGCTGTTTCGATACCCTCCGGTTTCAGGTCAACGATCCGGATCCTTTCTTCGGGCCGGACACGTACAGCGACATCCGCAGACGTGTATTTGGCATCCTTGCGATGCCGGATAGTGAGCGTCACGGCAGCGACCAGCGCAACCAGCAGTATCATGGCCGCGATTTCGACATT
The DNA here is from genome assembly GCF_027116575.1 of Oxalobacter aliiformigenes. Taxonomy (GTDB): domain Bacteria; phylum Pseudomonadota; class Gammaproteobacteria; order Burkholderiales; family Burkholderiaceae_D; genus Oxalobacter; species Oxalobacter aliiformigenes. Next base: position 683,800 of record NZ_CP098252.1, on the reverse strand, counting down.
GAAAAGATAATCCGTAAACAGCGTTTTCCCGATTTCGGCTGTCAGCCCGATACGGGACGCATCCTCCGGTGCGTGCAGATCAAGCGAATAAAATCCCCTGAAAAGAACAACCGACATTTCCAGTACGATCAGAACACCGACCAGCAGGGCAACAGCCATATTTTTCCTCGCCACCCGCCTCAGTTCCACCATGTCGATATCCATCATCATCACGACAAACAGGAAAAGCACCATCACGGCACCGACATAGACCAGCATCAGAATCAGCGCCAGAAATTCCGCCTTGAGCAAAATCCAGAGCGCCGCTCCCGTGAAAAAGGAAAGAACCAGATACAAGACGGCATGGACCGAATTGCCCGACGTCACCACGCGCAAGGCCGCCAGCGTCAAAATGGCGGCGAATGCATAAAACAGGACGGTTTCGAATTCCATAACTTTCAATTGACTGGACAATCATCAGCGATAAGGCGCATCCGCCTCTTTCGCCTCCCTTATTTCCTTGGCATAGGTTTCACCGACAGAAAGAAGCACTTCCTTGCCAAACAGCAGATCGCCCTTCTCGTCGGCAATATATTCGAACATCGGTATTTCGACAATGGCATCGACCGGACAGGCCTCTTCGCACAACCCGCAGAAAATACACTTGCTCTGGTCGATTTCGTAGCGAGTCGTGCGCCGCGATCCATCCTCGCGTTCGCCGGTTTCAATCATGATCGCCTTGGCCGGACAGACCGACTCGCACAACTTGCAGCCAATGCATTTCTCCTCTCCGTTCTCATCACGCATCAGAGCATGCATTCCCCGGAAACGGGGTGACAACGGCGTTTTCTCTTCCGGATAGCGAACGGTCGGCTTTTTCCTGAACATGACGCGCAAGGTCAGCGCCAGCCCCTGCAACAGCTCGGTCAGTGCAAACGTCCTGATAAAATGTCTGATCGCTTTCATTGCCCCCTCACTGCCATATATTCAACGGGGTCTGCATCCAGCAGGCGATGAAAACAAGATACACCAGCGTAACCGGAATGAACACCTTCCAGCCGAGACGCATGGTATGGTCGTAACGGTATCGGGGAAACGTTCCGCGCACCCAGATAAACAGGAAAACAATGAAAAACGTTTTGGCTCCCAGCCATATCCACCCCGGCACCCACGCCAGAAAAGCCCAGTCCACCGGAGCCAGCCATCCCCCCAGAAACATGACGGACGCCAGCGCGGAAAAAAGAATGATATTGATATATTCCGCCAGATAGAACATGGCGAATGCCATCCCGGAATATTCCACCATATGACCGGCCACGATTTCCGATTCGCCTTCCACCGTATCGAACGGATGGCGTCCCGTTTCCGCAATCGCACAAACGACATAAATGATGAAGAGCGGGAAAAGCGGAATCCAGTTCCAAGACAGAAATGTGAAACCGTATGAAGCGAAAAAACCTTTGCTCTGCCCGATCACGATATCGGAAAGATTCAGGCTGCCGGAAACCAGCAATACGGTCACCAGTACGAATCCCAGCGGGATACCGAAAGAAATCATCTGTGCCGAGGCACGCACAGCCCCCAGGAAGGCGTATTTGGAATTGGACGCCCATCCCGCGATAATGATGCCGTAAACACCGATCGACGTGATCGCCATCAGAAACAGCAGTCCGGCATTCACATCGGCAAGCACCATTTCCGCCCCGAAGGGTATCACGGCCCATGCCGCCAATGCCGGTCCGATCGTCAGCACGGGCGCCAGCCAGAAAAGGAAACGGTCGGCTTTTTCGGGAACAATAATTTCTTTTAAAAGTATCTTGAAAACGTCTGCAATCGGCTGAAGCAGTCCGAGCGGCCCCACACGGTTCGGCCCCAGCCGTGCATGCATCCAGCCGATGACCTTGCGTTCCCAAAGCGTCAGAAATGCAGCCATTCCCAGAAGAGGCAATACAATGACTGCAATCCTGACCAGTATCCAGACAACCGGCCACATCGGACCGAAAAACAGCTGGCCGTAATGATGGATGAGATTCAGTATCTGGGCCATCATATGCGTTCCACCCTGATCGATCCGCCGATCGGCCCCAGCATGGCGGTTGCCGCATGACCGGCAGCCAGCCTGATCACGTTATCCGCCAGCGTGGCATCACAGCAGGCGGGCAGAACGGCTTCACCTTCCGGTTGCATGACACGGACAGCGTCACCTTCGGCCAGCCCCAGTTCATTGAACAGGCCTTTCGGCAAATGCACAACCGGGCTTTGCGCCGCCCGGGTCTGTTGCAGCGCACCGGCACGACGGACGATCATGTCCGAAAAATAAGGCGGAACATCCGCAACCCGGATATATTCTTCCTCCGGTAACGACGAGGCATAAACAGGCGGCTTGCCGCTCATATTATTCAGCATCCCTGATATATTCTGTCCACACAGACATTCGTCCCGGATTTCTTCTGTCGTTTCATACCCGAATCCCGGCAAATCCAGGAAGTTTCCAAGCACCCGCAACACTTTCCAGGCCGGCCGGGTCTGCCCGAAAGGAACGACGCATCCCCCGAAAGACTGCACCCGTCCCTCGAAACTGACAAAAGTCCCCGATGTCTCGGTAAACGGGGAAACCGGCAACAACACATCAGCATAATGCGGACTTTGTTTGAAAGGCGACATCGCGACCACCATTTCCGCCTGTTTCAGGGCCGAAAGCATTTCCGGTTGACAAGCGGCATCCAGTTCCGGTTCGGTATGCAACAACAGAAAAGCCTTCGTCGATTCCGAAGCGATATCTCCAAGAGAAATCCCCGATTCCACAGCAGGAATGGCGCCGGCCAGATACGCTCCGGTCGCGTTGGCCCCTTCCGTCAAACAACCGAGTGCCGCTCCCGTCGCATCCGCAATCCATTCAGCCGCTTTATGCAGAAGCGACGCTTTTTCATGTCGCAAGGCAAGGGAACCCAGAAACAGCGCTTTCCGGCCTTCCTCCATCAGGGAAACGGCAAACGGTTCCGCCCGGCCCGAGACCGCGATCCCGCCGAATCCGTCAGGAACGGGCAAACCTTTTCGGGTGGCGATCACACAAATGATTTCGCCAAGTATCGACAACCATTCATCCGGTGAAGCCACCAGCCGGTTTTCGACCGGCATCAGCCAGTCATCATCGACGGCATGGAGCATATCGATTTTCGCACCGGCAAATGCCGCTTTCCGGAAACGTGCCGCAAGCAGCGGAACATCCTGCCGCAAAAACGACCCGATCACCAGCACACGATCCAGATCGCCGATTTCTTCAACACGCATCCCCAGCCAGGGAACAATCCTCCCATCCAGAGAAAAATCGGACTGCCTGAGCCGGAATTCGATTTTTTCCGATCCCATCTGCCGCATCAGTTTCTGCAACAGGAAACATTCTTCCAGAGTCGCCTGGGGCGATACCAGCGCCGCCAGCGACATCGGACCATGATCGCGCCGGATACTTTTCAATCCGTGTGCGACATAATTCAGCGCCGTTTCCCAGTCCGTTTCGATCCAGCGGTTGTCCTGCTTGACCATCGGTACCGTCAGCCGGTCGGAACTGCCCAACGCCTCATAGGAAAAACGGTCACGGTCGGAAAGCCAGCACTCGTTGACCGCCTCGTTGGCAAACGGCAACACCCGCATGACCTTGCCACGCAGGGTCTGGACATTCAAGTTCGATCCCAGGCCGTCATGAGGACTGACGGAAAAGTGGCTGGCCAGTTCCCATCCCCGCGCCTTGTACCGGAAAGGTTTCGATGTCAGCGCCCCGACAGGACAGACATCGATCATATTGCCGGACAGTTCGGAATTGACCCATGTCGTCGGAAAAGTCGTGATCTCGGAACGGTCGCCACGGTTTACCATACCGAATTCCGTCAATCCGCCGATTTCCGTCCCGAAACGGATACAACGTGTGCACTGGATACAGCGACTCATCTCCTGCATCGAAATCAGCGGCCCGACATTTTTCACAAAAACAATCCGTTTTTCTTCCTGATACCGTGAAGCATTGGCGCCGTATTCAACGGAATAATCCTGCAACAGACATTCCCCGCCCTGATCACAGACAGGACAATCCAGAGGATGATTGATCAACAGAAACTCCATCACCGCCCGTCTGGCTTTGATGACCTCTTCCGTATCAGTACGGACGACCATACCTTCCGTAACCGGCGTGGCACAGGCAGGGACCAGCTTGGACATCTTCCCGACTTCGACCAGACACATCCGGCAACTGGCCGTAACCGACAGTTTCTTGTGATAGCAGAAATGCGGTACCGGCTTGCCTGCATCAAGTGCCGCCTGCAGTAACGGACTGCCCGGTTCCGCCTTTATTTTTTCGCCATCGATCTCTATTTCAACCATATCGCCTAAGCCTGCCCTCCGGATGCGACAGGACACTGTTTATGTTCAACGTGATACTCGAATTCCTGGCGGAAACACTTCAGAAACGATCTGACAGGCATCGCCGCCGCATCGCCCAGGGCGCAAATCGTCCTTCCCTGTATATTGGAGGCCACCGAATCAAGCAAATCCAGATCGTCCGGTTTGCCGTCGCCCCGCTCAATCCGTTCGATCAGTTTGACCAGCCAGCCGGTACCTTCACGGCACGGCGTACACTGCCCGCAGGATTCATTCCGGTAAAAACGCGACAGATTCAGAAGCGACTTCACCATGCAACGGGTCTCGTCCAGAACGATGACTCCGCCTGTCCCCAGCATCGACCCGGCTTTCGCTATCGAATCATAATCCATATTCAGTCGCAACATCGTCTCACCCCGCAAAACCGGTGAAGACGATCCCCCCGGGATCACCGCCTTGACCTTTCGGCCGCCTTTGACCCCCCCGGCCAGTGCCAGCAACTCGGCAAAGGAAATGCCCAGCGGTACCTCATAATTGCCCGGAAAAACCACATCGCCGGAAAGGGAAAATATCTTCGTTCCGGGACATCCCTCCCGGCCGAGAGCTGCCCAGTGGTTTCCGCCCATCGCCATAATGAACGGCACATAAGCCAGCGTTTCCACGTTATTGATCGTCGTCGGTTGTCCATACAGGCCATTTGCTGCCGGAAACGGCGGTTTGAATCTCGGCTGCCCCCGTTTTCCTTCCATCGATTCCAGCAAAGCGGTTTCTTCACCGCAGATATAGGCGCCATATCCATGAACGGCATGCAACTCGAAATCAAAACCCGAACCCATCAGGTTTTTTCCGATGAATCCCGCTTCGCGAGCCTGTCCGATCGCCTCCTCGAAACGCTCATACACCGACCAGATTTCACCATGAACATAGACATAACCAGCTGTAATTCCCATGGCATAGGCGGCGATCAGCATCCCCTCGATCACGGCATGCGGATTGTACCGGAGGATATCGCGATCCTTGAACGTTCCCGGCTCGCTCTCATCCGCATTGCAAATCAGATAAGTCTGCCCTGCATGGGCTTTCGGCATGAAACCCCATTTGACCGCCGTCGGGAATCCTGCGCCGCCTCGTCCCCGCAACCCGGCGGCCCTGACTTCGGCGACGATCCGTTCTGCCGGCATACGACCGTCGAGGATACGTCTGATCTGTCCGTATCCTCCGCGAGTCACATAATCCGCCAGAGTCCAGTTATCGCCCGTCAGTTCCCTGAACAATACCGGTTCGGTATGACGGCCATGCAGGCAGGTCATTATTTCAGTTCCTCCAGCAACTTGTCGATCTTGTCTTTCGACATGCGCATATACATGTTCTTGTTATTCACCAGAATAACCGGACCATCGCCACAAGCCCCCATGCACTCGCTTTCCACCAGCGTGAACAGGCCATCAGGTGTCGTCTCACCGAATCCGATATTGAGTTTTTCTTTCAGATACTGTGCCGTCTGATCGCTTCCCGTCATTTCACAGGGCAAATTGCAGCATACGGCGATCTTGTACTTCCCGACCGGCCGGGTGTTGAACATACTGTAAAAAGTGGCGACTTCCTCGATGGCTACCGCGGGAACCCCCAGATAATCGGCGATTTCCTGCATCACTTCCGGGGACAGCCAGCCTTTTTCATCCTGTGCGATTGTCAGGGCGGCAATCGCCGCCGACCGTTTCTTGGTGGCAGGAAACTTTGCCAGTTCTTTCTCGATCTTCCGGTAGGATTCTTCACTCAGCAACATATCTCACCCATTTCCGCACACTAGCGATCCACCTCGCCAAACACAATATCGATACTGCCGATCACCGCAACGGCATCCGGTATCAGATGACCCCTGATCAATTTTTCCAGTCCCTGCAAATGGACGAAAGAAGGCGCCCTGATTTTCATTCTGAAAGGCTTGTTGGCACCATCGGAGATCATGTAAATACCGAATTCCCCCTTGGGGGCTTCCACTGCCGAATACACTTCACCTGCCGGCAGATGGAATCCTTCCGTGAACAGTTTGAAATGATGGATCAGTTCTTCCATCCCGGCTTTCATTTTTTCGCGGGGCGGAGGCGATACCCGGTAATCGTCGGACCTGACCGGCCCCGGATTCTTTCTCAGCCAGTCCACACACTGCCGGATGATCCGGTTCGACTGGCGCAATTCCGCAACACGCACCAGATAGCGGTCATAACAATCACCCTCCTTGCCGACCGGAATGGCGAAATCGATCCTGTCATACACTTCATAAGGCTGTTTTTTCCGCAAATCCCATTCCACCCCGGAACCACGCAACATCGGGCCGGTGAAACCGGATGCCAGAGCTTCTTCCGGCGAAATGACCCCGACACCGACCAGCCGCTGCTTCCAGATACGGTTATCCGTCAGCAGCGTTTCATATTCATCGACACATTTCGGGAAGCGCTCCGTAAAATCCTCGATAAAGTCCAGCAGGGACCCTTGCCGGTTCGCATTCAGTGTCGCAACCCGCTTGTCGCTCTGGAAACGGGTCTTTTTAAACTGCGGCATCGAATCCGGCAAATCGCGGTTGACCCCTCCCGGCCGGTAATAGGCCGCGTGCATCCGTGCCCCGCTGGCCGCCTCGTAGCAATCCATCAGATCTTCCCGCTCACGGAAGGCATACAAAAACACCGCCATGGCCCCCATGTCCAGCGCCTGCGAACCGATCCAGAGCAAATGGCTCATGATCCGTGTCATCTCGTCGAACATCACCCGGATATACTGTGCACGAACCGGAACCTCAAGTCCCAGCATTTTCTCGATCGCCATCACATAGGCATGTTCGCTGCACATCATCGAGACATAATCGAGCCGGTCCATATAGGGAAGCGCCTGCAGATAAGTCCGCTGCTCAGCCAATTTTTCCGTTGCGCGATGCAACATGCCGATATGAGGATCGGCCCGTACAATCGTTTCCCCATCCAGCTCCAGAATCAGGCGAAGCACACCATGCGCCGAAGGGTGCTGCGGGCCGAAGTTAACCGTATAATTGCGGATTTCTGCCATTATTTTTCGCCTCCGCCGGAATTCCGGACCACACGCGGCGTGATTTCACGTGGCTCGATCGCGACCGGCTGATAGACAACCCGTCTTTCTTTCTCGTCATAACGCATCTCGACATAGCCCTGAACCGGGAAATCTTTCCTGAACGGATGCCCGACAAAACCGTAATCGGTCAGAATACGCCGCAAGTCGGGATGTCCTCTGAAAAGGATGCCATACAGATCGAACGCTTCCCGCTCGAACCAGTTGGCCGATGGCCAGATTCCGATAACCGATGGAACCTCCGGCATTTCGCCGTCACTGGCGAAAACGCGCACTCTCAGCCGGCAATTGAATGTCAGGGACAACAAATGAACGACCACCGCAAAACGCTTTCTGTCCCGACTGTTTTCAGAATCGCCACCATACCCGGCATAATCCACACCGCACAAATCGATCAGTTCCTCAAAGCACAGCGAGGGATCATCCCGCAATTTCTGCATGACTTCCAGATAAACCGATGGATCCACCTCGACCGTCACTTCACCAAATGCTTCCGACACACCAAGAACCTTCCCGCCAAGAAGGATACGTACCTTGTTCGCCAGTTCAACCGGATTTCTCTGCATGGCTCTCTCCGTTTACTGACGGGCAATGGTGGAAGTGCGCCTGATCTTGCCACGCAGCTGCATGAGCGCATACAGAAGAGCTTCGGCTGTCGGCGGACATCCCGGGACATAAATATCGACCGGGACGATCCGGTCACATCCCCGAACCACAGAATAGGAATCATGATAATAACCGCCCCCGTTGGCACAGGATCCCATGGACACGACCCAGCGGGGTTCGGCCATCTGGTCATACACCTTGCGCAAGGCAGGTGCCATCTTGTTGCAAAGTGTCCCCGCCACGATCATGAGATCGGATTGTCGTGGCGAAGCACGGAAAAATGTACCGAACCGGTCCATGTCATAACGCGATGCGCTACTGTGCATCATTTCGATGGCGCAACACGCCAGACCGAACGACACAGGCCAGACCGACCCGGTACGCAACCAGTTGATGGCTGTATCCAGCGTCGTTGTCACGAAACCCTTGTTCAGCAGACCGTCAATAGCCACAGATTACTCCCAATTGAGCGCCCCTTTTTTCCACAAATACCAGAAACCGGCCACCAGTTCCGCCAGAAAAACCATGACAGCGACAAACGCCTGCCATCCCAGATCGCGCATGGCGGCAGCCCAGGGAAAAAGAAAAGCGGTTTCCAGATCAAAAAGGATGAACAGAATCGCAATCAGATAAAATCTGACATCGAACTTCATGCGAGCGTTCTCGAACGGGGCAAAACCGCATTCATAAGGCGACAGTTTTTCGGAATCCGGCCTGTGGGGAGCAAGGAATCTGCCGAGAAACAGGGAGAAAACGCCAAAAAACAATGCAACCAGAAGAAAAAGCAGAACGGGGAAGTAATTTTCTAGATTCACGTTCGACGCTTGATTACAGGAAATGTTGAAAGACGGGACAATCCCACCCATATGGCGCGCATTTCCAAAGGACGAGACAGGCTGGACTTTTGCAAGACGACTCCGAACCGAAACGACGACTTAAGAAACGTTTGGCAGACATACTAAAACTATATGATACACCGAAACGCGGTTTTCCTCAAAAGTACACTGATCCCAAAAAGGGAGAATTCGTTCCATATCAGACCACCTCCTTATCCTTTCACCATCTTTTGGGCCAGGATTCGAATATGAGTCACGATAACCCGATATATTCATGACAAGGATAGCGTTTATACGCCAGTTTCCCGATTTGAATTGACTGTCAGACACGGTTTGACACAACGGATAAAACGCATGTCCGGAACACTCCATCAAGAAACGGACAATACAGCGGCAAAAACCTGATGATTGATCGGCCGGAATTAGCCGGGACAAAACTGCTGTTTTCCATGTTGGCCAGATCGTAAACTTCTGCCATCCACCGGTATAACCCCTTGGCCGAACAAGTCATGGCTTTGCCTTTCTTGTTCGTTTTTTCGACACCCCCTTAATATGTCGATCAGCCCTTTCCTCTCTGTTTTCCGAATGTTTTTATCACCGACAAACGGAAAGAGATGTAATTCAAGCTGCCGTATCATCTTGTTGCGGTAATAGTCCGTTGTCCACCTGCCTCGCTGGCATACAGGCACCATGCAGCCTTCCGTAAAGTGTTTTCTTCATCCGCAGCCTTTGCATCTCGGCAGCTTTCACGGCTTCCATTTGCGCTTTTCTGATCTGTCTCTTCAGCAACCCGTTTGCACACATCATCACGCTTTTTGTGACCTGTGTCAGCGACACATCCGGATATTTGCCAAAAACCAGCTTGATAACTTACTCATTCAACCGGGTTTTCATCTTCGACAGCTTTGAACCGGCAGTTGTAATTTCAAGATACAACCTGCTGCCATCAAAAGGATATATGCGCTCTCTTTGGGTTCGGCTTTGTCGATCTGTTTGGGTACCAGAAAGATAATCCGTCTTGCCATATCAGTAGAAAATGAATTGATGAAGAAATGGCAAGAGGAAACAACTACCCAAAAATATTGGATCCAGCAATACCGCATTAGACCCCACAAAACAGAAAACCCGCATAAACATTTTGTTTTACACGGGTTTTTATACTGTATCAGACTGCTTTGAACTGGTTGTTGGTGCCGACGGCGAGACTTGAACTCGCACGACTTTCGCCACTACCCCCTCAAGATAGCGTGTCTACCAATTCCACCACGTCGGCGCAAGAATTAAATTATCGCAGCAACTTCCTTTTTCATCAAGTTTTAATGAAGAAAAAGAATACCGAATTGTCATTTTGACGTATTTTCGCCAGAGGCTCCTGGAACCGTCTGGCTTGCTCCCGGAATCGCCGCTGCACCGGCAGCCTCCTTAACTGCTGTTTCCTGTGCCGGAGCAGGGGTCGGAACAGACTGCAATTTTTCAATGATACTGCTCTGCACAGGTGCGCGATAGGGTCCCAGATAAGCCATGGCCAACGTCGATACAAAAAATATCACTGCGGCGATGGCTGTTGACTTGGACAGAAAATTCGACGAGCCAGTGGCACCGAAAATACTTCCGGAAGAACCGCCAGCGCCAAATGCCGCTCCCATGTCGGCACCCTTGCCATGCTGCATCAAAACCAGCACGATAATGGCAAGCGCGGACAAAACCTGAATGATAATGATAATGTTATACAGCATGGTATTCCTGCATTTTCCTTTTGATTGACCAATTTCCCTATTTCGATGCCAGACGCGCTATCGCCAGAAAATCATCTGCTTTCAGGGCGGCACCCCCAATCAGTCCGCCATTTATATCGGGCATCTTCAAAAATTCCTCGGCATTCGACGGCTTCATGCTGCCGCCATACAATATCCTTACACACTCCACGGCATCAGGATTTTTCCTGATCATCAATTCGCGCAGAAGCGCATGAACATCTCCGACCATATCGGGCGTTGGCGTTTTCCCGGTACCAATTGCCCAGACCGGTTCATAAGCGACGACGATATCGCAAACTTCCCTTTCCTCGAGCACGGAAAGCACGGCGTGCATCTGCCTCTCGACGACTTCCGCCGTTTGCCTGTTTTCCTTTTCCTTCAGTGATTCCCCGACACAGACGATCGGGGTCAGCCCCCCTGCCAACGCACGCTGTACCTTGTTGGCGACCAGCTCATCGGATTCATTGCAGTACTCGCGCCGTTCGGAATGCCCGACAATGACATACTTGCAATCGAAATCAAGCAACATTCGCGTGGATACCTGTCCTGTATAAGCTCCGATTGCATGTGCCGAAACATCTTCAGCGCCCAGCGCGATATCCGTTCCTTCCAGAGCGGACTGGCATTGTGCCAGATAGGGGAAAGGGACGCAGATTGCCAGATCGCAGTCAACTCCGGACAGCCCGGCCTTGATGCCGTCAAGCAATTCGGCATTCACGGCAAGACTGCCATTCATTTTCCAGTTTCCGACGATCAGTTTACGCGCCATGCTGTTCCCTGAGTTCAAGCAATCTGTTATTTTATCGTGACACAATCATTCCGGTCAATCAAAGCCTGCCAATATTGCTGCGCTTTATCAATGCAATACAATACTTCTGAATTGGCCGTCTTCATCGTCGTCGAAACCATCGGGATCGTTGACATATCCCCGTTCGATTTCCTTTTCAGTTGCAGCCCTGACATCGGTCACCGTCAATTCAAAACGGAGCGCTATACCTGCAAGCGGATGATTGCCATCCAGTATGACCTTGCCATCCGCGATATCGGTAACGACATAAATGGCTGGATTCTCCGTGGGATCGGCATTTTCAGGCATTCCCTCAAATTGCATGCCGACTTCCAGCGGTGTCGGGAAACTTTCACGATCCTCTACCCTGACCAGCAATGGATCATATTCACCGAAAGCCTCTTCCGGCTCGACCTGGATCATGGTTTTGTATCCGACATCCTTGCCGTCCAGTGCCTTCTCAAGAGCAGGCAACGTATCATCGTAACCGCCATGAAGGTAAACGATCGGTTCCTGACCATCCTCAAGCACATTGTTTTGTGCATCAGACAATTTGTAATGAACGGTGACGACCGTGTTTTTGGTTATTTTCATTTTTTCCCCGGATGATTTCTGATTCATGATGAATGAAAAAAATTATACCCGTATGAAATGACTTTAAAAAATTCATCCCGTGAACATTTATATTACTGCTATAAAAATTCATATTGGGTTTATCCAATTTCCATCGCTCCTTCTTGCAAAGGATCCGGAATCATTTACCGGTATTTTCCAAAAGACATTCCAACAGAATTTGACTGCGGGAAACAAAAAACGGACTTTTCACCTGTCAGGGACAGATACGGACACCCCATTGGGAAAGCAGGTTATAACATAATGTTTTATAAAGAAAATTTCCAAAATAAAACATTGCTGGATCAGCATATCGTTCCTTGCCGAAGTTCAAGGCAAACCATTATCGGTATCGCTGTACCCGGGAATGTTTGAAGAATGTCTCAAACCTGTTGCGAGATTGCAAAACACATGCAAAAACCCCGGAAGGGGAGGTTACAACCATCAAAAAATAGCTATAATCAGCACCATTAGGAGATTGCCAGTGTGGCTGCACTTGTGCAATGGCATTTGGTAATTTTCTATTCAAAGTAGTATACAATTACCGGTAATTAACCTAATTATTTAATTAAGGATTACAAATGAAAAAGTCTTTATTGCTCGTTGGCCTGATGGCTCTTGCTCTGACCGCATGTAAAGTTGGTGAAAAACCTGCTGATAAGAAAGATGCTGCTGCTCCAGCTGCTACCGCTCCAGCCAAGGACGCTGCTGCTCCGGCTAAAGACGCTCCTCCAGCTGCTAAAGACGCTGCTGCTCCGGCTGCTGACGCCAAGGACGCTGCTGCTGCCGCTAAAGACGCTGCAAAAGACGCCAAAGATGCAGCTAAAGATGCTGGCGCTGCTGCCAAGGACGCAGCTGCTGCTGCAAAAGACGCTGCCAAGAAATAATTCTTGTTCCGTCTGACAAAAAGCCGATCTTCCGATCGGCTTTTTTTTATCGGTAAAACAGGGAAAACTCCTCTTCTAGGCTATCTCCGTCCACTCAAATCCGTCATCCTGCCCCGCAACAACTATTTCCGTTCTTCCGGCATCCACCACTTCTTCGATCGCCTCTCTGGCCAGTTCGGGCAAATTATTGTTCTGGCTCAAATGTGCTCCAATGACTTTTTTAAGCCGTGAATGATCCACTTGGGCCAGAAATTCGCCGGCACAACTATTGGACAAATGCCCATAAACACTGCTGATACGTTTCTTCAGATAAAAAGGGTATGCCGATTTTTCCAGCATACGATCGTCATAATTACACTCGACCATCAGGGCATCGCAACCGGACAATGCATTCGCAATATGAGGCGTCACCTGCCCCGTGTCAGTCAGCATTCCGAATTTCATGGCACCGTCTGTCATGTGAAACTGCAAGGGTTCCCTTGCATCATGTGAAATGGTAAAAGCCGATATCTGCAAGCCACCGACAACAAAACTGTCTCCGTCCCTGCAAAAATTGACATCAATTCCGAAAAAATCCTTTCCCAAAGACTGGAAAGTGCCGTAACTCATCCAAACCGGTATCCGGTAACGACGGGCAAACGCCAAGACGCCTCCTGCATGATCACCATGCTCATGTGTCACGATCAGCGCTGACAAATCGGCAGGAAAACGACCGGCCCGCTCCAGACGCCGCTGCATCTCACGGATACCGAAACCGCAGTCAAACATGACTGTTGTTTCCGTGAAGCCGTCTTTTGCGGAAACGAGCAGCGAATTCCCCTTGCTGCCGCTTCCCAAACTCGTCAATTTCAAGATCTGCCGTTATATTCCGAACTACCGGTTACCTCAACTGTTCATAGAGAAGATCCATGATCTTCCGGCCAGTAGAAGTTTTTTCCGGCTGCCCCTTGTCATCCAGCACGACAATTTCACTCTTGTCGCTGGTTTCCTGAACGGAAATCTGATAACGCTGGGCATGTTTTTCCTTGTTGGAGAAAGTGAACAGATTCGAGAAGAATCCCTTTTCCTTTTCCGGTGTATTCTTTGCGTCGCTGTCCTGATCGACATAACGGACGAAATACAGACCTTTCGAGCGATCCCGGTCTTCCACCGTGAATCCGACACGATCCAGTGCCAGACCAACCCGACGCCAAGTCCGGTCAAAGGTTTCATCAACTACAACCTTCGAACTTCCTTCTCCCTTGACAAGCGTCGCCCTGGAAGGCAACACAACCGTCTTTTGCTCGGCAAGCGCTTTCGCCCTGGCCTTTTCCTTCTGGTTCATGTCACTCAATTGAACCATCAGACGCGACAAAAATTCCGCTTCCAGTTCCGGATCCGAAGGACGGGCCGTCCACATGGTCGTATCCTTGTTGACGCCGACAATCTCTTCCTGCGCACCGCGATGGCTGATGAAAATATCGGTCGTTCCATCGGCATTGCGTTCAAGACGCGTCCTGAACTTGTCCCGTTCACCCGTCGAATAGAGTGCATCAAACACTTTACCCAATGTCTTGCGGATAAAATCCTGGGGCAGTTTGGCCCGATTCTCAGCCCAGTCCGTTTCCATAATGCCGGTATCGGGGGAATCGATATTGATCAAAAAACCGTTATCCTGCCAGAAGTCCCGAATTTGCGGCCAGAGTACCTCAGGGCTGCGGTTGACGACAAGCCAGCGCTGGCTGCCATCTCGTTCGATACGGATATCAGTCGCTTCATTGGGAGCCACCACACCGGAAGAACCCACTGCCATATTCGGCCGTGCCTCCTGTTGCTGCTGGTTATAGCCGGAAGCCGTTACGGTTCCACTCTCCGGAATCGTATAGCGGTTGTCCCGTTGCAGCTGTGTCAGATCGGGCGGAATTTCAAGTCTTCGCCCCTGTGCCTGAGAAGAGGTCTCGCTTTTGTAATCGATACGGTCTGCCTCGAGCAAACTGTCAACCGTGCTGCATGACGACAATCCCAGTACTGTCAGCGATCCGATCAGTACGGAACCGACTTTTTTATTAAACACCATATATTCAGTTTCCAGACCTTCCAATAAGTTCAGTACGACTTTTTTCAGCAGGCAATCTTCCAGCGGGATCCATCAGGCCAGAACGCCTGCTTCTTTCAGCGCCTTTCTGACCACGTCATGATATCCCGCTGCCAGCGGAACCAGCGGCAAACGGATACCCGGAGGAATCATACCCATTTCCGTCAGCGCCCATTTGACGGGAATCGGATTCGATTCCACAAAAAGCTGCTGGCTTAACGGCAACATCAAGTCATTCAGTTTCCGTGCTGTCACGACATCGCCCTTTATCGCCGCCGCACACATCAGATGCATGTTTTTCGGTGCGACATTGGCAACAACCGAGATATTGCCTTTCGCTCCGCAAAGCATCAAAGCCATTGCCGTGGAATCGTCACCGGAATAAACCGCGAAATCCTCAGGTACCTTGCGCAGAAGATCAATGCCGCGCGCGATATTGCCGGTAGCATCCTTGACCCCGATAATATTCGGAATTTCCGACAGCCGGAGAATCGTTTCATTGGAAAGATCCGCAACCGTTCTGCCCGGAACGTTATACAGAATCATCGGCAGATCGACCGCTTCGGCGACGCTTTTGAAATGCTGGTACATTCCCTCCTGGGTCGGCTTGTTGTAATAGGGAACGACCTGAAGGGAAGCATCGGCCCCTGCCATTTGCGCATAGCGGGTCAGTGCGATCGCTTCCGCAGTGGAATTGCCGCCCGCACCGGCAATGACCGGAATTCTCTTGCCGGAATGCTCTACGGCGACCCGAATCATTTCGGCATGTTCATCGACGTTTACAGTAGGTGATTCACCCGTCGTACCCACTACGGACAGAGCGTCCGTACCTTCTGCAATCTGCCAGTCCATCAGGTGGCGCGCGCTATCGAGATCAACGCTCCCGTCCTCACTCATCGGAGTGACCAGTGCAACTATACTGCCTTCAATTTTCATAATGATATGAATTAAATATTAAAAAGAAGATTGTAGCGGATACCGTGAACGACGGCATCAAAATTAAAGCGCGACAGCAACAATACTACCTCAACTTCATAATATATCACAGCACAGGCCGGCCCTCTAATGTCAATCGCGCCATAATTTTGTATCAGATTGTTAAAGCTCCTTTTCCGTCAGAAAACGGTCCACCGCCTCTGCACATTCCCGTCCCTCATGGAGCGCCCACACAACCAGCGACTGCCCGCGACGGACATCCCCTGCTGCAAATACCTTGTCAACCGATGTCATGAACCGCATATCCCCTTCCGGTTTCGCCAGCGCATTCCCCGCCATATCCTTTTCGACACCGAATGCATCCAGTACCGGTGCCGCCGGTCCAGAAAAGCCCATGGCGAGAATCACCATATCCGCCGGTATCTCATATTCACTTCCGGGAATCTCGACATACGTTCTCCCCACCTGTTCAACACGACAGACTATGATTTTCTCGACCTTTCCCCGCTTGCCTTCGATCCGTTTGGTCATGATGCCGAATTCACGATCGCAGCCTTCTTCCTGGGAAGAAGAAGTCCGGAATTGCTTCGGCCAGTAAGGCCAGACCATCGACTTGTCGACATGATCCGGCAATCGCGCATTACGGTCGAATTGCAATATGGACGCCGCTTTCTGCCGGTTAGCAACACCGACACAGTCGGAACCGGTATCTCCGCCACCGATAATCACGACACGCTTGCCTGCCGCATCCAACCGGTTGCGGCTCTTCTCTCCGGCATCCCTTTTGTTCTGGGCACACAGATATTCCATCGCAAAACAGACTCCCTGAAGATCGGCGCCCGGCACATCCAGTTCTCTCGGCTGTTCCGCACCACATGCCAGAATCACGGCATCGAATTCCTGTTTCAGTACATCCGGATCAACCGTTTCCGTTGCCATATTCTGGATCGATGACGGAACCGTTTTTCCCACCAGCACCCCGGTACGGAAAACCACGCCTTCCGCCTTCATCTGTTCCAGACGGCGGTCGATGACCTGTTTTTCCAGTTTGAAATCCGGTATGCCGTAACGCAACAGGCCGCCGATCCTGTCATTTTTCTCGAAAACCGTCACCTCATGACCGGCACGTACCAGTTGTTGTGCCGCTGCCAGCCCGGCAGGGCCGGAACCCACAACAGCCACTTTCCGACCCGTTTTATGCGTAGCCGGTCGGGGGATGACCCAGCCGTTTTCCCATCCCTTTTCGATAATAAACCGTTCGATCGAACGGATACCGACCGGCTCCCTGATCAGACCGAGCGAACAGGCCGGTTCACACAAAGCCGGACAAACCCGTCCCGTGAATTCCGGAAAATTGTTCGTGGCATGAATTTTCTCCAGCGCCTCTTCATCCATACCGTGATAAACCTGATCATTGAAATCCGGGATCAGATTACCCACCGGACAGGCATTATTGCAGAACGGAATGCCGCAATCCATACAACGCGCGCCCTGCTGCCGTGCCTGGTCATCGGCAAGCGTGATCGTGAATTCACGATAGTTTTTGATCCTCTCCTTCGGTTCCAGATGTGCTTCTTCAATCCGCCCGAATTCCATGAAACCTGTTACTTTTCCCATTTTTCACCTCAATATCCGGTTATTTGTCCAGTCAATGCCATTTTTAGGCTGCCGCAACAATCGCGTTTTCTTTCGTTTCCTCTTTTTCGGCATACAGATCCTGCAGGGCCCGCCGATATTCCATTGGGAAAACCTTGATGAAATGTTGCCGACAGATCGACCAGTCCTCGAGCAGTTTGCGTGCCGTCATACTGCCGGTATAAGTGAAATGATTCTCGATCAGATGTTTCAAAATGGCTTCATCGGTTTGCGGATCGCCATGACGGGACATTCTGTGCCACACCGCTTTCTCCACGGATGCTTCCTGTTCGAAACAGGACAGTACCGGCTCCAGCGTGACCATGGACAGATTGCATTTTCGTTCGAACGTTTTTTCCGGATCATAGACATAAGCGATGCCGCCGGACATACCTGCCGCAAAGTTGCGCCCGGTTTCTCCAAGAATGACCACGGTACCGCCTGTCATATATTCGCAACCGTGATCTCCGCATCCTTCGGCGACAGCTGTCGCTCCCGAATTGCGCACGGCAAACCTTTCTCCGGCGATACCGTAAAAATACGCCTCTCCGGAAATCGCGCCGTACAGCACGGTATTGCCCGCAATCATATTGCTGTCTGGCTGCCCGCGGAACTGCGCATGAGGCCGAACAATGATGCGTCCGCCGGACAGACTTTTGCCGACATAATCGTTCGCTTCACCGACCAGATCCAGTGTAATGCCATGAGCCAGGAAAGAACCCACCGACTGACCCGCCGTACCTTGCAACTGGATATGGATCGTATCGTCCGGCAGTCCGTCATGTCCGTAACGCCGTGCCACCTCGCCGGACAACATCGCGCCGACACTGCGATTGGCATTTTTGATCGGATAAATAAATGAAATCTTTTCCTTGTTTTCCAGTGCAATCGCCGACTGGAGAATCAGGCGGTGATCGATGGATTTTTCCAGACCATGATCCTGTTTTTCCTGATGGCGTCTGTGGACGGAAGCATCGACAACCGGATCGTAAAAAAGGCGGCTGAAATCCAGACCGGCTTCTTTCCAGCCTGAAATCGCTTTCGCCTTTTCCAGAAGATCGACCCGGCCGATCAGATCGTCATATTTCCGCATGCCGAGCTGAGCCATGATCTGCCGCATTTCTTCGGCAACGAAAAACAGATAATTGACGATATATTCCGGCTTGCCGCTGAACTTCTTCCTCAACTCCGGATCCTGTGTCGCGACGCCGACCGGACAGGTATTCAGATGGCATTTGCGCATCATGATACATCCTTGCGTAACCAGCGGAGCGGTTGCAAAACCGACTTCATCAGCACCCAAAATAGCGGCGATAACGACATCGCGCCCTGTTTTCATCTGACCGTCCGCCTGAATGCGAACCCGGCCACGCAGATTGTTCATGACAAGCGTCTGCTGGGCTTCGGCCAGACCGATTTCCCAGGGCGAACCGGTATGCTTGATCGACGACAATGGCGATGCTCCTGTCCCCCCGTCATGACCGGCAATCACAATATGATCGGCCTTGGCCTTGGCGACACCGGCCGCAATGGTACCGACCCCGACTTCGGAAACCAGCTTGACCGAAATAGTGGCACGTGGATTGACGTTTTTCAGATCGTGAATCAGCTGCGCCAGATCTTCAATGGAATAGATATCGTGATGCGGCGGAGGCGAGATCAGACCGACCCCCGGAACGGAAAAACGCATGCTGGCAATATACTCGGAAACCTTTCCTCCCGGCAGCTGCCCTCCTTCACCCGGCTTGGCGCCCTGTGCCATCTTGATCTGGATTTCATCCGCGGAATTCAGATATTCGGCCGTCACGCCAAACCGGCCGGAAGCCACTTGCTTGATTTTCGAACGCAGGGAATCCCCTTCCTGCAATTCGATATCGGAAACGATCCGGTCCTTTCCTAAAATGGAAGACAGGGTTTCCCCTTTTCTGATCGGTATACCCGCCAGTTCGTTTTCATAACGCCGTGGATCTTCTCCCCCTTCACCGGTATTCGATTTTCCGCCGATACGGTTCATGGCAATAGCGAGCGAAGCATGCGCTTCCGCACTGATCGACCCCAGCGACATGGCACCTGTGGCAAACCGTTTGACGATTTCCTTGGCCGGTTCCACTTCATCGACGGCAATCGCCCGGGCCGGATCGAAACGGAATTCAAACAGACCCCGCAAAGTCATCTGGCGACGTGACTGATCATTGATGATCTGCGCATATTCCTTGTACGTCGCATAATTGTTTGCGCGTGTGGAATGCTGCAGCTTCGCGATGGCATCCGGAGTGAACATATGCTCTTCACCCTGTTTGCGGAAAGCGTACTCTCCTCCTACATCCAGAAAACGGATTGGCTGCTGTCTGTGCCGGAAAGCCATTTCATGCAGACGCAGCGACTCTTCCGCTACTTCGAAAACACCGATACCGCCGACACTGGAAACCGTACCCTTGAAATATTTGTCTACCAGTGCGGAAGACAGTCCGATTGCCTCGAAAATCTGTGCACCGCAATAGGAACGATACGTCGAGATTCCCATTTTCGACATAATCTTCATCAGTCCCTTGTTGATGGCCTTGATGAAGTTGGCCTGCGCCTTTTCCGGTGTCAGATCGGCCGCCAGTTTCGGCGCCAGATCCGACAGGGTTTCCAGTACCAGATAGGGATGAACAGCTTCCGCGCCATAACCGGCCAGAAGGGCAAAATGATGCGTTTCCTTCGCGGAACCGGTTTCGACCACCAGACCGGTCGAAGCGCGCAACCCCTTGGCGACCAGATCCTGATGAATGGCCGACGTAGCCAGCAATGCCGGAATAGCCAGACTGTCCGGACCGATCATTCTGTCGGAAACGATCAGAATATTATGGCCTGACTTGACAGCATCGACCGCTTCGGCACAGAGAGACGCCAGATGTGCCTCAATCCCCTCCTTGCCCCATGCGACCGGATAACAGATATTCAATTCATACGAGCGGAATTTTCCATTGGTATAGGCATCGATATTGCGGATACTGGCCATTTCCGCAAAACCGAGAATCGGTTGCGATGCTTCCAGCCGCATTTGCGGATTGACGTTATTCGTATCGAGCACATTCGGTTTCGGGCCGATATAAGTCAAAAGCGACATGATGATTTCTTCGCGGATCGGATCGACCGGCGGATTCGTCACCTGCGCAAAAGACTGTTTGAAATAATTGTAAAGTGGCTTCGGACGGTGGGAGAGAACGGCCAGAGGAGCATCGTTTCCCATTGAGCCGATCGGTTCTTCCCCGTTCATCGCCATCGGCGGGAAGATGATTTTCAGATCTTCCTGCGTGTAACCGAACGCTTCCTGCCTTTTCATGAGCGGCACGTCGGAATGAACGACATCATGACCGTATTCCTTCAGATCGTGCAACTTGATACAAACGGAATTTGTCCAGGCCCGGTAAGGACGGGCATTGGCATAAATATCCTTGATCTCCTTGTCGTCGATAATCCTCCCGGCATCCAGATCGATCAGAAACATCTTGCCGGGCTGCAACCGCCATTTTTTGATGATATGTGTCTCCGGAATCGGCAGCACTCCGGTTTCGGAAGCCATGACGACCAGATCGTCATCGGTAACGACATAACGGGCGGGTCGCAAACCGTTTCTGTCCAGCACACCGCCGATCTGGCGACCGTCGGTAAACGCGATCGCCGCCGGGCCATCCCACGGTTCCATCATGGCCGCATGATATTCATAAAAAGCGCGGCGGTTACTGTCCATCAACTGGTGATTTTCCCATGCCTCCGGAATCATCATCATCATGGCATGCGCCAGCGGGTAACCTGACATGACCAGAAGTTCCAGTGCATTGTCGAAACATGCCGTATCAGACTGGCCTTCATACATCAATGGATAAAGTTTTTGCAGATCATCGCCAAGAACCGCCGAATTCATCATCTCTTCACGGGCCCGGAACCAGTTGAAATTGCCTTTGACCGTATTGATTTCGCCATTATGCGCAATCAGGCGATACGGGTGAGCGAGCGGCCACTCCGGAAAAGTGTTCGTGGAAAAACGCTGATGCACCATCGCCAGCGCGGAAACACAACGTTCATCCTGCAAATCGAGATAATAGTCCTGCACCTGATCGGCCAGAAGCAGGCCTTTGTATACGATCGTTCTGGCCGACATGGAAGGAACGAAAAATTCCTTGCAGTGTTTCAGATCCAGCGCCTGAATGGCATGCCCTGCCGCCTTGCGGATAACAAACAGTTTCCTCTCGAGTGCATCAGTCACCATGATGTCCGGCCCGCGTCCGATAAAAATCTGGCGAATAACCGGTTCTTTTTCCCTGGCCTTGGGAGACATGGGCATTTCCCGGTTCACCGGAACGTCGCGCCAGCCGAGAACCACCTGTTTTTCGGCACGAACGGCACGTTCGATCTCCTTTTCGCAGGCCAGTCTGGAAGCATGTTCTTTCGGCAAAAAGATCATGCCGACCCCGTATTCCCCGGGAGGAGGCAACATGACTTCCTGCCTGGCCATTTCTTCCCGATAGAACCGGTCCGGTATCTGGATCAAAATACCTGCCCCGTCCCCCATCATCTTGTCGGCACCGACAGCTCCGCGATGGTCGAGATTTTTCAGAATCAGCAATCCCTGTTCGATAATGGAATGACTCTTGACCCCTTTGATATGGGCCACGAATCCGACACCACAGGCATCATGCTCGAAAGAAGAACGATACAAACCTTGCGCACACATATGAACTCCCAACATATTCAATAACTGTTGAAAAACAGAATAATCCGTTTTCAGGGCTAATACAACAAAAATAAAAAGGGTCAGAGTGAATATATAAAACAAAAAAAGTATTTAAAATAATAAAAGGGACATAGTAAAAACCAAGCAAAAAAACAGGAATTCCTTCCTGTTTTTTCCAATTGAAAATTTTCTTTTACCGGTCACTTTTGGCCGGACGCCCCCGCTTGCCCATCCGGAACTGACGTTCTGTCACTTTTTCCAGCCGTTTGATGAAAGCGTCAGAACCGAGCGGCCAGCCTTTTTTCAAAATCTCATCAAGTTTCCGATCCTCCACATTGAACTGCTCAAAAAATGCTTTATAAGCCATTTCCCTGGCAAACGGAGTATTGCCGAGATTCCAGTAAACCGCATGATCCCGGATGACCGGACTGGGACTGATTCCGATATGGTGGCGATAACTGGACCAGACATAATCCTCCGGGCGGGCAGCCAAACCACACGCAACCGGTTGCATTTCCATGAAACGGCTGCATCTTGTCAACCAGTCTTCCTCAACAATGGATGTCCTGAACCGGCCTTCCCACAACGTACCGCTGCGCTGGTATTTTTTGTTGAAATAAGGTACATAATGACGCCCGATCCACTGCATCATGCGGGCAAGGCCGGACTCGTCCACGGGTGTTACCAGCAAATGGACCCCATTATCCAGCAATGCATAGGCATGAACATCCACCCTGTAAAGACGCGCTGCCTTTTTAAGCCATTCAAGATAGCTTATGTAATCTTCATCGTCCCTGAAGACTTTCTGCCGGTTGTTCCCCTGCTGAAAAACATGATGGGGAAAGCAGGGAACGATCAGTCTCGCACTTCTTGCCATACCGTTTGCCTTTGTGATTCCATGATTGTTTTCACTTTGTCCCTCATTATAATCCGTCGACAGACAATCCCGACATCACCTTGTCCCCATTCAAAAGATTTTTTCATCGCGAAGCCTGTTTTTTCCATCCGCTTTATCTTGATTGTCCTCAAAATCGCCTGGATCAGAAACGATACCCTTTCAAATGATTTTCACGTTTCTTTTCACAGACAAATGCGAGGCCAACAGCAACATTCGCCTCCCGGACAATGGAGAAAAAAATGGCAAACAATCTTTCGAATTTCAACCCTTTCAATGAAATCAGCCGTTTTGAACCGCTGAGGAATCTTGACGAATTTTTCAACAATTACCGCCTTTCGTCTCCATGGAGCAGCTGGGAACCGGAACCACGTATCAAAATCGATGTTTCGGAAACAGAAGACGCCTACCTCGTCAAGGCCGACGCACCAGGTGTTCCCAAAGAAGATATCAAAGTCACTGTCGAAGGCAATTTCGTAACTATTGAATTTGAAGTCAAAAAAGAAAACGAACAACAGGATGAAGGCAAAACCGTTCGCAGCGAACGTTATTATGGCGTACAAAGCCGCAGTTTCGCACTGGCGCAGGATGTGGACGAAACCAAGGCGGAAGCGACCTACAAGGACGGTGTCCTCGAACTGAAACTGCCCAAAAAACCCGGTTCGGCACGCACCCAGCTGACGATCAGCTGATTTCTGTTCAACGGCTGGAAGATACGGGCAACACGCCGTTTCCCTCTTCCAGCACACGTCTTGCCTGCTTCGGATTCACAAAAAGCGAGCACTCACCCTGCCGGCCGCTTGCAACAAACCCGATCAGGCGGCCATTGTCATCATTCCGTCATTTTTTTTTGCTATGATTTGAATATCAAATGAGCTAACAGTCAGGATTTACTGTGTCCGAAAGTGTATCCATGGTGACAAAACCTGTCCAGAATCTGCCAACCGGTTCCCTGGAACCGAATCTTTATCTGAACCGTGAGCTTTCCCTCCTTGAATTCAACCGCCGGGTTATCGCACAGGCGGAAGATGAAAGCCTTCCTCTCCTTGAACGTCTGCGTTATCTGTGTATCGGGAGCAGCAATCTGGACGAGTTTTTCGAAATCCGGGTTTCCAGTCTTCATGCACGCCAGTCGCCGGACAAAACACCGGTTGCCAATGCAAACAGCCTGCTTCACCAAATCAGCGTCCGGTGCCATACGCTGGTAGAACACCAGTACTCCCTGCTGAACCGGAAAATACTCCCGCAACTGGCCAAAAACGGAATCCGCCTTTTAAGTCATAACGACAGAAATGAGGCGCAACGAGCCTGGGTCAAATCCTATTTCGAAAACCAGATACGTCCGCTTTTGACTCCAATCGTTCTGGATCCGGCCCATCCGTTCCCCCAGGTAGCGAACAAGAGCCTGAATTTCATTATTTCCCTGGCCGGAAAAGATGCTTTTGGACGGGGAAGCGCGATTGCGATCGTAAAAGCCCCCCGCATTTTGCCCAGGGTCATCAAACTGCCGGATGAACTCTCAGAGGACGGCATTACATTCTGCCTTTTGTCATCTGTCATTCACGCCCATATCTCCGACCTGTTTCCCGAACGTGAGGTGATTGCCTACTCACAATTCAGGGTCACGCGCGACAGTGACTTGTGGGTGGATGAGGAAGAAGTCAAAAATCTGCGGCAGGCACTGAAAATCAGCCTTCAGAACCGCCATTTCGGTGTGGCGGTCCGGCTCGAAGTCGCCAAGAACTGTCCGGAAGATCTGGCACGGTTCCTGCTGAATGAATTCAACCTGGATGAGGATTACCTGTACCGTGTCAACGGGCCGGTGAATATGGTCAGACTTGCCGAAATCTGCAATTTCGTCAAATCGCCTTCCTTTTATTTCCCGCCTTATCAGGCATCCATCAATCCTGATGCTGAAAATGACAGCGATCTTTTCGGAACCCTGAAGAAAAGGGATATCCTGCTTCATCACCCTTTCCAGACCTTCAAGACCGTCATCGATTTCATTCGCAATGCCGCGGAAGATCCGGATGTCGTCGTCATCAAGCAGACGATCTACCGGGCGGGCATGACCTCCGAACTGATGGAAGCCCTGATATCGGCAGCCAACAAGGGAAAAGAAGTCATCGTTATCGTCGAACTGAAAGCACGGTTCGACGAGGAACAGAACATCGACTGGGCACAACAGCTTGAACAGGCCGGAGCGCAAGTCGTCTATGGTGTCATGGGCCTGAAAACGCATGCGAAACTGGCTCTGGTTATCCGTCGGGAAAACGGCGTTTTCCGTTACTATTGCCATCTCGGTACAGGCAACTACCATCCGACGACGACAAAATTCTATACGGATTTCGGCTTGCTGACGGCCCACCCCCAGATTACCAGCGAAGTCAATGAAGTCTTCCTGCATCTGACCAGCCTGACAAAACCGAAAAAACTGGATCATCTCTGGCTGGCTCCGTTCACTCTGCACAGACATCTGATCCGGGCCATCCTCAATGAAATCCGCATCGCACGTCAGGGAAGGCCTGCCAGAATCGTCGCCAAAATGAACTCGTTAATCGACGAATCCGTCATTCGGGCGCTTTATCTTGCCTCTTCATCCGGCGTCAAGATCGATTTGATCGTCAGAGGAGCATGCGCCCTCAGACCCGGCGTACCCGGCCTGTCAGAAAATATCCGGGTCCGTTCGATTATCGGCCGTTTCCTGGAACATGAACGCATTTATTATTTCCGTAACGATCTGAAACACGATCTGTATCTTTCCAGTGCCGACTGGATGGCCCGCAACCTGTTCCGGCGAATCGAAGTCGCCTATCCTGTGCTTGATCCGGCACTGAAAAAACGTGTCATCGCCGAAGGCCTCAAGTACTATTTGCGGGACAACACCAACTCCTGGGAACTTCAGTCAAACGGAACCTACCGGAGACGTAAACTGCGTAAAAAACAGGTACCTTTCGGAGCACAGCAGCATCTGGCGGAAATTTATGATGCCAATGTACAAAAGGAACTGGTCGGTCCGGAACCGCCCATGCTTGAAGCCGAACAATTGCCCGGCAATCCGGCAGAAGTCGCGCATAATGATGAAACGACCGATATCATCGCAACCGAAGATTCGCCACTGACGGAAACAATGCCAGACACATCCGTTTCGGCCGACAAAACCCTCGACACGGCAGACGATTCCAGAGAAGAAGTCCCTGCCTGAAATCGCGCCATATTTTTCTGCTCTCTTTTCAAGAACACCGTTTCTGTCTTTTCAGCCCGGCATTTTTAATGCCGGGCAATATGTTCATGCCAAATCTGTATACAATACAGGAACCGGTCTGGATCGTGATATTCAGAAAACGCTGGAAAACACAGGCAGACCCGTTGACAAACCAGATCGAACAACAGCGCTGAACCATTGACCTCATGAATCTGCCGGCAAAAAAAAACGACCAGAACATCTATGCGAAATTCGCCGGCAAACTGAACTGGCAGGACGCCATCGCCGGTTTGTCCATTGCCGGCCTGCTTCTGCCCCAGGCGCTGGCTTATTCGGGAATCGGCAATCTGCCGGCACAGGCCGGTATTATCGGGCTTTTTGCCGGGTTGCTCTGTTACGGGTTGCTCGGATCAAGCCGATTCGCACTGGTTTCTCCGACGTCATCCTCCGCCGTCGTTCTGGCAGCCACCACCATGACTATGGCGGAAGACAATGCCTCGCTACGCCTGATGCTGGCGTCCGGACTCGTCATCATGACAGGTATCCTTTTTCTGCTGGCCGCCGTGACAAGAATGGGTAACGTCACCGATTTCATCGCAAAACCGGTACTCAGAGGTTTCACATTCGGTCTTGCCATCGTCATCATTATCAAGCAGTCAACCGCTGTACTGAACATCAGTATCCAGAAAGAGAACCTGTTCATTTTCGTCCTGGATGTTTTCCGGCAGTTCAGATCCTGGAACTACAATTGCCTGCTGACCACCGCGGTCGCCCTGATTTTTCTGGCGCTGATGGAATGGCTGCGCAGGATAAAAAAAGGCCAGTTCAGAAACATTCCCAGCGGAACACTGGTCATCATTTTCGGTATCCTTGCCAGCAAACTGCTTGATTTGCCCGTTTATGGCGTTCCGAATGTCGGTTCAATCGACATGAATCTGAACAATCCGGTCATACCGGAACTGACATACCCCGAATGGACGCAACTTCTTGAAATCGGTGTGGCACTCGTATTCATTTTGTATGCGGAATCATATGGCTCCATACGCAGTTTCGCCATGAAACACCACGACACCATTTCTCCGAACCGGGACCTTTTCGCACTGGGAATATCCAATCTCGTATCGGGTATTTTCCAGGGAATGCCGGTCGGCGCAGGTTATTCGGCAACGGCCGCCAATGAAGCCTATGGTGCCCGAACGCGCCTGGCCGGCATATTCGCCCTGATCATCACCCTGATCATCATTCTGACCGTCCTGCCCTACATTGAATGGATTCCCATTCCGGTTCTGGCGGCTATCGTCATTTCCACCATGGCAACGACTCTGACCCTGTCCAGTTTCCGGCTTTATTTCAGCTGGAAAATCGACCGGCTCCTGATCGTCGCTTCCGTACTCGCCGTTCTTCTGCTGGGAGTTTTGCAGGGACTGATGATAGCTATTGCCATCAACCTGCTGATGATGCTGCGGCAAAACTCGAAATCCACGATTTCCGTTCTGGGCCGTCTGGGCCAAAGCCACGATTTTGTCAGCCTGTCCGTATTTCCCGAGGCCCAGCCCGTTTCAGGCATTCTGATTCTGAGGCCCGATCAAAGCATGTTCTTCGCCAATGCAGACCGCATTCTGTTGCAGGCACGTGAAACCGTTTCATCATCCCCTTTGCCAATACACACCGTTATTTTAAGCCTGGAACAGACAACCGACCTGGATGCAACTAGTGTCGAGGCATTGCGCGATTTTTTCGCCGACATGCAAAAAGAAGGTAAAAAACTGATCCTTGCCCGCCTCAAAAATCCGGTACACGAAATCCTGCAATTCACGCTGGGCAACCAGTTTCCGGAAGTATCGCTATCCCGCCTGAGCGTCGAACGGGCTGTCCGGCTGGCCCATATCAAGGAAAATCCGAACAAAAACGTTTACAGCCTGTACAAGTGACGGACATGGCTCTCGACTAGCCGGTGCGGACGGTCAATGTAATACCGACATCTTCCCACCAATCACATTCTCTCTCCAGCCAGTAAAGCAGTGTCGGATAAAGATCCAGCCATTCTTTCGGAATGGTCATCTCGATCCGGCTCTTGACCCTGACTTTTATTTTTTCCGGTTTGAAATTGACCTTGGAATGCTGAAACATGACAGCCAGCCTCAGTGACAGCACCGCCTTGATGGCATCGGGAACCGTCATGATGCCATTCAGTTTTTTCAAATTGCCTTTCTGCCCCAGTACAAACCGGCTCATCTGACGTTGTTCTCGGGATGTGAAACCGGCCATATCGGCATTTTCGATCAGATAGGCACCGTGTTTGTGATAATTGGTCGGAGAAATAAAAATGCCGATCTCATGCAACAATGCGCTCCAGTACAGCAGTTTGAGAAACTTGTCGGCATCGGGATTCATCTGCTTGTATATGGACAGCGCATAATTCGCGACCCGAATGGCACGCTGCTCATCGATATGATAACGCTTGAGCATTTCCCGGATCGATTCTTCCCGACGGTCTTTCTGGGTCGACATCAGATAGATGTCCCACATGATCCCCATCCGCAGACCGGCCTCGATCGGTTTCAGCACCTTGATTCTGAAATCTTTCATCAATACGATCAGAATGGTCAATCCCCCCAGAATCGACGCAGCGCGTTCAGCCTTGATCCCGTCAAGTTTCATCTGATTGAGACGACCGGTCCCAATCATTTTCATCTTCAGCCGTTCGAGATTCTCAAGAGTGAAACGGCCATCGCCGATCCTGTTGATGGCAAGAATTTCCGCTGTGGCACGTATGGTTCCGGAAGAACCATAGACCTCCGTCCAGCCACAGGACCGGTAATAATCGACAGCATCCTCGAACTGGCTTCGGGCGGACAACACGGCAGCCTGAAAAGATGTCTCATCAATAATGCCATCGTGAAAAAACGAAAGACTCTGGCGAACGGTACCGACACTGAACGATTCAACCCGTTCGATTTCCTGTCCCTTGCCGCAAATCAGTTCCGTCGATCCCCCGCCGATATCGATTACAAGCCGTTTTTCTTCAGGACGCCCGAGCACATTGGCGACACCCAGATAAATCAGTCGCCCTTCCTCTTCCCCCGAAATCACTTCAATAGGATAACCGAGCACCTTCTCGGCATCATTCAGAAAAACCTGTGCATTGGAAGCGATACGGAGCGTATTCGTGGCGACGACCTTGACCTCCGAAAGAGGATAGGCATCCAGAATGGCGCGCAAACGTTTCAGCGCATCCAGTCCCCTGTCCATCGCCTCTCTGGACAGAACATTGTTTCTGTCCAGTCCCGCCGCGAGACGGTTCGGTTCACGCGCACTCTTGACCACGCAGACGATACCGTTGACGTATTCACCAATATGCAGACGAAAACTGTTGGAACCGAGATCTATTGCAGCAAACATTCCGACGCCTTTTGAAAAAAACGACAATAAAAGCCTATTATGATCCTCAGGATCTTCATGCATTATTACAGGACAATATTACCGTTTTTTTAAAAAATACGGAATTTGGCACACGATATCGGCAAATGCCGGCACAGCATCACCCCAATGTCGTATCCAGCACCATCATCAGTGCGAATCCCGCCATCAGTCCGACTGTTGCCGGTGTCTGGTGACCGTTCCGGTGCGTCTCGGGAATCACTTCATGCGAAACGACAAACAACATGGCCCCGGCTGCAAAACCGAGTCCGATGGGATAAGAAAGCGCCAGCCCGCTTGAAAGCCCGACTCCCAAAAGCGAGCCCAGCGGTTCGAACAGCCCGGTCGCCCCGGCAATCAGAACAGCCCGCAACCGGCTGACTCCGGCACTTCGCAAGGCAAGCGCCACGGCAAGACCTTCCGGAATATCCTGCAACACGATAGCGATCGTCAACGGCAATCCGATCGCCATATCGGCATGCGAGAATCCGACACCGATAGCCATACCTTCCGGCAGATTATGAAGAGAAATGGCAAAAACAAACAGCCAGACCTTGTTGAAACGGTCATTTCCAGGACCGAATGAACCGATCGTTTCATGCTCGTGCGGCGTGAACTTGTCCAGACTCAGCATCAAAATGACACCGCATGCCATGCCAAGAACCACGATACCGGCGCCGAATGCCTTGTTGCCCGTCATGGACGTTCCCGCAGCCAGCCCCGGCAATATCAGCGAGAAAGCACTTGCCGCCATCATCATACCGGCGGCGAATCCCAGCATGGTATCCTCGACATAGGCCGGCAAACGCCTCAGAATCAGTGCCGGAATCGCACCCAGCGCCGTTCCGGCAAATCCGGCAAGGCCGCCCGCGACGGCATATTGCATAGCCAGCCCAACCCCATCGGACACGACCAGAAAAAGGCTCTGCAAGAACAGGACCAAAATCGTTATGGACGACAAAAAGAGAAATCCGGCATAAAACCAGTGCCTTCGGGAATAATCAAGGCAGACATTCCACCAGCCGGACTCTGTCCTGTTTTTCCGATATTTGATTTTTTCCACTGTCATATTTACAAGCAGCCAGTCCCTGCAAAACCTGAACCGTATCGGAAAATAAACCGGACAGACCGGTCATATCCCGAAACTCCTCAAAAAACAATGAAAAAGCGCTCCCATTCGCGGGAAAACCGGGAAGCACCTTTTCGTTCTCAGAGAAGTATATCCCACTTGAAAGCCTGCAAATGTAACGATTCCTGTATACGGACACTTTTCGGCGATTTATTTGCCAAACATATAAATACGAGACGAAAAAAGTATTTCCGCTCCTGTCAGGGATTAGGTATATTAAACAGAAAACAAATCTTTAACCTGTCCGGTACAGATCGGCGGTGATTGTCCTGCCATCCAGTCCACCTGCCAAAATCATACAAAAACCATGTTTTCAATCATCTGGTTCCCGGCTATTATCAGCATCAGTGCCGGATATTTTTTCATGAGTGTCGCGCCGCTTGCTACCCAGTTCATGGCCCTTTTCGGTGTCGGATATGCCGGTCTTTCCCTCTTTCTGAGCGGTCTGCTCTGGGCACACAGTCTCGTTCAGTTGCCCGCTGGCCTCATACTCGACAAAATCGGTGTCTATCGCGGATTTCTCCTCGCCATTTTCATCGCAATCATCGCCAATATTCTGCCGTTTCTCGCACCGGACAATCTGGGACTGGCAACCGGACTGCGGTTCATGGCCGGCCTGAGTTCCGGCACACTGTTTCTTGCCGGGGTCAAAGTAACCGGAATGCTTGCCCCTCCGGAAAAAATCACACAGGCACAAGGAATACAAGGCGCCTCATTCTGTCTCGGAACCATGCTTCCTTTCATGACCTTGCCTTATCTGGGAAGCGAGGCATGGCGGTTTTCCTATCTTATACCCGCAATCCTTGCCATAAGCGCCACGGTTCTGTCACTGTTTCTTCCTGTCCGTGTCCGGAAAAACAGCCCGGCATCGTCCAATACGCTCGGCGATCTGATGACGGCCCTGAAAACCGTTTCCACTTCCGTACCCATCTGGGCACTGGGCATATTTCACGGCCTTTCCTACGGTACCCTGAACAACCTTGGCCAATGGCTGCCCTCCATTCTGGCGGACATGGACGGGAAAAGTACGGCCATGGCATGGAGTCTCGCGACCGGATTCGTTTTGCTGACCGGCACACTGGGCCGTGCTTGCGGCAGTGTTCTTCTTCGCTGGTTTTCCAGAAGCTGGATAACCAATACAGCGGTACTGGCAATCGGCATCCTGTATATCGCGCTTGGTTTGACCGGCAATGTCTGCACAGGACTGGCCGTCGGTATATTGCTGGCCATTCTGGGTGGAATCAATTACGGATCAATTTTCAGTCTGACCGGAAATGTCGTATCTCCTGCCTATCTGGCTACCGCAGCCGGATTCATGAACATGATCGCCAACATCGCCAATGTTGTACTGACACTGGTTCTCGGGACGGTCAGGGAATATACCGGCAGCTTCGGCATGGCCTTGTGCGCTACCGGCTTTTTCGCGTTACTGGTCTGGCTGGCCGGCAGAAAAATCATCGGTGCATTGTCGCATATCGGGAACATTCCCGCCTCACCGGCCTCTGCCGGCAAACATTGAATCCGAGAATACATTCTTGTCGGAAAAAACCGCACATGGCAGCCATATCCTTACCGTAAAGCGTATCCGGCAAAATGCCTGCCGAAATCCGGATATTCACTGGATCCGACCGCAACGGTCAGGTAACGTGTCTACCCCCGGTCCCTGCAATCAATCCGCACTCCGGCGAAAGGCTATCCGGCAGGCAATACAGGCACATCGATCCGGCAAAAACATCTTCCATGTAAATCATGCAAACAACAGCCACCTTACCGATGTTTACAGAACCTGCACTCCTGTAAAGAACATACCCCGGACTATTCGGTACCCGACCCCATGACGACATACATCGAAAAACAGACTCACAGGAAAAAAGAACCCGCTGTCTTTCATGCCGTTCATATCCACCTGCCCGTCAGACACAACAAACAAAAATGCCGGTTCGGCATTCCGTAACCGGCAAATTTCTTTCGGAGTGTTCCCGCTCAGAAAGGAATATCGTCATCCAGATCCGGCGACAGGCTAGGCGGACGACTTCCCTGCTGGCGCTGGCCACCACCTTGCGCCGGACGGGACGGAGGCTGGTAACTTCCCCGGTCATCAGAAGGATCACCTGCTCCCTGACGGCTGCCCAGCATCTGCATGGTATCGGCGATAATTTCGGTCGCATACCGGTCGATCCCTTCCTTGTCCGTATACTTGCGTGTCCTCAGACGTCCTTCAATATAAACCTGCGACCCTTTTTTCAGATACTGTCCGGCAATTTCAGCCAGTTTGCCGAAAAAGGAAATCCGGTGCCATTCGGTCGCTTCCTTCTGCTCGCCAGTAGCCTTGTCACGCCAGCGATCAGTCGTGGCTACCGCAATACTGGTAACCTGTTCGCCGCTCGGCAGATATCGGTTTTCCGGATCGCGGCCGAGATTGCCGACGATGATGACCTTGTTGATCGATGCCATGACTTTCTCCTGATAGGAATAAATAGTGGGGTTAAGGCATACCGCCATGAATAAAGCAGCATTATATGACACTGTCGTCACAAAACGAACTCCGGCAAGCGGACAGAAGAACAAATCCCCAAACCATGACAATCCTGTCATATCCGCTTATGCACGCATTCTGTGAAATATTGCCAAATACGTTATGATATTGAATTAACCTGTATGCATTCACAGTTTATTTTTCATTAACAAAACAGCACGCTCCATGTCGGAAAACCAGGAAAAAATCGTTATTCGCGGTGCACGCACACACAATCTGAAAAACATCCAGATCGATTTGCCACGCAACAAGCTGATCGTCATCACCGGACTTTCCGGTTCCGGGAAGTCCTCGCTTGCTTTCGACACCCTTTATGCGGAAGGACAGCGCCGTTATGTCGAATCGCTCTCGGCCTACGCCCGCCAGTTTTTGCAGCTTATGGAAAAACCTGATGTGGATCTGATCGAAGGGCTTTCTCCTGCCATCGCCATCGACCAGAAAGCGACCTCGCACAATCCCAGGTCGACCATCGGCACCGTTACGGAAATATATGACTATCTGCGTCTGCTTTTTGCACGCGTCGGCACACCGCACTGCCCAAAACATCCCGAAAATCCCCTGACCGCCCAGTCCGTCTCGCAAATGGTCGATACGGTTCTGGCCATGCCGCAAGGAACCCGTCTGATGATTCTGGCGCCCGTTGTCGTCAACCGGAAAGGCGAACACGTCGATCTCTTCGAACAGATGCAGGCACAGGGATTCATCCGTTTCCGCGTCAAAAGCGGCACCGGACCGGCGACAGTTGTCGACGTGGATGAACTGCCTGCTCTGAAAAAAAATGAGAAACATACGATTGATGTCGTCGTCGACCGTGTCAGAATCAATCCCGACATCAAGCAGCGGCTGGCGGAAAGTTTCGAAACGGCCTTGCGTATCGCCGAAGGCCGGGCACTGACAGTCAATATGGACACGGGAGAAGAACAGGTTTTTTCCAACCAGTTTGCCTGTCCCATCTGCGGGTATTCTCTCCATGAACTCGAACCGAGGCTGTTTTCATTCAACAACCCGATGGGTGCCTGTCCGGAATGCGACGGTCTGGGTCACATCGAATTTTTCGATCCCAAACGGGTTGTCCTGTTTCCCGGTCTGTCGCTGGCGGCCGGCGCCGTCAAAGGCTGGGACCGGAGAAATCCGTTTTATTTCCAGATGCTTCAGAATCTGGCGGACCATTACCATTTCGATGTCAATACGCCTTACGAAGAATTGCCGGAAAACATCCGGCACATTGTCCTTTACGGTTCCGGAAAGGAAAAAATACCGTTCACCTACCTGAACAGCCACGGCCGTCCGTGGGTCAAGGAACATTCGTTCGAAGGTATCCTGAGCAATCTGGAACGCCGCTACCGTGAAACCGATTCCATGGCCGTACGGGAAGATCTCGCCAAACTGATCAACGAACGGGCCTGTCCTTCCTGTCATGGTGCCAGACTCCGTACCGAGGCACGATTCGTGAAAGTCGGCGAAGGCCCCCAAGAAAAAGCCATCCATGAAATCACCCGTCTGCCTCTCGATGAGACCCTAGCCTATTTCGAAACGCTTTCCCTGACCGGGGCGAAGAAAGAAATCGCCACCCGTATCATCCACGAAATCGTTTCCCGTCTGCATTTCCTGAACAATGTCGGACTCGACTACCTGTCGCTCGACCGGAGTGCGGAAACGCTTTCCGGCGGAGAATCCCAGCGAATCCGGCTGGCATCCCAGATCGGCAGCGGACTGACCGGTGTGATGTATGTACTGGACGAGCCGTCCATCGGACTGCACCAGCGCGACAACGACCGGCTGATCGCCACGCTCAAGCACCTGCGCGACATCGGCAATACCGTCATCGTGGTGGAACACGACGAAGATGCGATCAGAACCGCCGATTTCATCGTCGATATGGGTCCCGGTGCCGGCGTACACGGCGGCAACGTCGTCGCCAGCGGCTCACCTGACAAAATCCTGCAATCGGAAGATTCACTGACGGCAAAATACCTGAACGGGACACTGTCCATAGAAGTTCCTGTGAAACGGGTCAGACAGGACAAGGAAAAGCAACTGGTTATCAAAGGTGCTTCCGGCAACAATCTGAAAAACGTCACCCTCAGATTGCCTATCGGGTTGCTGACCTGCGTGACAGGTGTCTCCGGATCGGGCAAATCGACCCTGATCAACGATACCTTATACGCTGCCGTTTCCCATCACCTGTACGGCTCGCAAACGGAACCGGCTCCCTATACCGCCATTGAAGGACTGGAACACTTCGACAAGGTCATTTCCGTCAACCAGGCCCCGATCGGACGTACCCCGCGATCCAATCCGGCCACCTATACCGGACTGTTCACCCCGATACGGGAACTGTTTGCCGGCGTACCGCAAGCACGTGAGCGGGGTTATACGGCTGGCCGTTTTTCTTTCAATGTCAAGGGAGGCCGTTGCGAATCGTGTCAGGGCGATGGCGTCATCAAGGTCGAAATGCACTTTCTGCCAGACATGTACGTTCCCTGTGACGTCTGTCACGGAAAACGGTACAACCGCGAAACGCTTGAAATCGCCTACAAGGACAAAAATATTTCCGACGTGCTGAACATGACGGTTGAAGAAGCGCATGAATTTTTCAAACCGGTTCCTGCCATTGCCAGACGCCTGCAAACCCTGCTGGACGTCGGGCTGGGTTACATCCGGCTTGGCCAGAGCGCGACCACCCTCTCCGGAGGAGAAGCGCAACGTGTCAAACTGTCACTGGAACTGTCCAAGCGGGATACCGGCAGAACCCTCTATATTCTGGACGAACCGACAACAGGCCTGCACTTTCAGGATATCGACATGCTGCTGAAAGTCATTCACCGACTACGCGATCAGGGCAATACAGTCGTTGTCATCGAACATAATCTCGACGTCATCAAGACGGCCGACTGGATTGTCGATCTCGGCCCGGAAGGAGGAGCGGGCGGTGGCCAGATTATCGCCACAGGGACACCGGAAGAAATCGCCCGGAAACCGGCCAGTTTTACGGGACAATACCTCGGAGCCATGTTAAAACCGCGGAAAAAGCGGTGACACCCGTACATTGCGTCCCACAACCACGTTCCAGCGGCGTCATCCGCTGGAACAGCCGTATGGATCAAACCTGTTCCATACAAACAAGAACAACAAAAATCCGTTTTCAAAATATGCCGAAAAACATCAACGGAAAAGCCATTCCTTTTAGCAAGCCCGTAGCACTTCCCATTGCGGGAAATGATCCTGTCCTTCTCCCGGAAAGCGGATATAACCGGCAAATCACGCCATAAAATCAAACCAGCTCATTACTTCAGCAAGAGCTCTTCGACGATACCGATTCCTTCGGAAGTTCCCCGCAAAACAAGCACATCGTTTTCACGCAGGATGAGGTCGTCCGTTACCGTCATTTTTTCCTTTCCGCGCCGAACCATCGTGATTTCGACATGATTGGACGGCAAGTCCATTTCCCCTACCGTCTTGCCGACCGCAGCGGCTCCTTCCGGAAGACGGAGAGCATGCAGACGCCAGTATGAATCGGTATCGACCGGAATTTCGTCCGTTTCGCCATGAAAATATTCTCTCAGCTTGGCATAACGGGATGCTCTCGCGGCCCGAACACGTTTGATGATCCGCTTCATGGGAACGCCATACGACATGAACGCATACGAAGTCAGAACAAGACTGCTTTCGATCACTTCCGGAACGACCTCATCGGCTCCTGCCGCCTTCAGACGGTCGAAATCGGAATCGTCATAACTTCGAACGATCACCGGCAGACTCGGAGCCAGTTCCTTGGCATAGTGAAGGACTCTCAATGCCGCATTGACACTGGCAAACGTGATGATAAGAGAAGACGCCCGGTGAATGCCCGCTGCAACCAGGCTTTCCCGACGGGTGGCATCGGCATAGGAAACATTGGCGCCAGCCGTTTCCGCTTTTCTCACCCGTTCCAGATCCATATCCAGCGCCCGGTAGGGAATCTGTTCTTCCTCAAGCAGGGTAGCGATATTCTGCCCCGTCCTGCCGAAACCGGCCAGAATGACATGTTGCTGCAATGACATGGAACTGCTGGCGATTTTCGTCAGTTCCAGTGATTGCTGAATCCATTCATTGGCGGAAAAGCGCATGACAATCTTGTCGGCATTCAAAATGATAAAAGGAGCGGCCAGCATCGAAAGCACCATGGAAGCCATGGTGACCTGCAAAATCCACGGTTCGACCATATTCAGGCCGGAAATCTGGTTGACCAGCACGAAACTGAATTCCCCTGCCTGCGCCAGTGCCAGGCCAGTTTTGATACTGACACCCCGGGATGCTCCGAAAAGCCGCGTCAGCCATGCCGCCAGAGCAAATTTGTAGAAAAATGCCGAAACGATGATCAGCAGGACAAGCCACCAGTAATGCAGAACCACATTCATGTCGAGCATCATGCCGATCGTAATGAAAAAAAGCCCCAGTAAAACATCCCGGAACGACTTGATATCGACATCCACTTCGTTTTTATAGCGTGTTTCGGATATGAGCATACCGGCGATGAATGCGCCCAGTTCCATGGACAAACCGGCCTGTTCCGTTATCCAGGCAGCACCCAGCGTCATCAGAAGCAGGTTCAGCATGAACAATTCCTGGGAACGGCGTCCGGCGACGATCCCGAGCCATTTGCTCATCAGTTTCTTTCCGAAAAAAAGCAAAAGCACCAGAACAAGCGCCGTTTTGCCCAGAGCCATTCCGATAATCAGCAGAATATCGCCTGTTCCCTTCGCCAAGGTCGGCACGATAATCAGAAGAAGCACGACAGCCAGATCCTGAAACAGCAGAATGCCGATGACACGCCGTCCATAATCCGTTTCCAGTTCCATCCGCTCGGCCAGCATTTTGGATACGATCGCTGTGGAAGACATTGCCCAGGCGCCCCCCATGGCCAAAGCCCCCTGCCAGCTTGCCCCAAGTTGCGGCAGAATAAAAACAATGACCAGCGTGATGATGATGGAACCGATGATGGAAGTGGATACCTGTGCCAACCCCAGCCCGAAAACGATCCTGCGCATGGCGAGAAGCTGGGAAAGCGAGAATTCCAGACCGACGGTGAACATCAGGAAAACCACCCCGAATTCCGCCAGTCCTTCCAGCGACTGGGCATCGCTGACCAGTCCGGTCGAATGAGGGCCGATCACAACACCGACGGCAAGATACCCCAGAATCGAGGGCAATTGGAGATAGCGGAAAACGACCACCCCGATAACAGCGGTGCCCAGCATCAGCAGGACAAATTCAAGAGACGATTGCATGAAATGGCGTTAAAGTTTAAGAATAACAACACAGTACTAAAACCGTTTTCATCCCTACTCGGAAAATCCGGACTACCGCTTGTTCTTTGTATCCTTCAACTACTTTTACACTTGTTATTGTAACGAATTTCATCCACGCGCGATGCGCCCGTTTTTGTGACAAAGTGTTACACTCCTTCTCCGCGTAACCCCTTGTAAAATGGCAAAACTTTTTTCCTGTCACGACGGTTGCCCGGTTCCTTGGAAAAACCATTTTTCCATCCCGCGGGATTCACGCCCGGATAATTCGTTTATACTTCTATCATGAGCAAAGAAGTCACCAAAAACAAAACATCGATCGATACGGAACGTTTACTGAAACTGGCAGATGATACCCTCAAAACGGAAGCGCTTGCCCTCGAAACGCTCCGGAAACGTTTCCGTCAGGAAGATGCGGATCATTTTGTCGAGTCCGTTTCCCTGCTTTTGAACTGCAAGGGCCGTGTGGTGGTGTCCGGGATGGGCAAATCCGGCCATATCGGCCGCAAAATCGCCGCGACACTGGCATCGACCGGAACACCGGCCATGTTCGTGCATCCTGCGGAAGCCGCTCACGGCGACCTTGGCATGATTACCCACGACGACGTTTTCATCGCCATTTCCTATTCCGGTGAAGCGGGAGAACTGATGGCCATCGCTCCCATCATCAAACGGATGGGAACACGCCTGATCGCCATGACCGGGCGTCCCGGATCCAGTCTGGCAAAACTGGCAGACGTTCACCTGAACGTCCACGTCGAAAAGGAAGCCTGCCCGCTCAATCTTGCCCCGACAGCCAGTACAACGACGACACTTGCCCTGGGAGACGCCATGGCCGTTGCCGTTCTGGACGCACGTGGATTCCGGGAAGACGATTTCGCCCGTTCTCATCCGGGAGGTGCCTTGGGCAGACGCCTGCTGACTCTGGTCTCCGATATCATGCGCAAGGGAGATGATATTCCTGTCGTCACCGCCGATACCCAGCTTAAAGACGCCCTGTTCGAAATCACCAAAAAAGGAATCGCCATGACGTCGGTTGTCGATGACAGAGGGCGGGCCATTGGCATTTTTACGGACGGAGATCTCCGGCGGCTGATTGAGAAACAGCAGAATTTTTCCAATATCACCATTTCCGATGTGATGTCGAAAAATCCGCGTACCATCGGGCCGGAAAAACTGGCTGCCGAAGCCGTCAGCATCATGGAAAAATTCAGGATCAACCAGCTGCTTGTCACGGACAAGGACAGTAAACTGATCGGTGCTCTTCATATTCATGATCTGACGGAAGCGAAGGTGATCTGATGAATCCGGAATTAACCAGCAAACTGTCCCGGATCAGTCTGATGATATTCGATGTCGACGGGGTCTTAACTGACGGAAAAATGCATTACGGCCTGGATGGAGAACTGTTCAAGAGTTTCAACGTTCTGGACGGCCACGGCATCAAACTGCTGAAAAAGGCAGGTGTCATGACCGCCATCATCAGCGCGCGTCACTCCCCCATCGTCAACAGACGGGCCGCCGATCTGGAAATCAGTCATGTCATCCAAGGAGCCGGCGAAAAACGGGCCGCATTCGAAACATTGCTGGAAAAGACCGGACTGGCGGCCAGCCAGTGCGGATTCATCGGCGACGACATTATCGATCTGCCTGTCCTGATCCGCGCCGGAGTGTCATTCAGTGTACCGAACGGTCATCCCGAAGTATTGTCCCGCGTCGACCATGTCACCCGTCACAGCGGTGGCAACGGGGCAGTCCGGGAAGTCTGCGACATGATCATGCGGGCAAAAGGCTGTTACACCTCTGTTGTGGAGAGTTTTCTGAAATGATCCAGGGTCCGAAATCGGTGCTTCGCATACGGCTTGCCATTATCTTTACCGTCGTACTGATACTAACATTGGGAAGTCTGTGGATCAATATGGTCATCCGGAAAAGCGCTTCCGACGCGGCGGCACTCGAACAAAGAACCGATCCGGATTACATCGTGGAAAATTTCCGTTACTTCAGAATGAAGCCTGACGGACAACCACAATATGAAGCGACCGGAACGAAAATGACCCATTTTCCTATCGAGGACTCCCATCTGATCGACAATCCGGTCATTTATTCCATGAACGACTATTCGCAACTGCAAACGATCCGATCGAAAGAAGCCTATGTCGAAGACTTCAACACCAAAATCCACATGAGAAACAATGTCGTCATGGACAGAGAGCCTTCCGCAAGCAAAGGCCCTTTCAGGCTGACATCGGAATACGTGCTGATCTATCCCGATGACGAAATCATGACGAGTGATAAGGAAGTGATCGTTCACGACGGCAATTCGATCATGAGCGGTATCGGCATGCAGGCCAATAACGCTACCAGCGAGCTGCAAATATTCAACCAGGCCAGAATTACCTACAATCCTCCCGGCAGATCAAAACATTAACGGACCGGTAAACCCCATGAAAAAAAACCTATTCAACCTTCTGACATTCCTGTTCTGTATCGGACTCGTTTTCAATGCCCGTGCAGAAAAGGCGGATGCCGACAAGCCGACCAATATCGAAGCCGACCAGATGTTTTCCGATGACGTCAAACAGATCACAACCTTCACAGGCAACGTCGTCGTGACGAAAGGAACACTTCTGATCAAGGCAGGCAAAGCGGTTATTGTGGAAGATCCGGAAGGTTACCAGTTCATCACCCTTTATGCCGCTCCCGGAAAACTGGCATCCCTGAGACAAAAACAGGATAGCGGGCCCGATACCTGGCTGGAAGGTTATGGCGAAAAAATCGAATACGACAACAAAAACGAAATCGCCAAATTTTTCACTCGCGCCAGAGTGAAACGTCTCCAAGGCAGCAAGGTCACCGACGATGTGACCGGAGAATACATCTCCTACAATGCGAAAACGGAATATTACAATGTTTACAACACCAGCGAAGGCGTTTCCAAACCCGGTGCTGGCCGCGTCAAGGCCGTTATCCAACCCCGTGAAAAGAAGTCCAACAAATGAGCAACAGTAAACTGATCGTTCGTCATCTGCAGAAAACCTACGGCAAAAGAACCGTTGTTTCCAATATTTCCCTTGACGTTTCCAGCGGTGAAGTCGTCGGTTTGCTGGGACCAAACGGTGCCGGGAAAACCACCTCATTTTATATGATTGTGGGTCTGGTACCGGCTGACGACGGGATCATCGAACTCGACGGCATCGATCTGACCCGTCTGCCGATACACAAACGGGCATCCATGGGATTGTCCTATTTGCCACAGGAAGCATCCGTTTTTCGCAAACTGAATGTCGAGGACAATATCCGGGCTGTACTGGAACTGCAGAAAAAAGACGGCAAACCTCTTTCAAGAATAGAAATCGAGCAGAAACTGGACAATCTGCTTGCCGAGTTGCAGATCGAAAAACTGCGTACGAATTCAGCGCTCTCGCTCTCGGGCGGTGAACGCCGGCGCGTCGAAATCGCCCGTGCACTGGCAACCGATCCCCGCTTTATTCTGCTGGATGAACCTTTTGCCGGCATCGATCCGATCGCCGTCATCGAGATCCAGCGAATCGTCCGCTTTCTGAAAGAAAGAGGTATCGGTGTACTGATTACCGACCACAACGTTCGTGAAACACTCGGTATTTGCGATCACGCCTACATCATCAATCAGGGTACCGTTCTCGCCAGTGGCCATCCGGATGAAATCATCGAAAACGAGTCCGTCAGACGCGTTTACCTTGGGGAACATTTCAGAATGTGAAAAACGGGGCGGACATGAAACAGAAACTGCAAACCCGTCTTGCCCAGCATTTCGCTCTGACACCACAACTTCAGCAGTCCATCAGGCTTTTGCAACTGTCCAGCCTCGAACTGAACGAGGAAATCGAACGCGCACTGCAAGAAAACCCCCTTCTGGAAAGGCTTGATGACCCGCTGGCCAACACGGCCCGTTTCCAGGCAGACGGCTCCATCATCCGGCAACCTGTCGCATCAGGAGAACCCGCCTATGAAGAAAGTTCCCATGAACCAAACGGCGGACCTACCGATGTATCGACAAATTTCACGAATGAATCCGGAAACGATGAAGCAGAGCATCTGATCTGGGATGTTCCCAAACCGGCCGACCGGAATCCAGATGACGAACGTTTCCTGCCACAACTGGAAGCCCCTCCCGAAACACTGAAGGAACATCTGCTATCCCAGATGAGACTGGCTGTTCGTGATCAGCGCAAACGCGCACTGGTCGAACTGATCATCGATGCGCTGGATTCCAACGGCTATCTTCTCGAAACTCTGGAAGAAATGCTCGCATGGCTGCCGCCGGAACTGGCTATCGACAGGAAAGAACTCGAAGAGGCTCTCTGTTGTATCCAGACCTTCGATCCGCCGGGAGTCGGCGCCAGAAACAGTGCCGAATGCCTTGCCATCCAGATCAGGATGATGCCGAACATTCCGTACATTGTCCGCAAACGTGCCTTGAATATTGTCGAAAACCATCTGAAACTGTTTGCACAACGTGATTTCATCCGGCTGAGAAAAACCCTCGGGTGCGACGATGAAGATCTTCTGGAAGCCCGGGAAGTCATTCAGCGATGCAATCCTCATCCGGGAGCGGCTTATGCCAACGACGCAGCCGACATTGTCGTACCGGAAATCGTGGTTATCAAAAAAGACGGGATCTGGCATGCCGAATTAAATGCTGATGCCATGCCGAAAATCCGCATCAACCGGATGTATGGAGAAATTCTCAAGAACACATCGAACAAAACCAGTCTCAACACCCGTTTTCAGGAAGCCAAATGGTTGATCCGAAACATAAACCAGCGATTCGATACCATTTTGAGGGTTTCGGAAGCTATCATTGAACGGCAACAGAATTTTTTCACTTTCGGTCCGACTTCCATGCGCCCTCTTGTTTTGCGCGAAATTGCTGATACACTAGGACTACACGAGAGCACCATCTCACGTGTGACAACCCAGAAATACATGCTGACACCGCTCGGCATTTTTGAGTTGAAATATTTTTTTGGCAGTCATATCGCTACGGAAGGAGGAGGAGAAGCGTCTTCAACCGCGATCCGGGAAAAAATAAAACAGCTGATCGCCGGTGAAGACAGGAAAAAACCGTATTCCGACAACAAAATCGCACAAATGCTGGAAAAGGAAGGGCTGGTTATTGCAAGAAGAACCATTGCAAAATATCGCGACATGCTGAAAATCCCGCCGGCTAGTTTGCGAAAAAGTTTGTAGTAATGACAAGTGTTTCCGACACTTGGTTTGTTTAGGTGACATCATCAAGGAGAAATGTATGAACCTTACTATCAGTGGACATCATCTCGAAATAACGCCTGCAATCCGCAGCCATGTAGAAAGCAAACTTGACCGAATGAAACGGAATTTTGATGGCGTCATCGATATTTCAGTTCTATTGGCCGTTGACAATGTTTCCGACAAGG
The DNA here is from genome assembly GCF_027116575.1 of Oxalobacter aliiformigenes. GTDB lineage: Bacteria > Pseudomonadota > Gammaproteobacteria > Burkholderiales > Burkholderiaceae_D > Oxalobacter > Oxalobacter aliiformigenes. The sequence goes on along the minus strand of NZ_CP098252.1, from coordinate 639,590 downwards.
AAAGAAGCCAGCGTGCCGAAATCAAATTGAACCTCTCGGGCAAAACCCTGCACGCGGAAAGCACTGCCCAGGATCTGTATGCCGCCATCGATCTTCTGATGGATAAACTCGACCGTCAGCTTGTCAAGGCAAAAACCAAATCCAAGGAACACTCCCGTGAATCTGTGAAAAACATGCCTCTGGACGATTCCGCATCCTGAGGTATTATTTTCCGCTGTTCAAAAGGCGCGAAAAGCGCCTTTTTTTGGGAAATGCCGTTTTCCTATCCTTCATGAACACTTTCCCGCCACCGGCGAACTCACCTTCCCGGATTCCATCGTTCAGCAATAACCGCGACTTTCTTCCGGAAACACGTCATCATCCTTTATTTTTTCCGGTGTTTGCATAAACGCCGGTAAATTCCCGTCCTGTTGCATCGAACTGTCCACCATCGTATTCCTGCCCATGTTCCGCCAGACGGACAGAATGGCATCGACAGGGAACAGCATCACTCATCCTGTGGTTTCATAACGGCCGCCCAATATCCGGTTACCCGATCCGGCTCTGGCGAATACCCGCCATTTCACGGCAAAACCAAGCGAAACAGCCCCCCGTTTTGTCATCGGTACCCATGATTCTGGCACCAACCCCATGGCGTTCATCTATCTACCAGCCAGACAGGGAAATCTCCCGATTGCCAAAAGGAAATTTGACATACCGATACGTATGCACACACGCATAACTGCCCTGTGAGAGATGAATGAAATCACGGACACTGATTGACGGAGACAAAGCGACCGAAGCCGTTATATGACAAAACATCGAAAAATGTACTCAATCATGCCGGAATCCGTTAAAAAAGCGGCTTGTCCAACAATGACACCGCAGGATTTCATGTCCGGTTCCGTTTTCAATTTCGTTCATACCGGATTTCGCTCGCTATTTTGCCATTCGGCGGAATGTTTTCATTTCCGGCTACCTGCGGAAAAACCGGTATTTCGATCCATCCTGCCTGTCTTGCCGCAAATCCGGTTCTTCCACCCGCAAAACCACCCTTTCGACATGAAGTGATTCATACCACCCTTTACCGGGCTAAAATTCGGTAAGATAAACATTGCAGCAAACTTTTTTGAAACAGGAACTTTCCATGTCGGCCAGAATCCTTGCACCCGTGATCGCTTCAATATCACTTTTTTGCATATCCTTTTCCTTCGCGGCAGACAGCAATATGCAAATACTTCTCCAGCGAGCCAGACAAAACGACATTCAGGCCCAGTTTTATCTGGGAAATGCCTATGCAAACGGTCTGGGCATCGCCAGCAATCCCGAACAGGCTGCTTACTGGTATAAAAAAGCGGCGGAACAAGGAAAACCGGGAGCCCAGTATAATCTGGGACTGCTCTATGCCAGCGGCAAAGGTGTCCCTCAAAGCGACGAGCTGGCGGTTCACTGGTACGGAAAAGCAGCGGAAAACGATCTGCCGAATGCCCAGAACAATCTGGGAACAGCCTATTACACCGGAAAAGGAATTCATCAGGATTACCAGAAGGCTGTCTATTGGTGGAAAAAATCCGCCCACCAGGGGTATGCCGAAGCCCAGTACAATCTTGGTGTGGCCTATTACAACGGGAAAGGCGTCCTCCAGAACGACCTGACCGCCATACAATGGTTCCGGAAAGCGGCAGACACCGGGAATGCCAAGGCCCAATACAGCCTGGGATTTGCTAGCCTGACAGGAAAAGGGGCTTCCCGTAACCTGCAACAGGCCGTTCACTGGTTCCGTCGTGCCGCCAGACAGGGCTTGCCCGAAGCCCTGTATGCTCTCGGGACCCTTTATGCAAACACCCCAAACAATCCGGATAGCAAAATCGCGGCTTATGTCCTCCTCAATCGTGCGGCACAAATACAAACCGAAGCAGAAGAAGCCCTGAAAACACTGGAAAACGAAATGACTCCCGAACAGATCGCACGGGCCAGATCTCTCACTCCGGAAGAAATTCTCCACTAGCGTGAAAACCGGTTGTTTTTCCCGCGCTCCGGAAAACAACGGAACGGGCAATCTTTCCTGTCAGCATCTTCACCAAGGAATCTTTTGTTGAAACAACAAGAGTATCCGGAAAGGATAGCCCTTCTGCGTAATCTCTTCCGTCAATCAAAAAGCTGTTCGTCAATAACAGAACTGCCACATAAAAACCGGCCGTTTTTCCGGAAAAGTGGCAGACAGTTGACGGACTTTGCCGGATACGCCATGACACAATTAAAAAAATCGAAATTTCATGTAATTTTTTTTGAAAAATATATGTATTTTTTTGCAAATATACTGCATAATAAATTTGCCTATCAAGTTAAAATTCTTTGCCCGTGAACGTACTTCTTCACGGGTACTTTTTTGGAAGAAACGGTTTGTAAATAAGCACAATCGGGCAAATATCCGTATTTTCGCAGGCAAAAAGACAATATCCTCATGCACGCCACCGATAGTTCATGCCGCACCGTTTTCATCACGAATATCGCCGGGTCCAGACGAAAAAAGGGGTACAGAAACGATTCTGTACCCCTTGTATTCTTTGGTCGGGGCGAGAAGATTCGAACTTCCGACCCCTTGCACCCCATGCAAGTGCGCTACCAGGCTGCGCTACGCCCCGAACAGACGAGCATTATATCAGTCTATCCGCCAACGTGGCATATTTTCATTTTATTTTAGTCAATTAAGACCACATTATGCGGCACACACACCGACATCCCCGACTGTTTCATACCCCTCTGTTACAAGGCATCCATGAACTTCAGCGGTTCCGAAGGCCTGAAATAGCCTGACACTTCACCGGAATAGACTTCACCATTCTGGATAGTGAGTTTTCTGACCGGCGCGTTCCGGTCGAAATCGAGCTTGTCGAATGCCACCCAGAAGGTATTGGGACGTGTCGCCGAATCGAAATAATAAATCCGGTTCTTCTGATCGGAGACAGTACGCCAGATCGTCGAGGCGATATTGGGTTTGCCCGGTGTCGTAATACCCAGTGGGACACTGACCGCTCGATTGATACTCAGTACCTCGGCAACGGCCTGGTAATCATATTTCTGACCGGGAACACTGCGGATATAGTTCGGCGCCAGTTTTCTGGGAACCGCCTCAAGAAAAAAGGAAGCACGGGCAAACCGGTCTGCCGACCTGTTTGTTCCGGGCAGAAACACAGTACCTCCGATATCCTGCCAGTAGGTATTGATCGCCAGCTGTTCGCTGTAAACCGGCGAATTGGTCATGACCGTATATTCCCTGCCATGATGGATAACCAGCTTGCCGTCAATATATTCAAAAATGGCCGAATCGCCAGTTGCATCTGAAATGGATAAATGAACCTTCGATTCTTTCCCGTTAGGAATCGGCTTCGATGAAATCAGATGCAACGGGTTCTGTCGCTGGGCACGGACGGCTTCATCCACCGTCGCATAATTATCCAGAAAATACTGCAACCAGAGACTCAACGAAAGGACTTTTGCGTTTTCTGGTGGTTTGCCATAATCGGATTCAGCCAGAAAAAGCAGATTCGCGACAAATCCCTTTTCATTCATGCCATCCGTACTACCCGCCTCATATCCGGAAACGATCACGCTGCCATAACGGGACTGCCAATCGAGTGAATTCGGCCCCGCCAGTCCATTGCGCCGGATTCCTCTTGGAAAAACCCACAAATTGGACATCATATCCTCATTCCAGTCCATATTGCGGCCTGTTGCCACCATATTCCGGTCCCCGACATACAATATCCTTGTACAGGCCCCGGCCTCCTGCATCATGAAACCAGTACCACCCGCCAAACCCGCAACCCAGGCTGCCAGCAAAAGCATCCGTTTTCCTGTTCTCATCATTTTCCTTTCATGCATCATGCATCTTGCATCCCGACACCGTTTACTACCTGTATCAAAAAGTACATGGATGCATACTGGACGAAAACCGGATTCCCTCTTTTACCGGAATCAAGAAAACACATCAAATACGGAAAATGATGGCCCTGGATACCCTCCTGTTACAATATCTTACGGTTTGCGGATTGCACCAGTCCGCTTTTTGCGGAATGATTGGGGCGTTCCCGGAATTTCCGGCATAACCGTCCGGCAAAAACGATTTTCGCCGGGACAATCTGCCATAAAAGCGGGACACCGGTTGCCTGATATGCACGCAACCCTTTTTCATACTTCATTACAGAAAGAAAACCATGAAACGACTCCTGATCCTTCTGCTTGCCGTATTTTTTTCCGTACCGGCATTCGCGACTCCTGCGCAGGATGCCTCCATTGAAAAACTTCTGATCCTGACAGAGGCGCAAAAACTGAATGATTCCGCCATTGCCGATTCAGACGACATCATCGAAACCACACTGAAGCCGATTCTGCAACTGGACAACATGACCGCAGAAAAAAAGAAAATGGCCGAATCTTTTCTGAACAAATACAAAAATATCGTCAAGGAAGAATTCAGCTGGAAAAAAATGATGCCGGACTATATCCGGATTTATCGTGAAACCTTTACGGAAGAGGAACTCCAGAGTCTGATCGCATTTTACGAATCGCCGACCGGGAAAATGTTCATCAGGAAAATGCCTCTCATCATGGACAAGACTTCCGACATCATGCGCCAGAAAATGGTATCCATCCTGAGCCGCATGAATACAGCCCTGGGCGAATCCATGAATCTGGCGCCACAAGACAAGTCTCTTCCGGCAGCGAACCCTTGAACAGAAATTTCCGAACGGGATGCCGACCTGCTTTCACTTGCCAGCATGGCGGCATCCGGTTCGGCCAATAAAATCATTTCGTCCCGCCTGATATCCGCAAAAAATCACCACATTCATTCTGCCAGACACAAGCGCATTTCCGTCCAGGGCCGGAATTTCCTGTACTCCTGCTTGAAACAGGATGGCTACCCCCATTGCCTGCTGTCCATACTGCAATATGCCTTTTCCGGTGCCATTTTTACATGGGCGACAGAAAACGAATGCGCCGACCGTATTTCTTTTTATTGTTATTGTGGTGTCCCATATCCTGACAGACAGCCGGGCAAATGAAAAAAACGGCAGCGGTCTTATAGCGGTCTTTTTCGGGCAGAAGATTTTTCTTCGAAGCATGATCGACAAATATCTCCCTCTACCCGGTAACAAGTATTGCCGCCGGAAGAATTGAAAGTTTTCAGCCCAAAACGTCAAGGGATATGGTTCTTATTATTTGCCCTGTTTTCATTCACATCGATACCCAGACAGTCTCGCAAACAAAAACGCACCCGGCGCCGGACTGGTTTCAGGTGCGCAAACGATATCCAAATTACATCGGCTGCTTTTTCACCGTAATCGGCCGCATGGACTTGCCGACACAAAAAAGCCTCCATCCCGCTTCCGTCCGGTTCAGCTCCCCGTCAACGAAAGCCGCTTTCGATTTCTTCTTTTTCCCCGACACATCCGTTTCCGTAAATTCAAAACAGAGAACGGATCCATCCTCATTGGCAGTGGACGATATCAATTGCATGCTATCCGGATTGTCGAGCCGGCTCCGCAGCAACAACATGGCCGTCAGCCCCCGTTGCGAAAGCTTGGCATCCAGTTTTTCTTTCAGGACTTCTTCATAAGGTTTTTCGACCTCATTCATTTTCAGATAAAAACCAAGACCGAGAAAAGCAAGAATTACTACCATGACGCATAGCAGGATCAAACGGATTTTTTTTCCTCTTTTCGGCCCCAGAGAATCGCAACGCGGACACTTCGGGATGGTTTCCTCAATCTCCTCGCCGCAGACCTTGCACTTCACAATCGCCATAAAAACAAACCTGTCTTCCAGTTGACTGAAGTGACTAGTATAGCAATTAATTTTCCCGTAAAAGAGGTTTATTCGGCCTTTTTGCGCGCAACCATTCCGATCAGAGCCGATATACCGGTATGTCGCGCTCCCTCACGGATAAATGCGTCATAACTTCTCAACTCCAGAATATCCATCATTCCGAAATAACCGGAAAGCATTTCCTCCGTGTAAAGATGCTCGACTTTTGCCGGGCCACCGGTCCCGAACTCCAGCTGTTTCGGTGTGTATCCCTGAAGAATCAGGATTCCGCCCGGTTTCAGCGTCCTGATGCAACCGTCAAAAAGACGTGACCTCATATTGGGCGTGGCGAACTGGGCAAAAATTACGATGACCGCATCATAACTGTCGTTTTCCCAGTTCCAGCCATCTATGCTGCTGACAGAATAATTGACGGAAACCCCTTTTTCCTGCGCCAGTTTTCTTGCCTTGGCGATCGCTTTTTCGGACAAATCGAACGCATCGACCTCCATTCCCTGCAGGGCACACCAGACGCTGTTTCTGCCTTCACCGTCCGCGACAAGAAGGACTTTGCTGCATCGTTTCAGATAATCCCGCTTTTCAACCAGATAATCGTTCGGTTCGGTACCAAACAGATACTCCGGTCCGTCAAAAAGCTCGTTCCAGATCCGGGCCGGCTTGCCCGGATCCTTGCTCGTTTCACTCATGATACTGTTTCAGGTTTTGGACATCCCGTCGCCATTGAAAGCGATGAATCGGCGTCAGGGACATTACGGAAAATGTTCCTCCCATGGAAAAACAAGACTAAAGCGCATCCACACAAAACACTGTCCGATCCGCCTTCGCCATAAAATCAATGCAGATTCCTGCGTGGTGAATGTTTATCCGACTGCTGGATTTCATTATTCTGGCTCCGGCGGCGATCCGGTGTGCCACGTGGTCTGGAACGACGTTCGGCGATCCGTCTTTCCCTGAATTCATTCAGTTCCTGGCTGACCTGTTCATAAGGCGATTTCGATTTTTCCATTTTCGCATCCTGTTTTGGCAAAAGTTTAAGGCGATTCCGTCACACATTTTTACCGGTTCCTGTTCACGGATTTCCGTATCCGACAGAATACCCCGCCAACACCCCGTTTTTTTGAACTTGCTCAAAAGTAACGTAAAATTTTCCCAAAATCAAAATTTTTACATGTCAATCGGATCAACCTGCCATATTTCTTTCGCATATTCCGAAATGGCACGATCCGACGAGAAATACCCGACACCGGCCACATTCGCTATCGCCTTGACATCCCAGCGGACGACCTGCCGGTACAAGGTATCGACCTGTTTCTGCGTCGCCACATAACTCTCATAATCAGCCAGTACCAGATAGCGGTCACCATAATTGATCAGGGAATCATAAATGGCCCGGAAACGTCCTGGCTCATCCGGTGAGAAAAATCCGTCCCGGATCTGGTCAAGCGCCTGTTTCAGTTCCGGAATCCGTTCATAATACTCCCGCGGCTGATAATTGCCGTTCTTGATTTCGGCAACCTGTTCAGCCGTATTGCCGAATATGAATATATTGTCTGAACCGACACGTTCCATAATCTCGATATTCGCGCCATCCAGAGTACCGATCGTCAACGCGCCATTTGCCGCCAGCTTCATGTTGCCGGTACCTGACGCTTCCGTCCCCGCCATTGAAATCTGTTGCGACAAATCGGCTGCGGGGATGATCATTTCTGCCAGACTGACACCATAATTCGGAATGAACACCACCTTGAGCTTGTTGCCGACATCCTTGTCATTATTGACCCTGACGGCAACATCGTTGATCAGCTTGATGATATCCTTCGCCATCTGGTAGGCCGAAGCTGCCTTGCCGGCAAAAATGACCGAACGCGGGACCCAGTTCACTTCCGGATTGGCCTTGATCTGGTTATAGCGGGTAATAACATGCAATACATTCAGAAGCTGGCGCTTGTATTCATGAATCCGCTTGATCTGTACATCGAAAAGCGAATCGGGATTTAGGGAGATATTCAGATTGTTTCTTACCCAGCGACCAAGCCTCTGCTTGTTCTGACGTTTGACCGCCCTGAAGCTTCCCAGAAACGCGGGATTGCTGGCATACGGTTTCATTTTTCCGATCTCGTCGAAATGAAGACGCCAGTCACGGCCGATCCGGTCATCGATCAGTTCGGACAGCAACGGATTCGCCTGTGACAGCCACCGGCGCGGAGTAATGCCATTGGTAACGTTCGTGAACCGTTCCGGGAATATCCGTGCGAAATCCGCAAAAATCGATTTTTTCATCAATTCGGAATGCAGTGCCGAAACGCCATTGATCTTGTGGCTGGCAACCACCGCGAGATACGCCATTCTCACCCTGCGTTCACCGGTCTCGTCAATCAGCGAAATACGCCGCATCAGATCATTGTCGTTACCGAACTTCTGGGCGACCATCGTGAGAAATTCGTTATTGATATCGAAAATAATCATCAGATGACGTGGCAAAACCCGGCCCATCAGTTCAACCGGCCAGGTTTCCAGTGCTTCGCTCATCAGGGTATGGTTGGTGTAGGAAAAAATCCGTTGCGCCAGTGCCCATGCCTGCCCCCACGGAACTCCCTGAACATCGACCAGGAGACGGATCAGTTCCGGGACTGCCAAAACGGGATGGGTATCGTTCAGATGAATGGAAATTTTGTCGGCCAGATCATCGAAACTCGGATTGTTGAGCTGATGCCGGCGAATCAGATCCTGCAGGCTGGCCGAAACGAAAAAATATTCCTGCATCAGACGCAACTCGCGGCCAAGCGGCGTGGAATCATCCGGATAAAGCACTCGCGTGACGTTTTCCGACATGTTTTTTGTTTCCACCGCCCCGGCATAATTGCCCTTGTTGAAAGCGGACAGGTTGATCTCCGACGTCGCCTTGGCCGACCAGAGCCGCAAAGTCGTCGCACATTCGGTGCCATAACCCGGAATGATCGTATCGTACGCCATCGCCAGCACACTGTGCGTGTCCACCCAGCGCGCCCTCCCGCTGGACTGGTCGATATGGCCGCCGTAACGGACATGGAACTGCAATTCGGGACGCGGGAATTCCCAGGGATTGCCGCGTGTCAGCAACCAGTAGTCCGGTGTTTCGACCTGATAACCGTCAACAATTTCCTGTTTGAACATCCCATATTCGTAACGGATGCCATAACCAATATTGGCAATGTTCAGTGTCGCCATGGAGTCCAGAAAACATGCGGCCAGACGGCCCAGCCCGCCATTTCCCAACGCCGCATCCGGTTCGTAATTGATGATTTCTTCCATATCGACAGCCAGATCGCTCAGCGCTTCACGCATGTCTTCCGCAATATCAAGCGATTCCAGTGCGTTCTGGAAAGTACGACCGATCAGAAATTCCATGGAAAGGTAATAGACGATTTTGGAACCCTGTTCATAATAGGCCGTATTCGATTTCAGCCAGCGCTCGACAAGCCTGTTGCGAACCGCCAGCTCGGAAGCCAGCAACCAGTCCCCGCGCGTTGCCGTCAACGGAATCTTGCCCGAGCGGTAACGCAAATTGTTTGAAATGGAACGCTTCAGGGCTTCTACATCGCTGGCGAGGAAACCTTCCTGTTTCGGTTTGTCTAAGCTCATTTCTGTTCTCCGTTGAAGAGGGGACAAAATTTTTTCCGCTTATTTCGCCAACTTGAAAAACCAATGAAAATCAGCATCATAAACAAAAAAAACAGCGGCGTAACCGTCAATTCCGGCTATAAGCAATATAACCGCTCACGACGCTTTTTGGCAAGCGGATGAAACACGATGAAAAGGGGCGCCGTTCTGAAGAAACGGCCATCATGCCCCGACTTTTATCTGTCTGTACAGCGCCGCGTACAATTTCGCGGAACGCTCCCATCCGAACGACAGTTTCATCCCCCTTTTCTGGACTTTCTTCCAGTCTTTTTGCCGTTCATACAATGCAAACGCTCTCTGGACGGCCGAGTCGAATGACGAATAATCGAAATGCTCAAAGCAGAAACCGGTCGCCCGGTTTTCAACCAGATTCTCCAGTGAACTGTCCGTTACCGTATCGGCCAGGCCACCGACACGATGTACCAATGGAAGCGTGCCATAAAGGGAACCGTACATCTGGACCAGACCGCAAGGTTCATAACGGGACGGGATCAGGATCACATCGCTCCCGGCAAAAATCCTGTGGGCTCTGTCCTCATCATAACCGATCCGAACAGCGACCTGTCCGGGAAAATCCTGTGCGAAACGGGTAAATGCCTCCTCCAGCCAATGCTCCCCGTTTCCCATGACGACGATCTGTCCACCCCGTTCGACGATAGCATTCAATCCCTCGACAACCAGATGCAATCCCTTTTGCGCGGCAAAACGGCTGACCACACAAAAAACGGGATTATCCTTCTGTTCGGAAAGCTCCATTTCCTTTTGTAATGCAAGCCGGCATTTTTTCTTGCCGGTCATCGAACGTTCATGAAAATTCGCTTCGATACGGTCATCCGTTTTCGGATTCCATGCATGCGTATCGACTCCGTTCAGAATACCGACCAGATCGGAAGAACGCTGCCGGACCACACCGCCCAGCCCGCAGGACTGTTCGCCATGCTGGATTTCCCTTGCATAGGTGGGACTGACTGTCGTGACCTTGTCGGCATAATAAAAGCCCGATTTCAAATATGAAACCTGTCCGTAAAACTCGATACCGTCCGGATTCAGCATCGAAAACGGCAAATCCAGTTCACTGAATACATGAGCGGGGAAATTTCCCTGATAAGCCATATTGTGAACGGTAAACACCGTCCCCACGGTTCTCTTCCCCGTATTCCATTCCAGCGCCTTGATATAGGCGAAGGCCAGACCGGCATGCCAGTCATGGCCATGAACGATATCCGGTCTCCAGAAATAATCGAACCCTTCCACAAGACGTGCGGCACACCACCCTAAAAGCGCGAAACGGAGGTGATTGTCATGATAAGGCTGCCCGTCAAAAGCGTTATACGGATTACCGGTCCGGTCGTACAGATCCGGTGCGTCAATATAATAAACGGGCACTCCCGTTGCTGGCATTTTGCCATACATCAGCCTGATCCGGCGTGCACCGAACTTGGCAGGCAACTCCGTGACGAGATCCGGACTGTCAATCCCCTTCACGAATTCGGGAAAACCCGGCACCAGCATGCGGACTTCACAACCGTCCTTTTCCAGCGCCGGCGGCAAAGCCGCCGTTACATCGGCGAGACCTCCGGTTTTAAGAAGAGGGAAAATTTCGGAACAAACGTGCAAAACCTTCAGCGGAAACTGATTTTCACTCACTTATTCTACCTTCGGGATATGTTCAAAATTGTACAGTCTGGCAAACATTTCCTGAGTGACCAGAACAACGCCATTCGGACTGCGATAAAACCGCTGTGCATCCAGCTCGGGATCTTCGCCGATGACAGTTCCTTCCGGAATGCGGCATCCCCGATCGATCACGACTTTCTTCAGACGGGATCCCTGCCCGATCTCACAGTCCGGCAGTACAACAACCTGATCGAGATTGCAGAACGCCTGAACGCGTACCTTTGAAAACAGAATGGTATTGGATATCTTGGAACCGCAAATGATACACCCTCCCGATACCATCGTATTGGAAATCACACCATCCATGCCGTGCGGATCCGGAACGAATTTGGCCGGCGGCTCCTGTTCCTGATATGTCCAGATCGGCCAGTCTTCATCATAAATGTTCAGCTGCGGCATATTGGATGTCAGCTCGAGATTGGTCATCCAGAACGAATCGACCGTACCGACATCACGCCAGTAGGGAGGGACAAACTGGGCGGGGGGGACACATGACATGCTGAAATAATGTGCCATCGCGTTGCCCTGGGAAACGATTTTCGGAATGATATCTTTCCCGAAATCATGGGAAGACGTATTGTCCGCACAATCCTCATCCAGCAGATTGTACAGATAGTCGGCATTGAAAACATAGATGCCCATGCTGGCAAGTGCCTTGTCGGGATTGTCTGGCATACCCGGCGGATCGGCAGGTTTTTCAAGAAAACGGGTGATCTTGCGGTTATCGTCCACATCCATGACCCCGAAACCGGTCGCATCCATACGCGGCACTTCGATACAGGCTACCGTACAGGGAGACTTCCGTTCGACATGGTCCAGAAGCAACAGGGAATAATCCATTTTATAGATATGGTCACCTGCCAGTACAAGGATGTACTCGGGCCCGTAAGAACGCAGGATTCCCTTGTTCTGCGCAACGGCATCGGCCGTACCCCGATACCACAACCCCTCTTCCATCTGTTGCCCTGCCGGCATCAGGTCGATGAACTCGTTCTGTTCGCCCCGCAGAAAGCTCCACCCTCTTTGCAAATGGCGGATCAGGGAATGCGGACGATACTGGGTAATGACTCCGACACGACGTATACCTGAATTGATGCAATTTGAAAGAGCAAAATCGATGATTCTGAATTTGCCGCCGAAATAGACCGCCGGCTTCGCACGATTGTCAGTCAGCTGATGAAGCCGGGTCCCTCTTCCGCCAGCCAGAACAAGTGCAATGGTACGCTTTGGCAACTGGCTTGCCGCAAGCATCTTATCCTCGACAAACTTCATTCTGTTCCTCCCAGAACTAGGTATTTTCATATGGCCTGACAACCATTCCTGTACCTTTCAATTTAACATACATTCATGACTGTATGTCATTTTTTTGCCGGCCATTTTTCAAAATAAGTCTGTCATTTTTTGCAACTGTCCTGTCCTTGCAAGACGACAACGAACCCGACACTGTCAAAACAGGCCGGTCAGGTAATGAGCGTCGGTTTTTTCAATCCGGTGAACCTTGCGATATCGGCCACCTCGCCGGCAATCCCGATCAGTTCTCCCAGTGCGGCCGACAAATCCTGATCGATCCGGTCTTTTTCATACCGGTCGAAATAAACCCTGAGCGTCGCGCCGACTGTTCCCGTTCCGGAGAGGCGGAAAACGATACGTGAACCGTCGGTGAAAAAGATCCGGATTCCCTGTCTGCCTGACACCGATCCGTCAACCGGATCGGTATAAGAGAATTCGTCCGCCTTCTCAATCATGTACCGGCCGAATCTTTTACCGGCCAGTCCATCCAGTTGGCCTCTCAAATGATCCATCAGTGCTGCCGCCTGCCTGCTGTCGATATTGACATAATCATGACGGGAATAATAATTCCGGCCATATGATTTCCAGTGGTCATGAACGATTTCGTTCACCGATTTGCCCGTCACCGCCAACAGATTGAGCCAGAAAAGAATGGCCCAGATACCATCTTTTTCCCGTATATGGTTGGAACTGGTGCCATAGCTTTCTTCACCGCACAGGGTGATCTTGTTGTCATCGAGCAAATCGCCGAAAAATTTCCAGCCGGTCGGCGTCTCGTAACAGGAAACCTGCAAGGCCGCCGCCACCCTGTCCGCCGCAGTCGATGTCGGCATGGAGCGGGCGATGCCGGCGATACCGCCGGAATATCCGGGAATGAGCGTTGCATTGGCCGCCAGAATGGCGAGACTGTCTGAAGGTGTCACGGCGATATGACGCCCGACAATCATGTTCCGGTCACCATCCCCATCTGTTGCGGCCCCCATATCGGCACCATCCGGCCCATTCATGTAGTCCATCAGTTCTTTGGCATTGACGGGGTTCGGATCAGGATGATGACCGCCGAAATCTTCCAGTGGAACGGCATTGACCACGGTTCCCTCCGGTGCGCCGAGCATTTTTTCGATGATCGTTCTCGCATAGGGACCGCAAACGGCATGCATGGCATCGAATCGGAATCTGAACCCGTCGGCAAAAAGGGAACGGATGGTATCGAAATCGAAAATCGACTGCATCAGTTCGGCATAATCCGTAACGGGATCAATTACCTCAATCGTCATGTTCTCCATTCGGACCGATCCGGTTTTTCCCAGATCCACATCCGGCGCATCGGAAATTTTGAACTCACGAATCTTCCTGGATCGCGCATAAATGGCATTCGTGACCTTTTCCGGTGCCGGTCCGCCATTGCCGATATTGTATTTAATGCCGAAATCGCCGGAAAGACCGCCGGGATTATGGCTCGCGGAAAGGATAATGCCGCCGAACGTCCCGTATTTCCGGATAAGGCAGCTCGCTGCCGGCGTCGACAGAATGCCGTACTGGCCGACCATGACCTTGCCGAAACCGTTGGCTGCCGCCATTTTGAGAATGACCTGTATGGCAACGGAATTGAAAAAACGTCCGTCCCCTCCCAGAACAAGGGTCTTGCCCTGATAACCGGTTACGGAATCGAAAATGGACTGGACGAAATTTTCCAGATAATGAGGCTGACGGAAAACCGGCACGGTTTTCCGCAATCCGGATGTCCCCGGATTCTGGTCTTCGAAAGGGGTAGTACTAATTGTCTGAACTGACATGTTTGCTCCCGGATATGGTTAAACGACCGACTCGCCATCAGATATCTCGGTACCGCCTGCTTTCATCAGGCAGGCTGTACTGTCATCTTACCAATATTGTCATGGAACCGCCAGCATAATGGTATGCCCCGGCAACAGGGCCTGAAATTCAAGATTCGCCCCGTTTTCGAATGTGGAACTGCTGTCCGACAATACTTTCCAGCGTCCCGGTGGCAGACGGAAAATTACCGGCTGAACCGAAGCATTCAGCAATATAAGACATGGATGGGAACCATCATTTGCGCGAATCAGGATCCCCATACTGAAAAGCCGCTTGTTGCTCCACTGGCGTCCCAGCTGGTCACCCCCATTGGGCGACAGCCAGCGGATACCGGCATCCGGCATGACAAAATCCGAATGTTCGGAAGTAAACCACTTGTTCTGCCCCAGTGCCGGATGGGTCTTGCGCAATGAAATCAGTTGCGCCACGAAATCCTGCAACCCGGTATCGGCCTGCTCCCAGTTCAGCCAGGTCAGTTCGTTATCCTGACAGTAAGGATTGTTATTGCCGTTTTGCGTCTGACCGAATTCATCACCGGCGACCAGCATCGGCGTTCCTTGCGAAAGTATCAGCGTCGCCAACAAGGACCGTTTCAGCTTCTCGCGACGCAAGATGACTTCCCGCAGGACGGCTTCCCCCTCCTCCCCGCAATTCCAGCTGAGATTGTGATCCGATCCATCCCGATTGTTCTCGCCGTTGGCCTCATTATGCTTGTGGTTGTAACTGACAAGGTCTTTCATGGTGAATCCGTCATGCGAAGTCACATAATTGATACTGGCCGCCGGCAACCTTTCGCGTGCGCCGAAAAAATCCTGCGATCCCATGAAACGCTGTGCGAATTCAGTCAGCGAAGACCCCTGATGCAGCCAGAACGAGCGCATACAATCGCGAAACTTGTCATTCCATTCAAACCATCCGAACGGAAAACCGCCCAGCTGATACCCCTCAGGTCCCAGATCCCAGGGCTCGGCAATCAGTTTGACGCGGGACAATACCGGATCCCCGGCAATCGCCCTGAAGAAACCGGCGTTAATGGAATATTCCCGTTTTTCCCGGGCCAGTGTCGGCGCCAGATCGAAACGGAAACCATCGACATGCATTTCCGTCACCCAGTACCTGAGTGAATCCATCACCATTTTCAGAACGTGCGGATGTCCCAGATTCAGGCTGTTCCCGCATCCCGACCAGTTTTCATAACAGGCGGGATTATCCGGCCGCAAATGATAATACATGGCATTGTCGATTCCCTTGAAAGAGAGCGTCGGACCATCCTCGTTGCCTTCGGCCGTATGATTGTATACGACATCCAAAATGACTTCGATTTTCCGGCTGTGCAACGCCCTGACCATATCCCGGAACTCGGAAACAGGTGTTGTACCGGGACGCCCCGACCAGTAACGGTTTTCGGGTGCGAAAAAACCGATCGTATTGTATCCCCAGTAATTGACCCGGCCTTCCCGTGTCAGACGGGCTTCGTCAGCCATGGCGAAAACGGGCAACAATTCCACAGAAGTAATGCCCAGTTTCTCCAGATAATCCAGAATGACGGGCTCGGCAAGTGCCGCATATGTTCCCCGTATTTCTTCCGGGATACCGGGATGGCGTTTGGTAAACCCTTTCAGATGCAATTCATAGAGTATCATCTGTCCGGAAGGAACATGAGGCGGCACGTCATCGCCCCAGTCATATATTTCGTGGATCACCCTGCCTTTCAATGCCATCGCTCCCGTATCGGTATCCGATGCATCCGAAAATTCGTCCTGTCCCTCATAACGTCCGACAATCAGACGGGCATAAGGATCGAGAAGCACTTTCCTGTCATTGAAGCGCTGTCCCTTTTCGGGAGAATACACACCCGAAACGCGATAACCGTAAACCAGTCCCGGGGCTCCCCCGGGCAGATAACCGGACCAGATTCCCTCTTCGGAAGGATTCAATGACAATTGTGCCAGTTCTTCCTGGCCAGTCTCGTCGAACAAACAAAGGGTGACGGCCTTGGCCGACGGAGCGGCCAGTGAAAAATTGACACCATTGCCATCCCAGTACGCTCCCAGCGGAGAAGATTTTCCGGGTTCCAGCCGGGTATTGCTGTCCGTTTCCATCAGCTATCCTTTCTGACCAGCATGCAGGTTGCCAGCGGAGGTGCCGTCACTTCCAGCGACCATGGCATTCCGTTTGACGGAACCGGCTGTGCCGGCAATTCATGATTGTGAACACCGCTGCCACCATAAATGGCGGCATCGGTATTGATAATTTCGCGATACCATCCCGGTTCGGCAACCCCGATACGGTACCCGTAACGGGGTACCGGCGTGAAATTGCTTATCACGATGACAGACTGTTTCTCCCCGTCGCGCCGCATGAAACAGAAAACCGAACTGTCCGTGTCGTCATGAATGATCCATTCAAAACCTTGCGGATCATAATCCAGCCTGTGCAGGGGAGAGAAATCCCGGTACACCGTATTCAGATCGCGGACAAGCCGTTGCATGCCTGCATGCAACGGATACTGCAGCAAATACCAGTCAAGGCTGCCATTCGAATCCCACTCACGATACTGGGCGAATTCCCCTCCCATGAAAAGCAGTTTTTTGCCCGGATATCCCCACATGAATCCGAAGTAGGCCCTGAGATTGGCAAAACGCTGCCATTCATCGCCCGGCATTTTTCCGATCAGCGATCCCTTGCAGTGGACGACTTCATCATGTGACAGAGGCAAAATGAAATTTTCGGAATAGGCATACATCATTCCGAAACGCATCTTGTCGTGATGGTATTTGCGAAACAACGGATCCTCGCGCAGATAAGACAGCGTATCGTGCATCCATCCCAGATTCCATTTGTAGTGAAAACCGAGACCGCCATCCCGCACCGGATGGGTAACACCGGGAAAACTGGTCGATTCTTCAGCCATCGTTACCGCCTCGGGCCGCTCGGCAATTACGGTTTCGTTCAGTTTCCGCAAAAACGCGATCGCTTCGAGATTTTCACGGCCCCCATATTTGTTCGGAACCCATTGTCCCGGAGCGCGGCTGTAATCCCTGTATAACATGGAAGCCACCGCATCGACCCGGAGACCGTCCACGCCATACCGCTCAATCCAGTAAAACGCATTGCCCACCAGATAATTGCTGACCTCGGTACGACCATAATTGTAGATGATACTCCCCCAGTCCTGATGAACGCCTTCCTTCGGATCGGCATGTTCATAAAGCGCCGTCCCGTCAAACCGGACAAGTCCATGCTCATCCGCCGGAAAATGGGCTGGCACCCAGTCCAGTATGACCCCGATCCCGCTGTCGTGCGCCGCCTCGACGAAATAACGGAAATCATCCGGTGTCCCGAACCGGGCCGTCGGCGCATAGATCCCCGTAGACTGATACCCCCATGAATCATCATAGGGGTATTCGTTGACCGGCATCAGCTCGATATGGGTGAACGCAAGACTCTTGACATACGGAATCAGCTGTTCGGCCAGTTCACGGTACGTCAGC
Source organism: Oxalobacter aliiformigenes (assembly GCF_027116575.1). Taxonomy (GTDB): domain Bacteria; phylum Pseudomonadota; class Gammaproteobacteria; order Burkholderiales; family Burkholderiaceae_D; genus Oxalobacter; species Oxalobacter aliiformigenes. Next base: position 621,825 of record NZ_CP098252.1, on the reverse strand, counting down.
CAGCGACGCCCATCCCCCGGCAAACGCCAGGACCCCAGATGAACCTCGTATATGCTGACAGGTGCATCCGGCGCATTGGCGGCCTTGCGCCGCTCGTCAGAAGGAACAGCCGGAGGCAACCCGTGCACGACAGATGCCGTATCCGGACGCAACTGTGCACGGAAAGCGTATGGATCGGCCTTCAGCCGGATTTCTCCGGCAATATCCTTGATTTCATACTTGTACAGATCACCCGGCATGACATGTGGAATGAACATCTCCCAGACACCACATTCATAACGGTAGCGCATCATGTGTCGCCGCCCGTCCCAGCCATTGAAATCACCAACAACCGAAACACGCCGTGCATTGGGGGCCCATACGGCAAAACTGACACCGGCGATTCCTTCCATCACGGCGGGATGGGCACCCAGCCTCTCGTAAGGCCGATGATGCGTCCCTTCCGACAACAGCCAGACATCGATATCACCCAGTACGCACGGGAAACGGTAGGCATCTTCCAGTTCCTGCCGATGCGTTCCCCAATCGATTTTCAGCCGATAGGGAAATGGCTCCTTCCGTCCGGGAATTTCCGCATCAAACAATGCCGTATCCGCAAACCGCTCCATCCTGACCAGCTCTTTCCCCGAATGGGCATCAACGACCGACACGGAAACTGCGCCCGGCAACAATGTCCTGACAAACAGTCTGCCGCTCTCGCGATGCATACCCAAAACAGAAAAAGGATCGTGGAAATCACCGGAAATGACGCATTCCAGTACATCAGTGGGCGTTACTGTATTTTGCATCACGTTTTCTCCAGAATCCGAACGTCAGCGTTACAGGGAATGATGCTTCATCTTACCTCATCCCATCCCCCGAAACGCCGAAGCGGATCAGAAAAAAACGTGTTCTCGCCCAAAGCTGTTTTATTTATGCACAAAGCCCTTACATATCGGGGTAATTCGGGCCGCCTCCCCCCTCCGGCGCGATCCAGACAATATTGCCGGTCGGATCCTTGATATCGCATGTCTTGCAATGCAAACAGTTCGCCGCATTGATCTGAAGCCGCATGGTGCCATCGGAACCTTTTATGTACTCGTAAACGCCTGCCGGGCAATATCGCGTCTCGGGACCGGCATAAACGGGTAAATTGACCTTCAGCGGCACATCCCGGTCTTTCAGTGTCAGATGAGGGGGCTGGTTTTCCTCATGCATCGTCCCGGACAGGTACAGTGAGGACGCGATATCAAACGTCAGTTTTCCGTCAGGCCGGGGATAACTGATCGGCCGGCATCGGGATGCCGGCAACAGATATTCATGATCGGCTTTCCTGCGATGAAGCGTCCAGGGGGCTTTCCCCCTGAAAACAACTTGATCGATACCGAACATCAGCGTCCCGACATACAGATTGGTTCCCATCCACGGCTTGAAATTGCGGATTTTGAACAGTTCGTCATAAAGCCATGACTGTCGGAACGCATCGGGATACGCATTCAACATATCCTGCCGCCTGTTTTCAGCCAGCGCCGCGTAAACCGCATCGGCGGCAAGCATCCCCGACTTGATGGCGGCATGGATTCCCTTGATACGCCCGCCATTCATAAAGCCGGCATCACACCCCAGAAGAGCTCCCCCCGGAAAAATGATTTCCGGCAATGCCTGAATGCCGCCTGCCGCAATTGCGCGGGCGCCATAGGCAAGCCGTTCGCCCCCCTCAAGAACGCCCCTGATCGCCGGATGGGTCTTGTAACGCTGGAATTCCTCGAACGGCGACAACCAAGGATTTCTATATGCCAGTCCCACCGTAAATCCGACCGCCACCTCGTTATTGTCCATGTGATACATGAACGAACCGCCATAAGTGCCGGCATCCAGCGGCCATCCGACTGTGTGCATCACCAGCCCGGGCTGGTGAACCGATGGTCTGACCCGCCAGATTTCCTTGATACCGATCGCATAACTCTGGGGATCGCGGCCACGATCGAGACCGAACCGGTCAATGATCTGCCGCCCAAGCTGCCCTCTCGCTCCTTCCGCAAACAGGGTATAGCGTGCATGAAGCTCCATTCCCGGCTGGAATGCACTGGTCGGTTTTCCGTCTTTTCCCACCCCCATATTGCCTGTGGCGACTCCCCTGACCACACCGTTTTCACCATAGAGCACCTCTGTGGCGGCGAATCCGGGGAAAACGTCCACACCGAGCTCTTCCGCCTGTTGTGCCAGCCAGCGTACAAAATTGGCCAGTGAAACGACATAATTGCCCTTGTTGCGCATCGCTTTCGGCAACATCCATTCGGGTGTTTTACAGGCTATTTTTTCTCCCAGAAAAAGAAAACGGTCTTCTGAAACCGGAACGGTTACCGGGGCACCCATGGTCTTCCAGTCGGGAAACAGTTCGGACAGGGCAACAGGATCCATCACGGCGCCGGAAAGAATATGCGCACCGGGTTCCGAACCTTTTTCAAGGACACAAACCGAAAAATCCTGTCCGCTTTTGCGGGCCAGCTGTTTGATCCGGATAGCGGCAGACAGACCGGAAGGCCCCGCACCGACAATCACCACATCATATTCCATGGCCTCGCGTGGACCAAACGCTTCCGTACCCGGCAATTCTTGTTGGGTCATCTCTAAAATAACAAATTCAGTCAATGCAAATGGACGGTAATGGAGCTTACCGCAAAATCATGACATGATATCGGGCAAACTGTTAATTTCAAAGTGATAAAGGAGAAAATCAACATGACGAGCGCCCGATTATCCGAAAAAAAACCGGTTTTCGTTTCCCGCATTCCCATCCGCTGGGGCGATATGGATGCCATGGGCCATGTCAACAACGCCGTTTTTTTCCGTTACCTGGAACAGGCCCGCATCGAATGGTACTCCCATATCGGCCGCGGGGAAAACGCCGGTCTGGAAACTGTCGTCGTTCACTGTTACTGCACCTATTACGCACCGCTCGCCTATCCGGGGGAAATCGAGATCAGAACATACGCCGGCTCTCCAGGCCGGTCGAGTTTTGATATCGTACAGGAAATCCGGCGCAGCGACACCCCGGATACCATCTGTGCCATCGGCGGTTCCAAAGTTGTCTGGGTCGACCCCAAAACCGGCAAATCGACTCCTCTTCCGGAAAGTATACGCAAACTGATGATTGACTGAGCCCTGCCGGCAACGTTCTTTTTTTCCTGCCGCATAAACGATTTTATATCCGGACGGAAGAAAAAACTTTTCTGCTGCAACGCTGTAACAATTTGATACGTATTGACCAGAAGAGTTTATTGACACGGTCCATCCGTACACCGAAACTTCTGTTCACTGTCACGATCTCTCCTGAAGAAGACCGTATAATGGCGTCCTCGCCACCTGTTATTCGAACAACCCTTATATTGATGAAAAACCATGACGGCCGGGCAAGTTGCCAGCCGTCATCCGGTTTTGACTGACAACCTAATGCCGGACACTATCTATGATGCAGGAAGAAAATGAAGCGTTGCGCCCAGGTGTATTTCCTCTGGGTGCCAGAGGATTGATCGCCTTTCTGGCTTTTCTGAGCGCCTTTGTTCCGCTTTCTATCGACCTGTATTTGCCTGCGATGCCCAAAATGGTCGGTTTTTTCTCGACAACCCCTGAACTGACCAATTTCACACTCAGCTTCTTCATGCTGTTTTTCGCCATTTCCATGCTGCTATGGGGACCGTTCACCGACAAATACGGCCGCAAACCGATCCTTTATCTGGGACTGTCGCTCTATATCACCGGCAGCCTTGTCTGCGTCTTTTCCACCAGCATCTATCTTCTGATCACCGGACGGGTCATCCAGGCAATCGGCAGCGGCGCCATTCAGGCTGTCTCCATGGCGATTGTCAAGGACAATTTCAAGGGACTTGTCATGGAAAAAGTTCTTGTCTGGATACAGACACTGACCATCCTCTGTCCCATGCTGGCGCCGGTTATCGGCGCTTTTCTGCTGAAATTCGTTTCCTGGCGCGGACTTTTCGTCGTTCTGGCATTCTGCGGCATTCTGGCATTCACCATTTCCCTGTTTTTGAAAGAAACGCTTGAAAATCCGACTGCCGGATCGGCCTTCCAGTCACTGGGACGGATCGGATTTGTCCTGCGCAACAGGGGATATCTGGTTCTGCTCATCATTTTCTCGCTCATGGTCATGCCGGTGATGTCGTTTCTGTCCACATCCTCTTTCATTTACATGAACCTGTTTAACCTGTCGGCCGAGAAATACAGTTACTTCTTCGCCTTCAACGGCTGCTTCGCGATGCTGGCCCCCATTCTTTACATGCGAGTTCTTCGCAAACTGCCACGTCTGCTTTTCCTGACGGTTTGTTTCGGCTGTGTTGCCGTCTCCGGCTCCCTGATCCTGATATTCGGTGCCATCAATCCTTTTGCCTTCGCCCTGCTCTATGTCCCTGTCACCTTCTTCGGCAGCGCATGCAGACCGGCCGGCACCATGCTGATCATGAACCAGATGGATACAGACAACGGAACGGTCGGTTCTCTCTGGGGATGTGTTGCCCTGCTCTTCGGCAGTCTTTCCATGATGTTGTGTTCCCTGAACTGGCCGGTTCTGACGATGGCGGTCGGAACCATCAGTCTGTGTGCCGGAACATCGTGCGTCATCATCTGGCTGGTGGCTGTTTCGCGGAAAATGTTTAAAATCCCGTCCTGAAGACTTGTTTTTCACTTTTTCGCCGTCATTCATTCGTCAGACCGGACAGACGACAGAAAAAACTCGTTTCCCGTAAAAAAAAGCGGGAACATGGATCCATGTTCCCGCCTGCAGACGACAAATCACCCCTTTTTCCTGAAAAGGCAGGAAATCCGGAAACAGGCCAGCCGCCTGCTGTTATCCGTCAATCAGATAACGGTAATATTGGAAGCCTGCTTGCCTTTCGGACCAGTCGTAATATCGAAAGAAACCCGCTGGTTTTCTTTCAGGGATTTGAAACCGTCCGCCTTGATGGCAGAAAAATGGGCGAAAACATCTTCGCCACCTTCGTCAGGAGTGATGAATCCGAAACCCTTGGAATCGTTAAACCATTTTACAGTACCAGTTGCCATTACAAATTTCCTATTTCAATTAAACCAGGCTTTCGCCTCTACCATCGTTTGAAGCAAAAACAGAAATGACAGTCTTGATACCGTACACTACCTGTACCTCAAAAACGACGGATTCCATCATAAACCATAATTTGAACCATTACACAATTTTTTCGGCATCCCATTGACCGTTGGCAATTTTTTCAAGCCAAAAAGCGCCGATTACTGTTTTGACATCGGTTACCTGCCCCGTTCTGACCCAATCAAGCAACTCCGTCACCGGTATCCTGAAGGTCTGGATGAATTCTTCGTCGTCAAGTCGTACCGCACCGGCATGCAAACCTCTTGCCAGATAAATGGACAAGGCTTCATCGGAATAACCAATGGCATTGTGAATCGTCGTCACGAATTGCCACGACGAAGCGGTATAACCGGTTTCCTCCTCCAGTTCCCGTTTGGCACTGGCCAGCCTGTCTTCCCCACGATCGATTTTTCCTGCGGGAAATTCAATAAAAATCCGTTTCACAGGATAACGGAACTGTCGTTCCACCAGAACGGTTCCATCGTCGAAAAGCGGCAAAATCACGACGGCACCGGGATGACGGATATATTCGCGTGTCGCGACACCTCCATCCGGCAGCCGGACCCTGTCTTTTCGTACCCTGAAAAAGCTGCCTTCATAGACGATTTCGCCATCGAGCTCCGTTTCTGTCAGATCCGCATCGGGAAATCCCGATGGATGGGTTATTGACTGATCATTCATGGTTGAATCCGGTTATTCACATAAAAGAGAATGGTAATCCACAAACCGTTTCAGGGTAAAATCATCTCTTCGGTTTCAGCAACACAACCCAATGCATCTCCACAAGCCGCATCCGGTATCGGCCGACAGGAATGCACGCTGATTACGGTACAGCCTGCAAAAAAAACGAAACCTTTTTGCCTTCCTGCCACTCCATCATATAGACTGTCCCTTTCAGTATTTGCCATTTTCCAATTATGTCCCAAGCTCCACTGGCTGAACGGTTACGCCCGACAACCATCGACGATGTCGTTGGTCAGGAACATCTTCTCGGAACAGGGAAACCGTTGCGCATCGCTTTCGAGTCCGGAGAACCCCACTCCATGATCCTGTGGGGACCACCCGGCGTCGGGAAAACGACACTGGCCAGATTGATGGCCGACGGTTTCAACGCCGAATTCATGGCCCTGTCAGCGGTTCTTTCCGGCGTCAAGGACATCCGCGATGCCGTTGAACGCGCCCGCCTGATCCGTTCGAATTCCGGACGAAGAACGATCCTTTTTGTCGATGAAGTCCACCGGTTCAACAAAAGCCAGCAGGACGCCTTTCTGCCTCACGTCGAAAGCGGTCTTGTCACGTTTATCGGTGCAACCACCGAAAATCCGTCTTTTGAAGTCAATAACGCCCTCTTGTCCCGCGCAGCCGTTTACGTGCTCAAATCGTTGAATGACGACCATCTGAAAACACTGCTTGAACGAGCACTGGAAAAAGAACTGGATGGCCTGTCCATATCATCTGAAGCGCAAACCATGCTGGTCATGAGTGCAGACGGCGATGCCCGCCGCCTGCTGAACCGTCTCGAAATCGCCGCCCAGGCGGCACAGGCGAGACAGGACAGGCAAATCAGTGTCGCTCTGCTAAAGGAAACACTGGGAGACGCCATGCGCCGTTTCGACAACAAGGGCGACAACTTCTACGATCAGATTTCGGCACTGCACAAATCCGTCCGGGGGTCCAACCCGAATGCAGCGCTTTACTGGCTGGCGCGCATGCTGGACGGAGGCGCCGACCCCCGCTATCTGGCCCGGCGCATCATCCGCATGTCCTGGGAAGACATCGGCCTTGCCGATCCACGTGCCGTCCAGATCGCCAACGACGCGGCAACGACTTACGAAAGGCTGGGCAGTCCTGAAGGCGAACTGGCACTGGCACAGGCCGTCATCTATCTGGCAGTCGCCGCCAAAAGCAACGCCGGATACATGGCCTACAATCAGGCGCGTGCTTTCGTGAAACAGGACAAAAGCCGCGAAGTTCCTGTCCATCTCCGAAACGCGCCGACAAAACTCATGAAAGAGCTGGGTTACGGCCATGCATACCGCTACGCCCATGACGAGCCTAACGCCTACGCAGCCGGCGAAACCTATTTCCCGGAAGGCATGCCTGAAATGCAATGGTACCGGCCGACCCCCTACGGGCTTGAAAAGAAAATCGGCGAAAAACTGGACTGGCTGGCCGAGCTGGACAGGAAAGCGGGCAAGGGAAAAAACTGAATGGAATATGAGATCATGAGCGTCAAGAACTCACTGAAAAGATCTGACCGCCTACACTCCGTTTCAGTGAAATTCCCTGTATTCAATTAAATAAAAATGTTTAACTGAAAACAGGTTGAATCTCAACCTGACAAGTTGAATTCAACCCTATAAATACTTCCTGCCGCCATTTGGATACCAAACCATTCGGTATGAATGGAGATTTCAACGCGAAAAAAAGGATGGAAAAAGGATTGACGCAGGAAAACGTGGCGGAAAAATTGAATATCGGCTATGAAGCCGTTTCACGAATCGAACGTGGAAAACAGTCACCCCGAATATCGTCAGACTGGTCGAGCTGGCTGAAATTTTCGATTGCGAGACAGACGAACTGTTGATGAACGCGGCATTGAGATCGGCGGATCATGCCCGACATCTTCAGGAGTTGTTCGGACCATTATCCGAACAGGACAGGGTGCTTCTGATGAACATCGTGACCGCCCTTGCGGAAAGACTTCGCAAAGACGGCGGCAAAAACTGATGGTCCGCGACCGGAGACAGGCAAAAAAAGGACCCGGATCCTTTTTTCCCCGGGTCCCCTTGTTGAGGTGAATTTCTTTTAGATAACACCTTGTGCCAGCATGGCATCCGCCACCTTGACAAAACCGGCGATGTTCGCGCCGCTGATATAGCTGACCGATCCGTCAGCACGAGTACCGTATTTGACACATGCATTGTGAATGTTCTTCATGATTTCGTTCAAATGCCGATCCACTTCTTCGCGTGTCCAGGACAAGCGAATGGCGTTTTGCGACATTTCCAGACCCGAAGTCGCGACACCCCCTGCATTGCTTGCCTTGCCCGGAGCGTACAGAATGCGTGCATCTTCGAACAGTTTGGCTGCTTCGATCGTCGAAGGCATATTGGCGCCTTCCGCCACACAAACAACGCCGTTCTTGATCAGCGTCTTGGCATCGTTTTCATCCAGTTCGTTCTGCGTTGCGCATGGCAATGCGACATCGACAGGAACATTCCACGGTCTTGCATTCGGAATGAACTGCGCTCCGACTTCCGCAGCATATTCACTGCAACGGCCATACTTGATGTTCTTGATTTCCATCAGTTTGGCCAGTTTTTCCGGAGTGAAGCCCGCTTCATCGACAACTGTGCCGCCCGAATCGGAAACCGTAACGACTTTTGCCCCCAACTGCATGGCTTTTTCAACGGCATATTGCGCGACATTGCCGGAACCCGAAACGGAAACGCGCATGCCCTTGAGACTCTTGCCGACCCGTTTCAGCATTTCTTCAACGAAATAAACGGTACCGTAACCGGTTGCTTCCGGACGGATCAGGGAACCACCGAATGAGAGACCCTTGCCGGTGAAAACACAATCTGTGCGATTGGCCAGTTTTTTATACATGCCGACCATGAAACCGACTTCACGGCCACCTACGCCGATATCGCCGGCAGGAACATCCGTATCGGCACCGACATGTCTGTACAGTTCGGAGACAAACGCCTGGCAGAAACGCATGATTTCATTGTCGCTCTTGCCTTTCGGATCAAAATCGGAACCGCCTTTGCCCGCTCCCATCGGCAGGGTCGTCAATGCATTCTTGAACGTCTGTTCAAATGCCAGGAACTTCAGGATGGACAGATTGACGGAAGGATGGAAACGCAACCCTCCCTTGTACGGTCCAATCATCGAACTGTGCTGAATGCGGTAACCGCGGTTGACCTGCACTTCACCTTTGTCGTCAACCCAGGATACACGGAACTGAATGATGCGTTCCGGTTCTACCAGACGGCGCAACAGATTCTGATCGGCATACTTCGGATTTTTCTCGATAAAAGGCCACAGGCTTTCCATGACTTCCGTAACCGCCTGAAGGAACTCAGGCTGGTTGGGATCGCGCTGCTTAACGCCTTCCAAAAACTCTTCAAGACTTTGTTTCATTGAAACGTCCAATCAAAAAATAAAATATCAAACAATGCACAGGCAAAAACCGTTCCGCCGCTTTCGATGATCCAAAACGGTACGACACCCGCCTCTTGCCGGTGCGTTTTCCCACCAAAAGACGTTTACTCGCCTGTTATGGGGCATTTATTATTGCAAGATAATTCCCGCAAGTAAATGTGCGATGAAACAGAATCGCTTTGTCCCGGCAGTTTTGTTTCCGTTTTTCATAGTGTCTTATCCGGTGCGCATGCCAACCATCCCGGAAACACTTCCCCCATTGCCATACATTGCGACCGATACCGGAGATTAAATTTTTCCAAAGAACGTGCAAGTTGATACAATGTGATTTTTGTCACTATTGTTCTTACCATGATCGACATTCAGCTCCTTCGCAAGGATATTGACGCTGTCGCAGCCAGACTCAAACCCCGTAATTTCGAACTCGATGTAGCCACATTCAATGCACTCGAGACACAGCGCCGCCAGCTTCAGACACAAACTGAAGAAATGCAGGCCCGACGCAATGCCCTTTCCAAACAGATCGGCATTCTGAAAAGCAAAAAAGAAGACACTTCTGCCGTCATGGCGGAAGTGGGAGGTATCGGCGAGAAGCTGAAAGCCAACGAAACGGCCCTATCTGAACTGCAGGCGAAACTGTCCGAATTCATGCTCACTATCCCGAATCTCCCTCATGAATCGGTCCCTGTCGGTGCGGATGAATCGGCCAATATCGAGGTCCGGCGGGTCGGTACCCCGAGAGTATTCGATTTCGAAGTGAAAGATCATGTCGATATCGGCGTTCCGCTTGGACTGGATTTTGAAACGGCGACGAAACTGACCGGTGCACGGTTTTGTGTCATGCGCGGGAATATGGCGCGTCTGCACCGTGCGCTTGCCCAGTTTATGCTGGATGTCCAGACAATGGAACACGGTTATACCGAATGTTATACCCCCTATATGGTCAATGCCGACAGTCTTTACGGAACAGGCCAGCTGCCCAAATTCGCGGAAGACCTGTTCGCTGCCAGAAAAGGAGGACAAGACGGCGAAAGCGAAAACCTTTACCTGATTCCGACAGCGGAAGTGACCCTGACCAATACGGTACGGGGTGAAATTCTTTCTGCCGACCAGTTGCCGATCAAACTGACTGCTCACACTCCCTGTTTCCGTTCCGAAGCCGGCAGCTACGGCCGCGACACGCGGGGCATGATCAGACAGCACCAGTTCGACAAGGTCGAAATGGTCCAGATCGTCCATCCAGACAAATCGTATGAAACACTGGAAGAAATGGTCAAGAATGCCGGACGTATTCTCGAGAAACTGGGTCTGCCTTACCGGGTCGTTTCGCTTTCTACCGGCGACATGGGATTTTCCGCAGCAAAAACCTACGATCTGGAAGTCTGGCTGCCGGCACAGAATACCTACCGCGAAATTTCATCCGTCTCCAACTGCGAGGCTTTCCAGGCACGACGGATGCAGGCAAGATTCAGAAATGAAAAAGGCCGTCCGGAACTGGTCCATACATTGAACGGTTCCGGTCTGGCTGTCGGTCGTACACTGGTCGCCCTTCTGGAAAATTTCCAGCAGGCTGACGGCAGTGTCACCATCCCGACAGCCCTGCAACCCTACATGGGAGGACTTACCCGTCTGACGCCTGTCACTTCCCAAAAGAATTAAATTCCAGTACGTACATGAAACCGGCCAATATCGGCCGGTTTTTTCATCACCTCAAGGCAAAATATCACTATTCCTGTTTTTCATTATTGCCTGAAATTTTCATGAGCATAAAAAAACGGCATATGTTTCCATATGCCGTTTCTGCATGGTTTCCTGTGCAACAGGAAAACCCGACTTGAAATCAATATCCGACAGCCAGACCGTCGCCACGTGGATCGGTTGCACTGTAGCGGAGATTGGTTTCAGGATCGATCATGATCGCGCCGGCATGACCCATCGTATCAGTGTAATCGTCAACTTCAGCGACCGGATGACCACGTCTCTTCATTTCGTCAAGCGTTGCCTGAGGAATACGACCTTCCATCTTGAGATCGTTGGAAGCGGCACCCCATGTTCTGCCATGCAGCCAGCGTGGTGCTGCAACGGCATCCTGCGGGAACATGCCGAAATCAACTACCCGGGTAGCAATGGCAGCCTGAGTCTGCGGCTGGCCTTCCCCACCCATCGTACCGTAAACGAGGAACGGTTTCTTGTCTTTCAGAAGCATGGCGGCATTCAGGGTATGGAAAGTCCGTTTGCCCGGTTTCAGGTGATTGATGTGTGCCGGATCAAGCGAGAAGAAGCTGCCACGGTTCTGCAGGAGAACACCGGTACCTTCCGGAACAATGCCCGAACCGAAATCGTGGTAAATACTCTGGATCAGAGAAACGGCATTTCCATCCTTGTCAACAACCCCGATCCAGACCGTATCGCCCTTCGGATCAAGCGGTTTGACCGTAGCGGCAGCCTTGCTCATGCTGATGCGTGCAGCCTGGTCTTTGCCGTGCTGTTTGGAAAGCAGGAAATCCAGAGGTATCTTGGCTTCCTTCGGATCAGTCAGATATTTGTCACGATCGGCAAACGCCTGTTTTGTCGCTTCGACCATGACATGATAGTAATCCGTGGTGCCTTCACCCAGCTTCTTGACATCGATGTTGTTCAGGATATTCAGGATTTCCAGCGAAGCCATACCCTGGGTATTGGGCGGCAGATTGTAAGCCTTGTAACCCCGATAATCGACAGACAACGGTTCAACCCAGTCAGCCGTATGTTTGGCGAAATCGTTCAATGTCAGCACACCGCCGTGTTTCTGCAGATCGGCGACGATTTTTTTCGCGATAGATCCCCGGTAGAACTCATTGGCACCCTTTTCGGCAATCAGTTTGTATGTGTTTGCTAGCTGGGGCAATTTCATGATTTCGCCGACCTTGTAAGGCGAACCATCCGGTTTCAGGTAAGTCTGTTTGAATCCGGAGAAACGCTGCAGATTCCGGAATTCGGAATCCTTCGGATCGACGTTGATTTCTTCCCAGCGTGCCAGCGATGCCGTGACAGGAAAGCCTTTCTGCGAATAAAGGATCGCGCTGTCAAACAGATCTTTCCACGGCAAACCTGCGTTGCTCATATTGGCACGCGCATACTTGTGCGCGGCATCCCATCCGGAAACTGTACCCGGAACGGTATTGGCGGCCAGATAACCTCTTGACGGGATCTTGTCGTATCCCTTCTTCTTGTAGAAGTCGATAGTTGCCAATTCCCCGGCCCGTCCACTGGCATTCAATGCCTTCACTTCTTTTGTCTTGGCATTGTAAATGAGCCAGAAATTGTCGCCGCCAAGTGTCGTCATTTGGGGATAAACGACATTCATGGTCGACGCGACGGCAATCGCGGCATCGACAGCATTACCGCCTTTCTGCAATACTTCCAGGCCGGCGACAGAAGCCAGATAATTGGGAGAAGTGACGGCACCGTATTTGGTGATGGGATTGATACAGCGGGATGGCGTATCGCAATACTTGCCTGGCGATTTTTCGGCCGAGACAGTACCGGTAGCCATTAATAGTGACAAAGCCATAGCTGAGAAAGCAAAACTTTTTAATGGTTTCATTACTGTTCCTCAAAAGATAATAGAAAAAAACTCCCTCTGCCTTGCATATTTCATGCCATCTTTATGGTCCATACATGAAAACGCAAAACTTTCAGGCTCGTAATTTCCCTTATCCTCGAAATAATTCTAACCTTAAGTAAGTTTTTATCAAAACATTATTTTCAAATCGTGTTTTTTTATTGACAACGCCTGACTTGCCGGAACTTTGTTTCGCTTTTATTATTGCTGGCTGGAACAGAAATGGATGACAGCCATTCGGCCGATGCGGCGTGTCGTTTCTTCCCGCCATCTGACAAAATCGCCGGTCATTCGATAACTCCTGACAAAGCTATTCATGTTGAAATCAATCTGTATTTATTGCGGTTCCTCGACGGGTGCCGCCGAAGTATACGCTGATGCCATGCGCCAGCTCGCCCGCAAAATGATCGACGAAAACATCGCGCTGGTCTATGGTGGCGGGAAAGTGGGTCTGATGGGGATTTTAGCCGATGAAATGCTCCGTCTGGGTGGAGAAGTGACCGGCATCATTCCGAAAGATCTGATGGAAAAGGAGCTGGCTCATGAAGAGTTGACACGTCTTTACATCGTCAAGGATATGCATGAGCGCAAGGCCATGATGGCCGATCTGGCCGACGGTTTCATCGCGGCTCCGGGTGGAATCGGCACGATGGAAGAGCTGTTCGAAACATCGGCCTGGTCACAACTGGGACTGCATGAAAAACCGATCGGTATCTATAACGTCAACAACTACTACGATTGCCTGATCGAACTGGTCGGCCATTTCGCGAAAGAAGGATTTGTCCGTGAAAAATATACCGAATCGCTGGTCATTGAAAATGATCCCGGTACACTGCTTGGCCGCCTGAGAATGGCGGCCGCTCCCAAAGAAAAACCGGCCAAGGCACCCGGCCGCTTTCTCATTTAATCGAGAACACGCATTGCCTGTTCAAGATCCGCAATCAGATCCTGCGGGTCTTCCAGCCCGACATAAAAACGGATCAGCTGGTTTCCTCTTTGCATCCAGTCACGACGATCGGAACGAATACGATAGGGTACAGAAAGACTGTGCGTTCCTCCCCAACTGAATCCCAGTTTGAACAGTTTCAGTGTCTCGAGGAACCGGTCGGTCTGCGCTTCGGTATAACGTTCATCAAACAAAACCGAAAACAGACCGCCAGATCCCGTAAAATCCCGTCGGTAAACATCATGTCCCGGACAATCATCGAAAGCGGGATGCAGTATTTTGCTGATCTCCGGACGCTTTTTCAGCCAGTTGGCCACGATCATGGCCGATTCACCGCTTTTTGCGAAACGGACTTTCATGGAAGGCAGGCTGCGCAATACCAGATAGGCATCATCCGCTCCGACCCCCATTCCCAACCTCATGTGCGCCATGCTGATTTTGCGGAACAATTCGTCATCCCGGGTAATGACGGCCCCCATCAGCAGATCGGATGCACCCCCCTGATATTTTGTCGCCGCCTGAACCACGACATCGGCACCATGCCCGAACGCATCGAAAACCAGACCGGCCGACCAGGTATTGTCCAGAACGACCAGCGCTCCCCTCGCATGGGCTGCCTGGCTGATGGCGGGAATATCCGGCACTTCCATCGTGACCGATCCCGGTGTTTCCGTCCAGACAAGCCGTGTATTGTCCTTCAGCAATTCCGCAATACCGGCTCCGATCATCGGATCATAATAACGGACACCGACGCCGAAATCCCTGGAGAGCCAGTTTCCCAGCTCACGATTCGGATTATAGATATTCTCGGGAATCAGGACATCGTCCCCACTTTTTAAAAAAGCGAAATCGACAATGCTGATCGCCGCAAGGCCACTCGGCGCCAGAACGGCATGTTTTCCACCTTCGATTTCAGCCAGTTGTGCCTCCAGCGTAAAAGTAGTCGGTGTACCATGCAATCCATAAGTATAGGAATCCCGTCCGATCCATTCCCGCGAACGCAAGGCTTCCACACTGTCGAATATCACTGTGGAAGCACGGTATACCGGTTCGGGAAATGCCGCAAACCCTTCCGGTGCGACATACTCACAGTGGTTGATCAGGGTTTCTTTCGACAAGGATTTTTTCATACCGGCACCTCCGCTTCCTTAAATGGCATGACACTGATCTTTCCGTATTGTGGCAGCATCTCGCCCCACAGGTCATGTGCGTCCGTTTTCCGGACAATCACATCGACAAATTCACCAGGCATCAGCTTGCGCCGCATACCTTTCGGTTTGCGGACATAGACAACACCATCGATTTCCGGCGCATCGGCAGATGAACGGCCGATCGCGCCACCTCTTATCGTTTCATCGATCAGCACCCGGATCGTTTTTCCGACTTTTTTCTGCAGACGTTCATAGGAAATCTCTTCCTGCAATTGCATCAGGCGAGCCCGCCTTTCCTCCCGGACTTCCTCCGGCACCGCTCCCGGCAATTCGTTGGCTTTCGCCCCCTCGACAGGAGAATAGGGAAAACACCCCAGCCGGTCGATCCGCGCTTCTTTCAGAAAATCCAGCAGATAACGGAACTCCTGTTCCGTTTCCCCCGGAAAACCGGTGATAAAAGTCGAACGGATCGTGATATCCGGACACATCTTCCGCCATGCGGCAATACGCTCAAGATGCCTTTCACCACTGGCGGGTCGTCGCATGCGTTTCAGGACATCCGGATGGGCATGCTGGAATGGAACATCCAGATACGGCAGAACCCCGCCTTCATTCATTATCGGAATCAGATCATCAATATGCGGATAGGGGTAAATGTAATGCAGCCGAACCCAACCGCCATATTTTCGCGCCAGACGACCAAGCTGCCCGGTCAGTTGCGTCACATGGGTTTTGACCGGTCTTCCGCCCCAAAATCCTGTCCTGAACTTGATATCGAGACCGTATGCCCCCGTATCCTGTGAAATCACCAGAAGCTCTTTCACTCCTGATTTAAACAGCAATTCCGCCTCATCCAGCACCTTGCCGACCGGATAAGACACCAGATCGCCCCGCAGATCCGGAATGATGCAAAAAGTACAATGATGGCTGCATCCTTCGGAAATTTTCAGATAGGCATAATGCCTTGGCGTCAGTTTGATCCCGGCCGGAGGGACCAGATCGATAAACGGCTCATGCGGACGCGGCAAATGACGATGAACCGCATCCATCACTTCCTGTACAGAATCCGGCCCCGTCACTTCCAGCACCTTCGGCTGGACACTTTTGATGAATCCCGCTCCCTGGCTGTTCTTTTTGGCGCCCAGACACCCGGTGACAATCACTTTTCCGTTTTCTTCAAGCGCCTCGGCAATGGCTTCCAGCGACTCCATTTCCGCTGCATCGATAAAACCGCACGTATTGACGATCACCAGACCGGCATCCTCATAAGTTTCCGCCGTTTCATACCCCTCCGCCTGCAATCGCGTCAGAATCCTTTCCGAATCGACCAGTGCCTTGGGGCACCCCAGCGAAACAAACCCGATCGTTCTCCGTTTATCCATTTTCACTCACTGATTCGCCACACACTTCATTCCGCCCATTGGTCCGGCGATACCGGATGTGGCAATTCCGGCACGACCGAAACGAAATGACTGTTTATAACACTTTCCCGCGACATGGAAAACGCCATGGCATTCAAACAGCTTCTACGAAGCTATCCATATCCCTGTCGCCATCCTTCCCGTCACACCATCCCTGCGGTAGGAATAAAAACGTCCCGGATCAGATACGGTACAGAAATCGCCGCCATAAATCCGGACAATACCCACTCCGTTCAAAATCTGTCTGGCAAGTGCATAAATATCGGCCAGATATTTTCCGTCCCTCGTTCCATTCCGCTTGAAGGCCGCGGACATCCGTCTGTCTTTCCGGACAAAAGCAATTTTGACATCCTCTCCGACCTCGAATGCATCGGGACCGATCGCAGGCCCCAGCCATGCCATAATCTCCGAACCGCTTATTTTCCGGACTGCCTCGACCGCTTTTTCCAGCACACCCGCTACCAGTCCCCTCCAGCCGGCATGGACAGAAGCCACAACCATTCCGTCAGACGCGCACAACAGGACAGGCAGACAATCCGCCGTCATGACCACGCATACGACATTTTTCGCAGAAGTATATGAAGCATCCGCATCGGGCGCCCCGGCACATTTTGCCGCATCGACGACATTGACGCCATGAATCTGATTGAGCCAGACAGGTTCCGATGGAAGCATCTTTTTCAGAAGAGCCCTGTTTTCCCGCACTTTCACCGGATCGTCGCCGACGTGCAATCCGAAATTCAACCCTCCGGTACCCGATATGCCGCCATGATAGGGCGAAAGGCTGAAACCGCCATCACGCAAGGTCGAAAAAGCCTTGACACAATCGGGTACAGGCCATTCAGGAATAATCGGATTCATACCATTGCTCCCTTTCGGAAATCATCGACTGGTTCAGCAGGTTCCTCATGTCATCCGGCAGCAACGCCATCCATTCACAGGGGCGGCCGCTTGAAGGATGCACGAGTCCCAGCCTGAAAGCATGCAATGCCTGCCGATGAAAAACGGACGCCAGATGGGATTTTCCATAAAGCGGATCGCCCACCAGGGGATGGCCGGCAAATTGCATATGCACCCTGATCTGATGAGTTCGCCCTGTTTCAAGACGACATTTTATCAGGCTGACCGGACTGCCATGACAAACTCCCGTTTCAAGGCGCCGGTAATGGGTAATCGCCGGTTTCCCTGAAGCCGTCTGCAAAACGGCCATTTTGATCCGGTCTCTCGGATGCCGTCCGACAGGCTGGTCGATCGTACCGGACTCAGGCGCTTCGCCCCATACCAGCGCCAGATATTCCCGCCTGACCGTTCTGGCTTGCAGTTGTCTGACAAGATGCGTTTGCGCCTCAAGCGTTCTGGCCACAACCATGAGACCACTCGTCTCCTTGTCGAGCCGGTGAACAATCCCGGCCCTGGGAACGGAAACGCTTTGCGGGTATCGGAACAAAAGGCCATTCAACAGCGTTTTGGACCAGTTACCGGCAGCAGGATGTACAACCAGACCTGCCGGCTTGTTGACAACCACCATATCGTCATCTTCGAAAACAACGGGAAATTCGACCGGTTCAGGTGCAAATGCAAGTTCTTCCTCGGCAAGCTGGGGAAAAACCACGATCTCTTCATCTCCGACCATCGTCTGTTTTGCCTGTGCGGGTTTGCCATTGACCGTGACATGGCCCTTTTCTATCCAGCGCTGGATACGGCTGCGGGAATACTGTTCCAGACGCCCTGCCACAATTTTGTCCAGCCGTTTTCCGCCTTCTTCAAGGGACAAAACAAACCGAACCGGTTCCTGTTCTGTTAATATCTCTGCTTCATCCGTTTCAGTACGGTTTATGTACGAGCTGTCCGGTTTTTCAGTCACATTGAGTCCTATCGGCTATAATTCTGAAACTAAACGTTTTTCCAGGCCAATCCGCCGTTTGCAAATATTATGCGAAAGAATTTGTTAAAACTTCTTGCCCTTTTTTTACTGGCTGTTTCACTGGCCGCTTGCGGTCTGCTACCTGAAAAAATAGATGAAACGGCATCCTGGCCGGCAGGCAAATTGTATCGCGAAGCGAAGGATGAAATGCGGTCCGGCAACTATGAAAAAGCGATTGAATATTACGAAAAACTCGAATCCCGCTATCCTTTCGGTGTTTTCGCACAGCAGGCCCAGATCGATATCGCCTATGCCTATTATCGCGACAACGAACCGGCACAGGCACTGGCAGCCGTTGAACGTTTCATCAAGCTGCATCCCAATCATCCGAACATCGACTATATGTACTATCTGCGCGGGCTGATCAACTTCAATGACCGCGTCGGCCTGCTGAATTTCGCTTTCCGTCAGGATCTCTCCGAACGAGATCCGAAAGCGGCGCAGGACGCCTTCGACTCTTTCAAGCTGCTGGTCACCCGGTATCCGGACAGTGTCTATTCAAAAGACGCCATATACCGCATGAAATATCTGGTCACGATGCTGGCAAAATATGAAATCCATGTAGCCAAATACTACTACCGCCGCGGCGCCTATCTGGCAGCGGCAAACCGTGCACAACGCGCCATCAGCAATTATCCGGATTCCTTCGTCGTTGAAGAAGCATTATACATCCTCGCCGAATCGTACAAGAAACTGGGACTTTACGATCTGAGCAACGATGCAAACCGCATTTTCAAACAGAATTACCCTGACAGCAAAATCCCTTATGGCGGCAACGCCAAGGAAAACCCGTGGTGGCAATTCTGGTAAGGCATTTCCGGACAAACCGCTTCCGTTTTCTGAAAAACCGCTCCCAATGACACAAATCGCACCATCTTTTGCAGGCAGTTCGCTTTTTACCGTGACCGCTCCCTCCGGAGCCGGGAAATCGTCCTTGCTTGCTGCATTAATCCGGAAAGACCCCTCGTTGCATCTCTCCGTATCGCATACCACCCGGCCACCCCGTCCGGGTGAGGAAAACGGGCGTGAATATCACTTCACGACGGTTGAAGATTTCAAAAAAAGGCTTGAACAGGGCGAGTTCCTCGAACATGCCACCGTACACGGAAACTATTACGGAACATCAAGAGTATCCGTTATGAATCAGCTGAATGCCGGATACGACACCTTGCTGGAAATCGACTGGCAGGGCGCGCGGCAAATCCGCAGGCTTTTTCCCGAAACGGTCAGCGTTTTCATTCTGCCGCCATCGATTTCCGCACTGGAAGAACGGCTGAACAAACGGGGACAGGACTCCCCAGAAATCATAAAACAACGGATTGAAGCTGCCGGCGAGGAGATCAGGCATGCATCCGAATGCGATTATGTTATCATCAATCATGACTTCGATCTGGCATTAGCCAAACTGGCTGCAATTGTCGAAACGGCAAGATGCAGAATGAGCCGGCAGGCGATCAGAAACAGGGAATTGTTTGCCCAATTCGGCATCCCGTGCAGCACTGGTTTGTAAAATGAAATCCGGATTATATTTGCAGGATAGAAAATGGCCCGTATCACTATAGAAGATTGCTTGAAAGAAATTCCGAACCGTTTTGAACTGACCCTTTGCGCGACATATCGTGCCCGCCAGTTGTTGCAGGGGCATACCCCGAAAGTCGAGGCGAAGGACAAAATGACGGTATTGGCACTGCGCGAAATCGCGGCAGGAAAAATCGGTCTGGAAATGCTGAAAAAAGTACCGAGCTGAATGCCGGTTCCATGACAGGAACGGGACATATCGGGAACAGGACATATTTTCCTGCTGTCTTGTTTGGCAAGTGCTGCCATCAATACAATGGATACACAAATGACCACAACGCCATCTGAAAGCAATTTGGATCATAAAATTGATCTCAGTTATTCTTCTTGGCCTGTTAACCAGATTGACAGTACCGGTCTCATAGTATCCCCCCCGAAACCCGAAATAGTCACTTTTTCCCATTTGTCAAAAAAACTGGAGAGTTATATTTCTCCAGGCGAAATGAAGCAGATACGAAACGCTTTCCGTTTCGCCGATGAAAAACACCTGGGACAATTCCGGAAATCGGGGGAACCTTACATTTCCCATCCTCTGGCCGTTGCAGAAATCTGTGCCGACTGGAAACTGGACGCCCAGGCCATTATGGCGGCGCTGTTGCATGACGTAGTCGAGGATCAGGGAGTCAAGCTGGAAGAGCTGATCGAACGGTTCGGTGCCCCGGTTGCGGCAATGGTCGACGGCCTGTCAAAACTGGAAAAACTCCAGTTCAAGACCTATGTCGACGCGCAGGGCGAAAATTTCCGGAAAATGCTGCTGGCAATGGCCCGCGATGTCCGGGTCATCCTGGTCAAACTGGCGGACCGCCTGCACAATATACGGACACTGGATGTCATGTCCCTGTCCAAACGTCACCGTATCGCGCTCGAAACCATGGAAGTCTATGTCCCGATCGCCTACCGTCTTGGCATCAACAAGCTCTTCCGTGAATTGCAGGATCTGTCATTTTACAATCTGCACCCTTTCCGTCACGAAACACTTTTAAAAGCCGTAAGAGCTTCGCGAAGCGACCGCCGCTCCCTCATTGAAACAGTACATTCGGCTGTCAGCAACGCCCTGAAAGAAAACGGTATACATGCCGAAATCTATGGCCGCGAAAAAACCCTGTACAGCATATACCGCACCATGCGCAGCCAGAATCTTCCCTTTTCGCAAATACGGGATATCTACGGTTTCCGGATTGTCGTGGACAGCATTCCGCAGTGTTATATGGCTATGGGCATTCTGCATGCATTATACAAACCCATCCCGGGCAAGATACAGGATTTCATCGCCATACCGAAACTGAACAATTACCAGTCACTGCATACCACCGTAGTCGGTCCGTACGGCGATCCGGTTGATTTCTTAATCAGAACGCAGGATATGCATCATGTCGCCGAAACAGGCATCGCCGCCCATTGGCTGTACAAGACAGGAAACGAATCCCTGACCGATCTTCAGAAAAACAGTCTGGGCTGGCTCCAGTCCCTGCTGGACATTCAGCAGCAAACCGGCAATTCCACCGAATTCATCGAACATATCAAAGTCGATCTTTTCAAGGACTCCGTATATGTTTTCACCCCGAAGTCCAAAATCATCGCTTTGCCCCGGACCGCAACCGCGCTGGATTTTGCCTACAATATCCATTCTGATATCGGCGACCATACCGCTTCGGTCAAGATCAATAACAGTGTCGTTCCGCTGAGAACAGAACTGCAAAATGGCGATATCGTCGAAATCATTACATCGCCCAACGCTCATCCGACACCGTCCTGGCTGGAATTCGTCAAGACAGGAAAAGCCCGTTCACGCATCAGAAGTTATCTGCGCTCGGTCAATCAGGCCGACTCTATCAAACTCGGTCAGCGGCTCCTGCAACAATCACTGAAATCCATCCACCTGAACGAAGCCGGGATTCCACAGCCCGTCATC